>JAZNVZ010000001.1:0-19128 GCA_045593065.1 Candidatus Enterousia sp.
CTGGGTCATTAGGGTCCATTGTATCTTTACATGCCTGTTGGAAACAGTTAGAGATATTTTGTATACAGTTCATTCTAAGATCAGATTCAGCGGCGAGTTCTGCGGATTTCAAAGCGGGTGCGACATCCAACAAGAAAGCATTCCACACTTGGTCTTTGACCTTTTGACATTGGTTTGTAACGGATTCACAAATGATTTTTTTACCCAATAATGTATCATAAGTCGATGCAGTATAAAATAAGAAAATAGATGTAAAAAATTTTCCCTTTCATTAGGGAAAATTTTTTACAAATTATAAAATTTGATTGGCGGCTTAGTGTCGTATAGTACCACGATATACAAATAATTGCGGTGTCTGGCGATGCAAAATGTATGTTTTTGTACAGACGAATTTTAATTATAAATCTTCCAATTTGGTTATAACATGGATGCCTTTGTTTTCCCATTCTGCGCGCTTGGCATCAAAATTCATTATGTTTGTTGCGCCCAGATACAAAACTGGTTGGACATTGTGTTCATGTGCTGTGGCCAATAACCCAGGTATCGGCGATTCGCGCGTTTGTCCGGCGGCAAACCATGTCGGTTCGTCCATAATCCAAAAATCAGGGTCGTCATGTACCGCAATGGCGGCGTTGTCGGTTAATGCAATGTCGTTGCTGATAACTGAAAATTGCCGATTCGCAGATGTTAAATATTCTGCAACAGGATTTGTGTCTGTGTCGTCTGTGTCGTCTGGGGCGGATGGTGTCGCGGGCGCGGTCGCGGTTGCGGTGTTTGGGGTGGCGGGCTCTGGCGATTCGTCATAGAAATTTATGTCTTGGAATATCGGCGCCCCTGTAAAAGGTGTTTCTGGTTCTGTGATGTTTGGTGTATCGCCCAGGTCAAAATCAGGTGGCAACGGCATGTCGTTATCGGGCGCGGATGGTTGTGTCGGTGCGGTTGGGTATACATTTGGCGTGGTGGCACACACATTGCAAATCGGGGCAGCAACGCGATTTGGATGCGCCCGTGCGCGCAAGAAAAATCCGCGCATTTCAGATGGTATATCATTTAACGAATCGGTTATGTCAGTATCGCTGACCGATTCGTCTGGGGATGGCGATTCACTTGGGGCGTCTGGGGTTTTTTGTTTTGGAAATAATTTTTCCATTATGTTTGATATAAATTTTGGGACAGGTAATGCCACTATCGGTTTTTGTGTCCTGATGACAATACTGGTTGTTGCAATGTATAACGGTATCGCCGCCAGTGTTAATAAACTAAATACAAATCCACCAAATCCATGAATGTGTGCGCGCGATACGCGAATCCATGCGTGCGCATTGAATATGTCAAAATTAAATAATGTTATGTATATTAGCCACAAAACGAATATATACCCAACTGTCCATAATATGGGCATTTTTAATTTTTTAATAAAATCCTTTATTTGAATCATATTTGTATTATAGACATTATTTTATTTTTGTCAATAAAATAATGCTTAACAAAGTGTATAAAAAAATGATATAAATGTATAAAAAGTATTTTGTCTGGTTGTTTTTTTATGATATAATGGTAAAAAACAAGGGAGAATGTTTTATGCAAAAAACGTCAAAATTATTATGGTCTTGTATCGCGGGAATGTCTGCGTTAGTGTGCCTGGGCGGCATGGATGCGAATGCGGCAGGGCGTTCAATGGTTGGCAATTTGAATACTGCGAGTGGCCAACGTTCTATGGCGCGTATGCCGACAATGCCAACGATGTCTATTAATACTGTTGGTACACATGCGGTTGGTGGTGTTGGGTCATCCACGAACAGTGGCGGTAATAATGGTGGCGATACGCCTGTGAATCCTGATACGCCGGATAATCCTGATACACCGGATAATCCTGATACGCCGGATAATCCTGATAATCCAAACCCACCTGTACCGGCGGGCGATTGCCCAGATGGTGGCGTGCGTAATTCTGATTTCACTATCGAAGATTGTATGCAATCTTTGACAATGTGTATCCAAGGTGGCGCGTTGCCGCACGGTTTGCAAGATTTGTTTAATCGCGACATGATGAATGATGTTATCAATGGGTTGAATTTGTGTTCGTCCCAGGTTGACCGTTGTATCCATGATGTGCGCGTGGATTGCGTTGATATTTATACGGTTCCATCTGATGTGTGGCAAGATTTCAATTCTCGGGTTGTGCAACCTGGGTATTACAGTTTTGTATTGCGTAAAACAGGACTGACCCCGTACCAGGCGGAAAATGTTTGCTGGTTGTTGGATAAAAATACATATGGCAAGGCATTTGCGGCGGTTTCTGCGGGTCAAAATGTGACTGGCGAATATGGTCAATATGTTGGTGCGTATAATGAACAAATGAACGGAACATTGCGTAAACCAAACCCAATGGGTCCAGAAATCAATACCACGGAAAATGGTAATTTGTTTGGTGTTGATGGCGAACGCGGACATTATGCACGTTGGGATGCGGTAACTGCAGAATGCAAAATCCGTATCGCGGCATATAACAAAGATAAATTAATCACAAACAAATGGTTGTTTGGTGCGGTTGGCGATGACCGTGCTGCCGAGGTTTGGCAAGACGCGGGCACATCGTTTACTTGCAACAAGGATTTGTTTGACTTTTCATTGTTGAACCAAACCAAGACCGCGGCGGTTATTGCGGTGCCAGGCGGCGCGTTATTGGGTGCCGGTATTGGTGCGGCGGCGGGTCATGGCGCACGTGATTTTTCTTGTGATAATAAATCTATGCGTGATGAATTGTTAAATGGAATCCGTAAACACGGTTTAGAAGAAAAGATAAATATGTATCTGAAAAATAATTTGGCAACATTAACCGAAGATATAGACAAGTGTCGGGCAGTGTTGGATTTGTATGAAAGATACGGAAAGGCCCGTAAAGCAGTGGCACTGTGTGTTGATGGCAAGCACAGTTGCAGTATATATTCCCAGATGCAGGTTAACGGACAAGTGTCTGACGAGCCCCAATTAGTGTATAATGTAAAAACATGTAGTGATTTTGACAATTTGGAATTGAAGAACGGAACCGTGTTGTGCAAAAGTAGTGGCAGTTGTGGGAGTTTGACAACCCCTTTGCAGTTGGATGCATTTGAACAGACACGTTTAAATAGTTGCGCAACCTATTGTAATGGCGTAAAAAATAAAAACGACCTGATTTCCATAAAATGTTCCTTTAAGAGTTTAGTAAATGGTGGAAACCCTGAATTGGATGGAACATGTGTGGGGAGTGCACCAAACTGTATTAATGACAAAGATTCAATTAATACACAAATTGCTGATTTAGAGGTTGTGTTTGGTAAATTGGATGTTATCCATGGCCAGAAATCTAATCGTGGCACGGCCGCAGGAATTGGTGCGGCGGCTGGGGCTGCCACAGGTGGTGTCGCCACAGCGATTACCGCATTCGTGGAAAGAAACAATATTTCTTGCCATGTCGGTGATGGTTTGAACGAGGTCGCATTCGGTAAATCTTATACTATGGGTACATTGCGGGATTACTATACAAAATGGAATTTGCGTGTTGCGGATTCAATTACACCAACATCCCGTGTCGTAACATGCCAAGATTGGATTAATACTTGTGCAATGTATACAAACCCAGACGAATG
This sequence comes from Candidatus Enterousia sp., assembly GCA_045593065.1. Lineage (GTDB taxonomy): Bacteria > Pseudomonadota > Alphaproteobacteria > Rs-D84 > Rs-D84 > Enterousia. The sequence continues at coordinate 3,633 of JAZNVZ010000001.1, forward strand.
TAATGCGGTTGAAATAAATTATCAGTTGCCACGCCGTAATACAACGGTATTGGTGCGTGCCGCATGTGTTGTGTCTGATGAAGGTGCGTGTGTTGAAAACCATCCTGTAACGGTGTCGTATGGCGCATGTCCAGGGGATGGTGAAGAACCAGGCGGTGGTGATGAACCCGGTGGTGGCGATGAACCAGGTGGGGGTGACGAACCTGGTGGCGGCGATGAACCCGGGGGTGATACACCTGGCGGCGGCGACAATCCAAACAGCCGTGGAAACAATAACATTTGGATTATTAGACATTAAAAAAACGCCCAATCGGGCGTTTTTTATTCCGTTCCAACGGGGGTGAAATTATATTGACATTGTTGTAATTTTGTCTATAATTTTGTTAAAACGGAATAAATATGCAACAAGTGTACAATATTGATATTCAGCAGGCCAGGGCGGCATATGATTGTTCACCTGATGGTCATTATGACCATTGGTGTTTATTGCGTGATAATGGCAAGCCAAAACATGTTGGGAACTTTTCCGCGTATTCGCCTGCGTATGTTTCGTCCAATGAACAGGTCAGTGAAATCATAAAATGGTTGAATCCGGCTGGCAAAACTGTATTAGCAATCGCAGGCAGTGGCGATATGCCGATTTTTCTGTCCGCGTACGGTGCCAAACATGTCGATACTTTTGATGTGTCGTACAATGCGCGCGTGATTATGGATGTTAAAACATATATGCTGATGCAGGGCGTGCATTACTGGGAATATATATCAACATTGCGCGATTTGAAATCTGCGCCAGATATTTTAAATTGTAAATCCACAGAAACACTGTTTAATGCTGTGACATCGCAAACAGCGCAATATTTGCGCGCAATGCACGGTTGCAAAATATTCTTGCACAGTGAATGTGGTGAAATCGCGTATTTGCCAACCCAGGCAGAATATGTCGCCATGCAGCAAAATGTGCGTACATGGTATAACTTTATATGGACAGATTTATTTTCGCTGTCGGGGCAAATTTCGGGGCAAAAATACGATATAATTTATTTAAGTAATGTTTTGCAATATGTGATATCCAAGAAAAATGTCATAGACGTGTTAAACATCCTGCGTGATAATTTGAATCCGGGTGGCGTGATAGTAATGGATTCATTGATGTCGATGTATTCGATTGCGCGTAAAAAACGGTATTGTGCCGTATCCCAAGAAATCTCTCAATGGGCAGAGATGATTTACCATGCGCCCGCCCGAACAATGTTTTTAAAATCCAGGGTTTAGAGTTTTTCGCTTTGCCAAAACAACATGCGCCCATCGTCACCCCGCCGCAGGGCGGGGATGGTTCGCCCCCACAGAATCGTCACCCCGCCGCAGGGCGGGGTCCAGTTGGCGCAATGCGCCAACTTGTGTAATAATGCAAAATGACACAAGTTTTGCGGAACGCAAAACTGGATACCGCGCGTCCGCGGTATGATGGGACTGTTAGTTCCCCACTCGCTGTGTGTGCCAGCAGGGCGGGCCCCGAAACCGCGGTATGACGGCTATACGAACTGTGGCGGTATGACGAAAATGTGTTATTTGTAAGTTGGAGTGAAATTAATATTGTGTTATTTTGTTCTCGCTATTGTTGTGTTTCGTCCTGTGCTCTATCTTTCGGGGTAATGCCGTTTTCGTTAAACTTTTTTGCAACAGCCTTGCCAGCAATGGATTGTCCTGAAAATTCGTCTTTTTCGTCATCCCATTTCAGGCATTCGCCTGCGTTTTCTGCGGCATCATCCCCATCAAAATCAGTTCCGGTGAATCCAGATGCGATTCCTTCACGAACAGCTTTTTTACCGGCGCGCACCAAACATTTTCTTTCGGCTTTTCTGGCAATTTTTTCTTCTTTTGCCTTCTTTTTTTCATCGGCTAATTTCTTTTCTGCCTCTGTCATATCGCGACATTCATTTTTATCCAGAATTTGACCGTTTTTTTCACATGCATTTTCTAATTCTTTTTTCGCATTTTGTGTGTCGATTGCACGGTTTATTGCCCCAGATGTAATCGCGCCAACCGCCGTTCCAACCCCAGAACCCAACATCGCCGCAGATGCCGCCGTTTGGGCGCGCGTTTCGCGGAACGCGTTTTCTTTGAATGTTGTTATGTCAATTCCAAACCAATCGGGCGAACAATCAAACGCAGACCCCGCATATAATTTTTTTGATGCCTTGGGTGTTTGTATATCATCGCCAGTGAAAAATTCTGCGGTAAATACACAATCCAAAGAACGGTCATCAAACAACGCCCCCAATGTGCCGCATGATGCGCGCATGTCTTGGCGCAATGTACGTAATTTTTTCTCGTCTTCGGCAATTTGAATTTCTTCATTTTGACGAACTGTCCCAAATATTTTTCCAATGCGCCCAGCCATGGCGGAATCGGCCTCGGTACAATCGGTGGCAATTTGCTTGCATTTCGCAATCGCCTTGTCGCCCGCAGATTTAGATAAACATTTTGTGAATTTTTGTCCGCATTCTGTGATAATACAATCGTTGTATGCATTCCCACAACGGATTGTTTCATTATATGCAGACAGCACAACCGCCTGTTTTTTATCTTCTTTGAATTGGGTCGATAAAATAGTGAATTCATGTGCGGTGCAACCAGAATTTTTATTGCATGCGTTTAATTTGTCAGAAAATGTGATGTCTGTATCCGTTGCGCATTTTTCATAATTTGCGCCACATTTTGATTCAATACATTTGCGTATCGCGTTGTCGCAAGTGTTTTTTGTCGCCCCAGATTTTAATTTTGTTGTCGTGATATCTTGGGCATCACGCGCATCCAATGCCGCGCGTTGGGCACGAATTTGTTCCGCAATCGCAGAATTACCACCTGACGATGATGCTGTTGAATTGGATTGAACCTGGAATTTCGCACTCTTGTTCACAACAGGCGCGCATACCGATACACCTGTGAAACATATTCCACATGCCATAACAATAAAAAATTTCGTATTCAAATGTCTCATATTGTGTTCTTTACATGTTTAATTCGTTGCGTGCTTCGTCCATCAGTTTGTCTAAATCTTTTTGCATTTCGGTTGCAGATAAATTTTTGACCTTGGTGCATGCCGTTTTATGGAATTGGCATAATGCAATCGCGATTTCTTTGGTGCTGGTTTTTGGGGATACAGCATCTGCGCAGTTGTCGTTAGTATTGTTTTTACATGCGTTTTCAACACACCTGTTATAATTTGCATCGTTCTTGCACCCGTCATTTACAGATGAAACATTATTTATGCGGGTTTTTATGTGTGATGCAACAATGGATGTAAAGTTGGATTTACTGGTTTTAATCATATTTGTTCGTGTCGCGGCAATCGTTTTGCGCGCATCGTCAGTAAAGTTTGTACAGCCAGTTGCCTGGGTGGCACAAGTGGCAAAAAATTGATTGAATTGTTCGTCCCCAGAACATTTTGAAAAATCCCCACCGCATTTATTGTCGGCGGTTATACATAACTGAATATCGTTTGTACAAGACGATTCGGTTTTTTTGTTTGTTGCGGCCTGTTTTTGCAATCCTGCCATGTTTTGAGATATCCCAGCCGCCGTGCAAGATTTTTCAATTAACGGGTCGTATGCTTCGTTAACATCTTCGGTGGTGCAGTTTTGTATTTTCCCCAGGCATAATTTTGTCGCCCATACATAACGTTCCCCAGGATTCACAGGTGCATTCTTTAATTCTTTGGCAGAAATACTGTTTTTCGATGCGGTGCCCGCCGTTACAGATTTCATCGCAGATGCCGCAGGTGTCCCCGCATCGGCCGTACCGCAATACTGGCAACGCGCCGCAGGATTCGCCGACAGATTGATTGCACATGCAGAATCCAAACATTTTGTTAAATTAATACGCGAACACGGCGCCGCCCCAACAATATCGGGCAGTGCGATTAATCCCAATGCAAGAAAAACGATTTTTTTTATCATGCTCTCTCTTGACGAGTATTATATCAAAAAAACACCCAGAATAAAAGAGTTTTTTTTAAAATCTCGCTTGACAAAAACAAACGCGTGTATTATTGTGAAAGTGCCGAAAAACATAGGAGTATAAAATGGCTGGAAAAGCAAATAATTTTTGGCTGAAAGCTAAAGATCCTGTGTTGTTTACTATGTTGGGTGCGTTGTTAGTTTTGTCTATTAAAACTTGTGGTGACGGTAATAAGGCCCGTGAAACAAATGAAATAGTCAAAGATGTGGCGACAAATGTCGATACCATCAAACAAAACACAGATACAGTAAAGGCAACTGTAAAAGCTGTTCATAAAATCGTAACCAGAACGGAAAAGAAGGTCGATGTATTACAAGAAACCGCCGATTCCATTTTGGCCAAGGTCGATAGTTGCTGTGATTGTGAACCAAAACACAAGCCCATAGTACAACCAGTGAAAAAACGACCTGCAGAACAACCGTTGGAACCTATGGTTGTTGTGAATGTTAATATACATCAACAATCACAAGATGCAACACCAGATACCGTTCCTGCACAGAAACCTGTGAAAAAGTTCGATACTGTTTATGTTGGTAGGGTTGTTTGTAGAGATTATTATCTGTAATTTTATGGATGATATTCGTTGAAAAAATCGCTGCAATTTTTTGTGGCGATTTTTTTTGTTTTTTCTGGACTTATGTTTTTATCATGTGTTAACATTACCATAAACAAGAGAGAGAATATATGAAAAAAATCTGCTTTGCTTTATTATTTGGTTTGTTTTTGTTGCCATCGCAATCGTTCGCAGCGCCCCGTGCACCGCAGGATACCGGATTCGTAATGGCATCACAATTACTGTCTGCGGCGCGTAATGGTAATACGCGATTGGTGCAAAATTTGATTAACAGTGGCGCAGATGTGAATTATGTCGATGCAACAGGTTTGTCTGTGGTGTGTACCGCAATTATGAATAATGATATGCGTGCAGTACAAATATTACAAATGTATGGCGCAGATGCGTCTGAGTGCGACAGACAGATTAAAAATTATCAATCACGTAATAATACAGCCGAAGAAACAGGATTGTTTTCAGGGTTGTCATCAACACATAAATTAGTGCTGGGGGTGTTGGGGGCTGGCGCAGTAGTGGCTGGGTTGCTGTGGTTGACCGATGCATTTGATAGTGATAATAACAACAGTTATAGTGTTTCTGGGTCGCATACCGGTAATAACAGCGGTGGTAATAGTGGCAGTGGTTCTTTGTCGCCGGCATTTACGATACCATATGGACCCGCAATGGTGACATCAACTGGGGCGGTCAGTACAGAATTTAATTATAATGCAGAATTAAACAAGTATGCCACATCGTATTCTGCGAATTTTAATGAAATGAATAACAGTACGGGCGGAAATTATTTGCTGATGATGCGTGGTTATGCACCTTTTGCACGCGGTTATATGGGCCAGGCAACATTGCGGACTTCGGCATATACGCCGGTGCCGCCATCTATTTATGGGCAATATCAGTTGGGGTCTACACCGGTCAGTGGTGGCATCCCATTGAATGTTGCGTTGATTACTGCAAACGGTATTAACAATCACACAACTGTCGCAGACGGAATTGAAACAGGAGTACACGATGTTGAAATAATGGATTCTTTGCAAGATAGATTCTTGGTTTGGACAACAATGAGTGGCGGCGCAATCGATAATGTGAATGCCGCAGAAAACGGCAGGGTGTCCACCAAATATTTTAATAATGGTGTTTCGTTGGGTGGGCAATCCGCATCGTTGGCTGATGATACAGTCAAGGAATTAGATGGTTTCGATTTTTCTGGAAATAATACCGCAATTCATAATACTGCCGCCACAGACGATGATAATATGTTGGCAAAAATTGTTGGTGGAAACACATCTGGGGCGTCCACAGGTGATTATACCGGGTTTATGCCAAATGGCCAAATGACAATTTACAGAACAGGTGGCGGCACATCAACCAGTGGTACTGTTGCGTATTATAATTATCGTGCATTGCGCGATGCAGTCGAACGCGGATTTTATGTTGTAAATCCAACCACATCTGTTGTTGATATTTTGTCGAATAATACATATAATGGGCGCGCCAAAATCGGTGTTGTTGCAAATGCAAATGTAATTGAACCGCTGTATGCTACAGATGTTACAACGGTCGGCGATGTGTTGAGTGCATCTCAGTTTTATGAACAAATTGATAATTATTATGGCAACAATGTTGTTAGTTCGCCTGATGGTTATACCAGTACCCCATCCCAAGATGCACAATATTTTTTCAGTCGCCTGGGGACACAAATTTATCCTTTGACGGTGTTTTCAACTGGGCGGACATTGACGGATAATGCGTGGTCTGGCAGACCAAAAGATGCAACATTTGAAAATGCGGTGCCATTGGTTATTGATAATGCGCGTAATTTGTTTATGTCGGTTGTTGCTGTGAATTTACCGGTGGGGACAACGGCATCTGCAACAAGTGTCAGTGGTTTTGTGCCAAATCAAAAATATCAAATATCGCAATGGAATGATGGGGTGAATTATTACAAATCACGCGTGTGTGGCGTCGCAGGTACCGGGACAAATGCGGTTGACCCATGGTGCTTTGCGGCGGCAGGTTTGACTGATGAACAGGCAACTGCGGCGGCGGCTGGTGCGGCCGGCGTTGTGAAATCTGCGTTTACATATATGACAAATCAAAATATATTTGCGCTGTTGGCATTGACGGCGGACGGTGCGTATTTGGGTACAAATCCAACAACTGGCAAGGCATGGGGAACATCAACCGAAGAGGCAACCGCGGCATTGGTGTCGTATTTGGATGGTATATATAAATTGCCAGATGAATATCAGGCGGATGTAGACAATGGCACAATGACATATCTGGATGCGTTTAAACGCGTGTTTGGTTATGGTTTGATAAATCTGGACAGGGCAACAACCCCGGGTAATTCGATTTATTATTATTCTAATGGTAAAATTGTGTCCACGTCTGGAAATGCGTATTGGCGCGCGGCGGCCCTGTCAAAAATGTATGGTTCCAGTGTGTTTGGTGTGCGTAATGCATCGATTCCTGTTTCGTTTTATGATGTGTTAACATCTGCGGATGGCGAATTGTCTTTGCCACGCGTGTGGAATACGAATGTCGATATTGTAAATAATGCCAGATATGGGTTGTATATGGGCGATACTTTGGCAGAATTAAGAACCCATGATACAGACAATACATTTACAATGGGTGGTTTGCAATTTGGCTTCGCACGCAGTGAACGCGCCTATGACGATAATATGAACGGTTTGGATAATTTATCTGTGGCATATAATGGCGAAACATTTGGTTTCAGTTCCAGTTATCAACATTACCTGACCGATGGGGCGGGGCGCTTTACAGGTTTGGCAAATCCTGTTTTGTCTTTGACATCGAATGCGGTGACATCTGGATTTAGTATGCGTTCTGGTCGTATGTCGTTGGTTGGTCGTGGATTCGTGGCTGACATTACGAACGAAGCATTGTTAGAAAACGATCCTGCGATTTCGAACAATTTTGCGGCTGCTAAATTAAGTGATGCAACAGGTGCAGAAACAGGACTGAGATTTGACGGTGAAAACTTGTCGATTGCGTCTAATGTTGGTACGATGCACGAATCTAAAACAGTGTTGGGTGCGCTGGGGAACGGTTTGTTTGATATGCATGGCGCAGATACCAATTATGTCGATACAGTTGTGTCTTGGGCATTTACCCCAGATATCGATTTAACATTGCGCGGAACATACGCATGGACACGCGCAGGTGATATTGCAAATGGTTTGGTTAATGGTATTACCGAATTAAAATCAAATGCGTTTGCAGCAGGATTGCGTTTTGGTAATTTTGATTTCGCGGCATCCATGCCATTGGCATTGGTAAATGGTGGTCTGCGTTATTCTTATGCTGATTTCAGTGTGGATGATAATGGCCAGTTGGTTGTGAACAACCTGGGCGAACGTTCTTTGGATTTAACCCCAGAGTCCCGCGAATATCGGTTTAACGCATCTTATCGTCATAAATTCGGTGAATGGACAGATGGTGCATTGGGCTTTATTTATCGTATCAATCCAAATAACACAGATGAATTTGGAAACGAATCAATATTTATGATGAAATTATCACACAGATTGGGAATTTAAAAAAATCACCCATTTGGGTGATTTTGGCGGGTCCCTTTCACTACGCTAACGCTTCGTTCCGAACCTTCGGTTCGATCCCGTCATTTCCAAGCAAAAACAAAAACCCACATAAAGTGGGTTTTAATTTTTGGTGGCTCTGATCGGAATGTATATCCCAACGAACAAAGTTCGTTGGGGCCTTTCGCCTCGTAAGATTCAAACTGCACTTGCGTTTGTTTTCATCAACTTCCGGCTCCGAACCTTCGGTTCGCTTCCGTCATTTCCATACACAAATAAAAAAACACCCACAAGGGGTGTTTATTTATTTCTGGTGGCTCTGATCGGAATCGAACCGATACTCATTGCTGAACTTGATTTTGAGTCAAGCGCGTCTACCAGTTCCGCCACAGAGCCATTTGCCGCAACCACAATTATTTTGCAGTTTTCGCGGAAACTTTTTTAACCAAACGGGCAGAACGATTTGCCTTGCGAACAGGTTTTTTCGCAGGTTTTTCAGGTTTCCCGTTTTTCTTTTCAATGGCGCGTTTAATAGCAGCCATTTCATCTGTTAAACGTGATACAGGTTTCGCCATTACGTATGCATCCAAACCGCCGTGTTTTGTCAAAGTACGCAAACCAGCAGTTGAAATACGCAATGCAAAATCGCGATTCAAAATATCACTATGAAACTTTAATTTTTGTAAATTTGGTAAAAATGTGCGTTTGGTCTTGCGTTCCGAGTGGGACACATTATGACCGACAGTCGTTTTTTTACCAGTAACATCACATACACGTGGCATATTATTAATCCTTTAATTAGCAGGGCTTAATTTATAACAAAAAACTTGATAAGTCAAGAAATAAATTAAATTTTATGGATTCTTGTCGCGGTTGCCGTTCTTTATGTACCATTTGTACACTGCAGAACATCAACCGCTTCCAATAATCTCATAAAATTTAATTTCTTGACATATGCTGGATTCTTGTCGCGGTTGGCTCCGTGTGTGCCGTTTTGTTTTTTATTCCTTGACCGCGATATACAGTGCCGCCAACCATCCAACCCCGGTCCATCCTAACAGCCAACTGTAAATACGAACCCACACCATTTTGGTTTTATCTTTCTTGGTTTGGCGCGCCAACCATGCAGGTGCCAATATAATCGTTATCACAACAACCGCCGCCATTGCGTATTTCAAGTATAAAAAAATTAAACCCAATACACCCATTTTTTATTACACAAAAGGGGGCATTTTGTTTCATGCCCCCCCATCCACCATTTCGATTATAAGCCGTATTTTGCAGATTTGTCCAGTTCTTCTTCGATACGCACCAACTGGTTGTATTTTGCCATACGGTCTGTGCGCGACATAGAACCAGTTTTGATTTGACCCGCATTTGTGGCAACCGCCAAATCCGCGATGGTTGTGTCTTCGGTTTCGCCACTGCGATGAGAAACAATAACCCCATATCCTGCATCCTGGGCCATGCGGATTGTGCGCAATGTTTCGGTCAGTGAACCAATTTGATTCAGTTTAATCAATATTGCGTTTGCAACACCATTTTCGATTCCGCGTTTCAAACGAATCGGGTTAGTCACGAATAAATCATCGCCAACCAGTTGGATTTTATCGCCCAATGTGGCCGTCATCTTTTTCCAACCATCCCAATCTTCTTCGCCCAGTGCATCTTCGATAGAAATGATTGGGTATTTTGCACATAATTTATCGAAAAATTCAATCATGTCATCGCTGGATAATTTTTTGCCTTCAAAGTTATATACCCCGTCCGCGTAAAATTCAGATGCCGCAACATCTAATCCAATAGACACCTGGTCGCCTGGGATATAACCTGCGGCCTTTATCGCGTCCACGATTGTAGATAATGCTTCATCACAAGAATTAAAGTTTGGTGCAAAACCACCTTCGTCACCAACATTTGTTGAATGGTTGCCAGATTTTAAAATCTTTTTCAAATTGTGGAAAATTTCACTGCCCATGCGAATCGCATCAAATTCGTTTTTTGCACCATTTGGAATAATCATAAATTCTTGTGCATCCAGACCATTGTCAGCGTGTGCGCCGCCATTTATAATATTCATCATCGGGCGTGGTAAAACACATGGGTTGTCATTGCCATAAATTTCAGCAATATATTTATATAATGGAATTTGTTTTTGCTTTGCCGCCGCATTTGCCACCGCCAAAGACACCGCCAAAATTGCGTTAGCGCCCAGATTATCTTTGTTTGGTGTGCCGTCCAGTTCCAACATTTTTTCATCAATTTCTGTTTGGGATGTTGCTGTCATTCCAATCAATGCAGGGCGAATAATTTCGTTCACATTTCGTACCGCGGTCAAAACACCTTTGCCCATGTATGATGTGCCGCCATCACGCAGTTCTAATGCCTCGGCTGCACCAGTTGATGCCCCAGATGGTACCGCGGCGCGTCCCAATGCCCCGCCAGACAACATAACATCACATTCAACAGTTGGATTGCCGCGCGAATCCATAATTTGCCGCGCATGAATATTTGTAATTTTAAACATATTATATTTCTCCTATTTCGACAAAATTGTGTGATATTTATCGCATAATTGATAAACTTTTTCAAGTTTTATTTATCAAAACAATATGCGTGGTGGTTTGTTTTCCCATGGGGGATTGAATTTTTTTATGTCGATACTTATATATCTTGCAACGAAAACAAAGAGGCAAAAATGAACCCAGAAGAAATGAACGAGACACCGCAACAGGCCATTGAAAAATACACAACTGATTTTACAAAATTGGCCACAGACGGTAAATTAGACCCTGTTATTGGTCGCGATGAAGAAATTCGCCGCACAATCCAGGTTTTATCGCGCCGCACAAAAAACAATCCTGTTTTAATCGGTAATCCAGGTGTTGGCAAAACCGCGATTGTCGAAGGTTTGGCAGAACGCATCGTTGCACGCGACATTCCTGAAAATTTGCAAAATAAAAAATTGCTGTCTTTGGATATGGGTGCATTGATGGCGGGCGCAATGTATCGTGGCCAATTTGAAGCACGATTAAAGGCGATATTAAAAGCAGTCAAAGATTCAAATGGACAAATTATTTTGTTTATTGATGAATTGCATACTATGGTTGGTGCCGGCAAGGGCGAAGGTTCTATGGATGCAGGCAACTTGTTAAAACCAATGTTGGCGCGTGGGGAATTACACTGTTTGGGCGCAACAACATTGGATGAATATCGTCAATATATTGAAAAAGACCCTGCGTTGGCACGACGGTTCCAACCGGTTTATGTCGAAGAACCAACGGTCGAAGATACTATTTCAATCTTGCGCGGATTAAAAGAAAAATACGAAGGACATCATGGTGTGCGTATTGCTGATTCTGCGCTGGTTGCGGCAGTAAAATTATCAAATCGTTATATCACAGACAGATTTTTGCCAGATAAAGCGATTGATTTGATTGACGAGGCTGCCGCCCGTGTGCGTATCGAAATATCTTCTAAACCAGACGCGTTGGACGAAGTGGACAGAAAATTGCAACAATTAAAAATCGAACAACAGGCATTGAAAAAAGAAAAAGATGACGAATCCAAACGCCGGTTGAACGAATTGGAAACTTTGATTAAAAAAACCGAACAAGAATCCAAAGATTTAACTTTAACATGGCACGCCGAACAAGAAAAAATGCACGGCCTGTCGGATGCCATGGCTGCGTTGGATGCCGCCAAGGCCGAGGTTGCCACCGCCGTGCGCAGTGGCGATTACGAAAAAGCATCTGCATTGCAATATGGTAAAATTCCAGAACTGACCGAAAAAATTAAACAGATGAACACGGATGCGCGCGAATATAAAACTGTATTGCCAGAACATATCGCCATGGTGGTCAGTAAATGGACAGGTGTACCAGCAGACAGATTGTCTGTTGAAGAACAATCTAAATTATTAAATATCGAAGACGAATTGCGTAAACGCGTTGTCGGCCAAGATGAAGCATTGTCGGTTATCGCGCGTGCAATTCGCCGTTCCCGCGCAGGATTGTCAGACCCGCGCCGTCCATCAGGCAGTTTCATGTTTTTGGGGCCAACAGGGGTCGGCAAGACCGAGGTCGCCAAAGCATTGGCAGAATATCTGTTTAATGACGATACCGCTATGACACGAATCGATATGAGTGAATACATGGAACCGCATTCTGTCGCACGTTTAATTGGCGCGCCCCCGGGGTATGTTGGGTACGATGCAGGTGGTGTGTTGACGGAATCTGTGCGCCGCCGCCCATATCAGGTGTTGTTGTTTGATGAAATTGAAAAAGCACATCCGGATGTGTTTAATGTGTTCTTGCAGATTCTGGATGATGGGCGTTTGACAGACGGCCAAGGTCATATTGTGAATTTCACAAATACGATTATCATAATGACCAGTAATTTGCCCAGTATGGATGCAGTAAAAAAACATTTCCGTCCAGAATTTATAAATCGCATTGATGAAATTTTATTCTTTAATGCGCTGGGCAAAGATGTGATGTCGGGCATTGTTAAAATCCAACTGAAAAATTTGTCGCGCAGATTAGCAGAACGCAATATCACATTGGATGTTACAGAACCCGCAATCAAATGGTTGGCGGAAAATGGATATGACCCTGTATTTGGTGCGCGCCCATTAAAGCGGTTAATCACGTCCAGTGTCGAAGATAAAATCGCAGATTTGATTTTGTCTGGGGCAATTAATGACGGCAGTACTGTCTATGTTGATGTGCATGGGTCAGCGTTGACCGTAAAATAAAAAACGGGGTTTAATCCCCGTTCTTTATTTTGTGCGGTTTTTTAATTTTTGTATTATGCGTGCAAATAAATTGTTTTTCTGTTGCACGGGTTTAATATCAATATTTTGTATATGTTTTTCACAATAAGCGATTAATGAATTTGGTGTTGCGTTCGGCATTATGAGATATAAATCTGTTTCTGGGATTTTTACTGGCAAGTTTTCTTCAATAGAATTTATTAATTCCATTATGTCCAAAGAATCTGCGCCGAATGCGTTTTCTAATGTTTCGTTGTCCTGGATTGCAATAGGTGCAACTTCAAAATGCCGGGATATCAGTATGTATATAATTTTTTTTATTTCATTATGTGTCATTTGCATATTAAAACCTTTTGTTTATACAAATTATTTTAACCCATAATGGTTGGTTGTCAATGTTTTTGGGGCAGGGTGCATGATTTTATTTGACTTTATAAAAATAAATGTATAAAATGTGTGGGCTTATCGTAGGATAGCAAGCAGTTTATGGGGTTGTAGCTCAGTTGGTAGAGCATCTGCTTTGCAAGCAGAGGGTCGTCAGTTCGAGTCTGATCAGCTCCACCATAAATTTTTAGGTTTAATACAAAATTCGCCAAAAAGGGGGTGAATATATATGGTAAAAGTTTTGGTTCGTGATAATAATGTTGAACAGGCATTGCGTGTTGCAAAACGCAAATCACAAAAAGAAGGTCTGTATCGTGAAATGAAAGAACGTCAACGTTATGAAAAACCAACAACAAAACGCAAACGTTTGAAAGAAGAAGCCGTTCGTAATGAAAAGAAACGTCAATCTAAACAACGTATGGTTTTTGGTTTCTAATTGAATATGCGTTTTTATGTGAATTTAACCGCCGAATTTTTGGCGGTTTTTTATTATGATTTTATGCGGTTTTGTGATATAATTATGTGGATTATTACAGTGAGAGAGAATTGAGTTTGTTTCGTGTGTTTTTGTTTTCTGCATTATGCACGATGTTTGTCGCGCCCGTGGTTGCGGGTGTGGGTAGTGTTGATAGTCGCGAATATGTTGATTGGCGGAAATATCCGGAAATTGTGCATTTGATGATGCATAATGACGATGGCGGCAGGTATTTAAATGATAAATCAACTATAGTTGGTGCAGTTCAGTGCACAGGCCAATATGTCGCACCAAATTTGATTTTAACTGCATCTCATTGTATCAAAGATACATCTGGAAAAGTCAAACAGGGTAATAATTATGCAATCAGACCAGGTCCAACATACAGTGCCCCAGATAAGCAAGGACAATATACCACTGAGACAGGTTTTGAAACATTTAAAATAACATTATTGTATTCACCAGATGACTATTGTAAGGCAAAAACAGTAGGAGATGATTGCTTCTTACACGATTGGGCGGTGTTCAAAGTAGACGAGCCGAGATATTATGCCGACAAATACTATGATTTACAACAGATTGACCAAACCAAAGAAGTCACAGTTTTTAATGCCGGGTTTGGTACTTTACGTGTGTTGACGGCAGAGCACATAGGTGCGCTTAGACAGGTATATAACGACTGGATTAAAAACGAAAATAACGGTACACAGGATTTAAACCAAGAATTTAATAATGTGTTAAGCCCTTTGTCTCTAGATGATGATTTTGACAATCATTTATTAAAATTGGACCTTGATTGCAAGGTAAAACATAGTCAATCAGGATGTGTGGATGGAAATTGTGATGCTTGGGCGGGAAATTCTGGTGGTGCTATTGTCAGTCAAGACAACAATAAATTAATCGCCGTGTTGAAAGGCGGCGATGCATCGGGATCGAGTTATGAGTTTGCAGATGACTCGCAGTTAATGTATGGTGTTGAATCTGGTGTTTTTAATGAAAAGTTGCAAGAACTGATACGACAAAATCCACCAGAAGAATCAGGTTCCGCTAGTCAGGCACAAACCAGTGGTGAGACAAAAACTGAAGTCGCTGTTGGTAATACAAATAATAGTTCAACCGAACGGTTGGCAAAGATACCGGGTTTGGATGTTAACAATATTCTTGGCAGTATGACATCGCCACAGGCGCCAACATCGATTACAAACCCAAATACAAATAATGACGGTGATTTTTCTGTAAAAGCGCAAGAAATATGGGCCGCGGCTGATAAACAAATTGCAGCCGTTAGTGATAAAAAGGGCAATAATTTAACTGATAAAGAATTTGTACATTTAATTGTTGAACCCGTGGCGACAGCCAGTGCAAAAGTTAAACAATTAGAGCGGGCATATCAACGAGCCAAAGAAAACGAACAATCTTTGGCAAATCGTACACTATCCAGTTTAACCATGGCGGCAACCGGGATTGGCGGTATGGAACTGGCACGCGGATTGGCAGAACAAAAGGCAGACAAAGCCGCCCAGGATGAAATGAATGCGTATATTTCTGGTTTCCAATGTAAAATCGGGGGTAAATCTTATTCTGGTGGCACAAACGGGATAGAGGCACCTGGCGCCAATCAATTAATCAAACTGTATCAAGAATATGTCGATTTAGCCGCCAGTTTAAAAGAACGCAAGGCGGCATTAGGATTGAAACCCGGGATTGAGAGT
>JAZNVZ010000002.1:0-303905 GCA_045593065.1 Candidatus Enterousia sp.
GCATTAGGATTGAAACCCGGGATTGAGAGTGATGTTGTTCTGGACAAAGCGGCAACAGGCATGTATGACGATGTTGGTCGCGGCATAGAAAATGGGACATACGCGTCCCTGTATCGTGCCGCCAAAGGAAACGCGACAGACGCACAAAAATTACAAGAACAACAAGACGCGTCCAAAAAACGCGTAATTGGTGGCGCGGTTGCCGCCGGCGCAGGCGTGGTGGGCGGTATCATCGGCAATATCGCAATTAATGGCAAAGACGGCAAGGGCCGTAATAATGATGACGACACGGGTACAAATGGATTGGCGGACGGCGAATATGATAATGAAATATCAGTTGCAAACGGGGATGGAGAAACTGAACAACCACAACAAACACAGGGTGAGGATTTGTCAGCCGAAATGGTGTCAACCACAAATTCAGCGGCATCCGGTGCCAGCACAACAGGGTGCGGATTCGGTCGGGGTATTATAACATCCACGGGTGGGTGTTCTGCAAAATATTCTGGTGGTTCTGATTTGACCAGATGTACAAATTGTGTGAAGAATGCCGGAACATATGAAAATGGTATTTGTTATATCGAGGTTATTGGTTGGGCTTGTTTGGGCAAGGGATGGAATGTACAGGTAAAAACACCAAATCCAGCACCGTGCAGTAATACAGCGGACAGATACAACGATTGTCATATAATACGAAAATATGTTGATGTCGAAAAACCGTTTACATGCGACCCATCAAAACTGATAGGTGGTGGCAAATCCTTAATCAGTGGATGCGGTCAGCATGGTTGGTCGGCTGGTGACAAACACCCACCGATGAATATTGGTGGTACTAAATTTAAAGCGCAAGATTGCCAATTACCGTTGAGTTCAAATACTGGTTGGCGCAAAGCTTATTCCAAGGGGTCTGCCATAGGTATCAATTATAATGGCAAAAGTGTGACAACAACTAATTGGTGTATGCCCAGCCCAAATTCCAGTCCATGGAACAGCAAGAATCACACGGGTAGTGCAACACATTTGAAACCGTCTTCGTTAATGGCGGGCGGCGAATCCAAAGACAAATGGTTCAGTTTAGATTAAAAAAACGCCCGGTTGGGCGTTTTTATTTTTTCTTTGTTTTGATTATTTCGACAATTTGTGAATAACCAAACCGCTGCGCAATTTGGGTTCAAACCATGTTGTCTTTGGGGGCATAATGTTGCCGGTATCTGCAATGTTAATGATTTGATTCATTGTAACCGGATACAATGCAAATGCCGCAACCATTTCACCAGAATCAACGCGTTTTTGCAATTCGCCCAATCCACGGATTCCGCCAACAAAATCAATACGGTTCGATGTGCGCAAATCGCCCAAGTTCAAAATCTTGTCAAACACCAAATTAGATAAAACTGTTACATCCAAAACGCCGATTGGGTCGTTGTCGTTGTATGTCCCAGGTTTCGCAGTCAATGAATACCAATGGCCGTTCAAATACATACCAAAGTTATGCAATGCGTTTGGTTTGTAAATGCCTGTGCCCATGTCGCGTACTTCGAAAGATTTTTCTAATTCTGCGATGAATTGTTCAGGTGTTAAACCGTTCAAATCTTTCACAACGCGGTTGTAATCAATAACATGTAATTGTGATGCTGGGAAAATCACAGCCAAGAAATAATTGTATTCTTCGTTGCCAGTGTGATTTGGATTGTTTTCGCGTTTTTCTGCGCCAACGCGTGCCGCAGCGGCTGTTCTGTGGTGGCCGTCTGCAACATACATCGCAGGAATGTTTTTGAATATTTCTGTAATGCGTGCGTTGACCGCGTCATCGGTGATTGCCCAGAATGTGTGGCCAAAACCATCTTCGGCAACAAAGTCGTATTCAGGTGCGTGATTTGCAATCCAGTCAGCAACCAATTTATTCATGTCAGGTACATCTGGATATGCAAAGAACACAGGTTCCAAATTCGCATCTTGGATACGAACGTGAATCATACGGTCATCTTCTTTTTCTTTACGTGTCAATTCGTGTTTTTTAATTTTGCCAGACATATAGTCATCAACATTTGCGGCAGCAACCAAACCGTATTGTGTGCGACCATCCATTGTTTGGGCATAGATGTAGTACATTTCTTTGTCATCTTGTTTCAACCAACCGCGTGATTGCCACAGTTTAAAGTTTTCAACGGCTTTGTCATATGTTCTCTGTTCGTGTTCACCGGCAATCGGGTCAAAATCAATTTCTGGTTTAATAATGTGCAATAATGATTTTTCACCGGCCTCGGCCTTGGCTTCGACAGAGTTCAAAACGTCATATGGACGGGATGCAACCTCGGCCGCTAATTCTTTTGGTGGACGAACGCCTGCAAACGGTTTTATTTTCATGGTTTACTCCTTTTTGATAAAATCGGTGATTTATTATACTCATCGATTTTACAAAAGGCAAATTTTATTCTTGGTTTATTTGAACCGGAATCATCGTTTCTCGTTTTACATCGTCCAGTGGCGCAAATTGAAATGGAACAGTTTCAAAGTTTATGGCCCCCATGTCTATTTTGCGAATAACCCTGTTGAACATAGTGTGATAATATAACACACGATTTTTTAAGTCGCTGGCGACTGTCCATTGGGTTGCAGATGGCATGTTTATCTTGGCTTTGCCTGGGGCAAATGCGGTACCAAACGGCACATCCAGGTTGTTCAAGATATGAAATGCCACAGGTATTGTCGCCGGCGCATCATTTTGTGCGATTGACATGTTGCTGAAAAATGCAGCGCGAACAAAGCGTGATGGGGAAGAAAAATCACCAGGCAACCCCAGCAACCCTGTGCCACCACTGAAAGATTTTAATGTGTCGCGTCCTAATTTTGTTGGGCCGGCGGTCCCAGATGTTAAATTTACATAACTGTTCAGGTTTGTTTTTTGCCAATCGAAATTGGGGGCGTTTGCGATTGTGCCTATATCATTTTCATGAAATATTGGAACGCCATTTATTATTTCCATTACGACAACACGACCGCTGGGTTCCGTAATGCGCCAATGCACGGTTGATGATTGTGGATAAATACTGACGATACGAACATTGGCGATGTTTGCCATCACTTCGTCTATGCTGGAAAAATTCGACAGAATCCAAGACACGACCTGCAAATCTGCCAATGTTATGTCGCGCATGGTTTCATCGTATTTTTGATATTCGCCGTAATCTGGGAAATAAAACAACCCCGCATTTAATCCGGTTTCGTTTGTGCCGTCAACCACGAATTCAGGGCGTTCAGGTCCCAATCCTACAAATCCATATTTTGCGGTGAATTCCAGACCGTTTTGTGTGTTGTCTGGCAAGAAAGATTTTGTAACATGGCCGCGGGGGACAACCGCATAGATATTGTTGGTTTCGGCCTCGGCCCAATCGATTGTACGGGCAGCAACCATATCGCCGTTACGTGCACGCATGGTAATTCCTGTGCAGGCCAGGGCAGCATTGGATACGATTACAAAACAAAATACAGTAAATAATTTTTGCATATAATTCTCCTTTTTTATATATTTTGCCGTATTTTTTGTTTGTTTTTGATAGGTTAGATTTCCAAAAAAAATACCGCCAAAATTGGCGGTATGATTTCAAACCAATCGGTTAGAATT
This sequence comes from Candidatus Enterousia sp., assembly GCA_045593065.1. Lineage (GTDB taxonomy): Bacteria > Pseudomonadota > Alphaproteobacteria > Rs-D84 > Rs-D84 > Enterousia. The sequence continues at coordinate 3,626 of JAZNVZ010000002.1, forward strand.
TCGTTTTGATGAATGCAATAAATTGTTTTAATTCTGCCCATGTGCTGTATATAAAATTGTCTATGGCATTTGCCCCAGACAATGTAGATGCACGATGGTATAAATAATACGCCACTGCGGCAAAAGCGACCGTGCAAATAATTTTCAGTAATACAGATGTGCCATCTGCGATTCCATATATCATGCAGCGTATGCAGAATACAGCGAACACAAACGCCAAAATGTACATTAATGCCGAAGAGTTTACGATTGTTGATAAAATATCCATGATTTATCCTTATGTTTTATATAACATATGGTATCATGAAACAGGCATAAATACAAAAAAATAATGAATAAAAAAATATTTGCAAAAGTAATATTATAAATTATAATACTGCGCGTGTATTGGGGCATAGTTTAATGGTAGAACATCGGACTCTGACTCCGCTAGTGTTGGTTCGAATCCAGCTGCCCCAACCAAAAATTCAGCCACCCGAATGGGTGGTTTAATTTTTAGTTGGGGCAGCTGCGACCGCCCACACTTCGCGTCTATGACGCTTCGTGTGGCAGGTCACACGATACAGGCCTATGAAATAAAATATTTATTCCATGTATCTTTAACATTGCATGTCAAGACATCGCCTTGGGTTAAAATAGATATTGGTGCAGCAAAAAAGTTATGTCCCGCCATCATAATGTCGGACAAAACAAGATTGTTGATTTGGTTTATTTCTGCTGATACATTATATATGGATTTGTATTTTTTAAAATAATTTGCATACAGTGCACAGCGTTTTGCGCCACATTCCATGATTTGGGCGTTTTGTAGTTTTGCCACCATTTGCGCTGAATGCAGCTCGTTTGATGTAATTAGTATATCTGATATAATGTTGCGGCATACGTTCGCAGTGGTCATAATAAAGCGCTCTATATTTTGAGGCGAGGTTTCTGAATTTATGGTGTGTAATTTTGCGCCAGCCCATTCCATCGTTGAACATTGAACAGAATACGTCAGCCCATTCTGCTCGCGAATAACGTGCATCAACCTGTCTTGCAATATTTTTCTAAAAAGCCCCATGGCCGATTTTTTATTTCGGTTGCCAACAGTTGATTCTATAGAATCTGCCCAGGCAAGGATGATTTTTTGATTTTTAGTGCCACTAATAAAATTATGAGCGACTATCGGGGTAATGTGTGTTGATGTTTTTTTTATATTTCGGTTTGGAATCCATGAAAATAATTGTTCCAATCTCTTTTTTAATATTTCTTCGTTACTTATCTTGCCAGATATAACTATTAACATGTTATCAGAGGATAAATATCTGTGGTAATAATCTAACAAATGTTGTCTGGTAAAAGATTGTATTGTTTCCGGATTGCCCAAGATATTATGCGCCCCAAGTAATTTTTCTGTCTTGAATAGCCACCAAGAATTTGCATTCACATATCGCCGATATTCGTCCAATATGACTTTTTTTTCGTTTTCTATAACACTGTCATCAAACAAAGAATTTTGTAAATCATCTGCGATGATTTTTATAAATATATCCAGGTTTTCTGCCAAGACCGTTCCAGAAAAAGATATGTCGTCCAGATTGGTGCGAATATCCAATACCGCACCACAAGATTCAAGGCATCTGTTAAGCAGTGAAAATGATGGATATGTGTGTGTGCCTTGCCCCAACATATGTTCTAAGAAATGCGTAATTCCATATTCATTGCGAGATTCATTTTGTGTGCTTATTCCAAGATTAATAGATACAGAGCATGTTAAAGAGTCCGCATTATCTATAATGACAGGAATTCCATTAGATAAATAATGTATACTTGGCAAAAACATTACAAATAATTTATATCCAATTTAGTTATAGATTGCCATAAAATTATGGCAATCTAAATATTCAGTAAGTTTAACGAGTGCGTTGGTGTATAATATTATTGCGCTGTAATTGCAGACGGTGGGGCACTTGATGACGTTTTTTCATCTCTATCCATTCTCCGTCCGTATCCATAATCGCGATGCCGCAGCTGGGTTCATCGGTATCAGTCCCAGCACAAGGTTCGACATCACCAGATTGTGAATCAGGATGATCACACAGATATGCGATTGTTACCCCGTTTTGTAACTTGGTTATCAGTAAATATTTTAGCATTGTAATCCCTTGTATTTATGAAACCGCTATTGGTTTCACGAGAGATGATATTTATGACACGATATACTGTCAACCAATAACATATTAATTTTTGAACATAAATTACTTGAAAAGATACATAGATATGTAACAATTAACACTATCCGCGCAAAAAAATCTGGTTTAATGGTGTCAATCGCGTGTCCAGGTTTTATAAAAAACAATAATCCAGGAATATATTCTTGGGTGGATGCCTGGGTGATAACATCGGTCAAGCATGCAGGTTTCTGGAATAGATGCCGTTTTTTGAATAATGTTGAAATTAATCCTTTTGTGGTTGCTTTTCTAAATTTATGTGTTATTTTGAACACTGGAACCCAGATTAATTTGGGTTTGGGACTGTCGTAAGTCCAGAGTATTCGGTGCGAAAGCATCGTAATCGTGATGTTTCGGTGCTTTCTTGTGCCGTTATCATCCCTGACCTTTAATGGTCGGGGAGCCGTTGGTGATACAATACGAATAAAATCGAAAAACCAAGGGAATCATTGATACTCTGATTTACGAACTCCCCGACCGTCAAATTTTTTGACGGTATTTTTGTCTGGTTGAATAAAAAGGCGTTATGTTGTCAGGTACGGTGAAAAATTTGATTAGTGTTATTGTTCCCGCATATAATATGGCGCATACTGTTCGTGCGTGTATCGAATCTATAATCGCCCAAACTTATAAAAATCTGGAAATAATTGTTGTGTATAAACCGGGCAATGATAATACATTGGATATAATTAAATCTATCCCAGACGACAGAATAAAAATTATTACCCAGTTCGCAGATACCGGGCCTGGTGGGGCGCGCGATATCGGTATTGATAATGCAAACGGGGATTGGTTGGGCTTTGTCGAGGCCGATGATTATATCGCTGCGGATTTTTATGAACGGTTGTTGAATGCCGCAGTTTACAACCATTGCGATATTGCCCAGGGACAAATTGTCCAGGGAAATTGGGTTTCTGTTGATAAATCTGTGGTGTGTATATCTTATTGGCGCAAATTGTTAATGTTAAAAAACGGGGCAACATTTGATAAATTGTTTAATGCAGAATTTGTAAAAAAGCATAATATCAGGTTTGCAGAATTTGCGAGATTCGAAGACAATCCTTTTATATTCAAGGCATTATATTATGGCAATGTTGCGACAGATGTTGATGCAAAATATTTTTATGAACCAACACCATGGAATGACGAATACAAGAATAAATTAAAACAAGATGTTTTACCCATTGCCAGAGAAATATGGAAATTTTTAACGCATGTTCGTTTGAATGTGTTTGAAAAATATATGGCAAAAAAGAGAATTGTAAAATGTGTTGCCGATTCATTTATTGATGATAATGAAATTTATCATGAATTGATGAAAATGTTGGGCAATCCATTGTTTTTACGCATCGCCCATTATAAAAAAATCAAATATAACAAAAAGGACAAAAAATGACTAAGAAAGCATTGATTACCGGCATCACAGGTATGGTTGGGTCGCATTTGTGTGATTATCTGTTGGAACACACAGATTGGGACGTTTATGGTGTTTGCAGATGGCGCAGCCCAAAAGACAATGTTTCCCACTTGTATGACAGGGCAAATAAAAAAGACAGAGTGTTTTTTGATTATGCAGATTTGAATGATCAAATGTCTTTGATTACAACTGTGCAAAATGTAAAACCAGATTATGTTTTTCATTTGGCAGCACAAAGTTATCCACAAACCAGTTTTACTGCCCCGATTGATACTTTGAATACAAATATTTTGGGGACTTCTCGGTTGTTGGAAAGTATTCATTTGGTTATGCAACAGGATGCAAATTATAAACCTGTGATTCATGTGTGTGCATCTAGTGAAGTGTTTGGTAAAATTCCTGCGGATAAAAAACCGGAAACAGGTATTCACGAAGAATGTCCTTTCCATCCGGCTTCCCCATACGCTGTATCCAAAGTCGGTACAGATTTGATGGGACGTTATTATGCAGAAGCGTTCGGTATGACAGTTATGACAACGCGTATGTTTACACATACCGGACCACGCCGTGGCGATGTGTTCCACGAATCTACATTTGCAAAGCAAATTGCGATGATTGAAAAAGGTTTGATTGAACCTGTGGTCAAGGTTGGTAATTTGAAATCTTTGCGTACTTACGCAGATGTTCGTGATGCTGTTCGTGCATATTATATGTTGGTTACAATAAATCCAATCCCAGGCGAATATTACAATATCGGCGGTTCTTATACTTGCGAGGTTAGCGATACTTTGAACACATTGATTTCTTTTTCACCAATGAAAGACAAAATCAAAGTAGAGGTTGACCCAGAAAGATTACGTCCAATCGATGCAGACCTGCAAGTGCCAGATTGCCGTAAATTTAAGGCGCATACCGGTTGGGAACCACAAATTTCATATGAAAAAACGATGAAAGATTTGTTGAATTATTGGCGCGAACGTATCGCTATGGGTGAAAAATTCTTGCAAAGATAAAGGAATGCAAAATGATGCAATCTAATGTTGTTGAGATAGAGAATGCATTTGATGTAATCGCAAATAACTTTGGTATGTTGAAAAAACAACATTCTACAACAATTATTAAAATTGCTGATGCCTGGATTCGGGCGTTGGCAAATGGCAACAAAGTTATTTTCTGTGGCAATGGTGGTTCGGCGGCTGATTCTCAACATTTGGCTGCGGAACTGATGGGCCGATATAAAATCGACAGAAACCCAATGCCTGCAATCAGTTTGACAACAGATACTTCTGCGCTGACCGCGATTGGTAACGATTATGGGTATGAACATGTGTTTTCACGCCCATTACGCGGTATCGGTGTCCAGGGCGATGTTTTGGTTGGTATTTCAACATCTGGAAACTCTAAAAATATCATAAATGCTTTTGGGGTTGCCAAAGACAAAGGAATTACAACCGTTGCCTTTACAGGCGAAAATGGCGGTCAAATGAAACAAATTGCTGACATTGCTTTGAATGTGCCATCAAACACAACAAACAATATCCAAGAAATGCATATTGCGTGTGGGCACATGGTGTGTGGCATCGTTGAACATCATTTCTTTGGCAAAAATAAATAAAGGACAGTATATCATGATTATTACCAGAACCCCTTATCGTATATCGTTTTTTGGTGGCGGAACAGATTATCATACATGGTATGAGCAATTTGGTGGTGATGTTTTATCAACATCTATCAATCATTACAATTATATTTCTTGTCGGTATTTGCCACCGTTCCATGCAGAATATCGTAATCGTATCGCGTGGAATCGACTGGAATATCCACAAACAGTTGACCAAATTCAGCACAATGCTATTCGTGCTGCGTTGAAACATTATGATGTAACCAATGGTGTCGAAATTAGCAATCAATGCGATTTGCCAGCGCGTTCTGGATTGGGGTCGTCTTCGTCTTTTTGCGCCGGATTAATTCAAGGAATTTATGCGTTAAAAGGTCAAGCAATAACCAAATATGGATTGACCAAAGAAACAATTAAATTGGAACGCGAAATATTGGCGGAAAACGGCGGTATCCAAGACCAAATTGCGGCGGTTTATGGCGGATTAAACCATATCCACATAAATAACAATGGGTCGTTTTCTGTTAATCCTGTGGTTATCAAAGAATCCAGAAAAACAGAATTGAATAATAATTTGATGTTGTTTTTTACTGGTGTTGTTCGCACATCATCTGAAATTGCTGAAAAACAGGTAAAATCAACCAAAGATAAAACGGAACAATTACACAGAATGCAACAAATGGTGTCCCAGGCAGAAACAATTTTAACCACCGATGGCGCAGATTTAGATGACTTTGGTCGCATGTTGCATGAAACATGGATGTTAAAACGTTCTTTGACAGATAAAATCAGCACATCTTTGATTGATGAAATCTATCAAACCGCAGTTGATAATGGTGCGCTGGGCGGTAAAATTTTGGGTGCAGGTGGTGGCGGATTTATTTTGTTCTATGCCAAACCAGAATATCAAAAGGCAATAAAGAAAGCTTTGCGTAATTTAATTTATGTGCCGTTCAAATTTGATGACCAAGGTTCACAAATTATTTATTATGCACCAAAAGAATATGATAAATCTGTGTATGAAAAACGCGATTTTATACATATGCAACTGGAACAAGAAAAGACAAAAATACGATGAATATTGTAATTTTGGCCGGCGGATTTGGGACGCGTTTGCAATCTGTGGTCAGCGATGTCCCAAAACCAATGGCGGATATAAATGGAACACCTTTTTTAGAATTGTTGATGCGGGAACTTTGTTTTTTAGACCCGGCGCAGTTTGTTTTATGCGTTTCTTATAAAAAAGAAATTATTCAAAATTATTTCAAAGATAATTTCTTGGGTGTTCCTGTTCAATATTCTGTTGAACAAGAACCTTTGGGAACTGGGGGCGCAATAAAACATGCGTTTGATTCGTATAATTTACAAGATGCGTTGGTGTTGAATGGCGACAGTTATATCGCCGCAGATTATTCAAATTTTTGGGCGCAAACCCAAGATGTAAAATTGGCGGTTATATTAAAACAGGTTGATAATGCAAATCGTTATGGACGCGTGGATGTTCATGATGGACATATCGTTGATTATCACGAAAAACAAGATGTTGCGCAACCTGGACTGATTAATGCGGGAATTTATAAAATCAATCGCAGTTTATTTGCAAAAAAATTACCAAAAAAATTTTCTTTTGAACAAGATATTTTGGAACCGATAATCCCGCAAATTAAACCGATATATATGTTGGCAGATGATTATTTTATCGATATTGGTTTGCCAGAAAGTTATAGTCAAGCGCAACGCGAATTAAAATCTGTGATTTATGGCAAACAACAAAACCGGGCGTTGTTTTTGGACAGGGACGGCGTTATAAATCAAGATATTGGTTATCTGCACAGAATTCAAGATTGTGAATTTATGCCGGGAATATTTGATTTTTGCAGAAAGTATACGCAAAACGGTTATAAATTGGTTGTCGTTACAAACCAAGCAGGCATTGCCAAAGGCAAATACACTGAACAAGATTATAAATTGTTGACTGAATTCATACATAATAAATTCAAAGATATGGGTTGTGAAATAATGGCTGAATATTATTGTCCGTATCATATTGATGGTATGCCGCCATATAATCGTAATTCTTTTTATCGTAAACCAAACCCGGGAATGATTTTGCGTGCTGCCAAAGAACATGATATAAACCTTGGGAATTCTGTCTTGATTGGTGATAATGAAACGGATATATTGGCAGGAAGTAGAGCAGGGGTTGGCACAACAATTCGTGTAATTAATGAACGCAATATGCGTGGATTGCCACAAACAATCGCAAACAAGATTATAAAAATAAAACAAAAATAAAAGCAAATGGGGGAATGTCTATGCAAAAAAATAATAAATATGCAATAGTTTATACCTGGCCAGGTGGTAATACAAATGCAGAAAGCGAAGTTATTAGACGTATGTTGGTCGCTGCCAAAAATATTGGTATAAATGTCGATGTCGTTTCCAAAGAAGGTTTTATTTTAGATAGTGATTTTAATAAAACCACGACCGCATTTCATGATGGCGATTATGAATTTATGATTACTTTGCATTATGACGATGTCAAAATGTGGGACTCTTTTCATTATCACACATTGTGGAACCCACCATTAATTTCTTTACAATATGTCCAGTATCCAAATATCGTTAAAAATATTATTTCTAATGATGACTTTTTGATTTATGACGATGGCGGCATGTCAGATCATTTACATGCAATGCTGATTGATACGCCACGTAATTTACAAGGTGCGTCTTCTTTGACCGCCAGTTTTCCTGCGACAGCCGCAATGAAAAATAATTTAGATAATCCAACATTGTTTTATTGTGGAATAAATTGGGAAAAAATGATTGGCGCAACCCCACGTCACGAAGGATTGTTTCAATTATTAGACAAACTGGATAATGTTAAATTGTTTGGACCTGCGTCCACATGGCAAGGTTATAAAACATACCGCGGCACAATACCTTTTGACGGATTTTCTTTAATTCAAGAAATAAATAAGTGCGGTGTTGTTTTAGCATTGTCTTCGGATTTTCATTATCGCGCGGGTGCTGCAACAAATCGCGTATACGAAGGGTGTGCCGCGGGTGCGATTGTTATATCGGACACAAACAGATTTATTAAAAAGCATTTTGGTGATTCTGTGCTGTATATCGATTTTGACAAGGAACACCCAGAGCGCATGTTTGAACAAATTAAAAAGCATCTGGATTGGATTAAAAATAATAAAGACAAAGCGTTAAAGTTAGCACAAAAATCGCAAAAAATATTTTTAGAAAAATTTACTTTTGAAAAACAACTGTTGGATGTTATCGCAAATCATAAAAATCGTGTCAAAGCAGTATCTGGGGCGTTATACGCTAAAAACGACAAGACAAAAACTTTGATAACATTGTTCTTGGATTCTGTCAAATTTTTGCCCCAAGACGAAACGATACTGAAAAATGCGATAAACAATATTCAAAGGCAAATCGACAAGAATATTGTGTTGGCGATTTGCTGCGATAATAAAAATTTGAAAGCAATTAAAAAATTCACAGAATCTTTGAAGTCCAACATAGATATTGTGTTTAAACCTTTTGATATCTATGATGAATTTGATTACAAATGGATGTCGCGTGGGCAAATGTTGTTGGATACAATCAACGATGTGCCACATGATTATTTGTGCATATTAAGTGGCGCTGAATCTATGTTCAGTGATCACATCACCACACTGAAACGCAGATTACAAGATAATCCTGATGCGGTGGCGGCGCATTGTGGTGCATTTTTACAAAGCAAAGATGGTAATAGACATCTCGTATTAAACCGCATGATAACAAAGCGAGAAATTTATGATTGCGCATTGCAAAACAAGTCAGATATATTATCGGGTTATGTGTTGTTTGCCAAAAAAGCGGAATCTTATTTGAATAAATATATATGTGAATATTTGGATGGGTTAACTGCGGTGGCTTTGTTAAACATTGCTGTATTTAAACACCACGCCAAAATATGTTATTCATGCAGGACAACATGTGGTTGCCAAGAAGAATATATACACGAATATAAACAAACATTGGATTTCAGCAAACAAATCAATTTTATTCACGGATTGGTTGAATATAATATGCCAGAATACGAATCTGCGTTGCGTCCTGAATCGTTATGTGCCCCAGGCGCAATAAATGATTCTATGATGGAATGTTTGTCAAAAATTAATCGTTCCAGATTAAAATTTAGAATCGGTTTGATAAAATTGCGTGGTGTTTTTGTTTGGGATAAAAAACACAGAGAAAAAAATAAACAACGTATAGAACGTTATCGTGCGAAAATGCGGATAACAGATTTAGTGTAAAAAGGATGAAAAATGTATTTAATTGTTGGTGCAAGTGGTTTTCTGGGACGGTATTGTATAAGAAATGTCTTGGAAAAGACCGATGAAAAAATTATTGCGACTTATTCAAATTCATTGCCGTTGTGCATTGCAAATCCTCGTGTGGATTGGCGGCCTTTGAATATTACTGATTTCAGTAATGTTAATGAACTGGGCAAATTGATTGATTGCAATACCAAGATTATTTATCTGGCGGCATATCATCATCCAGATAAAGTCGAAGAAAATCCTGAATATGCTTGGAATATAAATATTACTGCATTGGCAAATGCGGTTAATGCGTTTCATAATGCAAAATGCTTATATTATTCTTCGACTGACACTGTTTATGGAGAAGGGCGCAAAGATAAAAAATTTGTTGAAACTGACAAATATGCGCCTGTAAATATGTATGGCCGTCAAAAGGTTTTGGCAGAACAAATCACATTGGCAAAGAACTTTAATGTTGTGCGCTTCCCGTTTATCTTTGGCCCGTCCATGGTGCCATTGCGCGACCATTTCTTTGATAAAATCAAAGCGGATTTGGCGGCTGGTAAAACGGTTGAAATGTTTGATGACTCTTATCGTTCAACACTTAGTTTTAATCAGTGTGCTGGATTTTTGGTTGATGTAATAGAAAAATTTGGCGCATGTGGTGAACGTGTTTTGAATATTGCAGCTGATAATGGTATGTCTAAATATGATGCTGCGATGGTTTTGGCTGAAAAATACAATTTGAACAAGAATTTGATAAAACCGATTTCGGTTAAATCTACCAATGGTATATTCAAGGCAAAACGCGCAGAAACCGCTGTTTTGGACAATACAAAATTAAAACAATTATTAAAATTAAAAAGTATTGAATTGGAGGTATAAAATGTTAATTGAATTTATAAAAACCGATTTTAATTTTCAAGATGACCGTGGCAGTTTAACACAACTGGTACACGGTGGTTGGAAACAAGTTAATTATATCACTTCGTGCGCTGGTGCGTTTCGTGGTGATCATTATCATGTGTATAACAAAGAAGCATTTTATGTGATTTCTGGGGGTTTTAAGTTATCACTGCGCCACAATAAAACAGGCGAAACCGCAGAATATAATATCAAGAGTGGCGATTTCTTTATCATTTATCCAAATGTTATGCACAGTTTTGATTATACACATGACACTGCGTTGATTTCATTGTATAGTCGTGGGGTTGAATTACGCAACGGAACCAAGGATATACAAAGATAAAAAAACAAAGCCCGCAGGATGCGGGCTTTGTTTTTTATGCAGCCATGCCACAAACCATCCAACAATGATCTGAAAAACTTTGAAGCGTAAAAGATGTTGTTGTCACATCTGCAACTGGGCCTGTTATATCGGTCAAGCTGTTTTGTGACAGACCGTTTGTGGATGTGTACCAATTCGCGCCATCACCCCAACGGATACCTACTTGGATGTTATAATAAATATTTGCCATTGTAATTGGTAATGTCACGGTCGTTTTGCCGTATGTTCCTGTTCCAGATGTACAGCCGCCTTGTTCTATCCAACCCGATTTATATTTTCGATACCAAGTATAGTTATTTTCTGCGGTGGGCGATTGTGATTCAATTACATAATCCAATACGCCATTGGTACGGCTGTCCAATGTTGTTATTTTGGGTGCAATGCCTGGGATGCCACCAATGTCTTGGGTGTCGCTATTTAAATCTGTAATTTGTTGACTGATTGTATCAATGCGTGATAGCAGGGTATCGGTTGATTCTTTGTCTGCGATGTCGGTATATTGTTCGCGCAATGTATCCAATTCGTCTTTTAAATCTTTGATTGTTTCCATTAAATAATTCATGTCTTGATTCAATGTTGTGGGGTCTATTTTTACCAATGGTTGATAATCGTATTGCCTTTGTAATGGTAGATTGCGCGAAATTGTAATGTTGTCCATTGCGCTGGGCGCTGTTTCAAAAACAACTGTGCCGCCAGTGTATGGAATGTCTGCATCCAGGCCTGATGAATTGCCGACAATGGTGTATCCAGATGCGGTTAATCCATTTTTTGTAACAACAACATCTGTGTTTTCAAAATAAGAAAAATTGAAACCAAATTCTGTGGTTTCGCCGTTTCCCATGTATGATATTTTCTGCATATTTACTCCTTTTGTTATAACAAAAATGCCCCTGCGGTGTGCGCCGGGGCAAATAAAAAAACGGGCGATAAATCGTCCGCTGGGTATAGGTATTATATCACAAAACACCCAAAAAAGCAATCGTTATTATTGCGATACGGCGTTTATTGGTTTGACTTTGTTGGGACTATATGCTATCGTGGCAACGACAGCAAAAAAGGTGTTTGTATGTATTATAAATATGGATTGTTTCGTCAAATCGCAGCGGCTGTGGCGGGGTGTATCGGTAAATCGCGCAGCGCACGGCGTTTAAATCGTGATGTGGTGCGTTATCATGGTTTGATTGATACTGTGGGACAAACACGTTTGCCGCGTCAAAAGTATCCAACAAAAATACCTGTGGCGTTCTGTTTTAATGCGCGTGGATGTAAAATGGCGGCGGTTACAATAAAATCTTTGGTGGATGCGTCCGTTAATCGATGCGATTATGAAATTTATTGTGTTGTGGATGCTGATGTTGATAAAGATTGTCAAAATATAATTCGTGGTGTGATAAAGGGTACAAAATCCACCGTGAAATTCATTCGGGGTAATCACGATTTTGATAAATCTAATCGCCGTAATTGGCCGGTTGCGATGTGGTATCGTTTGATGCTGCCAAAATTATTACCAAATGTTTCGCGTATTATTTATGCAGATTTGGATGTGATTTTCTTTAACGATTTGATTGATGTTTACGAATATGATTTGGGCAAAAATGTTATTGCGGCTGTGCCAACCAGAAAAGATAAATATATAAACTCTGGGTTTTTATTGATGGATTTGGACAAAATTCGCCGCGAAAAATTCTATGATAAATGGATTCAAGTGTCCCAGGTCGAAGATTACAAAAACCCTGATCAAGATGTGTTGAATTACACATTGCGTGGTCGTATCGCGTTTTTGCCATTGCGGTATAATTTTCAAATATCGCACGGTTCGCGTATATTCAAAATTTATTCGCGTGTCGAATTAGATGATTTGAAACATAATCTGGTTATGTTGCATTATTCTGATTATGTAAAGCCATGGAATGATGGTGTTCGCCCCGTATTTTCTAAATATTGGTGGGATGTAGCAAAAAAAACAGGACTGTATTAAAATGTTGCATTTTATATCTAATATTGTCGGTGGTTTTATCCCCAGAAAGTCGTTGCGCGACAAGGTGCGTACAATGATTCGTTTCCCAAAAACATTTGAATATGTCCGTTTCGTTCGCGAATATGCGCGCAATATGAATAAATGCAAAATTAAAACCAGTGTGGGATATGGGTGTAAAAATTTTATCGTGATTTTGAACAACGAATATGTATTCAAATTTCCTTTGTTGAACAATGGTGCCAAAATCGCAGAACGCGAATTGCGTATAACAAACGCATTTAGGAAAATTTCCCCTATAAAAATTCCAGAAATGGAAATAATCAAATATAAAAATATAACTGTGCGAAAATACGAATTCGCGCATGGGACATTGTTGACTGATGTTAAACCAAAAATTATTTTGGCGCATCGTGTTCATATCGCAAAACAAATCGCGAATATGTTGTATGTTGTGGGAACATCAAATCCATCCGCAATTCGTGATTTAAAGAAAAATCCAAATGATAAACCTGGGTATTTGTATGGTTGGTTCCAGGGTGATATTTGGCAAAATTTCATGTTGGATGAAAATTTTAATATTACTTACTTTATTGATTGGGAAGATACCCAATTCCAGAGTTTTATGACAGCATTGCATGTTGCATCGCATAATTGGGATAAATTTGGATATCGCTATTTGATTGTCGATATTATGGCTGAATATTCAAAATTATATTTTCAAGATAAATAATTTTTATGCTGCTTTTTTAATACCTTGCTTGACATCGCGAATATATTTGCGTAAATCATCAATCGCAACCAATGTGCCATCTTGTTTTTGTGCAGACCAATAGTCCCATCCGTTGAAACTGACACTGTGTTGCATTTTTGCCGCCATAACATGGATAGACGCCTTGCCATATAATGTGTGTACCAACTGTGCATCGTGTGTAATCATGACGCGCTCGCCACGAGGACTGACCAATGTTTGCCCAACATAGAGCAATCCCGCATCAATAAGTTCGCGGAAAGCAACCCGAACCTCGTCCCGTTTGGGTTTGGCGACCTCGATACTTGATAAATCAACAGGTGTGATACTTGCAACGCGTTCGCGTGCCGCAGCAACATATTTTTCATCGCGATCAATGCCGATAAATTGCCGCCCCAGTTCTTTGGCGGCGGCGGCGGTTGTGCCACTGCCCACGAATGGATCCAGAATAATATCGCCTGGTTTCGTTGATGCCAATATGATGCGGCGCAACAAATCAAGTGGTTTTTGCGTGTTATGTAAACTTTTGCCATCAGCACCCTTGATGCGTTCGTGCCCCAGGCATATGTCTAAATCCCAATTAGAACGCATTTGTTTGCCGCCATTGAGTTTTTTCATCGTTTCATAGTTAAATGTGTATTTCCCGGTCTTGGTCGGTGTTGCCCAAATCAGTGTTTCGTGCGCATTCGTAAAACGTGTGCCGCGGAAATTAGGCATAGGATTTGTTTTTACCCAAACAATATCATTCAAAATCCAAAAACCTAAATCTTGCATAATTGCACCGATTTGGAAAATATTGTGATACGAACCGATTGTCCACATTGCCCCAGTCGGTTTTAATATGCGTTTGCATTCGTACAACCAATCGCGACAAAATTTTGCGTAATCTGCAGCAGATTCAAAAGAATCCCAAGAATCGCGCACTGCACGTGCCGCCGTTTGATCTTCGGGACGATACAATGTTTTTTCGCCCAGTTGTAAATTATACGGAGAATCGGCGAAAATCGCATCCACAGACGCATCTGGCATTTGACGCATTAATTCAATGCAATCCCCAGATAAAATCTTGTTTAAATATTTGTTCATCTCTCTCCGGTTCCTATAAGGGATATTATACCAGATTTAGAAGTGATTTTTTTTGGCATAAAATAAAAAAAATAATAAAAATGTCTTGATTTTTTTGAAAAAAGCATTTTTTTGAAATTCGATATGAAAAAATATGCTTTACACTTGATTTTTAACTTGCTAAATTTAGTGTTGAAATGAGATGTCCTTACTGTAATTCTACTGACAGTCGGGTGTTGGATTCCCGCCCCGATATCGAAGACGCGATTATTCGCCGCCGCCGTGTTTGTAATCAATGTGGCGCACGGTTTACCACGGTCGAACGCGTCCAAATGCGCGATTTAATGGTTCGCAAAAACAGTGGAAAATTGGAACCTTTTGATAGAGAGAAATTAAGCCGCAGTATCAAATTGGCGTGTCGTAACCGCGATGTGGGTGATGAACAAATTGAAAAATTAGTAACATCTATTCATCGCCGGTTGGAAACGGAAAACGCAGATGAAACTGTAACATCGGCGGCGGTGGGGCAAATGGTATCTGATTCGTTATTAAATTTAGACCCGATTGCATTTGTGCGGTTTGTTTCTGTATATCGCAAGTTTTCCAAAATTTCTGATTTCAAAAAAATTATTGACCAAATACCAGAGGCCGATGATAACGCAATTATATGCAAATTGCCCAAAACATCGTTGTTTTAATAATGAAAAAATTAATTTTGGTTTTAATTGCTGTGTTGTGTGTGCGTGTGGCTGACGCGCGGCCGTTGATTGATGTTTTGACAGATGGTGATGTCGATACATATCAACAAATATTTTTATTACAAACACGGGAAAAAATCGAATCTGCTAAAAAGTTAGAAGAAAAATTGGCTGATAAAATCTTGATGAACGAGGTTTTATATCAACGTTTCTTTTCTAAGACATATCGTACCCGCGGGGCCGAGGTCGTCAGTTGGATGGATAAATATTATGATATGCCCGGTGCCCCACGTGTTGCAAAATTGGGCGCAATTAAAAAGGTCAAGGTACGTAAACCAATTACTTATTCTGTGTTGACGGGTAAATCAACTGGCGAAAATGCGCAGAGCGAGACATGGACAACCAAAAAATATCCCAAGGCCACAGAAAATAAAATAACCGCGTTTCGGCGCGCAATTCGCAGCGGGTCAACCAAGCGCGCGCGTAATATTTTAGAAGATAAAAAATTCAAAAAATCACTGACATCGATTGATTACGGACGTTTGGCAGGGCGTTTGGCATACATTTATTATACAAATGGCGAATTAGAATTGGCGCGAAAATGGGGATTCATTGCATCTGATGCGAACAGCGAATACGGGTTGTGGACCATGGGATTGCTGTATTACAAAGAAGGCAAATATGGCGCCAGCGAGATACATTTTAGTAAAATATTGGAATTAAAACAAATTAATGACGCGCGAAAAATAGAGGCCGCATTTTGGGCGGGTCGCGCGGCGGATGCAAATGATGATATCGAGGCCGCCAAAGTATATTGGGAAATTGGTGCAGAACGTCCAATGGCATTTTATGGCGCGTTGTCTGCAATTATGTTGGGGCGCACCCCAGAATACGAATTTTTTGAACAAGATTGCACAGATGAAGATATCGAAGTGTTAAAAGAATTAAAATTAGGGAAAATTGCGTTGGCATTATTACAGGTTGGACAAAACGTGCGTGCCGAACAATATCTGCAATCATTGATTACAACTGACGCCAGTGATAAAACATTGCATGCAATAAATTCTGTGGCAACGGCGTTCGGTTTGCCACGTGTGTCGATTCGGGTTGCCGGGGTTGTGCGTGATAGGGGGATTCTAGAAATTGATGATGATATTATTTATTCTGCACAATATCCTTTGCCAGATTGGGAACCAATGGGCGGTTGGTCGATTGACAGGGCGTTATTGTTTGCAATCACTAAACAAGAAAGTGGTTTTCGCACGACTGCAAAATCTGGGGTTGGGGCAAATGGCGTGATGCAGTTGATGCCAGGTACCGCAAAGTTAGTTGCACATAAAAACAAAATTAAATGGTCTGATGTCGACATGTCAAATCCAGAACATAATATGTTTTTGGGACAACAATATATTGTTGATTTGTTGGCGCAACCTGTCATAAATAACAGCATTATAAAAATGTTGGCGGCATATAACGCAGGATTGGGAAATGTTATTAAATTTGAAAAAAGTTTCGATACATATGACCCGTTGTTATATATCGAAAGTTTTCCTGCATATGAAACGCGCGGTTATATAAAACGTGTGTTGTCGAATCTGTGGTTGTATCGTGCGCGATTGAATCAGCCACTGACATCTATGCAAGAATTGGCAAATGGGCAATGGCCGCTGTATAACAGTGAAGACGAATATGTGCAACAACAAATAGAAAATCGTATGTCGATTTAGTTATCGTTGGGTGTCCAGTTGTGAACGCGCTTCACGAATAATATCTGCAATTTGTTTTATATCTTGGGGTGTGGTTGCGTTCAATGCGTATGTTTCAACGGTATCCCGTGTTTCTTTCACTTGGGATTCAATTTTTTTAAATTCTGTATAAATGTTGTTGTTTATAAATCCAAAACGGGCAGTTAGTATCATCGCCACACCCCATATAATTCCAGTACCATGGTTGTGTTCGTATGCGTTATATAATGCCAATGCCCCACTAGATATTGCAACAGCATGCATTGTGTACGATAAAATACGCCATTTAATTTTGTCGTGTTTCATTTGCTTTTGCAATGCGACCATATCGTCCAAGAATGTATTTATCTGGTACAAATCTTGTTGCTCGGCATGCAATCTTTCGGAAAAAGATGGGGCAGGTTTACCTGTTTGCATAACGATTACATCCCTAAATTGCTGCGGGTGCATCTGGCAACTTCTTTGATTTGTTGCATTTGCATTTGCATTTTGAATACTTCAGCACTGGTTGGTGCTTTTGTAGTTTCTGTCACTGCTTTTGTTGCCTGTACAACGATTTCTGTATCCGGCATTTTATGTCCTTTTGTATTTTGTTAACGATATGATTGCACAATAAAACTGTTTGTCAAGTATAAAAATCTTGGATTTCTGGCCGAATATGATATTATGTGGATAAAATGAAAACAAACCCAAATTTTGATTACGAATATGAAACTGGCGGCATTGTTGCCGGTGTGGATGAAGCGGGCAGGGGACCGCTTTGTGGTCCGGTTGTCGCGGCAGCGGTGATTTTCCCAGATAAAACCATCGAAATTCCGGTGGTTATACGCGATTCTAAACAGATGACGGCGCCGCAGCGGGATGCCGCATACGATTGGATAACGGCGAATACGATTTGGGCGGTGGGCAGTTGTTCGCCGGCTGAAATAGATGAATTAAATATTTTGTGGGCATCAATGCGTGCGATGGAAAGGGCGGTAGATAACCTGGCGTTGCAACCGAATTTTTGCCTGATTGACGGAAATCGCGTGCCGAAAAACTTGAACGGGCGTGCGGTTGTCCGCGGTGACGCAAAATCATTATCTATTGCGGCGGCATCCATTGTTGCCAAGGTCACGCGAGATAGAATTATGCATGAATTGGCGCAAAAATATCCTGAATACGGATGGGAAAATAATGCCGGATATCCAACACCGGCACACTTGCGCGCCATACAAAAATATGGTATAAATGAACATTATAGGCGGTCGTTTGGTCCGGTGAAAAAGATTTTGGAAAGGGGTAATTAAAAATGTTTAATTTGAAAACAAAATTTAAACAGATAAAGGAATACAATCGTCTGAATGATGATTACAGGTCGAAACGTTGGCATGCGTTTGAAATGTTGTTGGCCTGGGCGCGTGCCGCGCGTGCGATTACTCGCGAATATCCAATGACGCAATGTTTGCCCATAGAAGACAGCCAGGATGCGTTTGGAACAAATGATTTTCCTTGTTTGGTGGATAAGTTTGGTGGTGAAAGATATAAATTGGGGATTTTGGTTGGTATAGAATGCGCACAAAATTTCGTGTGTCCAAATTTTTCCAAAGACAAGCCATGTGAAAAAACTGCGTGCCGATATCATCATGCGCATCAAGAATATGTTGATGCAAATAAAGATTATCATATTGCTTTGCGGGAATTTGATAAAGCCGAGGTATTGCGAAACGCGGCACGTGAACGTGCGTTTGGTCGTCAAAAATAATATTGGTGAAAAAAGGAAAGGGAAAATGAAATTGCGTGGTGTTGATTATGATTCTATCAAAGGTAAATATGTTTTATTGCGGGTGGATTTTAATGTTCAAATTGAAAATGGAAAAATTTTGGATACTTTCCGCATTGAACAAAGTATGCCGACAATAAATAAACTGCGCGAATCTGGCGCGCGTGTGGTGATATGCGCGCACCTGGGGCGGCCGCGTGGTGTACATGTGCCGGAATTGTCTTTGCGCCCGATTGCAGATTACATGAAAATACCTTTTGTTGCAGATTGCCTGGATAAAAAATTTATGGCGGGGATGCGTGATGGCGATATTGTGTTAATGGAAAATGTGCGTTTCTATGCGGGCGAAGAAAAAAACGATTTAGAATTTGCGAAAAATTTGGCGCGTGGTTTTGATTTGTTCGTAAATGATGCATTTGCGGTGGCACATCGGGCGGCGGCATCTACGGTTGGGGTGGCAAAAATCTTGCCTGCGTTTGCCGGCGATTTGTTAAATGCTGAAGTGGAAAATATTTCACGCATAATGGAATCGCCACGGCGGCCAATGCTGGCGATTGTTGGTGGGGCGAAGGTGTCGTCTAAAATCGGTGTGTTAAAAACTTTGTGCAAATTGGCGGATACGGTGATTGTTGGTGGTGCGATTGGAACTACATTTAATTTTGCATGTGGGGCGGCGGTTGGGAATTCTTTGTATGAACCAGATATGGCGGGCGTTGCGCGTGAAATTATGAAAATTGCCGATGATAATGGTTGCAAATTTTTAATGCCGCTGGACAAGGGCGTTGGTGCGACATTTGAAAAAACGGCAAAACGCGAAAATAAAAATTTGGATGAAATTACGGACGCAGACGTGATAATTGACGATGGTCCAAAAACAACCGAACGCAATGTCGCAGAAATCAATAATGTGGCAACTGTTGTTTGGAATGGAACATTTGGTATGGCAGAGTGGGGCGATACATGGGGCGAGTCCAGTTTTCGTATCGCGCGCGCGATTGCAGAACGCACAGCGGCGGGGCATTTGGTTAGTATCGTTGGTGGTGGCGAAACGGTCGCGGCCGTGGATGCGGCGGGCGTTCGTGGGGAAATTTCTTATGTTTCTACTGGGGGCGGGGCGTTTTTGGAATTTATTGAAAAAGGCACTTTGCCGGCCATTGAAGTTTTAGCCATTTAAATTATATTATAAAAAAGTGGCGGAAAATTTGCGAAATGCTTTTTTTTGTGCTATAATTCAGTCAAAATAACTAATTTTATAAAAAGGGTGGTAATATGTCTTTGATACCTATGGTCATAGAAGAGTCGCCGCGTGGTGAACGTTCTTTTGATATTTATTCGCGACTGTTGCGCGACAGAATTGTTATGATAAATGGGCCAATCGAAACGGCTATGGCAAATACTGTGGTGGCCCAGTTGTTGTTTTTGGAATCTGAAAATCCAAATGCAGATATTTCGTTATATATCAACAGTCCTGGGGGCGAGGTCAGTGCCGGTTGGGCAATTATGGACACAATGCAATATATCAAATCGCCAGTTTCGACAATAGGTATGGGATTGGTTGCATCTATGGGTTCTGTGTTGTTGGCGGCGGGGGAGCCGGGCAAAAGATTTGCGTTGCCAAATACAGAAATTATGATTCATCAACCACTCTCGGGTGTCAAAGGTCAAGTAACAGATATGGAAATCGAATTAGAAGAATCTGTTCGTGTGAAAAAAACTTTGATAAAACAAATGGCGGGCTTTACAGGTCGTAAAGAAAAAGAATTGTTTGATGCAATGGAACGCAATAATTGGATGACACCAGACAAGGCCAAAGATTTTGGTTTGATTGATGGCATTTTGGTGCGCAAATAATTTTTTGGGTTAATGGGGATTGATATGACTGATAAAAACATAACTTCGGCTGATAAACAAAATAACCAGTTTTGCTCTTTTTGTGGCAAGGCGGTGTATGAAGTAAAAAAATTGGTCAGTGGTCGCAATGTTTGCATTTGCGATGAATGTATCGCATTGTGCAATGATATCATGGCGGATGATTTGCGCAATGATAATACCAAATCTGGTGGTGCGAAATTACCAACCCCACATCAAATCTATGATTTTTTAAATGAATATATTATTGGTCAAACAGATGCCAAACGCGCGTTATCTGTGGCGGTGTATAACCATTATAAACGTCATACTGTTGCAACAAATACAGATGTTGAAATTCAAAAATCTAATGTGTTGTTGATTGGTTCGACTGGAACCGGTAAAACATTGTTTGCGCAAACATTGGCGCGTATTTTAGATGTGCCGTTTGCAATCGCTGATGCAACCACATTGACCGAGGCCGGTTATGTCGGTGATGATGTGGAAAGTGTTTTACAACGGTTGTTGCAAAACGCAAATTTTGATGTCGAACGCGCCAGTCGCGGTATCATCTATATCGATGAAATCGACAAAATTGCACGCAAATCTGAAAATCCATCGTTAACACGTGATGTGTCTGGCGAAGGTGTGCAACAGGCATTGTTGAAATTGGTCGAAGGCACCGTTGCCAATGTGCCTGCAGGTGGCGCAGGGCGCAAACACCCGGGCGAGGCCACAATACAATTAGACACATCGAAAATTTTATTTATTTGTGGTGGTGCATTTGATGGATTGAATAAAATCATCGGCAATCGTAAAAATGTTCGTGCCGGAATTGGATTTGGCGCAGATGTGCAATCTAAAACAGAACGGGCAGAAAAAAATCATTTGGCAGATGTTGAACCCCAAGATTTGGTTAAATTTGGTATTATTCCGGAATTGGTTGGTCGTTTGCCAATTATTACCACTTTGCAAGAATTAGATGAAGATGCATTGGTAAAAATTTTGACAGAACCGAAAAATGCGATTGTAAAACAATATACCGCGATGTTGGGTTTAGACGATGTGAAATTGACCGTAACGGCAGACGCGTTGCGTGAAATCGCGCGTTTGGCGGTGGCACGCAAAACGGGGGCGCGTGGATTGCGCAGTATTTTGGAAAATATATTATTGCAACCAATGTTTGATGCGCCTGAAAAAACAGATTTAAGTGAAATTGTTATTGATAAAGATGTGGTGTTGGGCAAAAAACCGTATGTGGAAATCTTTGCCGAACCCAAAAAAGCCGCTTAATTAACGCTGAATAAACTTATGATACCCTTGGACGAATTGGAAATAGACACAGAGGTTGTTCCTCCTCTTGGGCTGGGTTGTGAACCCGATATCGTGCCATTATTATTGACGCGTGTTCCGTAGTTACGTGTACTCCACTTATTTTTGTTGCTGTTGTTGCAGGTAACAGTACAGGTTAATGATTCTATCCCTTTGCCTACTGTATATTCGGTTGTGCAGTTGGGGTTGGATACGAGTACGTTGTCGTCGTGAGTGTAATGACAATAATATTGTATAAGGCAAGTCCAGTATGGATAAACGTTGGATGGAACGGGTGTGCCCGGATCGCAAACTTCATACTCGGTGGACTCGGTGGGGGCTGGGGATTGTGCGCAATATACTTGGTAACCTTCGCCAGCGGGTTGGGAATAATAACCGTGGAATGTGCAACCAGGATAATCACTTGCGTTCGATGGATAGGGCAAGGTGGGAAGTAACCAATAAGCATATAATTTTGTATCTGATGATATATCCCATGCGTGTGTGGCGTTTCCATCACTATCATAATATTGAATGCCACCACCATTTGGTTGGGTATAATACCCAGAAAAAGGGGTATCACTCAATGTCGGCACGATGACAGATGACATCATTTCGCCGTATGTGACAATGGCGGATGGTGTTGGTGCGGCATTTTCCCCGTTATCAAATGTTACAACATATTGTGCCAATTCCGCCGTGGGTTCACGACAATAGCCCCAGTTTTTGTTGGAACCGGTTTCTGTATAAAATTCTTCGTATAATGTTGCCGATGTGTTAGGGTCGTATGGATTTGATACCCAAACACCACCCAAACGTTCACATTCGCGTGATAATTCCGTGTTCATCGCGATATGCATTTTATCCATCGCGATATTTACATCTTGTAATACCAGGGCTGGAACCTCGTCCAAACTTTCAAATTCAGATGGGCGGATACAAACCTGCATCGCATAATTTACAAAACGTTGGTATAATGTCGTGTCGGCATCATTGGTCGGTTTTGGTCGGTGCGTGGATTCGCCACCTGGTTCATATACGCGGCATGTGTATGGATATGAATGTAATGTGTCTGTTGATTGAACCGCACATAATTTTTTACCAAATTCTGTCAGGAAATTTTGGCATTCTGCCTCTATCTTTTGGTTAACAATATTGTGCATTGCGTTTACCAATGCCGCCAGCCCGTTTGGCCCGCCGCCGTACAGGTTACTGCATGTGTCCAGTTTCGTTTTACACAAATCTTCGACCGTTTCCATTGTTAATCCTAATAATGTTTGGTCTGCACTGTCGTTAAATTGTTTTAATGTTTGGGTTTGCGCGTCATAACATTCGTTAACCACCCCCAGGCATTCTGTTTTCACAGCCCTGATTTTTTCTTGCTGTTTTTGATGAATTTCAATAATCGCCTGGCGCATGAATTCATCCCAAATACTGGTCGATAAATCACGACATTTGTCCAAAGATTTTTCAGCAAACATTTTTTTGTTGTTTAATGCTGCAACAATCACATTGTTCGTTTTGTTGTTTAATATATTCCCAGATAATGAAATTTGATTTTCTAAATTATAAAATTTTTCTGTGTATATCGGTTCACCCTTGTCAATCGTCAGGTATAATCCTGTTACATCCCAACAATGGACAAAATCAGGCCCACACGCCATGTCGTTTGTTAAATCTTGGCGGATACTGGCAATACAATCGTTAATTGGTAATGAATTGTGTGCATCATAATTTTCTAATCGTGCCACATTCATTTCGCGGTTCGTTTCGCGAATAGTGGAATTTGCAGCGTTTTTCTTTTTATCTAAATCGTTGGATAACGCCGAACAATCGTTTTCAATATACATTCCGTACGCAGATATTACCATGTTTAATACAGATGGTGTACATTGCGCGTTTACCATTTGGGAACATTGTGCGTTAACGGCATTAAATAATTTTTCGCCTGTTAAATTCGCAATGTTTGCGCCATTTGCTAAATCTGTGGTTGCCCATATCGCCTTGATATCGCCGCCCGCATCCAGTGTCCCCGCGGTCGATAATGATTTGTTGCGCGATTTGTTCAAAACATCGCCGATTGCACTGAGTGTTTGGGCAGAATTCGATGTGTCGTTTGCCGTGGATGCGATTTGTTCGCCATCGGTCGCAGATAACATTGCGCGTACTTCCGCGGTCGATTTGTTTATTACATCCATATTTAAATCGTGAAACCCTTGTAATGATTCTGTGGTGTGCGACAATGCCGATTGTTTTTGCTTGATTTCATTTAAACGCGATGAACAGATACATCTGCGGTATGTTTCGTCTGCGCCCGCACAGAATTGGTCCATACATGTAAAATACGCATCACGACAATTATTATAATCAACCCCAAACCCAGGATTTGATGTAACACCAGATTCCCCAGTGCCAGATGTGGCGGCGCGTCCAATAACCCGTTTAATTTTTGTCAGCAATGATGTTGCACGTTCGCGGGGACTTGGTTGCGGGGCACGCGCAGAACGGGCGGCGGTTGATGCCGTGGTTGGAATTGTTGATGTGCGGGCAGGGGTTGCGTTTTTTGATGCACGCGATACCGATGTTTGTTTTTTTGTCCGTGGCGTGGTCGCAGATGATGTTGCGCGTGCAGATGTTGTTGCGGTGCGTTCGTTGCGCGTGGGTTGCGTGGATACAGACCGCGATGCGCCATTGGCAGCGCCAATCGCGATACAACATGCGATAAATAAAAATAAAAATCCCTTCTTCCTCATACTTATAAAAAATACTACCAAAAAAACTTTTTACAGGGCAATAAAAAAATGCACCGTTTGGTGCATTTTTCAAATATTTATGTTTTTTATGCGTTTGGGCCATCTGGGGTGGCAGCATTGCGTTCCACGAATGTGATGCGACCTTTGTCTAAATCGTATGGGGTCATTTCCACACGAACCTTTTTACCGACATTGACCCATATGCGTGCCTTGCGCATTTTGCCACACACAGTGGCGATAATATCGTGGCCATTGTCCAATTTTACCCGAAACATTGTGTTCGGTAATTTGTCAGTTACAGTGCCACTGAAAACAATAACATCATCTTTTGCCATAAATATAATCCTTTTTGTGCTATTTATAATATATTGACGCGGAAAAAATATCAAGATTTTTTTATCTGCACTTGCCTTGATTATTTTTTTTTGATAAAATTATATGTGATTATAGTATGCGGAGAGAGATATGAAACTGCGAAACATTGTGTTTGTATTAATGTTGGCGCCATTGGCTGTATGGAATGCAGACGGTGCAAACAATGCGCGTGTCGGTATGTCGCGTGGGGGACAACGGATGTCGCCTATGTCGTCTGCGCCTGTTGGAACTGCGAAAAAAACACCTGTGGTTGAACAACGTGCGGCGGTTAAAGCAGAAACAACAAATTCCGTGGCCGCAGATGATGTCGCAGAAGCCGAATCGGATACATCAACAAATACAACCACAAAATCCAGTGAAAATTGCCGTGATGCGTATCGGGCATGTATGGATGAATTTTGTTTGTTGGATGAAACCGAGGGCGGCCGTTGTGCGTGTTCTGATAACATCAATCGGTCGAAAAAAATGATTCAAGAAATACAAAAAATCCAGGCCGAGGCAGACGAACTCTATACCATCGGGGTCGAAAAAGAAAAATTGGGTGCCAAGGCCAAATTGGTGTTTGGTGGGTCTGATGCCGCGAAAAAGAGTGCCGCAAAATCTGGGATTGATTTTTCTGCGTGGCTGAGTAGTGGCGATGATGACGATGGTGATTTGGGCGAAGATGCCGATATCGGTCAAGGATTGTACGATATGGCGGCCGAGGCATGCGCCGATGAATTAAAGGCCTGTGGTGGCAAGGCCAAAATGGAAGAAACTTTATACACCAGACAAATTGTTAATGATTGTAAAAGTTTTGAAAGTTATTTGACTGACCAAAAAATTGATGCGAACTCAAACAAAAAAACTGCCGAGGCCGCTGTCCGCGCCGCGCGGTTAGAAATGGCGTCCACGACAAACAAATATAATCGTGGCGAATGTTTATTGATGTATCGGTCTTGTATCGCGGACAAGGGCGGATGCGGTGTGAATTTTGAAAATTGTTTGGATTCTGGATTGCTGAGTCGCCGCGCCAACGCATGCGAAGATGTTTTGGACCAATGTATGGCGGTGCGTAATGATGTGTTAAAAGATTGGCAAGATGAATCTGTCAGTATTTTGAAAGATGCTGCTAAATACGCTGACAAAAACCAACGCGCAACATGTTTGGCAAAAATTCAGGATTGTTTGGAACAAGGATGTTCGGCTGGCACGGAATCTATGTGTTTGACAGATGTCAAGGTTGCGGCAGGTGTGTGTCCTATTATCACAGAATGTAATGAAAAAATACCTGGGCTGCAAAGTGTTGTTAACGACAAATTGGGCTATTTACAGGTTAAATTCTGTGAAAACGATATTGATGGTTGTTTAAAAGACAAATGTGGTGTTGATTTTACTAAACCAGAATGTATCGGTAAACAGGCACGCGAAATCGCGGATACTATGTGCCCCCAGAATTTATTCCCGTCTTGTAAAAGTATGAACGATGATAATTTCGAGGTTATCGTCAGTTCTGCGATGTTGCATATGGATTATCAATTATTAACAGGGTGTGTGAATCAGTATGCTGAAAAATTGGCCGCGGTTTGCGGAACAGATATGGCATGTATTCCTGCGGCAGATTTGTTGGTTGCCCGGGACGATAAAGGCAATGTTATGGATATGAGCAAATGGGTCGATTTACAAAGCGAAACAGGTGTGCAATTAAAGGCGGCGGTTACAAAAACAGCAGATGCCGCAGTCGATAAATTCTTTGCGGAATTTGAAAAAGATTTGACTTTGTCTGCGTGTAATGATGTTTATGGCAAGGGCTCGTCCAAGGTTGCTGGTCGTAAAAGCATCAAAGACAA
This sequence comes from Candidatus Enterousia sp., assembly GCA_045593065.1. GTDB lineage: Bacteria > Pseudomonadota > Alphaproteobacteria > Rs-D84 > Rs-D84 > Enterousia. The sequence goes on from JAZNVZ010000002.1 coordinate 30,602, forward strand.
TGTTAATGTTGCGGCAAAAATGGTCGCCAGACAAAGCGCAGAAAATCGCGCAACACGTGAATTGGGTTTGTTAATGGATGAATTAAAGGCCAAAGAAGAAACAAACAATGCGCGTAAATATTGCTTGCAAAAATACAAAGAAGAGAAAAAACCAACTGATGCTGATAAAAAGAATTACAGTTATATTCGCAGTGTAGTATATGAACCAAAATTGCAAAACTGCCATGTGTGTCGTGTGCAGCAGATTTGTGAAACAGGTGGCGAAAAGAAAGCGACATCTGCGTTAAAGGCGGCGGCTGGTGGTCTGTCGGCGGGCGCATCGGCGGGCACAATGGTCAGTCCAGGTTGGGGAACTGCGATTGGCGGTGTGATTGGTGCGGTCGGCGCAGGCGCGATTGGTGCGGCATCTGGGGGCAAAGAAGAATTTTGCCAAGAATTGGAAACGTGCGAAGATATTAATGTCAGTGGCGAAAGTATAGACGAATAGTTTTTATATTGGATTGGGGGGAAAGGCATGAAACAAAAATTGATGCGGTTAGGATTGGTTGTGTTGGCGATTGCTGTGGCGGTGCCGACATGTTGGGGTGCAACAAAAAAACAATCCGCAATTCAAGGCGGAACAACTGTTCGTGCCAAGGTTGCAGCAACCGGGGTATTTTCCCAAGAATGTTATGATGCCTATTATGGATGTATGGACCAGTTTTGTATTGTTGATAACGAAGATGGCGGTTCGTGTGCGTGCAGCGATAAAAATGCTGAATATGAACAACGTTTATTGAAAGTCAAAGAAACTTTGTTAGAGGCAGAACGCATTAAAACCGAAGAGGTTGAACGCGTCCAGGCCGGTGCACAGGCAGATATTATATTTAATGGCACGCGTGAGTATGATAAAAAAACTGGCGATGTCGTGAAAAGCACAGATGTCAAAGAAAAAAACAAATCCAGATTGTCATTGTGGGATGATGTTGATGATGACACAGACCAAGACGATGTTTTTGAAGATGAAGAAGAATCTTTGGCGGGCAAAACAGGCGATGCCTTGTTCAAGGCAGCACACAGATTATGTCAATCCCAGATGGATATGGATGCGTGTCGCAAAGATATGAATTTGTTAAAACAAATTTATTCTCGTCAAATTGTCTCTGATTGCAAGGCATTCGCAAACAGTTTAGATAAAAAAGAATTGAGTGCTAAAAATGAAATGAGTGCGGCAAATTCTGCGGTGCGCGCGGCGTTAAAGGAATCTTTGGATTCTATGGATAAATATACCCGTGGCGAATGTATGGTGGAATATAAAAAATGTATGCAGGGCAATGATGCCTGTGGCCCAGATTGGGAAAATTGCGTGTTCACAATCGCTGCTGAAAATATGCAAAATAACAAAGTGCAAGATACCAAAAAATTGGCTAAATCCAAGGTTGCAACAGTAAACACATACGATATTACACCATCAACCATGGAAATGTTGGAATCTAAACGTTATATTTGTGAACGCGTTTTAGATTCTTGTATGTCTACGCGTCAATATGTGTGGCAAGATTTCCTGCGCGAGGCCGCGCCAACAATTAAATTGGCAGAAAGCAAAATTGAATCGAAAAAACGTCAATCTTGTTTGACTGATATATCAAATTGTATCCAAAAGGCATGTAAAGACGATATCGCCGGCAAAGGTGTGGATACCATGGATGCGTGTTTGGCGCGTCCTGATATGGCACGCAGTTTCTGCAAGGTTGAATTAGAACCATGTGAACGCATGGAACCGCAAATTTGGGCATATGTAAAAGATAAATTGGCGGCGATGCGTGTCGATGTGTGCACGAACGAGGTCAAAGAATGCTTTACCGATGATACGCGTTGTGGCAAAGATTTTTCAAAATGTATTGGTATGGATTATGCCTATATTCACGAAATGTGTCCAATCGACAAATTGGTTGTGTGTAAACAAGCAAACCCGAATTTTTCAATGGCAGATTTAGATTCTATGTTAATGGGGTTGTATTTGAATATTGATAATTCAGCATTGGAAATTTGTCAAAATTTAGTTGATGAAAAGATGATAGAGTTTTGCGGGTCAACAACTGATTGTAATAAATTTGCGGCGGACGAGGTTATCGGTACAGGCAGTTTGATGCCACAAAAAGACAAAAACATTTATCGTATCACAGGTATGATTTCGTTCGGTTCAATAAAGATGGGCGATGCCGCAGGAACAGTGCGTGATGGCAACAAGGTTTTGGCACCTGGGGAAATTGGTGTGGCGGATTATATCGCGAATATCAACGACAAGAATTACAATGCAAATGTCGCAAATCGCGAAGGAATTATTTCTGCGATAGAGGCCGAATTGAATAATATTTCCGGCACAATTAATCGCGCCATCCAGGCAATCGAACAAGACCAAAAGATTCAATATTGTATTACTGGACGCAACCTGGAACAGATTACAGGTAAAAAAGGCGCCAAAACTGATGCGCGATTCCCGAATTTGCTGAACACTGTTAAAATGCAAATTGCGATTGCGGCATTGCACCAGGCCCAGGAAAATTATAACAAGAAATTTACTGATGCAGTGGCCAAGGCAACCAAGGACGCATCCGCAGATGTTGCGCAATATATGTGTCAAATGCTGCCTACGACGGAGGATAGTATTGGGGGCAGTAAAGGCAGGGCTGTTGCTGATATAACCACAAAATTAACACCGCCATATGCAATCAGTTATGAAATTGGTGCAGGGTTAGATAATAAATTATTGACCCAAGGTGGTCGCGGGGTCAGTAATACAACTGGCGCAGCCAGCATGACATCTGGACATGATACCAATGCTGTAACCCAGGGAATTGCTGCGGTGTTGACCTTGGGTTTATCAACAATGGATAATGGTGGCAAGGTTACACAAAATATACCAAGTGGTAAACGCGAGAAATGGGCTGTGTTTAATAGGGAAACACGTACATGTCATTTCTGTACATCAACTGTTACCAAGAGTTGTGACAGTTTGCATAAAAAGGGTTTCATGGGGATGGGTGCCAAAGATGAAATGAATTGTACGGAATCTGATCCTGTTGAAAAATGTGAAGATATTCAAATGTAATGGTGGCCAGATATGGATAATATGAATGAAATTGTTGCGGCAGATATTCAAAATAAATTACAACATGCCGCGGATATACAACAAGAACTGATTGCAAACCCACCAAAAACAGCGGCGCAATGGGACGATTTGTTGCAATCGCTGTTGGGGTCAACTGTGGACTTTTGTTTGAAATTGGTTGCCGCGATTGCTATTTTGACGGTTGGTATGTGGATTGCAAATAAAATCACACGTTCTGTGAAATTTGCAATGGAACGCCGTAAATTAGAACCTTCGTTGGTATCGTTTGCTGCGTCATTCATAAATATTTTATTGCGGGTTTTTGTAATTGTTATTTCATTGACAACCGTTGGTGTGCAAATGACATCTATTGTCGCAGTTTTGGGTGCGGGTGCTTTGGCGGTTGGTATGGCTTTATCCGGAACTTTCCAGAATTTTGCTGGCGGAATTATTATTTTGTTTTTGAAACCGTTTCGGGTCGGTGATGTTATTCAAACTGCATCGGGGCGAATGGGGACCGTCAAAAAGATTATGATTTTCACAACGGAATTGCATACTTTTGATAACCAAACAATATTTATTCCAAACGGTCCGTTGGCAAATGGCGAAATTACAAATATGTCAGACCGCCCAACACGCCGTGTCGATATCGAAATTGCAATTTCATATGGCGATAATGTCGCAACAGCGCGCCGCGCAATTTTGGCGGTTTTGGCAAAACACCCAGATGTAATGAAAAAACCATCCCCCGAGGTTTTTGTCAGTAATCTGGGCGATAGTGCGGTTGTGTTAACTGTGCGATATTGGACAAAGTTCGCAACATATTATTCTTCGATGGCGGAATTGCGCGAATCGTTGTATCAAGAATTGCCGCGTAAAAAGATTAATTTCCCATTCCCGCAAATCGATGTGCATATGAAAAAATAATAAAAGACGGTTAAAAAACCGTCTTTTATTTTATTGATATTTTATTATCTTTGTTTTGTGCTGTTTCGTACAGTAATATTGTATCCCAATGTGTCGTGCAAGAAAGGCACAATATTTGGGTTTTCGTTTACAGCACGGTCCCATAATTCAATGGTTCCTTTACCTGTAATTTTGTTTTGGTTGACATTATAACGTTCACGCAATTTTGGAATTAAATAGTCCCACATCCCGGCCGATACAGATGTAAATTGATGATAATATTCTGGCACCAGATAAATCGTATCAATATCTGGATTTTCGCTATATTTGTTCAATGTGTCAAAAGAAATATTGTCCCATTCGGTTGCACTGTTGTCGCCGTATACCAAATCGACAGTGCGTTTTGGGGTTGTTATCACGGGTGTTGTGTCGTGTGGTTGTGGTTGATTGTCAATTTCATCTTTGGTGCATCCGGCAAATGGTAATGTTGCCAATCCTGTTAATGCCAAACATTTGCCCAGTTTATATTTTATATTGTTTAATTTTGTCATGTGTATATCTCCTTGTGAACACATGTTGGCACAACAATAATGTTTCGTCAAGCATTGCGTGTATCTCTTTGTTTTTTGGGTATTTGGTCAATCAATCCTATATTTTGCGTGGGCATTGTGCGGTATAATTTTGGTGTGTAAAATTACACTAACCAATGGAGAGAAATATGAAAAAAATATGCACTTTGACTTTTTGTTCGGTGTTTGCGTGTTCTGGCGCAATCGCGGGACCAGGGATGAACAACGCAAAAATCACAACAACAACTTATGTGGAACCGGTTGTTGACTCGATTGTAACAGTAGAACAAATCCCGATGATGATGGATAACCAAAATGTTATTATGACAGGTTATTTGGTTGAAAATATGGGTGATAACATGTATGTATTCCAAGATTCTACGGGAACAATCGCTGTGGAAATTGAACCTGTGGTTATGGGGGAAATGGTTTTGATGCCAACCAGACCAATTAAATTAAAAGGCGAAATAGACCGCGATGATAATGGCAGTGTTATCGAGGTAGATTACATCACAAATTTATAAATTTTATATTATAAAAAACACCGCCAATTTGGCGGTGTTTTTTATTTAACGATTTGTTAATTGTAATTCTATACGGCGATTTTTCTGTAATGCAGATTTGGTGTCGCCCAATTCAATGGGATGCAAATCACCAAATCCACTGGGGACCAGACGGCGTTTGGACACCCCGTTTTTCGCCAGTTCATCAACAACCGCACTGGCGCGCAACATTGATAGTTGTAAATTGTTGCGGTACCCATGTGTGCCAGGTATCACAGGTTTATTATCGGTATGACCATCAACACGAATAATCCATTTTACATCTGGGGCTATTTTGTGTTCAAAATCTTTGATAACATTTGCGATTGCCGCCAGTTGTTTTTTGCCGTCTGGGGATATGTCATATTGTCCAGATGCAAACAAAATGTCGCTGGAAATTATAAACCTGTCGCCATCTGGGCGCATAACTGTTCTGTTGCCCAGTGCGTCTTTGATTGCCTTGTAAAACGCAGATTGATATTGTGCCATTTCGTTTAATTCGGCAACCTTGTCAGCCAATGCTTTGTTTAATTCGTTAGACATTGTTATATACTCTGCCTGGGCTGCCGCTGCATCTGCTTGGGCGCGGGTTAATTCAAATTGTAATTTTTCCATTTCTGCGTTTGATATTGCGGTTTGAATATCAGATTGTGCATCTAATTTTTTTTGCAAATCATCAATTTGCCCCAACAAATTTGTGCGTTCGGTTTTTTGGCGATTAACTTGTTTTTCTAATTCTGTAATTTTTTCTTCGTATTTAGTCGTTAAATTACGGTCTTTTTGTAATTCTTGAACCTGGGATTGCAATGTTGCAGTATGTTTTTCCAGTTCTTGTAATTTTTGTTCGTATGCGTTGCTTAAATCCGCAACACTGGATTCATTAGATTGTAATTCTTCGCGTGCCAATAACAACAGGCGTTTGGCCTCGCGATCTTCGTTTTCTAGTTGCTGAATCAACGATGCTTGTTCCGCATTTGTTTGACGTAATTGGGCAACCGCGCGTGTGCCAGTGTTTTTGTTAAATACACTGGTTGTGGTCCATAAAAACAAGAACACAATCAACAAAAATATCAAAATAATAACCAAATTTGAAAACAGGTCTATGAATGCAGGCCATGTATTTGTTTTCTCTTTGTATCTAATGTTCAACATAAATATTCCCCCTTTGTAGGATGTAATTTATTTTTTTGTGTTTCGTTCGCCCTTGGTCAGGGTTGCAGTTATTTTTTTAGTGTTCAAATCAATGTTTGGTACAACGCATGCACAAGATTCTGGGGATACAGTGTGTGTATGTGCCGCCATATAATCGCCCAGTTCAGTATAAATTGCGGTGTGTGCGCGTCCAACCATATGACCTAAAAAACCCATAATTAAACTGGCCCCCAGTCCAAGCAGTGAACTGGTAAATGCGGTTGCCATACCAAACAACGGCATAGACATACTGTGTTGCATTGATGCGACCAAGTTGCTGTCGCTGGTCAGGTCTATGCCTGATAATAATTCACTGAATCCGCCCAATGTTGTAATTAATCCCCAAAATGTTCCCAACAGCCCCAGTAAAACCAATGTACTGGTTATGTATCGAATCGATTCGCGCGCGCCATCAAAACGATTTGCCACCATATCCATTAATCCAGACAGTGCGTCTGCGTAAATGCGACATGGACGGCGACCCAAAACCAATGCAATCGGTCGTAAAATGCGTGGCGGTAATTTTATATTGCGGCGACCGTTCACATATTTAATCAGCCAATTATATTCTGGTAATAAACGAAACATTTCAAAAAAGCACAGACCAATGCCAAACAGTGTCGTTCCAATGATGATGCCATTGACAATGTAATTTGTTGCCGCCAAATCCATGAATAAAACACGATAAAACCCGCACAAAACAAAGATTGCTGTGATAAACATCAACATAATAGTCAAAGTTCTGTAAAATTGGTTTTTCATAAAGTCCCCCCGTACCCTTTAATGAATGTTAGTAAATTTAATAAACCTGTGTCAACTGTTTTACAATAAATAAAAAACTTGTATTAAATGTAAAAAAAGGATAACATTACGATAGAAAAAACAAAGGAGAAACGGATATGCCTGTAAAAAAACAAAATACAAAAAGTAAAAAAAGTGTGCGGAAACCTGCGGCGCGCCGCGCCCCAGCGATACCTGTGGAAAATCCACCAATGGTGTCTTTTGGCCGCGCAGTTGTGAATTTTTTCAAAAAATATTTTCAATTTAGCGGAACCGCCACGCGTGCAGAATATTGGTGGGTATTTTTGTTTGTGGTGTTGTGCGTATTCGCAATTATATTTATTACATCAATCGTGTTAGCAGGACAGTTTTCTGGGCCTGTCGACATTGAAACAAATATGAAAATTCGCCTGTTGGCATTGATGCCAGTGGCGTTGTTTTATATTATTACGATTGTACCATGGTACGCGTTGATGGCACGCAGATTACACGATGTGGGTATTACCGCCCGGTTGTTATGGATTAGTGTGATATTCAGTGCGTATTCTGTATTGGTGCCCGGTGTGGTTCGCGATATGCCATTCATGCGTTGGTTGGGGGTAATGTGGACATTGTTGTTGTTCTTTATATTCTTGATACCATCAAAAACGAAAAACAATCCATATCGCGATTAAGTACAGGAGAAAAATATGCCACTAAAACAAATAAATCGTGGTGCAACCCAAAAAAGAATCTCGTTTGGTGGTCTGATGGTGGGGTTCTTTAAAAAATATTTCCAGTTTAGTGGTGTTGCCACGCGACTGGAATTTTGGTGGACGTTGTTGTTTTTGATGTTGTGTTTTTGCGTGTTTGTCGTGATTACCAGTACTATTACAATAATTGTTATAAATTCAATGTCTCTTGATGCGTTTGAGATGATGGGCATTATGTTACTTTGCTCGTTTGTGCCTATGTTGTTGGTTTATATGCTGACGATTGTGCCGTTTTATTCTTTGATGGCGCGCAGATTTCATGATGCCGGGGTATCTGCAAAATGGTTGTGGCTGAGTGCCGTACCCCAAGTGATTAGTTTGGTAATGTTTTGCGTGTTTGTCTTGTCCCCCAGGGGCGCGGTATGGTTCCCCCAGGTGTTGGGCTGGCTCAGTGCAACAGGTTCGGTATTATTGTTGGTTTGGCTGGTGGTGTGCGCGTTGCCATCAAAAACGAAAAACAATCCATATCGCGATTAATGAATAAATGCCCGGCGAACAGCCGGGTGTTTTTTTGTACTTTTTCCCTTGATTTTTGTGAAAAATTGTTCATAATTGGGGTTGTTCCTGCTGGTTGCATGGTGCAATCGGCCGATTAACAAGTATTAAGACCAAAGGAAATAAAATGGCTTACTATGAAAGTGTCTTGGTTTTTCGCCAGGACTTGACCGAGTCGCAGGTTAAAGAAAAAGCGGCAAAATTTACAGATATTATCAAAGAACTGGGTGGTTCTGTTAAATCCACAGAATTCTGGGGTTTGAAAAGTTTGGCATATGTCATTCGTAAAAACCGCAAGGCACATTATGTTTTGTTGAATATTGAATTGCCTGGCAATCAAATTGCTGAATTGGAACGCCGCAGTCGTATTGACGAAGATGTCATTCGTTTCTTGAATGTTCGCGTTGAAGAATTGGCAACAACACCATCCGTCATGATGAAAAAGAACAGTGATACCGAGGAGGCAGAATAATGGCAGTTCGTGCAGCAATTTATCGTAAAAAATCTAACCCATTAAAGGGCAAGGTTATCGATTACAAAGATATTAAAACATTATCTCATTACATCACAGAACGTGGCAAAATCGTGCCATCACGCATCAGTGGTGTTTCCCAGAAAGATCAACGCGCTTTGGCAACCGCCATCAAACGCGCCCGTCATTTGGGATTATTGCCATTCGTGCGTAATAACTTGGGGTAATAAATCAATCCTAATGGCACATATGCTGGTTATTTGCTCGCTCGTGTAGCATTTGTACACTACGCTCGCAAATAACTTCGCATCTGCACCATTATTATTGATTTGAAAAAGTGGAATAATCAGACATTTGGGTTGAAAAACCCTAACTTGAAATAAAGGACAGATAAAATGAAAGTTATTTTAACAGAAAAAATTACAAAATTGGGCAATATCGGCGATACAGTCGATGTTAAAACAGGTTTCGCACGCAACTATTTGTTGCCAAACAAAAAAGCAATGCGTTGGACACGCGAAAATGTTGCTTTGTTCGAAGCCCAAAAAGCAGAATTGACAGCGCGTCATGAAAAAGCAAAAAAACAAGCAGAATCTTATGTAGATGCGGTTAAAAAAGCAAAATTGTACATGATTCGTCAGGCAGGGGACACTGGTCAATTATATGGTTCCGTGTCCAGTCGCGATATCGCACGCACCTTGAAAGAAGTTGCCGGTGTTGCAGTTGAATCCGCCCAGGTCTTGTTGGGCAGCCCAATTAAAACAATCGGTGCATTTGATACACAAATTGCTTTGCATGCTGATGTTATCGTTCCTGTGAAAGTGTATGTCGCACAAACACAAGAAGAAATCGATGCTTTGGTTGCTGGTAAAAAATTGACATTTGGAACCAAGAAAGTTGAAGAAGAACAACCAGCCGATGAAAAAGCAGAAACCAAAGTCGAAGAAAAAGCCGAAGCAACAGAAGAAAGCAAATAATTCTGTTGATATTAAAATACAAAAAATCGCCCGTTTGGGCGATTTTTTGTTTGTGTGTTTTTGGCTTTGTGGCATAATGTAAACATTATGAAATTGGAATCAAATGGGATTATTGTTGCAATGCGGCCGTTCGGTGAACGGGACGCGGTTGCACATATCTTTACTGAAAGTCATGGTGTGTTGTCGGGGATGTTGCGTGGCGCGGTGGTCGCCAAAAATAAACCCATGGTTGGGCAAATGGGAGCGGTTTCGTGGAACGCGCGATTGGATTCTCAGTTGGGGGCGTTTCATTTCGAGGCACAAAAAAATCTGGCGATTGGTGCTATGATAGATTCAGGAAAACTAAAATATATAAATTCTATGTTTGCGTTAATTGAAACATTGTTGCCCGAGCGCGAGCCATATCCAAATCTGTATGCTGCCACAATTACGACTTTGGCAGATATAAATCCGGATGCTTATTTAAAATGGGAATTGGATTTGTTGCGTGATTTAGGTTATGCGCTGGATTTAACAAAATGTTCTGGGTGTGGACGAACGGATGATTTGGTGTATTTGTCGCCACGCACTGGGCGGGCGGTTTGCGCGGATTGTGGGGCACCGTATGTGGACAAATTATTCCGGTTGCCAATAAATTTACGAACGACACAGCGATTTTTAGAAAGCGTGTGTGCCCAGCAAGATGTATCTGTGCCGGATTACAGAATTTTTTTACAAAATAGCTAATTTTTTGTTTGCGTTTTTTATACATTGTTGTATGGTTATATCGTTCAACAGAAAAGGAGAATATCATGATTTGGACAATTTTGATTTTGGTTGTCGCGATTGCTGTATTCTTGTTCGGCGGTAAAATGCTGGGCGTATCTGGCAAAGGCGAATCCATGTTACAAAAATGCATTAACTTGATTGCGATTGTGTTGATTGCGGGTTGCATGACTCGTTTGGTAATGCCTTATTACCTGACAACAACTAATCCAATGATTTTGCAAGATATGGCAAACGGTTTGCAAGAACAACAGGCCGCTGAAAAGAACAAGGCGATTCGCGCTGCGGTCAAAGATGGTGGCGATGCAATGATGCAAGATGCCCCAATTTTGGGTAAAGTAGATGCGAAAAACACAATCTTTATTTGGACAGATTTTTCATGCCCATTCTGCCGCCGTGTTCATGGTGAATTGGACAAGGTCTTGAAAGAACGTGATGATGTTCGTATCGTTGTTAAAAACTTTTCTATCCATGGCGAATTGTCTGATGCCCCAGCACGTGCTGTGATTGCGGCTAAAATCCAAGACAATGCAAAAGCGGCCGCATTGGTAGAATCTTTGATGACAAAAGAATATTATTCTCAAGACGATATGAAAGACCGTTCTAAATTGGGCGATAAAGTCAAAGCAAATGTCTTGAAATTTGCCAAAGAAGCAGGTTTGGATACCAAAAAATTGGAAGAAGATATGAAAGGCGAGGTTGTCGCCCGTGAATTGGCCAATGTTCGTGGTATGGCACAAGAATTCGAAATCAACGGAACACCTTTCTTGATTATCAATGGTCAAGCGTTCCCTGGCGCGATTCCTTATGCTCACATTATCGAAGCGTTGGAAAAATAATCAAAGTTATGCATAAATTAAATCGCCTGGAAATTTCCAGGCGATTTTTTTATATTTCTTTTTTCATAATAATTGCATCGTGGCCGTTTTCATAATAATGTGGGCGTGTGCCGGCATTTATAAATCCACATTTTTTATATAATTCAATCGCAGGAATGTTTTGATCGTCAACCTCTAAAAAAATCGTTTTGACACCACATTGTTTTACATCTTGTTCCATTATTTGCATCAGTGCGCTGGCCGTGCCAGTGCGGCGCGCAGTTGGTGCGACACCAATCGAAATTATTTCGGATTCATCTGCGATACGGCGCCAAACAATAAAACTGTTTTGACTGCATATAATATCAGCCCCAGATTTTTTCAAATCTTGAAAATCGTTTGCCACCCATTTATGGGTTTTGTCAGGAAAACATACGGCATACAATTTTTCTAATTCGTCATACATGGTTATTTGTCCTTGTGATTTTCTTCGGCATAACTGGGGCGCAGATACATTGGAATCACAGGTTCGTGATTGCCTGCATCTAATTTTTTACGAACAATGTCGGTTGCCAATTTCAAATTAAAAGGTTTGTGCCCAACAGTGCGCGGCCACGCCATTTGACGCGTTTCCAGTTCTTCAATTTCCATTGTTTGCGGTTCCAAATTTGCGGCACCTACAAAAAAATCACCGCGCCCAGATTCAATCGCAACGAACGCATCTGGGGATTCTGCCAAATACAATTCAAATGCGTTAACGGGAACGATTGGTATGTTTAATCCCAATGCCAATCCTTTGGCATATGCAATACCCAGGCGAATACCGGTAAAACTGCCGGGACCAATTATGACACCGATTGCGGTTAATGCAGACATTTCAACATTGATATCGTGCAAAAATTGTTCGATTGCCACAGGCAGTGCGATTGCTTGTTTTTCTGCATCCACATGTTTTATATGGTCGTCTAATACTAAATCTATGCCGTTATTGGCGGTGTTTATAATTAAAATCATTTGTGTTTGCCTTTATATTTTCTTGCGCACGCATGGAAAATTATTGGCGCAAATAATATGTTAAATAACGTTGGGTTTTGCGGGTATTCCATTATTTTCGTTTCGCTGCACAGATTGAATCTATAAGGCGTTTTCCCCAGGTGTTTATATTTTACCACCACAAATGATACATCTGGGGTTTTTAATTTAAACTCATCACTGATTTTGATGTGATAGACCGAGTTATAAATCCACGGTTCGAAATACAATTTATTGCCATATTTTGATATCTGGCGTAAAATTCCACCGCAACCCTTGATATACCCAACCAGTTCACGACATGTACCCATATTTATTGCGCCCGCATTCCAAATCCAATTTTGTGTCCATATTCCGCACATCCACGAATAGACAACAAATCATCAATTTTTTTGATTGTAAATTCCGTTGGCGCGTCCAAACCATCGTTCGCCAATAATTGACGGCGTAATAATGTTGCCAATTCGCGTTGTAATCCGCGTACACCTTGTTCAGATGTGTAATTGCGGATTATATGACGAATCGCATCGTCTGTGATAATAATATTTTCGACCGCCCATCCGTTGTCGTCTGCAACGCGTTTGATTAAATGTTCGCGCGCGATTTGGCATTTGTCATCTTCGCTGTATCCAGGGACATTTATGATTTCCATACGGTCTTTTAATGCAGATGACATATTTAATGAATTTGCAGTTGCGATAAATAATACATTCGATAAATCAAAGTCAACTTCCAGATAATGGTCGCGGAATGCCTTGTTTTGTTCTGGATCCAATATTTCCAATAATGCAGATTCGGGGTCGCCACGCCAATCGCGTCCCATTTTATCAATTTCGTCCAGCACGATTACCGGGTTATTTGTCTGGCACCGTTTTAATGCGTCCATAATGCGTCCTGTTTGGGCGCCAATGTATGTTTTTCTGTGTCCGCGAAAATGAGATTCATCACTGATTCCGCCCAATGAAATTCGTTGATATTTGCGCCCCAGTGCAGTCGCAATAGATTTGCACAGGGATGTTTTCCCAACCCCGGGTGCACCGACAAAGCACAAAATACTGCCGCGCGATGTGCCGGTTTTTTTCATGACCGCGATGTGTTCCAGAATTCGCTCTTTGACGGGTTGCATCCCAGAATGTTCGGCATCCAGTGTTTCGCGTGCGCGTTTCAAATCAATGGGTGCCTGGGGCGATTTTGCCCAAGGCATAGATAACAATTCATCCAAATAATTTTTAATCAGTCCGCCTTCTTGGGACATTGGCGACAAAGAGCGCATGCGTTTCCATTCAGCACGGGCCTTGTCCATCACGTCCGCAGGTAAATCAGCGTTTTCGATTTTTTTACGCATACTGGCGGTATCGGCCTCGTCATTATCTTCGCCCAGTTCGTGTTGAATTGCGCGCAATTTTTCTTGCAAAATTGCATCCCTGCGACCATTTTCCATTTGTTGATGAATGCGCCGATTGATAGAATCTTCGATTTTGGCAGTTTCGTTATTCAAATTCACTTGTTCTAATAACAGAACCAATTTTTCGTGCCAACTGGGGGCAGATAAAATTTTAATTGCGGTTTCTGTATCAATATCTAACATTTGCATAACGCTGTCGATAAATGCGGGCAGGGGATAATTACGAATCACATTATATAATTTATCCATTTTGACTTTTTTTGCCCCGGCCAAATTGCGCAAATTGTCAGTAATTTTGTCGCGCAGCGCAATAGTTTGTTCTGTATCAGCATCATTTAATATTTCGATTTTTTGGGCATCTGCCATAAATATTCCATCAACAATTTTTATGTCGCTTAATTTAACCACATCAGTTGTGCGAACTATGGAGTGTACAGAATTATCAGGTAAATGTAAAATTTGAACAATTTCGCCAATGGTGCCAATGTCATAAATATCGTCAGGCATTGTTGGATACCCCCACGAACGTTGTGGTACCAAAACAATGTTTTGCCCAAAACTGGACGCGGTTTTCAAGCAATCAACAGATGTCGCATTGTCCAGATATATTGGCATGGTTAAGCCAGGATGCACAACCAAATCGCGAAGAGGTAAAATATAATTTTTCATAGCACATTAAATATAGTGTTTTTTTGTACTTTTGCAAGAAAAAACCCCAATAAATTTATCGGGGTCTGTTCCATTGGTTTTTCTGTGCCACATATTAACGGCGGCGGAAATTATTCCCAGAAAAAGATGAATTGCTGGATGCAGAACGTTTTGATAAATAACGCGCAGCAATTAAAACCAACCATTCAACAGATAATAATGCCATGGCAACCATTTTATTTTCGCCATACTCACTATTAGCATCCATAAAGCCCAATACATAAACGATTTGAGCAATGAAAGAAATATACAAAATACCAAATACACCAGTGAAGAATACTTTTTTAATTTTTCCAAACATTTTTTTGTCCTTTTTAATTTATTACATTCTAAATGTCGGGTTTCTGGTGCCAGGTACCCGACCAACCCCGCAAAAGCTTGAACGATATAACCAACAATCGCCAATTATATCAAATGCTTATATTAAGCAGCCATTGCAAGGCGAACATTGTCGTTCGCAGCGATTCTATCGCCATTCAGTTTTTAGTTAGTGTTTTACGACAACCATGTCGGATTCAAGTTATTGCTTTTACTGCGCCTGTCGAAACTATGTCAGCCCCATAATTTATAAAATGGTGGAGCTGTGGGGTACCGCCCCCCAGTCCAAAACGACTATTCTGCATAACGTTCAGAATCATCACTGCGTTGCAGCGTACGCATTATAAATCTTTATGCTGGAAATTGCAAGTTTTTAAGTTTATAATGCGGGCAGTATAAAACAACAGGGATTAAAATGAAATTCTTGGACAAGGCAAAAATTCATGTGCGGGCAGGCGATGGCGGCAATGGTGCGGCATCTTTTCGCCGTGAAAAATATATTGAATACGGCGGTCCAAACGGTGGCGATGGTGGCCGTGGTGGCGATGTGATTTTTCGCGCAGTGCCAAATGTTAATACTTTGATTGACTATCGTTTTAAAACCCATTTTGCGGCCGAACGCGGTCAAAACGGTATGGGTAAAATGCGTACTGGATTTTCTGGCGAAGATTTGATTTTGCCTGTACCAACAGGAACGGTAATTTTATCTGAAAACGAAGAAATTGAATATGCCGATTTGAATGTTGATGGCATGGAATATCTGGCTGCGCGTGGCGGAAATGGTGGTTGGGGCAATTTGCATTTCAAAAGCCCAACAAATCGTGCACCCAAACAGGCAAATGATGGTCTGCCGGGCGAAGAACGCACAGTTGTTTTGCGGTTGAAATTGATTGCAGATATTGGTTTGGTTGGGTTTCCAAATGCTGGAAAATCGACTTTGTTGGCGGCGGTTACATCTGCGCGGCCAAAAATTGCAAATTATGCATTTACCACATTGAACCCGCAACTGGGGGTTATGTACGCGCATAATCGTGAATTTGTTTTGGTTGATTTGCCCGGATTGATTGAGGGCGCACATACCGGTGTCGGCCTGGGCGACAGATTTTTGGGGCATGCGGAACGTACAAAAATGATTTTGCATATTATTGACGGCACAGAAATTGATTGGGCGGCGCGTTATGCGGCGATTCGTCATGAAATGGATTCGTATGGTGGCGGATTATTATCTAAACCAGAAATGGTTGTGATAAACAAGATTGATGCGATTGATGATGCTGAATTTGCAGAGCGTATGGCGGCATTCAAAAAATCTTTTGGACGGCGTAAACGCCCCGAAATTTTAGCAATCAGTGCCGCAGGGCGATTAGGAATAGACGATTTGATTGCGGCGATTGAAAAGAAAATGACAGGATTAAGTGATGACGGAAACATATAATTTGGGATTTTTGGATATAGACGGCAAACCTGTGCCAGATTCTGCGGCAACCCCTGAAATTTTAGATATGATAAAATCTACGGGTAATTATCGCACTGATTGCAAAAATCAAATTGGTGCATATTGCGAAGATGGCACACGCGTGTTGTTGAATGGCGTTGAACGCACGCGGGTTAAATTTGTGGCGGGATTGTGGCGCGTGCAACGGCAATATGCCCGACACTATAAAATCATTGATGTTCGTGATAAAAAATTTATATTGGGTAAAAAGTTAGACATCCACGAAAAAAATTTATTTGAATATTACAATGCGGCCGTGGTTAATAGTAATTGCTATGGAATTTTGCCGGCTGAATTTGACTATATTGTTGCGAAATATGATACCAAGGACGGTGCGTTAATGTCTTATGGGACAACGGTTGAACAGGCGCGTGCGTTTTTGGGAATTGCGTTGTTTGATAAGTATAATTCTGCGGTACACAATGTGGCGCGGCGCGAAAAACAATCTATTCACTAAATAAAAAAAACAGAAAGAAAAGGAGAACACATGCCTACATTAAAAGGTACACAAACAGAAAAAAATTTATTGATGGCGTTTGCGGGTGAATCCCAGGCGCGTAATCGTTATACAATGTTTGCGTCTGCGGCAAAAAAAGAAGGATTCCATGCGATTGGAAAAATATTCTTGGAAACGGCAGAACATGAATACGAACACGCATCTCGTTTGTTCAAATTTATGGAAGGCGGCATGTTGGAAATAACGGCATCTTTCCCGGCGGGTAAAATTGGCACAACATTGGAAAATCTAAAGGCATCGGCGTTTGGCGAAAACGAAGAAAATACAGAAATGTATCCGCGTTTTGCGCAAATTGCCGCCCAAGAAGGTTTCCCAGCAATCGCCGAAATTTTCAAAAATATTGGATTGGCGGAAAGATATCATGAATCGCGGTTCCGTGCATTGGCTGATGCGATTGAAAAGGGCACTTTATTTAAAAGTGATAAAATTGTAATGTGGCGTTGCACAAATTGTGGAAATTGGCATATTGGGACCGATGCACCATCGGTTTGCCCGGCATGTTTGCATGAACAAGGTTATTTTGTCAGTGAAGGCATTATTAATCGTTGCGACACGACCGAAGGATTCTGTGAATACGCAAATCGCGACTAACAAAATTAAAATAATGTAAATTTGAATTCCCCCCCCACAGGGGGGGGTAACAGTCCTGTCATACCGCCCCAATTCGTATAGTCGTCATACCGCGGTTTCGGGGCCCGCGAAAATTGCAAATTTTCGTGGGTGAATTTCGCGCGGTATCCAGTTTTGCGTTCCGCAAAACTTGTGTCATTTAGCATTATTACACAAGTTGGCGCATTGCGCCAACTGGACCCCGCCCTGCGGCGGGGGGACGATTCTTAAGTGAGCAAGTTGGTGCGTTGCACCAACTGGATTCCGGCATGCGCCGGAATGACGATTCTGCGGCGGGGTGACGATTCCCCACCGCTAACGCGGTCCGCCCCCTCCGCAGGAGGGGAATGAATTGAACAATGCAACAAAAGACAGGGAATGTTCTGTTGTTTATTATTTATATTGGGGTTGTTGTGTGGTGGTCCATAATCCAACACGGAATTCATCGCCGTAATCACTGACATTTTGACCGCCAACAGTACATTTAATGTTTTCGAATCCTTTTTTAACCTGATTCTTTTTCATAACACTACTGGTGACGACACCGCCAACGGTTCCCAACACAGTTGCCGCAATCGAATCTGATGCCAAACGCGCAGTGTTAAATTTACCTTGGTCATTTTTCCATACAGATGAAGAATTTGCCGCGAAATGTGCACCCAGTACAGGATCTATTCTTTCAAATATGGTTGGTGCCCGGGAACTATAAATATCGCGACATGCAACAGAGCCGGCAGGACATGCGGGTTTTTGTTTTGGGCATTCCCATACACCGGTTTGTGGATTTTTAGTCGGTGAATTTGCAGCGATTCCTTGTTCCTTGTCTTCAACCGCACCATACCCCGTTTCGCATAGTGTTGGGATACAATCCCAGTTTGTCTCATCACTACACACCTTTGCTACTCGAGAACTCAATTCGTTAACTTTATCTGTGTTCTTGTTGTCCCCTTTGGCCGCTTCATCGCTTAGTTGTTTTCTCAAGTTTGTGCATTCAGTTTGTTTGGCTTCTTTCATTTTCCAGGTCCCTTTGGCGATATGCAGGTCTGGAGCCACGCAATCCTTGCCAGTTTTATCCGTGCTTTGGTTTTTAATTTCTGCTTCCTTCAGTATTTGCGCATCGCCGTCTTTGTTTGTCGGTTTTAATTTGATTTGCATATCTTTGCTTAAATCCGTTTCTAATGTGGTATATCCAAAACTTGTTACACGTATTTTTGCATTATTAGGAACCTCTTTCAGTGTAAATTTGCCGGTTTTATCGGTTTGGGTTACTATTCGGTTAATACCATTTTCATAAATCTCGCCATTTTCGTCTATGGCAAATACCCCAGCACCCAAAATGCTTTCGTTGGTATCAGCATCTGTAACAATTCCAGTTACTGTTATTGCCCCTTGTCGTTGCCATCCGGCATATACTGTTATGTTTTCATATGTGTTGGCAGGGATTGATTCAATCAGTTTCCCGTTATTTGCAGAATCATACCAACCAATAAAGTTAAAACCTGTTTTTTCTTCTGGTTTGCAGGTTAATTTGATGTTGCCTTGTTCTATGTTACGGTATACCGCCTGGCATTTGGAACACGGTGTCTCATTTGTCGTATCGCAAATATATGTAATTTTATATTGTGTAGGTTCCCATTTAGCGTAAAATGTTATGTTGTTTGAATCTGTGTTGTAACGACATATAAAACTGTTTGGAATAGGGGTGTCTGTGTCGCCAGTTGCGGCGGCAGAATCTGTTAATTCTGCATCACGGAACCATCCCTTGAATGTATATCCTGGGCGCTTTGGTTCACAGGTACTGACAAAGTGTGTATTTTTTTTCTTGTCTGTGGATAGTGATGTTTTGCATCCTGTACCGCTGTTTAATTCAATTGTAATATTCCATTTATCCCCGGTTGTCGTGGTGTTTGTTGGTTCGGTCTTTTTGTCTTCGGTTTTGGTGTTGGTTTCGGTTTTTTTTGCAGGTTCAGCTGGTTTTGATTCGGGGGTTGATGTGGTTGGTCGAGAACTGCTGGAATATGGCGTGCCATCACCGCCGTTTTTGGCATTTGGCCATGCATCTATTAGCATTTGTCTAATTTCTCTGCAGTATTTAGAGGTGCGTAATGTGGCACGAGTGAAGCCGCCTTCGATTTGTTTTTTATCCTTGCAGTCATCATAGGTGTTTATCATATTATCGACCATATCTATTAATGTGCCAGTTCTCAGAAGATTACCAGATTGATCTTTAATATTGGCAATCGTATGAACATCGGCGCCATTCCTAATCATTTCTTGGACCCTAGCAGGAGATTCATTGTATAAGCGCTTGTAGTATCCTTCGATAGTTAGGTCAAAAGCACCTTTTGGATATTTTGTATTACCTATCTTTTGCGCTGGGGAATGTCCTTGTACCCATTTGCCTGATGTTTCGTCATAGTGTATGACTTTGGATTCATCCACCTGTTTGTCGTCATACATGTGTGCGCAACAAAATTCACGAATTTCGTATTCTAAATTTGAAACAGGAACGGCATCAGCGGCAAATGCGCCGTTTAAATTTGGTAAAATACAGGCCAGGGCGATAAGAATAAAACGTTTCATTTTCTCTCTCTTTTGTATAAAAGATCACATTATTTATGAGATAATTTTATCATTTTTTTGATTATAACACAAGTGTTTTATGCGATTTCAACAACTTTATTATGGGATGTTTGACCCCGAATTATGCGAATTTGTGAACGCGGTATTTTCCAATATTCGGCAAGCATGCGTATCACCGCATCATTCGCACGGCCGTCCGTGGGCGCGGTGGTTGTATGCACGCGAATTGTGCCGTTGTCATCAACGGTTATTGAATTTTGTTTCGCGCGTGGAATGACCCGTATATTAAAAATCTGTTTTGAATTTGGCATCACTCATCAAATGTACATGAAAATGAAACACAGATTGACCCGCGCCGGCACCTGTGTTCGCCACAATACGAAAGTTCCCGTTTATGCCCAATGCGTCCGCCGTTTCCGTGACCGCATGCCAGAATCCCGCCTGGATGTCTTGGGGGGCGCGTGTTGTAAAATCGTATATGTCTGTATATTCGCCGCGCGGAATTACCAAAACATGGGTTTGTGCCCGTGGGTCAATGTTTTGAAATGCAACAGCATATTCATTTTCAAAAACGCGTTTGCTGGGTAATTCATTTCGCAAAATTTTGGCAAAAACATTATTTGTGTCGTACATAATTATTCCTTTTGTTTGTTAAAATAAATAATACACAATTTTCGTATAATTACAACCTTGAAATGTAATTTTATTGCACTATATTGGGTGCAAGACCTTTTGGTCAATTATTATAATTTATTTTAGGAGTATTTTGATGTTTAAACCACTGAATAATTATGTTTTGTTGGAAAGATTGACGGAAGAAAATAAAACCGCCGGCGGAATTATTATCCCAGATACTGCCAAAGAAAAACCTGTGCGCGGTCGTGTTATCGCGGTGGGTGATGGCGAAATTCAAAATGGTAATCGTTTGCCGATGACGGTCGCGGTTGGCGATATCGTTATGTTCGCAAAATGGGCATCGTCTTTGAACGAGGTTAAAATTGACGGTGCTGATTATATTTTAATCAAAGAAACTGATATTTTGGGAATTTTGAAATAAAAAAAGGATTTTTATCATGGCAAAAGATATTGTTTTTGATACAGAAAAAATGGCGGCAGGTGTCGATAAATTGGCAAATGCTGTGAAAATTACTATGGGTCCAAAAGGGCGCACTGTCGTTATCGATAAATCTTATGGTGCACCAAATGCTACCAAAGACGGCGTGACCGTGGCACGCGCTGTGTCGTTGCCAGACCCAATGGAAAACATCGGCGCCCGTATGGTCCAAGAGGTCGCCAAAAAGGCAGGCGATGATGCAGGGGATGGGACAACAACTGCAACCGTGTTGGCACAAAAATTAATTCATGAAGGTCGCCGCGTTATTGCCGCAGGTATGAACCCAATGGATATTAAACGCGGTATCGATTTGGCTGTGGCGGCGGTTGTCGCAGATATTGAAAAGCATGCGCGTCCCGTCAAGGACAGTGCCGAAATTGCCCAGGTCGCAACAATTTCTGCAAATGGCGATGCAGATATCGGGGAAAAAATCGCGGATGCCATGGAACGCGTTGGTCGCGAAGGTGTGATTACTGTCGAAGAAGCCAAAGGATTGGATACAGAAATCGATGTTGTCGAAGGTATGCAATTTGACCAAGGTTTTATGTCGCCTTACTTTGTAACCAACAGTGAAAAAATGTTGGCAGAATTGGATAATGCACAAATCTTGGTTTCTGAAAAGAAAATTACAGGATTGCAGGCATTGTTGCCAATTTTGGAACCAATCGCACAAAGTGGCCGTCCGCTGTTGATTATTGCCGAAGATGTCGAATCCGAGGCGTTGGCAACACTGGTGTTGAACCGTCTGCGCGGTGGGTTAAAGGTTTGTGCGGTCAAGGCGCCCGGATTTGGCGACCGCCGCAAAGAAATGTTAAAAGATATTGCTGTGGTTACAGGCGCAACCGTGATTAGCGATGATATGGGCATGACTTTTGAAAATATTTCAATGGATATGTTGGGTAATGCTAAAAAGGTTGTCGTTGGCAAAGATTCAACTTTGTTGGCACATGGCGCGGGTGATGCAAATAAAATCAAGGCGCGTGCTGATGAAATTCGTCAAACATTATCAACAACCACCAGTGATTATGAACGCGAAAAATTGGCCGAAAGATTGGCAAAATTGGTCGGGGGGGTCGCTGTTATCAAGGTCGGCGGCATGACCGAGGTCGAAGTTAAAGAAAAGAAAGATCGTGTGGATGATGCGCTGGCGGCGACACGCGCAGCAGTTGCCGATGGTATCGTTGCCGGTGGTGGTGTTGCGTTGGTGCGTTCTGTGGCGGCGTTAGAAAATTTGTCTGGTGCAAATACAGACCAAAATGTCGGTATCGATATTGTTCGCCGGACATTGGTTGCGCCATGTGCACAAATCGCTGAAAACGCAGGTGTGTCTGGCGAAATCGTGGTGGGCAAAGTTATGGAAAACAATGATTATAATTTCGGTTATAATGCCCAAACTGCCCAGTATGTCGATATGATGAAGGCCGGTATTATTGACCCAGCCAAAGTTGTTAAAACTGCAATTATGGCGGCATCATCAACCGCAGGTGTGATGTTGACAACGGGCGCGGTTATGGCTGAAATTCCCGAAGATAAACCAGCCCCGCAAATGCCAGGTGGTATGCCGGGTATGATGTAAAATGTTTTACAGATTATAAAAAACGCCGCCAAACGGGCGGCGTTTTTTTTGTGTTTGTTTTTAACGAGATTTTGCCTGGCGTGCAGATATTAACGCGTTTTTCATCGTGTTATAATTTTGTTCAATCGGGGCATCTGCGATTGGCACATCTACGAACACGATATCTGGGACAATACTCAACCATTCAATCGCAGGCATCGTTTTAACAAAAAAACTGTCCAGACGGCGTTGAACAACCGCGGTATCTGCATCGTCTGCGCGGCCGGCACCTTCGGCAATGCGTTGTTTTATGCGTTGTTCCATTAATTCGCGTGGAATATTCAAATATAATGCAATAATGTCGAATTTGTTGGCAAATGTGTCATACAGCCATTTTGCCTGGGATAACTGGCGCGGAAATCCGTCCAGCACAGTGTTGTGCGTTGGCACGATTTTTTCCACCAACAATTTTTGTAATTCTTCGTCAGGAACAAATTCGCCGCGTTCCATAATTTGTTTCAAAGGATGATTCGCGGGCAGGGCGCGCAACATTGCGCCTGTTTCGATATATTTATAATCTGGATTTTCTTCCAAAAATTTTTTAGATAATGTTCCTTTCCCTGACCCTTGGCCCCCCATCATTAAAATCAGTTCTTTTTTCATGTTTCTTCCCTTTTTTGCAGGGCGATTGTAGCAGAAAAATATCAATGCGCGCAACAAAAAAACCCGACATTTGTCGGCTTTTTTCATTATTTGCTTTTTGCCTGGCGCAACATATATGCGCGTTCGGATAAATAAGGGCGCCGTCTGGCATCAGGCCAAAAACGTGTTTCCTGCTTTTGCACATATTCTGATGCACGCAAAACACAAACCCGTGCCGCCAAATGACCCCTTTGTGCATCAGGTACATTTTCACAAAAACTGACACAATGCCAAATCAAATGAGGCACACGCGCCAATACGGCATATTTATATCCTGGTTTTAATACATCTGTGTTAATATCTGTCACGATATCTGGGTTGTTTATCCAGCCACCAATTTTATTGTATTCAGGAACCTGGGCAACACAACATTCCATTTCGGCGGTTGGTTTGTTTCTGTATTGTGATAAATGACGGTTAAAACCTGTACCCATGTTATCAACTGCAATCCCAAAGCGGTCATCACAGGCTTTTTCGCCAATAAAATCATATTGGGAATAAAAATTTATTTTTGTTGCACCACGATATAACACACTGCTGAAATTTGGACCATCATCCATATCTGCATAATCAGTCACCATTGGAATAAATTTTTTCAAATCTACTTTTATTGATAAAGTTTGCACAGCTGGATTTGCATTTACCCAAATACCATCAGCGGTCTTAATATATGTATCGCCTTGTCTGTCTTGGTATTCTGGGGCAGTTTGTTCGTTCATAAATTTTACCTTTCGCATTTATTTAAAAAAGGGACCCGCAGGTCCCCTTTTTGATTTTTATTTTTTGCTATTTTCAATAGCCGCGCCCAAGATGTCGCCCAAGACCGAACCAGAGTCGGCTTCGTTCGCGAATTCTTTGACCGCTTGTTTTTCTAATGTCACTTGCAAATGACGGATAGACAATTTAACAGTGTTGTCTTCGACAGATACAACCGATGCTTCGACTGTGTCGCCAACATTGTATTTGCTGGTGTCTTGTTCTGCCTTGACACGAGACAAATCTGTGCGGCGGATAACACCACGTGCATCGCCCGCCAAATTCACAATCAATTCGTCAGGTGTGATTTCAGCGACTGTGCCAGATACAACTGCGCCTTTCTTTAATGCGATGGCATTATTTTCAGCACTTTCTGTTAATTGTTTAATACCCAATGTAACGCGTTCTTTTTCTGGATTGATGTCCAAAATTTTAGCAGTGACTTCTTGGCCACGAACGAATTTTTTCAATTCTTCTTCGTCCAATTTATTCCAAGACAAGTCAGAGATATGAACCATACCATCCAAATCAGGTGTCAATGCAATAAACAAACCAAATTCAGTTGTGTTCTTGATTGGACCTGTGATGACATCGCCAACATTGTGGGTTTCAGCAAATTGTTTCCATGGATTTGGTTGTAATTGTTTATAACCCAATGAAATACGGCGTTTTTCTTGGTCAATGTCCAAAACAACGACATTAACATCTTGACCAACAGTCAATACTTTGCTGGGGTGGATGTTTTTGTTTGTCCAAGACAATTCAGACATGTGGACCAAACCTTCGATATTGTTGCCCAAATCGATAAATGCACCATAATCTGTCAAAGATGCGACCTTGCCAGAAACTGTGTCGCCAACATTGAATGCGCGGGATGCTTTTTCCCATGGGTCTTCTTCTAATTGTTTTGCACCCAATGAAATACGATGAGATTCTGGGTCGAATTGGATAACTTTGACAGTGATTTTATCGCCAACCTTGACCAATTCGCGTGGATGATTAACGCGTTTCCAAGACAAATCTGTTACATGCAACAAACCGTCAATTCCGCCCAAGTCAACAAACACACCGTAATCTGTGATGTTTTTGACTGTGCCTTCCAGGACGGCGCCCAAGGAAATGTTTTTCATCGCTTCTTTTTGTTGTGCTGCAATAGTATCAGATTGAATTGCGCGGCGTGAAACGATTGCGTTTGTACGCAGTGCATCCATTTTCAAAACGCGGAATTTATCTGTTAAACCAATCATTGATTTTGCATCGCGGACAGGTTTATGGTCAATTTGTGATGATGGCATAAACGCAAACACACCATTGATGTCGACAGTATAACCACCACGAACCACATCAATAATTGTTCCAGTTGGGTCGATGCCTTCGGCAACAACTTTCTCCAAATCTTTCCATGCTTTTTCAGCGCGTGCCTTGGCATAAGATAATACAGCCGTACCTTCGCGGGATTCGTATCTTTCAACGAAAACATCGATGATGTCGCCAACGGATGGAACAGATGCGCCAAATTCTTTTAATGGAACGCGACCTTCGGATTTCAAGCCCACATCAACCAAGACGAAATCACCGCGAATATCTTTGACGGTACCCTTGGTCGCGAAACCTTGCAAAGTTTCTTGTGAACCATAATTTTTATCAAACATAGCAACGAAATCTTCGTTTGCTACTGGATTAAATAAACCTTTGGATAAATCTTTCATATTTTAGAATTAAACAAAGCTTGCCATTTGCTTCATATTTTTTAGTAAGAATTGCAAAGGACTTGTGGGGTTAATCGGGTGATAATCGCGCCCACCCGCGAAAATCGAACCCATTTTATAGCAAGGTTTTGAAAAAAGCAAGAAAAACATTGAAAAAATCACAAAATATGCTTTACTGAAAATATCAGGAGATATGTGATGCATTATTACGATAAAAAATACCCTTATTTACAGTATGCGTATACAGACGGAGTTATGTGCTCTGTGCCGCCGAAAATGCTGGCATCTGTTTATAAACAGCATTATGGAAAAAAGCCAAAAACTTTCTTTGATTGTGGTGCGGCAACAGGGGTTATTGTAAAATTGGCGATGGATGCGGGTATGAACGCGCGTGGGGTTGATGTACGCGACTATTTTACCGCCAAAAGTTTTTATAATCCTTTGTTTTCTGGTTGGCCGTTTTGGATCGAGCAGGGGGGGACGCGTCAGGGTGTTGCCAAAAGTGATTTGTTAAAATTGCGTCAAGATGGGCATATTCAAATTAAATCAATATTAGATTGTAAACCGATTAAGGCAGATTTGGTGTATTGCAATGGTATGCTCACATATTTTGATGCGGATACTTTGCCGGCGGTATTGTCTAAATTCCAAAATGCAAATATGGTCTGTGCAATTCATAATACAACCGAAGATTATGACGCGGCCGCAAAAATGGGTTGTGAATTGGGAACTTGTCAGGAATTAAAGACAGTAAAATCAAATCAATGGTGGATTGAAACATTTAATCAAAATGGCTTTGACGCAAAATTTAATCACTGGTTGCGTTGTTTTGTTGCCACACCGCAAAGGTAAATTATTTATCTGCTTTCTTGATTTCCATTGTGTCCAGTAATTCGTCTAATTTGCGCAATGAACTGTTTTGACAACCGCGGCCGCGCCAAGATAAAATTTCTGTGCCGGTTTTCTGTTCGACAATAGATACATTAAAATTCCACCACCAAAATCCATTAAACATACACCAAATTGGGCGGAAAATTTCTGTTCTTTCGTCTACACGAACAGAGTATTGTACGGTTGATGGCAATGAATATGATTCACTGGATTTTGATATGCGTGTTAAATGCCCATTGTAAACATGATAACCGCGGTCTTGCATTGCCAGTTTAATAGACCGTTGCATGGTAAATCCACCGCGCGGCACAAAGATTTGTTTGGATGTGTTATACGAATTCGGTTTGACATATACGCTGTTGCACGCAGTCAGTCCCAGTACCAGTAAAATTGCGATTCCGCGCAACATCATCCTTCCTTAGTAAATATATTTCAAGTGGCGCACCCGGCGCGATTCGAACGCGCAATCCCCACCTTCGGAGGGTGGTGCTCTATCCAGTTAAGCCACGGGTGCATATGTGTGCATTATAAAAACACTATGATAAAAATCAACTGTTTTATAGTTATTTTTCCCATTGATTGCCGATTGTGGCCTCGGCCACCAATGGCACAGATAATTTACAGATGCTTTCCATTTTGTCTTTGATTTTGGTGGCAAAGTTTTCTGCCACATTTTTATCGCATTCAAATATGATTTCGTCATGAACCTGTAAAATCATTTTGATTTTGTCGGCATTCGGGCGCACAATGTCGCGTTCAATTTCAACCATCGCCAGACGCATCAAATCGGCCTCGAACCCCTGGATTGGGGCGTTAATTGCGGCACGCAATGCGTATTGACGCAGACGCGGATTTTTTACATCGGGTAATGCAATGCGGCGACCCCACGGGGTATAAACGCATTCGTTGTTAATTGCGAATTGTTTCGTTTTTTCAATATATTCCCGAATTTCAGGCAGACCCGCCATGTACGCATCAATTATTTTTTTCGCATCGTCCCGTGTTACCCCCAGTTGCGCCGCCAGACCAAATGATGATATTCCGTAAATAATTGAAAAATTCACCGTTTTTGCCGCCCGGCGTTGTGATTTTTCCACAGGGATATTTGGGGCAATATGAAATATTTTACGTGCGGTCTGTTCGTGAATGTCGGCACCAGAATTGAATGTGTCTTTGAATGTTTTAACATTCGCAACATCTGCCAACAGGCGCAGTTGAATCTGGGAATAATCAACCGCAATCAGTACACGTCCCAATGGCGCAACAAAACATTTGCGAATTTCTGCCCCCAGGTCTGTTTTTGTTGGAATGTTTTGCAAATTGGGGTCGCGACTGGACAGGCGGCCGGTGTTCGTACTGGTTTGAATATATGTCGTGTGAATGCGCCCATCATTGGCAATTTGTTTCGGCAATGCGTCCGCATATGTCCCAGCCAATTTCGCGACACTGCGCCAATTCAAAATGTTTTCAATTATTGGGTGTTCTTCAACCAATGCGTTCAATGTATCTGCATCTGTGGAACGTTTTTTATTGCCAGGCAATTTTAATTCATCAAACAAAACCGTCCCCAGTTGTTTTGGACTGGCGATATTAAATTCGTGGCCAGCCATGTCCCAAATTTCGCGTTGCAAATTCCCCAGTTGATTGTGAAACACAGCAGACAAATTTTGCAACCCTGTGCGATTTACCAAAACACCGTTGCGTTCCATTTCTGTTAATACCGGCATCAGTGGTCTGTCGCATGTGTCATATAATTTTTTTAATTTTTCGTCATTGTCAACCATTGACCGCATCATTTCGTACAGTGCAAAGCAAACAATCGCATCTTCGGCGGCATACGGTGTCGCATTGGTAATATCAACATTGGCAAAGTTGCGTGCACTGTCGGGAACCTCGGGCGGGAATAGTGATGCGAATTTTATGTTGTTGTGGTTCAAATATTTCAATGCTAATTCATCCAGCCCGTGTCCATGCAATGTTCCGTGTAATATATATGACAACAACATGGTGTCATCCATTGGCGAGATGCGCGAAATATCAACCCCAGAATTTGCCAAAATATGCAGGTCGTATTTGAAATTATGTCCAATTTTTATAATGTCTGGGTTTTCAAAAATTGGCATCAGTCGTTCAAATAATTGTTTTTCAGTCAGTTGTTTTTGCCCAGGCGAATCGTCCCCAAACAAATCTGTCGCGCCAGTAAAGTGGTGCAACGGAATGTATGCGCCGTGTTGTTTGTCGTATGCCACAGACATTCCCACGATTTTCGCGGTCATTGTATCAATGCCGGTGGTTTCTGTGTCAATCGCGACAACATTTTTTATGTGGGATAAAAATTCGTCCAGTGCCGCTGTGGTTGTAATTGTTTCGAAACGCATGTCGGTCAATGTATCCGCGATTGGCGCGGGTGCATCGTCATCTGGCGCAGGACATACAGACCCCGCGTATTCAAAACTGTTTTGTGCCGCCGCATCATATTTGTCCAACGGAAACATTTTTTGAATTTTGTCAGCCAATGATGCACTTTCTATTTTTGTGCGGACATATTCCAATGCGCTGGGCGTGTTAAAAACAAACGGGGTTAATTTTAATCCAGATAAATCGACATCTGTTTTTAATGTAACCAGTTGTTTGGAAATATACGCCATTTCGCGCCCATCGCGCAACAGATTACGCACGCGTTCATTTTGGATTTCGTCAATATGTTCGTACACACCGTCCAAAGACCCGAATTCATTGATTAATTCCGCGGCCTTTTTAGGGCCAATTCCGCGAACACCAGGCACATTGTCAGTTGAATCGCCAATTAAACTTTGTGCATCAATAACCCGGTCAGGATGAACACCGAATTTTTCCAGTACCTGGGGTTCGTGAATTTCGGTCTGTTTCATACCGTCATACAAAAATACACAATGCGATACCAACTGCATCAGGTCTTTGTCGCTGGTAATTATTCTTGTTTTGTCGTGCATGTCGCAAAATTGGCGTGCCAATGTCGCGATAACATCATCTGCCTCGACCCCGGGGATGCACAGCACAGGCATACCGATTGCCGCCATACATTCGCGAACCATGAAACTTTGCGCGATTAAATCGGCGGGGGTGTCTGTACGGTTGGCCTTGTATTCTGGGTATATGTTTTGACGAAAACTGATGCGCGATGCGTCAAATACACAAACGAAAGTATCGTCTGGTTTTGCCGCACCCAATATCGGTAATATCATGTTCATAAACCCGTATACCGCGCCCGTTGGGGTGCCATCCGCCCGGGTCAGGCGTGAATGCACCCCATAGTACGCGCGAAATAATAAAGAGTTTCCGTCAATCAGTGTCAGCATTGTATTTAGAATATATAACGCAGTTTCAAACGCGCATCATATTGGAACAAATCTGGCTTGTCTTGGCCGATTTCCATAAAGTTTGGTGCGTATAATGCGCGACCTTCGATATCAAATTTGATTGGTAATGCCAATATGTCAAATGTTAATCCCAACATACCTTGGTATGCCACAGATGATTTTACATCGTATTTAATATTGTTAAATGTTGTGTCGCCACCAAACACAGAACCAACACCAACACCGACATAGGGATGAATCATTGTTGATAACATTTTGAAATATGCGTTCAACATCGCATTATTTGTTGAAAATTTGTCGTTCATGATGTGGTTATATTCGGCCTCGACCCGCAGCAGGGGGATGTCAATACCAAAAACCGCGCCAACAGAATTTGCAGCATAATTTTTATTATGTCCATCGTTATAGATTGTTGAACCGCCCGCCGCAAACATGCCACCTAAATATACATCCATTACAGGGTTCGCGTGTGCAGCGCCCGCGATTGTTGCGGCAACCAGGCCAGATAAAAAAATTTTTGAATTTAATTTCATTTTTTTCTCCTTTGTATGGTATTATATTAGAAAAAGGGTTGATATTATGCAAGAAAATAAACCGTTATTAATTGTTGGTTTGGGAAATCCTGGATGCGAATATGCCGCCACGCGTCATAATGTTGGATTTATTGCGCTGGACACATTTGCAGGTGAAAATACAACATGGAAACTGGAAAAAAATGCATTAATTACCAAGGGACAAATTGCTGGGCGCAATGTGATATTTGCCAAGCCCCAAACATATATGAATAACAGTGGTATTGCCGTCCAGGCATTGATGACATTTTACAAGGTACCATTGGAAAACCTGGTTGTGATTCATGACGACATGGATTTGCCATGTGGCAAAATGCGTGTCAAAACAGGTGGGGGCAGTGCGGGACATAACGGCATTCGTTCGATTGATAATGCGGTTGGACGCGAATACAGACGTATTAGAATTGGTATTGGACATCCGCGCGATTATGAATCAAAAATGGACCCTGCGGATTGGGTGTTGGGAAAATTCACCACTGAACAAATGACAGAAATAAAAACCGCAATCAGTGGTATTACCAACCAAGATATATTTTAATTTGCGATTGTTAATCAAACAATTACATTACGGGGTTTGTTATTGCCCGGCGCTGGGGATTGTGTCAATTAACCAGTGGGTTGGGGATGGGGGGGTGAGGCAACTGCCGGATGTTGTTGACCATGTTGGTGTTGTTGGGTTATTTAACTTGCAATAGTAGTTATCATTACCCATCTCGTCGCAATATTCATTCTCTGTATTGGACATACCAATATAATAATTCATAGAATAATTATTTGTATGGGTAGTGGTGATAGTAGCATTGGGGGCGGTGCTTGATATTGTATAGCAGTTGTTATCACCACATGTTGGGTTGTTGTAAAAATGACTGGTATCCACGGTGATATATTGGCCATTGCATTTAATTGTATCATTGTCGCAAACATTATTAGGACAATTAGTGTTATCGTCATCCTGAATCGTGCCGGCACAAAATACATCTGTGGTGTCGTTTGTGCCCAAGAATACCATGGTCCGGTTTTCTGTTGGACTGCAAATCGAGTTAGTATAGGAATCTGTATTATTATGTGAGCTTACAGTGTTTGTCCCGGATATACAGCAATTACCAAATGAATCCGTAACACCAGATTCACAACAATTATTTATATCGCTGCCCACTTCGATAAGCGCAAGGCATTGTCTATAGGTATTAGTGGCAGGGCACTGAACAACATGGTCGCCATCAAGGCAAACCACAGAGTTGCCAATCACATAGTCATATGTTCCTGCCGGGCACATTGATATAGAGCAAGAGTTGGCCGCGTTTTCTGTGTGTGTATTTTGGGCAAACCAGGATAACAGGGTTGTTTTATTTGGATCCTGTGGCATCAAGATTGGGTTATATTCAGCATTTTTTGGTTCAAATTGACAATTACCCCAAATCTGTTCGGTTAAACGGCACCGATAACATTCAACAGTTTGGTTGTCGGCACCACTACATGTTTCTCTGCAAACATCATATACATTGTCCGCATTTGCCTCATCAGGTGTGGTTTCAGCATAACCATCAAATCGGTACATTGCACCATATAACTCACTGGGGACATTGTTGTATGGCAACAATGCGCGAATTTGTTCAATCGATTCATCACTGGCGGCGGCGACACAGTTTTCTACATCGTTCCAGCATGCACGGCGTGCCAAAATTGCATGACGGTTGACAGAACCGTGGATACTTTCGCACAAACCAAAATTACCAGTAATTGATTTACAAGAATTAATAATACAATCACGGCCAATTTGACGACAGGTGTTTATAATTCGGTCGTATGTTTCCATTGCAGCAATTTGGGTGGTGCCATCGGTCCACGTCAGCAGACCGCTGGCTGGGTCGATTGTTGTGTTATCAACAATCGCACCACACGATGTTTTAACGCGTTCACACATTGCGTTCGCGGTTTTGTCAGTCCAAACACCAAATGTAGACATTGCGCGTGAATCAAAATTTTCCAGGTTTTCGTTCGCGTTGGCGATACATTCACTTAATAATGTTGTGCAACTCTGGCGGACTTCTTCTAATTTGGCTTCTTGGGCCAGTTTAATTTTTGCCAATGCGTCTTCGATAAATGTATCCCATACATCGTCAGCAATTTCTTGGCAATTTTTGGTCGCAGATTCCAGATATTTTTTCTTGCTGTTTAAATATGTGATGAACGAAGAATTCGCAGGTACCGCCGCCCACGAATCGGTCGATGATGGACGAATAATCAATGTCGATAAATGAATCAGGTCGGGGGACAAAAACGCCTCGCCGGTGGTGGGGTTGATATAACGACCGGAAATATCCAGACATTTTGTCAGGTTGTTGCCGCATACACTGGTGTTGGTCAGCATATCCAGCATTTTTGATTTGCATGTTAAAATATCGTCAGCATTGTTTTCTTGATATGTGTTTAATCGGGTCATGTCCAACAATGCGCCACTTTCCAATACCTTGGTACGGGCGGCCTGGGTTTGGGTGTCGTATGCTTTCTTGACAGTATTACAATCTTGTTCGATTGCCATCGTATAACTGTTTTCAACCAATGATATGTCGTCATCGGCGCAAACCTCGGCCGCCATTTCACGACAAATCGGCAATGCCGCGTTGCGCAGGGCAGTGCCATTCTTGGCGGTGGTTGATATGCCAGAAAACGAATCCACAGAATCAAATGCAGAATCCATGTTTAATGACCATGATAATGCGCCCACACCGCCACCACTTTCAGCAGAATCAAAATCAGAGTTTAATTTTTTTGCAATTTCATCCAGTAATTTTTTAGATGCCGTTTTGTCCTTGGTCGCCAAATATGCCTTTTCGCCTTCGGATGCCTGGTTGATAACCGCCGCATCCGCGGGGTCCATGTTAACCTTTAACAAGTGTTGGCTGAAATCCAATAGCTTATCTTGGATGTTATCCAGTGATTTTTGGGTCGCATTAAATTCGTTCGCGCGCGCAGAACATGCACATCGTTTTAATTGAGCGTTTTTCTGGGCACAAAATTCATCCATACATTCAAAAAATACGGTTTTACATTTACTGAAATTGCGTTGCATTATGGTTTCGCGTGTCGGGTTGGTGGCCGCCGCGCGTGATTTTGTTCCCGGGTGGGC
This sequence comes from Candidatus Enterousia sp., assembly GCA_045593065.1. Taxonomy (GTDB): domain Bacteria; phylum Pseudomonadota; class Alphaproteobacteria; order Rs-D84; family Rs-D84; genus Enterousia. Next base: position 64,415 of record JAZNVZ010000002.1, read on the forward strand.
GGATACACGTGAAAAAATGGCGTTTGTCGCGCGTGTAAATGCATTTGGTGTTTTTGCCGTACGCGCTGCCACAGATGTTTTGTTGCGTGATGCAGTTGTTTGTGTGCGTGATTTTTCATTTGATTGTGTCGCAGTCGTGCGCGATACAACATTTTTATTAGATGCGGTTCTGGATATAACATTGCCGCCGCGTTGGTTGGCGTTTGTTTGTTGGGTTGCTTTGCGGGTGCCCATTTGCGCAGTTCCGCGTCCAGATTGTGTGGTGCGCGTTGTGTTTCTGGGGGTGTCAACCGCCATTGCGCCGTCAAATGTCGGCACAAACAAACATGCGGCTAAAAATAGTTTTAGACCTTTCATTTCCTTCTTGTAAGAAAGGTTAGCAAAAAAAATTTATGTTGGGCAAGCAAATAATATTTCAAATTACGTATGCAACATGGGGGGCTGGATGCAATCTCGCTGTAGCGAAAACGGGCCCCGCAAAATTTGAAAAATTTTGTGGGCAAACCCGAAAGCGGATGGTGCAGCCAGGGGGACTTGAACCCCCAAGGATTGCTCCACAGCATCCTTAGTGCTGCGCGTATACCAATTCCGCCATGGCTGCTGAAAAAAATCTTTTGGTGTATTCTTGCAATATCTTATTTTTTTTTCAAGTTTTTTGTGATATAATATACCCGATAGTAATAGAAAGGTAAGGAAAAATGACTAGAAATTTGCGCGTTTTATTACATTGTTCGTTGGTTGCGTTGATGCCGTGTGTTGCGGGCGCGGCCGGGACATATTACACATATAATGGTTCTATTCAGCGCAATTATGGCAGTTATACCAATGTATACGGCGATAATCCTTTTTATAATTATGGTGTAAATAATCAACATATGATTACATCGCCTGGGTGCGCAAATGGTAATTGTGTTAAAAATAATGGTGCGACCACTGGGGGTAATGTTGGGGTGGCGGTACAACAACCTGTTCAAAACAATGCGTATGATAATACGCCTGTTAAGAATAATAATGTGCGCGGCGGGGAAAAATATTCTGCGATTAACGAATCGTCATATGTCAACAATACACCCACCAGGGGATTTAAGTTAGATGCGGGGTTGTCGCATCAATTTGCATCGTGGAAATTTGATATGAACACGGCGGGTTCTAAATTGCATTATGATAATTTGCATTGGAATGTTTTTGATGCGTCTGGTCGGTATGATTTTGATATGGGAAATACTGCCCTGCGGGTCGAGGCCGGATTACAATACGGATTGCAATACGGCGATTCGCCCATGGTTGATGATGATATTAGTGGCGGCGGATTCTTTTTGCAAGATTGGTATGTGGATTTAGATAATGATGGATTGGCAGACCAAAAATGGAGTCAACGCGGCCGCGCAATGTCTGTGGGAACATCTAATGATGGTGATATGTTGGGAATTCATGCAGGCATTGGATTGGTTGATGTGTGGCGCGTTGGGAATTTGCGCTTTACACCGTCTGTGGGGTATCGTTATTTGAAATATAAATTGGAAACCAGACAAAATTATGGGTTGTCGTTGGATACCGTTAGTGGGGCTGATAATTATTGTCAATCTGCGGGTGGTGAAACACAATGTTTGCCGTTCTTGGTGTTTGTGGATTCTGCAAATAATCCATTGTTGGGAACGATTGATGCGGTTGATTTGAACGATGATGGCATTGTTGATACGGTCAGTTATGTGTCGGTTCCTGATGGGGCATCTTTTGTTGAAACTGAAAACACATACTATTATTATCAAGACGGGGTCAGTCATTCTTATGATGTTGAATGGGCTGGGCCATATTTAGCGTTGGATATGCGGTATGATATTTCGGCGCACGATGCGATTAATGCGCGTGTGGAACTGGGGTTGCCTGCATATACCGCAGAGGCCGATCAACCGTATCGCCCAGATTGGCAACATCCAAAAAGTTTAGAAGATAACGGCAGTATCGGCGATGCGTATCATTTTGGATTTTTGGCAAATTGGTTGCATTCAATTACTGATTCTGTGATGTTATCTGTGGGTATGACTTTTGATTATTACAGTGTTTCTGGTGCCACCGCAACATCGTATTTGAATCCGTCATATTATAATGATTATTATTACTATCCTGCGGTTGATACAAATAATGCATTGGCCAGCAGCCAATATTATGGTTCCACAGATTATGCAAATTGGACATCAATCAGTGGTCGTGATTTGGCCAGTGATAAAGCCCTGTACGAGAGTAATTTAGCGACCATTTATTACATAGATGGGTTGCGTGCCCAGGGATGGAAACAAGAATCCAAAGACGAAATCGAATCTTTGTATAAATCACTGGGGGTTCGTGTCGGTATCCAGGCAAAATTCTAAGGTTGAACGAATATGCGTATGAATAAAGTTTTTTGTGCGATTTGTTTGTCTGTGTTGACATTTGGGACGGCAATGGCTGTGGAAATTACTGGGGCAACATCTGTTAATGTGTCCAGTGATACTGCGGCGGCGGCAAAAATACGCGCATTTAATTCTGCCCAGCGCGAGGTTATATTGCGCGAATTAGGTGAATATGCCGATAAAAAACAGTTAGAAGCCGCCGTTAACGACAGTTCTAATGATGAATTGGCGAATATAATTTCTTCGTCCAGTGTTGATGGTGAAAAATTGTCAGACACAACATATACAGCAAATATATCTTTTGTGATTGATGGCGATGCGGCGCGCAAATGGATGGAAAAATATTCCGTGCAAAATTGGCTGCCTGCAACAGGGGGGGCGGCGGTTGTGGTGCCAGAAAATTCCGTTTTGATACATGCAAATTTGCTGCGGCCGATGGCTGATTGGGCTGAATTAAATGCTGTTGCGCGGTCTGTGAAAATGGATGTTGCAACACAAAAAATTGTTGGAAATATGGTGTCTTTTACGGTTCCTGAAAAAGAATTTGTAAAATTGTCAAATGCGTTAAAAGCAAATGCTTGGAATGTGCAAAAGTTTGACGATGGATATAAAATTTGGAAATAATTTTTATTGAATTTAATTCCTATATATTTTACAGTTCGTCCATAGTTTAATTTCGATAAAGGACGGAAAAATCATGAAAAAATTTATCGCATTGGTATTGTGCCTGGCGCCATCTGTGGCATTTGCATTGGAAACCCCACATGATGAAAAATTCGATTTGAATATTCGCCGAATCGGTGTGGAATGGACAAAAACAACAATTAACCATGCTGGTGAATATACAGATTCGCCTGTGTCTGCATTCACGGCCAGCAACCAAGATTCTTTTGTTGGTGTGTTTGATACCGCGTTGGAATACGGATTTGACAGATTGCGTTGGGATAATTCTTTGTTTATGACATACGGTAAATCAACGATTAAACCGTATGGTGAACATTCAACCACAGACGAAAAGGCGGATAAAATTTTGTTCTTGTCTGATTTGGCGTACGCTGTGTGGGATTGGGATGATGCAAAATTAGGGCCAATCGTGCGCGCTGAATATGAAACAGAATTTGTTGGGAACCCCAGAATTCGTAAGATTCTGCGCCCCAGTGCCGGTATCGCGTTATTCGACCACAAAATCTTGAAAACTTTGTATGTGACCGCTGTGTACGAAGACGATTTTACATATACCCATGATCCTGTCAGCAAGTTCGCATTGGAAACTGGTTGGCGCGCTGAATATGATATTCGCCAAGGCGTCAAATTCACCAGTGATGGATATTATCGTGAATATTTAGATTATTCCAGATATGTAAAAACAGATTTTCGCCGCGATTTATCTGTGAATGCCCGTTTGGACACAAATCTGTGGGGTGATTTCACATTTGGTCCGTATGTAAATTATCGCCGTGCATTGGCGCGTGGGGCTGAACATTACGGCGCGAATACTACGGTTGGTTTGTCATTTAATTATATAACCAAATTTAATTTGAAAAGTGCCGAAACTTTGGCAAATCAAGAATAAAAATTAAACATTGTACTGGAACCGCGGGGAAACCCGCGGTTTTTTGTTTTTTATAATTGACAATAGAGCACTTTGTGGTATTTATTGTTATAAAGACAAAAAAAGGAAACAAAATGTCTTCGTATCCTTATGTGGATTTTCGTAATGCAGGAATCAGTGTTCATCGGGTTGATTGTGATAATACCGATGTTCGTGATAATGGCTGTCCTTATCTAGAATTCCTTGAAAAACAGGATTATACAGGTTGTTGTGTAAGTCATATTGGCAGAATTACTCTTGTCGAATTGAATTTTTGGTTGAATTATTCTACAAAGGAAAAAAATCTGCCGTATCCAAAAAACTTTTGTGCATTATGCCCGTGGAATCGTGGCAGATAATTTGATGTTAAAAAATCCGCCGGTATTGGCGGGATTTTTTAACAAAATCTCTTGCAATTTCAATATTTTTGTGTCAAAATGGGCGCACGCTGATGAAGCGAATAACACAGTTTTCGTGGTTGATTCTGTCCAAAAACCGCTGTTTTTGGCTAAATCCACGGGAACGAGGAATTAACAGAAAAAAGGATTAAAAATGGCATTGCCAACATTTACTATGAAACAACTGATGGAGGCCGGCGTTCACTTTGGACACCACACCCGTCGTTGGAACCCATTGATGACCCCATATGTTTATGGTGTCAAAGATAAAATTCACATCATTAACTTGAACAAAACTGCACCCCTGTTGCACCGTGCATTGGTCGCATTAGAAGCAGTCGCGGCTGCGGGCGGCAAAATCTTGTTCGTTGCCACAAAACACCAGGCCAAAGATATTGTGCGTGATGCGGCTGAACGTTGCGGTCAATTCTATGTTAACAACCGTTGGTTGGGTGGTATGTTGACCAACTGGACAACTGTTTCTCAATCCATTCGCCGTTTGAAAAAAATGGAAAATGATATTGCAAACGCTGACAAATTGGGATTAACCAAGAAAGAAGTCGGCGTTATGACCAAAGAAGTCGAAAAATTGCGTTCTGTGTTCGGCGGTATTTTGGAAATGCACGGCACACCTCAGGCGATGATTGTTATTGATGTGCCACGTGAAATGAACGCTGTTCGTGAAGCAAAAATCTTGGACATCCCAACAATCGCTATTTGCGATACAAACGCCAATCCAGAGGCCGTTGATTATCCTGTGCCAGGGAATGACGATGCGGCGCGTGCAACACAATTATATTGCGATTTGTTCGTGGATGCAATTTTGTCCGGTATTGAAAAACGTTTGGGTGGTGCGGCGGCCAAGAAGGTTGCGGACGATGTAGATGCTGCCGATGAAATCGAGGCCGATTTGAAAGACCAAGAAGCCAAACAAAAATCCAAGGCATCCCAAGGTCGTGCTGAACGCCGCGAAAAGAAAGCAGACAAATAATTAAATTTAATCGGTTCGGGGACACGTCCCGAACCAGATTCCGTTTTTTATAATAAATTTTTAAGAAAGGAAATTACAATGGCAGAAGTTACAGCAAAATTAATTCAAGAATTGCGCGAAAAAACCGCTGCGGGTATGTTGGACTGCAAAAAAGCGTTAATCGAAAACAATGGCGATATTAATGCGGCGGCTGATTGGTTGCGTAAAAAAGGTATTGTCAAGGCAGCGTCCAAGGCCGGTCGTGTCGCGGCATCTGGGTTGGTTACTGTGGTTAAATGCGACAATTTGGGTTGTGTCGTGGAATTGAACGCAGAAACAGATTTCGTTGCTAAAAATGAAAAATTCCAAAAATTGGTTGCTGATGTTGCAAACAAAGCATTGGAATTGCAAGGCGATTTTGATGCCACATTGGCGGCGGTCAAAGATGATATCGCAGCAACAATTTCAACAATCGGTGAAAATATGAATTTGCGCCGTGTCGCAAAAGTCAATGGCGACCATGTTTATTCTTATATCCACAACGCTTTGGTTCCAGGTATGGGTCAAATTGGTGTTGCGGTTGCTATCAATGGAAACGACCCGAAAATCGATGAAATTGGACCAAAAATTGCAATGCACATTGCGGCAAATAAACCTGAATTTATGACAGTTGCTGATGTTGATCCAGCGGCGGTTGAACGCGAACGCAAAGTGTTCATTGAATCAGGTGCGACAAACGGCAAACCTGAAAACATTGTTGAAAAAATGGTTCAGGGGCGTTTGCAAAAATACTATGCAGAATCTGTTTTGGAAGAACAACCATTTGTTATGGACCCAAGCAAATCTGTTAAACAAGTTGTTGATGAAGCAGGTGGTAAATTGGCCGGCTTTGCATACTATGTTTTGGGCGAAGGTATCCAAAAACGCGAAGATAACTTGGCAGATGAAGTTGCAAAAATGTTGCAATAGTTTGTCTGGTTGTGATGATATGTTCGTGTCGGGGAAATCCCCGGCACGATTTTTTTATTGAAAAACCGATGCCGTAGGGTATTATGAAAATAAACCAAAGGAGTTTTCCATGGGTAAAACAAAAATGAAAAGACAATATGCTTATTCTTCTAAAACATTTACGATAAATTTAAACAATGTTCGAATTGGTGGTGCGTATGGGGCAATGCAACGCGCAAAGAAAATTGCGGATATCCAATCGGCCATGGCAAAACAAACATTCATCCCAGAACGTGAAGAATACATTAAAAATAAAAGTGCTGCGATTAAATTAGATGCGCTTGTGTGGTTTGATTTATGCAATAATTACGAATTGTACGAAAAACACGAATGTTTAACCAAAGACGAATATTATGAAATCGCAAAATGCGCGGTTGATGCATGGCCAGAATATATGGCTGATTTGCGGACTGATAAAATGACAGATATGCGTTATTACGAATTGTGTAAAATTATGGCATCGCATGGCGTGTTTCAAGATGTTGATTTTATCAAGGCAAACAAGGGTAATGACAGTGGTGTATATCGTGTTGCCCAGGCGGCAATAGGGTCTTTTGGTAAAATAGAGCAGCCGTATATGTTGAAACATTATGCGCAATCTATTCGCGGTGCGGTTGAAGCGCGTTCGTATATGACAGAGCCCCAGGCCGCACGGGTGCTGTTCCATTTGTGGTTGATTGTGCAAAATCCTGATGTGTCGGGTGTGTTAAATCTGGAAATTGCAAATTTGGCCGACCAAGGTTTAATCGGTGATGCTGTGGCGGGACAGTATGTAAAACAACTGTCCAATGCCAGTCAAACTCAAAATTTTTCAGCATTGTTGGCGGCATATAGTCAGGGAAACAACAAAAGGGATATTCCTGTGTTTTGTAAACGGGCATATTATCAAATTGCAGATATATACAAACAAATGAAAACGCGTTAATAAAATAAAAATCTGGCGATTGCCAGATTTTTATTTGTATCTGGGTTGCAAGATATAAAAATTCGTGCTATCATTTGTGGGACAAAGGAATTAAGTATGCAAAATAGTTTGATGTATGAATTGCGCGCGCGCGGGTTTATTAACCAGTGTTCGAATATGGATGCGGTGGCGGATTTGTTGGATAACGGACAAATCGCGGTTTATTTGGGGTCTGATCCAACGGCGGACTCGCTGCATGTGGGACACCTGGTTCCGGTGATGATGATGCGCTGGTTGCAAAAATATGGGCATAAACCATTGATGTTGGTTGGTGGCGCCACAGGGCGTATTGGCGACCCGTCTGGTCGTGATACAGGGCGACCCATGATGACCGAGGATGTTTTGCAAAAAAATATTGCGGGTCTTAAAAAATCTTATTCTAAATTTTTGCGTTTTGGTGATGCGGCGGCGGACGCGTTAATTGTTGATAATTATGATTGGATGAAAAAATATTCTCACTTGGATTTCTTGGCACAATATGGGTTAGATTTTACAATTCCGCGTATGTTATCTATGGAAAGTGTTAAAAAGCGTTTGGAAAACGGTATGACATTTTTGGAATTTAATTATATGACTTTCCAGGCGGTCGATTTCTTGACACTTTATCGTGAACATAATTGCGTGCTGCAACTGTGTGGCGCAGACCAATGGGGCAACGCGATTATGGGTGTGGAATTGATACGCAAAAAATGTGGCCAAGAAGCATATGTATTATCAACATCCCTGATTACGGATTCTAATGGAAATAAAATTGGAAAATCTGCGGGTAATGCGGTTTGGGTTAATGAAGATAAAACATCCGCATATGAATATTATCAATATTTCCGTAATACGCCGGACGAATTGGTTGAAAAGTTTTTGAAAATCTTTACAGAAATTCCGTTGGACGAGATTGCAAAATTGTCGGCATTGCAAGGTGCTGAATTGAACGAGGCAAAAAAAATTTTGGCATTTGCCGCAACAGAAATCGCACATGGGGTGGACGCTGCGCGTGATGCGGAATCTGCCGCGGCGGCATTGTTCGCGGGTGGCGCAAATTTATCAAATGTGCCGTCTGTTGAAATCAAAATGGCAAGCGATATGAAAGTTTTGGATTACTTGGTCGCAATCGGCATGTTTGATTCTAAATCCGAAGCGCGCCGCATGGTCGAGCAGGGCGGAATCCAAATCGATGGCAATAAAATCACCGACAAAGAATTTGTTGTCGTTGCCGCGCCAGAGCATATGGTGCAAAAAGGCAAAAAGGTATTTTTGAAAGTAATTTCAAAATAAAACACCGTTGCATTGGTTCCCAAAAAATGTTATAATGTCAATATAACAGAGGGAGAGAAATCATGTTAAAACCAATCGTTTGTGCGGCATCTATGATGCTGATTTGTGGCACATCATTTGCGGCATTGCCAACCGTGAAATTAAATAATCAATACAGAAATACGGTGAACAATTCTGGGGTAGTCAGTGCGCCCGTATCTTATGACAGCCCTGTGATGGTCAGCAAGACCAGTGATATTACCACAGCGATAGGTAAAAATTATGTTGGTAAACCTTATGTCGGATATAATAATTCAGGCAGCGCAACAACTGCTGATTTGCGTCAAGATATTGCTAATTTGGAAAGCAAAATTACCGATGTTTTGGATGATTTACAAAATTTGTCTGACAAGGTAGAGGCGGTTGCAGATGATATTCCCACGATTGGGTTGGTTTTGCCAAACAGAATGGATGATTTAGAAAAACGGCTTGATGGCGTTAACAAACGCATGGAATTAATAGAACAGCAAGATTTGCCAGGATATATTGACAAGGTTTCTGGCGAATTAAATGCACAAATGCAAAAAATTGCCGATATTGATAGGGTGACAGGCGAAGTAAAAGATGAGTTGGATAAACGTATGTCCAAAGTTGGCACAGAAATCGAAAGTTTGCAAAAACAGACCAAAGATTTACAAACGACTTATTTGAATATCAGTGATACATTGCGCGATGATGTGCAGAAAAAAGTAGCGGCAAACGCTGAACATATCAGCGAGTTGAAAAACGGTTTGCAAAATGCAAATTTGTCGGTTATTGATTTGCAGAATAATGTTAGCGATATAAAAAAGCAAATGGAAAGTATGGAACAAAGAATTATTAGTTTGGAAGAAAAGATGCAAAAATAATAATTCATAAAATATTAAAAAAAAATGGGCAAGCGCCCATTTTTTTGATACAATAAATCCGTGATAAAATTTTTTAGATTATTTTTTGTGTGTATATTTGCAGCAATTACATTGCCTGCGGTGGCGAATACAGAACTGGCCAAGATTCAATCGCAAATTCGCCAAACTGAACAGCAAAATAAAAAATTACAAGAACAGGTTAAAAAATCTGATAAAAATGTGGCGCAAACCAAGCAGGATTTGGTGCGAACCGCCGACAGAGTCAGTTCTTTGGAAGAACAACGCGGTAAAATGCAAATCAAAATCGAAGAACTGGATGCACAACGCGAAAAAATTGCGCGTGAATTGGCGGCAAACCAAGGACGGATTTTGGATGCAATATCTGGGATGCTGTATATGGCCAATCACCCCAGTTTTGATGTGAATGATATGCACGAATATGTGTTGACATCATCTGTGTTGTCTGGGATGTCGCAACAATTTGATGCAGAAATTCAAAAGGCATCGCGCCAGTTGGATGAATTGGCCAAAATTATCAATGCACGCAATGTCGAAAAAGAAAAATTGGATAGAACAGCAAAAAAATATACTCTGGAACGCAATGCGTTGGACAAATTATTAAAAACACGCAGTGCACAAAACGAGAAATTAAAAAATCAACAAATTGCGTTACAGAAAAAATTACGCGCGTTGTCTGAAAAGGCAAAAAGCATTTCTGAATTGTCTGCCGGGGTCGGCAGTTCGCAAATGTCCAGCGATGAACGGTTTTCGCGGCGCAAATTAAATTTGCCTGTGCGTGGACGCGTTGTTGTGCATTTTGGTGAAAAGACCGCCTTGGGATTAACATCTGACGGTTGGCGGATTAAAACGCGTGGCGATGTTTTGGTAACGGCACCTGCGGATGGGGTGGTGAAATTTGCTGATGTTTTCCGTGGATTTGGGCGCGTTGTGATTATATCTCATAAAAATGGTTATAATACTGTGATTACGAACATGGGGCGCGTGGATGTTGTCCCAGAACAAGAAGTTTTGGCAGGCGAGCCAATCGGTCGTATCAGTGCAGATAAATCAGAAACATATATAGAGGTTCGCCGTGGCAACAAGGCGGTTAATCCTGCGCGTTTGTTCAAAGAAGAATAATTTTTATTTGGTGCGTTTATTCAGCGCTTTGATTATATCGTGTTGTGTTTTTAACATACTGTCGCACATGTATGTTGTGTATGCTTTGTTGTCGCCTTGTAATCGCGCGCGCAGCATGTCAACATATTGTTGTGTGTCGTGTTTTTTGTTAAATAATATTGGGGTATAATTATTTTGCAATAAATACCAATTCATAACAATACGCCCAGTGCGTTTATTAAAATCACAGAATGGTTGTATGGCAATAATATTGTAATGAATGTCAAATGCCTTGGTCAAAATGTTGTTTTTGTCAGTATTCATTTTGTAAATGGCAGTATTCAATAAATCAATAACTTTTGTTGGGTCTGGTGCTGGGGCGCCCAAATTATATGCCATGCAATATCTAAAAGTACCGCCAGAAATACCGCAGTTATTATTTTGCGCGATTATTGAATTTATATGACATACATCAGCCATAGTAATAGGGTGTTTTGTTTTTAATCGTTGCAAAACATAATCCCAGGCATTTGCCATATTGCGTATGTTTGTAAAGTCCGTAATCCCTGTGTTATTTGGTTGCAACCTTTGTGCTTCGTTACCAAATTCACTGTATGCATAACTTTGTAAATTCCAACGCAGGAAACCATCGCCATGTGTCAATGGTTTTATCTGGGTTTCATTGATTTGTTTAATAAGATTTTTTTTATCTTTCATATTTGATATCATAATACACAAAACTGTTTTGTCAATAAAATTAAATTTGTGTATTAAAAATACGAATTTTCGTGTTGCAGTAAATCTTTTTTTTTAATATGCTGTGTTCATAGTGGGCACGAGGAAGAGAAAGGATTCCAAATTATGTTAAAAAAAATCTGTGTATGTTTGGCTTTGTTAACATTTTCTGTGGATTGTTTTGCCGCGAATAAATCAACACAGCAAGAACCTGTGGAACATTTGACCGATGCGCAAATCTATCAAGAATTACAAAAATTGGCGTTGGTTTTTGAAACGGCGCGCGATAATTTTGTCGAAGAAGCAGACGAAAAGAAAATGTTAGAGGCCGCAATGAACGGCATGTTGGCGGAATTAGACCCACATTCTTCGTATTTGAATACCGATGATTTCAAAGATTTTAATGATAAATCCCATGGCGAATTTGGCGGTTTGGGGATTCAAATCACGTCTGACCGTGGGGCGATTCGTGTTATTTCGCCGATTGATGATACCCCCGCGGCCAAGGCAGGAATCAAGGCCGGTGATTACATTACCCGCATTGATGATGAACAAGTGTTTGATATGACATTGAATCAGGCCGTTAAAAAAATGAAAGGGCGCCCCGGCACCAAGGTTAAATTAACTATTGTAAACGAAGACCACGAAACCAAAACATTGGTGTTGAAACGCGATATTATCAAGGTAAAATCTGTCAAATTCCGCGAAGTGCAACTGGCGGATGGCGATGAAGATACACCACGGGTTGGGTATATTCGTATTTCTGATTTTGGGGCAACAACTGTCAAAGAATTAAATGATGCAATCAAAAAATTAGAAAAGGCCAAGGTCGTTGGCTATGTCTTGGATGTGCGTAATAACCCAGGCGGGTATTTGACTGCGGCGATTGGTGTGTCGGATGCGTTTTTGGACGATGGCGAAATTGTGTCCACGCGTGGCAAAGAAAAAACAGATGTTGACCGCAGTTTTGCAAAACCTGGGGATTTAACGAATGGCAAACCGATTGTTGTGTTGATAAACCATGGTTCTGCATCGGCATCCGAAATTGTTGCAGGCGCGTTGCAAGATAATGGTCGTGCGTTGGTGATGGGGTCGCAAAGTTTCGGCAAGGGCAGTGTGCAACAACAAAAACCGTTGGGTGATGGGACCGCTATTCATATCACTATTGCGCGTTATTATACCCCCAGTGGACGTTCCATTCAAAACGAGGGTATTACCCCTGATGTCCCTGTTTTGCAATCGCGTGTCAAGGTGTTGGAAAAACGCGATAGCGAATATTCCGAGGCATCATTCAAAAATTCTTTGAAAAATGAAGATGCAAAAAAGACCAAGAAATCTAAAAAAGATTCCAAGGTTAGGGATGATGATGACGATGATGAAGATATTGATGATAAAGATTTGACCGATGAAGAAAAAGATGCGCGTGATTATCAACTGCAACGCGGCGTTAGTATGGTTATTGCAATGACAAAAATGCAAATGACCGTGGATGACAGACGCGCCGTTGTTGATGCAGAAAACGCCGAAAAAGAAAAGGCCAAAGAAAAAGCCAAGGCCAAAGCAGAGAAAGAAAAATAGTAAAAATATCATAAAATAACAGGGACAAAAATTTGTCCCTGTTGTTTTTTTGTTGGTTATTTATGTTTTATGGGTTGGTATATTCTTCGCCGCTGTCGTCATATACAGAATACACGGTGCCACCAACATTAATTTTCAGGTATTGGTCGACATTATCACTCATTTTAATATTTGCAGTAGACATGTTGGCATAATAAATCGTATTACCAATCTGTACATTTAATGTGCGTGTGGTTTGTCTGTTTTGACGCAAATAAATTGTATTTGTGCCGATATGTAATTCATATCCGCAATCGTTGGCCTCGTCTGCGCCAAAACCGTGCCCAACCGTGGTTAATCCTGTTGGGCATTGTGTGCGGATGTCGCTGTTGTTTGCGGACCAATATCCCGGTCCCACAGCAACACATACGCCGTTGTTGCGATAATAGCCGCCACCACACATTGTTCCAGAATCTGGGACCCATGCAGCATAAAATGTTTTGGGGGTTGTGGTATAAATTGGAATTGTTTGGGACATGGCGCAATCCGTCAGTGCGGAATCTGTGCACCATCCGGCAAATGTATAGTTTTGCTTTGTCGGTGTGCCAGAAATCGTTGTTGCCTCGTCGTCCCAGAATGTTGTTGGTGCGCCTGTGTAATTTGTTCCGCCGTCTAATACATATGTAATTGCGTATTGGGTTGCACATGATACCTTGGAATTCCAGTATGATTCATACCCTGTTATATATTGACGATGATTGGTCCCAGTGCATGATGTATCCAAACCTGTATTGTAAAATATGCTGGACATCATGGATGTTCCATACGGGTGCCCGTTTTGAATTAGTCCCCCAAATGTGGATGGCGGAATAAATCCAGACAATGATGAACAATTATAAAAAGCTTGATAAAATGTATAGTTGTATGCATCTGTTATCCCACGGAATAAATTTTCGGGAATAGATGTTATTTTTTTGCAATTATAAAATGTTCTGTAAAATCGGGGGCGCAAAGCATCCGTGGTGCCCAATATTGGGAACACAGCAGACAAATCGCCACTGATTTCAGTAAAATAATCTTTGTTCGTGTTAGACGGTCTAAAAGAAATTGCGGGGGTTGTTGTACCATTGTAATACCCCGTGGCCACACCCCCAATTCGTATCTTGTATTCCCCTGGTTGAGAATACTGGTGTGTGATTGAATCAAGTGTTGTATTGTTGCGTGGTTTTGTTTCTGCATCACTGTTGTCGCCCCAATCAATATAAAATGTGCCGATGGCAGAGATGGAGAATGATACAGAGGTGTTTTTTTTGGACGTTTCGGCAGTAATGGTGAATTTTACATCCACACAGGAATTGTCCGGCAGGGTGATTTGGTCGGTGGTACATGCGTTTGCGGTATTTATTGCACCAAATAACAGCGCCACGGCATACCCCGTACGCATTGCAAATAATTGAAGATTTGATATTGTCAAATTACGCATCAATATAAAACCATCCCCCCACGTTTGTTGCGCTAAATCCTGATACCAGAATTGTAAGAAGTTCTGGCATTAAAAGCAAGGAGTAAAAATAAAATCGGCACAAGGCCGATTTGATTTTTATGGCGGAGCGTGTAGGATTTGAACCTACGGACCGCGTTACCACGGTCACGGATTAGCAATCCGCTGCATTTACCCCTCTGCCAACGCTCCGGATGGTTGATATTATATATTTTTTTTTAATAAACACAAGCCAAAATTATTTTGTTTTTGTGCTGGATTTAAATTGCATGTCATACAGCGTTTTGTATGCACCGTTTTCATTTTGTAATAACTCTTCATGGGTACCTGATTCAACAATTACACCTTCGTTAATAACCAAGATTTTGTCCGCATTGCGAATTGTTGATAATCTGTGCGCAATCACAAATACGGTTTTGTCGCGCATCAGGTTTTCTATCGCTTTTTGAACCACGGCCTCGGCCTTGTTGTCCAGGGCAGATGTTGCCTCGTCTAACACCAAAATAGGGGCGTTTTTCAAAAATGCACGCGCAATCGCCACGCGTTGTTTTTGCCCGCCAGACAGCAATACACCGCGTTCCCCAATTTGTGCGTCCAGACCGCCAGGAATCGTTTTTAACACATCGTCCAAACATGCCATTTTTACCGCTTGGTCTAATTCTTCGTTGGTTGCATTTTCGTTGCCCAGCATAATGTTTTCGCGAATCGTGCCCGCAAACAAGAAATTATCTTGGAATACAACACCGATATTTGCGCGCAACGATTTTAATGTAATGTCGCGAATGTCCACACCATCAATGGTAATCGCCCCAGATGTTACATCGTAAAAGCGCGGTAATAAACTGACCACTGTGGATTTGCCACCGCCAGAATTGCCAACGAATGCGATGGTTTCGCCACGTTTAACACGGAAATTGACATTTTTTAATACAGGAACCCCTTGATTATATTCAAATGAAACATTTTTATATTCGATTTCATGGATGTCTGGGTTCATGTTTTGGGCGTTTTTGTGGTCTTTGATTTTGGGTTCCATATCCAAAATTTCGAACACGCGTTCAATCGCCAAAAACGACATTAACACATTGTTGTATGTTCCGCCAATAGATTTAATCGGTGTGTACAACATGATTAATGCAGTCAAGAAAGACACAAAACTACCCGCTGTGATTGTGCCATTCAAAATCAAATATGAACCAAACCAAATCGCCAAACCAATACCAATGGATAAAATAACATGCATAACTGGGGTCAACCAACGGGTGCGTTGCAACATTTTCATACGCAGTTTAAATACGCCGTGTAATACATTTTCAAATTTGCCTTGTTGGGTGCCGTCTAAATTATATGCGATGATTGTTTTGTTGCCATTATATGTTTCGTTGTATGCAGTCAATAACGCAGAATCTGCCAAAATGGTTTTTGCCATAACATCGTTTATCTTTTTGCGAACCAGTGTCATTGGCAACATTGCAAATATCATAATTGCAACGCACACCACCGCCAGTTGCCATGAATTATAAAACAGCACAAAAATCAACGATACAGCAGTAAAAAATTTTTGAACAAATGTTTTTAAATTGTTTAATAGCCCAGCACATGCCATATCTGCATTGTTATTAAACATAAAAATAACATCCCCAGAATTTTTCTTGCTGAAAAAATCTGTTTCAAACATCAGCATTTTTTTATACAAATCTAATTTCAACAGATTTGTGGTTTTTGCGCCAACCCATGTGTTCAAGTATTGCGCAATATAACGAAACACGCCCTGGACAACAGTAAAACCGATAATCATTAACGGAATGTACCATGCGGTTTGCAGGTTTTTATCCACCATAACCACATCCATATACGGTTTTAATGACATGGCGATAACCGCGTCCAACGACCCAACAGGAATTGCCACCAATATAGACAACAATCCACGGAACCAATATGGTTTCATATATGGCCACATGCGTTTGTAATTTTGTACAAACATGTTGCGTAAAACTCTTTCGCGAATTTCTTTGCTCAGTTTTTTCCCCATGGTATTTTTGCCTTTGTTGTTATTCTGTTACAGGTTCTGGTTGATAAATTTCGACATCGCGTGTCATGGCAATAAATTTTTCTGCGCGGCGCGCGGGCAATTCGTCCACTGGCACATCGCGCAAAGATTCCAATGCACCGACAACAGAATTTGCAACTAATTCCATTGTTGTTTGCCAATCATTGTGTGCGCCACCTGTGGGTTCGGCAATAATGCCATCAATCACATTCAGGTTTGCCATGTCGCGCGCAGTTAATTTCATTGCGCTGGCGGCGGCGGCCTTGAATTTATTGTCGCGCCATAAAATGGATGCGCATGATTCAGGGGCAATCACAGAATAAATTGCGTTTTCCATCATTAAAACCTTGTCGCCAGTTCCAATCGCAATCGCGCCCCCAGAACCGCCTTGACCCACATTGACCGCAACATACGGTGTTTTGATAGCCAATCCTGTTGAAATTGCCGCGGCGACTGCCTGGGATTGACCGCGTTCTTCGCTTTCACGGCCAGCAAACGCCCCAGCAGTATCAAATAATGAAATCACAGGTAGGTTAAAACGTTCGGCCAAACGCATCATACGGACGGCCTTGCGATAACCGTCAGGATTTGCCATACCAAAACGATGTTTTTGACGGGTTTCAATCGTACGACCAGATTCTTGGCCGATAATTACAGCCGGAATTCCGCGCCAAAAACCGATGCCACTGGCCATTGCGGGGTCTTCGGCATAACATCTGTCGCCGGCCAGGTATGTCCAATCGTCCACAATCCCGGCGATATAATCCAAGAAATGCGGTCTGTTTTCATGACGCGCCAACAATACTTTGTCATAAGCATCTGTTTCGCCCATGCCACGAATTTTTTTATCTTTGTCAAATTTTGGTGTTTGTACCTTGATAACCTTTGGGGTAATGGTTTGATGTGTTAATACGCGTAAAATGCGCGCAATGTTGTCGTGCAAATCTGCGCGCGCAGACACAATGTCGACCATACCGTGTTCGTATAAATAATCAGCGGTCTGGAAATTGCCAGGTAATTTTTCACGAATGTTTTGTTCAATTACACGGCGTCCAGCAAACCCAATACGGGCGCCGGCCTCGGCAATATGGATGTCGCCCAACATGGCAAAAGACGCGGTTACGCCACCAAATGTCGGGTCTGTTAAAACAACGATATATGGGATTTTTTTGTCGTGCAATTTGTTGACAGCCACGGTTGTGCGCGCCATTTGCATCAATGATAAAATATTTTCTTGCATGCGTGCGCCACCACTGGATGTAACCATGACAAATGGTCGATTTAATTCAGCAGCGTGTTCCATCGCAGCAATAATTCCATCGCCAGCCACGCGCCCCATAGACCCCATCATGAAAAATCCGTTTAATACACAAATAGTAGAATCAATCCCGCCGATTTTTCCATCAGCCGCCACAACAGCATCCGGGTCCCCGGTATCTTCGCGGGCGGCGGCCAAGCGGTCTTGGTATGATTCGCGGTCAACGAATTCCAATGGGTCATCTGTGGATACAGGTAAATTTAATTTTTGCCAATTTGCATCATCGAATAATAAATTAAATCTTTGTTTTGGGGTCATAATAAACACATGACCACAACGCGGACATACATAATGATTATCCTTGTAATCGCGATAATATACCAATTTTCCGCAAGATTCGCATTTAATCCACATCAATTTAGGAACGCGATCGTATCTTGTGCGTTCTTGGTTTTTTATGCCCGTTTTTGATTTGAAAAACATGTGTTTATCCGTTCATTTTTTTGGTTAATTCGCGGCTGGGTTTGAACAAAATGGTTGTGTTCGCAGCAATCGCCTGGGGGCGGCCCGTTGACGGATTATACCCAATTTTAGCCGCACGATTGCGCGGCTGGAAAGTGCCAAAACCGCGAATTTCGATACGGTCGCCATTTGCCACCGCGTCAATCATAGATTCGGTAACAGTATCCAACATGGCCGCGGCATCGTTTGTGCGCATGCGTTTAAAACTGACCTGGATACTGCGAATAACGTCAGAACGTTTCATAGTTTGTAATCCTTTTGTTATTACTGACAATTTAGCAAATCAGGCAAATATATCAAGTGTTTTTTATGAAATATGCGGTTTTAGGAATTTAATGAAATGGATTATCTGGTTTTGAATTCTTTGTAAAAAACAGGGGTGTATGTTGGGCATATGGCGGGCGTATCAGGGGTGGATAAAACAGGGAATGTGTTGTTTGTAATATTATTTTGTTTAACTGGTTCGGTTTTTTCATAACTAATAGAATTGCAAATCAATACCCATCCCGCAGAAACCAGCAGGGCGGCGGTCACGGATACAATAGCCCTGATTCCAGATATTTTTTGCTCTTCGGTTAGGCGCGATTTCATAATGTTATCCCGAATTTTGTATTGCTTTCGTATAATTAAAACACAAAATGCATAATTTGTCAATACGATTTTTGTAAAAAAAATTGGTGCAATCCAGAACCAATGTTTTTTGTTTTTGTCCACAAACAACAAAAGCCCGCACATTCGGGGCTTTCGTTGTTTTGTTATCTAATTTTTCTGGCAAATGCAGAAATACCTGCGCCCGTCACAATAGAAACTGTACCGGCAACAACTTTGACAATATCTGACTTTTTCTGTTGTGATGTCCGCACTGTTTCAGATGCGCATGCACCATTGAAAATAAATATAAATCCAGCAATGGCCAAAATAAATGCCAACCCGTCAAAGCCAACAGTTCTTTTGACATTGTCGCTTTCTTTTTTTATTTCGTTTTTAATATTGTTTTTCATTGTTTATCCTTTTAGCTGGCACTAATATAATACAAAAAAATAGTTTGTCAAGATATATCGTGCCGAATTCTCCCCTAAAAATTTTGTTTGTTTTGCGTGAGTTTTGCATTCACGCCAGGGTTATTGGGCTGTTGTGTTTATCAATTTGCACCATAGCGATTCGATATTTAGGGTTATCGAACCAGTAATCCTGTACTTTCTTAGGTGGTGCGACAGCATAACCATTGTCCTGTTTTGTCGCGCCAATCTTGGGCAAAGCCCGAAAGTCGATTTATTGTAGCAAAAAAAATTATTTAATGCAAATGTTTTTTTGTGTGCTGCGAATTTCTTGGCATTCCAATCGTCACCCCGCCGCAGGGCGGGGCCCAGTTGGCGCAATGCGCCAACTTGTGTAATAAAGCAAAAAAACACAAGTTTTGCGGAACGCAAAACTGGATACCGCGCGTCCGCGGTATGACGGGACTGTTTATTCCCCCGCCACAAAATCGTCACCCCGCCGCATAATCGTCATTCCGGCGCATGCCGGAATCCAGTTTGCGGAGCAAACTTGCTCACTTATTACACAAGTCCGCCTATGGCGGACTGGATACCGCGCGAAATTCGCCCACGAAAATTTGCAATTTTCGCGGGGCCCGAAACCGCGGTATGACGATTCTGTGGCGGAATCATCAAAATTCAAATAACACAAAAAATATTTGTGATTATAATCAAAATATGATACAATACCCAGCGACAGGTAAGGGAGAAAACCAATGAAACCCGCAGACAACAAGTAGATGACGCAAACGAAGTTTGCGGAATCGTCACGGTTGCCCCGCAGTCACGGCGCCGGGAGCGCAGCGAACGCAGGCGGACGAGGGAATCCTACACACACCTGGAAACGAACGGAGAGATAATTATGAACAACCTGAAACCCGCAGAACTCTACACACACACACACACACACACACACACAAATAGATAACATCTATTGGATGACAGATTATTAATATCGACTGGGCGCGGATGCGTTCGGTCGATATTTTTTTACATATAACGAAAGGAGAAAACATGAAACGAATTTTAGTTTTTGCGATTGGCGCGCTGTTTTTGCTGGATGGCCATGCGGCGTTGGTTGTGAATAATAATGGTCCGCAAAAGGATTGGCAAAACAATATAGAATACCAAGAAGCGCAAGAAATCGCGGCATTAGAAAACGATATTCGTTTATTGGATGCAGAAATTGCAAAGTGTCAAAAAAAGAAAAAAGCATGGACTGCGGCAACCATCGTTGGTGGCGTGGGTGTTTTGGCGACAGGAACTGCGGCGATAGTTCAAGCGTCCAAGAAAAAAGAACAAAAAACAGAATTGTCGTCCAAGCAAACAGAACTGAAACAGGCGCAGACAGAGTTAAACAGGTTAAAAAAGGATTAAAGAATGAAAAAATATGCGATTATTGGAATAATAGTTGGGCTGATACCGACATATGTGTTTGGTGCCAGTGTGCGGTATAACCAGTTGATAGAAAAAAAGCAACGCAAGATGCAAGAATTAGAAAAATGCACAGGGAATGTAAATGCTTGGAAAATCGCTGGCATATCAACGACTGGATTGACGGCGGTTGGTGTTGCTGGCAATGTTGTGTTGGCAAAACAACGTGGTGATTTGGACAAAAGTATTCAAAACACAACGAACCAAATAAGCACAACCAAAGACAAGATAGCTGAATTAAAAGCAAAAAAACAAAAATCAGGGCCCAGCGAAACAGAACAAACCCCTGCGCAACCGGAAACCCCTGCAACAGAATCTGACAACACTTGGCAAACATTGACCGATGAACAAATGAAAGAATTCTGTTATTCGCTTGTATACAATGATGAGTCGAACGACAATCTATTTGATGACGATGCTTTTCAAGAACTGAGTGATTATTATTATGAAGATGAAGGAAGGAAGCCTGTCTATGGATTTTCTAATGACGTGGATGGAGAAAAACCTGATTATTATAATTATGACTCCTCAACACGTACATGTACGTTTATATATGTGGATAAGGAAACCCGATATGCTGGGGTGGCCTGTATCAAATTTCCAGAAATAAAGGTAGTAAAAGTCGCAGACGGCAGTGCATCAGAAGATGCAGACGACGAATGGGATATAGACGGTAAGGTTTTTACGCTGGACTTTGAAGAAGATGGTGAGTCATATTGGGTTGGCAACAAAACGCGGTTGGATGACAATGATGCCGCTTCAAGTAATTATATAAATGAAAACCAAGAGTATTGTATAAAAACCAGCGCCAGTCATTAATTAACCCGCACCGCCCGTTTGTCCTGTTTTATCATGATGAAAACAGATGGGCGGTTTTCCCCCGATAAACAATAAAAAAGTAGGGCGAAAGGATTGGCTCGGCATAAATGCCTGCGCCGCATTCGTTAGCACTCAAACTTCGCAAGGCTCGTTTTCGTTTACTCATAATCGAACCAGACAACTTCGTTGTGATGTATCAAATCCAAATTTCGCAACGATCACAAAATTAAAACCACCATAAAGGTGGTTTGAATTTTCTGGTCGGGGGCAATTCCCCCTCGATACACAATAACAAAAATCTATAAAAATTCGTGGGGACAAAAACTCCATTTTTATGATTTTTTTAATTGTGTATTCTCGTATTCACCATGCGTGTCTTGTTGGCTGTCGCCAACAAAAACTTCGTTTTCAAACGGCACCTGTCGTGCCGTTGACACTCTGGCGCATCCTTTCGCCCCGATGTAAACAGTTTAATAAAAAAAGACCATCTTGTGATGGTCTTTTTTTATTAAATCTGGTCGGGGCGAAAGGATTCGAACCTTCGACACCTTGGTCCCAAACCAAGTACTCTACCAGACTGAGCTACGCCCCGAAACAGACCACAGTATAACATGTTTTTTACTGATTGCAAGTGCAATTCTTAAAAAATATCTTGTGTATTTTATGTGTTTTGTTTTAGAATATTTATGAAATGAAGGGATTGTTCAAAATTTTGCCTGTGTTATTAGTGCTGGTGCCGTTGGCGGGGTACGGGCGCAATGTCGTGTCGCGCGCTGCCCGGGTGACCAGTACGCCAACAGCAGGATACACATACAATTATATGTACCCTTATTTGAATAATCAAATGCGCCAGACATTAAATCCAGGTGATGCCAATGACCAGAGTACCAGTCCTATAAATGTTTTGGTGCGTACCACACCAATGGCGGCGGCCCAAAATACCCAGGTTCGAAATGTTGCGCCGCGCCGGGCATCGCGTTCGGCGATAAATGCGGGTGGGGCAACGCCCAACAATAATCAAACAGTGGCGCGTTCCGCGCGGGGCAGTTATGCGCCAGCAACGGCAGTATCAAATATATCAAACGCGAATCGCAATGTTGCGCCGCGGCGGGCGGTTGCGCGTTCTGGGCGTTCAAATAATGCGTCAACAGTGGCAACTGTGAATTATGCGGTTGGGGGCCGTTATGTGTCGTCCAGTCAATGCTTGTCTGATTATATGGAATGTATGAACAGTTATTGTGTGCGCACAGATATGCCGTATAATCGTTGTTTTTGCAGTTCTCGGTTGGCCCAGATTGATGGAACATACCAACCGCAAATTGATTCGTTGGTGCAACAGGTTTTGCGCGCCCGTGATACAACCGCGTGGACAGATGCGGAAATGGCAACATATTGGTATGAAAATATTGGACAATATGTCGGCGAAAATACTTGGCAAAATCTGGACGATGCATTGGATATTGATTGGTCTGATGCAGGTGAACGTATGCGCGGTCAAAATGCCTATCTGGCGGGACACGAATATTGCGTGAATAATTTGAAAAATTGCGCGTATGCATCGCCAAATATGCGTGATTTATATCGGTCTGAAATTTCGCGTGATTGTACGGATTATGAAAATTCGTTAAAACGGTTAAAGACCGCATTGGAATCTGTGTTGGAAACATATCAAAATCAATAAGTTTCGCACATTTTATTGTGGCGATAAATATTGCGTGCTAAATCATCGCTGATAACATCCCAATCTGGGGCGTGCCCGAAAATTAAATCGCAATCGTGGTGTGTTTCAATCGGCAATGGTGTATTTTGCGCGCAAGATGTTACGAATATCGCGCATCCCAGTACGATAAGTTTCTGCATTTATTTTTTCCTTTTTTATTGTTTGGGTTTGGTTGTGTTCGATGGTTTGTGTGATTATTTCTTGGGTGCATTTGGTGCGACCAACATGATGCCCAATTAAATATATTCCCATCAATAGTGCGATAATTGCGCCATATAAATATATTTTAGTCATGTGAATCCTTTGATAAAAAAAAGACACCCGAATGGGTGTCTGGATAATTTTTTGCTGATGTTTTTTACTGATTCATAGAATTGAAAAAATCATCGTTCGTTTTTGTTACGCGTAATTTATCCAATACAAATTCCATTGCCTCGGCCACGCCCATTGGGTTGATAACGCGGCGCAAAACATATGTTTTAGACAATATTTCTTTGCTGACCAACAAATCATCTTTGCGTGTGCCAGATTTTGTGATGTCAATAGCAGGATAAATGCGTTTGTCGGACAATTTTCTGTCCAAAATAATTTCGCTGTTGCCGGTTCCTTTGAATTCTTCAAAAATAACCTCGTCCATTTTGGAACCCGTATCAATCAAAGCAGTTGCGATAATTGTCAATGAACCACCACCTTCGATATTACGGGCGGCGCCAAAGAATCTTTTTGGTCTTTGCAATGCGTACGCATCAACACCACCGGTTAAAACCTTGCCAGATGATGGAACGCAAGTGTTGTATGCGCGCCCCAAACGGGTGATAGAATCCAACAAAATCACGACATCTTGGCCGGATTCAACCAATCTTTTTGCCTTTTCGATAACCATTTCTGCCACCTGGATATGGCGGGCGGCCGGTTCGTCAAATGTAGATGAAATTACTTCGCCTTTGACACTGCGTTGCATATCGGTCACTTCTTCGGGGCGTTCATCAATCAACAAAACAATCAGTTTTACATCTGGATAATTTGTTGCGATAGAATGCGCAATATTTTGCAACATAATTGTTTTACCAGTGCGTGGTGGCGCAACAATCAGTGAACGTTGCCCTTTGCCGGTTGGAGAAATCAAATCGATAACGCGTGCGGTTAAATTACGACCTTTGTCGGTATCGGTTGGAACCTCCATTTTCAGCATTTCATCTGGATAAAGTGGGGTCATGTCATCAAAAGAAATACGATGACGCAATTTTTCAGGTGTGTCGCCGTTAACCTTTTCAATAGTTTCCAATGCAAAATAACGTTCGGATTCGTTTTGTGGTGCTTGGATTATACCTTCGATATAATCGCCAGTTTTCAAACCGTATTTTTTAATCAAATTTGGCGATACATACAAATCGTCCGGCCCCGCCAGATAATTACTTTCTGGGGCGCGCAAAAATCCGTATCCATCAGGCAGACGTTCCAATACGCCATCACCGATTAACACGACATCCTTGTCCGCCGCATAAACGCGCATAACGGCAAAACGTAATTGCTGAACATTTAATTGCGATGGGTTTTCAATACCCATATCTTCGGCAATTTTTAACAGTTGCTGTGGCGATTTTGCCTTTAATTCATTAATATTCATAAAAAGTCCTTTTGGAAAATTGGGCAGAATTCGCCCGTTGAGATAGGCATATTATATACAAATTTGATAAAAATGTCAAGAAATAAAGAAAACGCACTTGAATTTTTGGTAATTTTGGTTTAGAATATGCCGTGCGTTGCGCCCATGGCTCAACTGGATAGAGCAACAGATTTCTAATCTGTGGGTTGCAGGTTCGAGTCCTGCTGGGCGCGCCATCCGTCTTTGCTAACGCAAATCCGCGATTAGCAATTTTTTTATTATGTGGAATTAGCAGGACGAGAACCGACCAAAGTTGCGTCAGCAACGACAGGTTCGACAACGAGTAGATTTTGCAAACAAAGTGCAGCAAAATCGTTAGGAATGCCCCACAGCCGGCACAATTTTGTGCCGAGCGAGGGAGTCCTGCTGGGCGCGCCATAAATTCAAAACCGCCAACCTGGCGGCTTTTTATATGTCTGCGGCGTGGGCAGATGCCCATGCCCATTGCAAATTATATCCGCCCAAATCGCCCGCGATATCCAGCACTTCGCCAATAAAATACAGGTTTGGACATAATTTTGATTCCATTGTTCTTGATGATATTTGCGCTGTATCAATACCGCCACGCGTAACCTCGGCCAATTCCAATGTTTGCAAGGCAGGTTTTGCGATTTTTATATTTGCAATTTTGTCAGTAATGTCGCGTAGTTCGCTGTCGCGCCAATCAGCAATGTTTCGCGTGTCGCCGTTTGTGATAAATTCTGCCACGCGTTCTGGCAATTTGGTGGCGAGTATTGTTTTTAACTGTTTTTTTCCGTTTGTTTTTTTATTTTCGCGCAGCCAATCAAATATCTCTATGTTCGGCAATAAATTTATTGTAATGCCGTTCGATAAATCCCGCGCTGTTGCGCGATAAATCGCCGGGCCGCCCAATCCAAAATGCGTAAACAACATATCGTCATGGATTATATCGCGGTTGATTTTAATTTCGACCGGGATTGATATTCCAGATAACCCGGCATTAAAAAAATCTGTCTTGATTGCGCACAGTGCAGGGCGAATTGGCACGATTTTATGCCCAAATTGTTTCGCAATTTTGTATCCAATGTCGCTGACCCCCAGGTTTGCATAAGACATGCCGCCAGTTGCAACAACTAATTTGTGTGCAGAATATGTTGCGCCATTTATTGTCATTACAACGAATTTATTATCAATTTTGTGGACAGAATTCACAGTGGCGTTTGATAGAATTTTCGCGCCGTGCGCGTCTGTCAGTAATGCGTTGATAATTTTTGTAGATGATTCCGCAAAATATTGGCCAGGTGTTTTTTCATAAATTTTAATACCATGTGATTTTACCCAATCGACAGTATTTTGGGGTGTCCAACGTGCCAATGCGCCGCGTACAAAATCAGGGTTTTGCCCAAAATAATGGGTGTGATTAGCACGCAAATTTGTAAAATTGCATTTGCCACCACCAGAAACACCAACCTTGCGCCCAGGTGTGGCACCCATATCCAGCACACACACCGATTTACCGGCGGATACGGCACGCGCCGCTGCCATTAATCCGGATGCGCCTGCGCCAATAATAATAATGTCAAATGTGTTCATACCACTGATTTTGGCATAATAGGTCGCAAAAATAAAGCATTTTAATTTTTTGGCTTGCGTCCGTCAAAAAAAGGTGTAATAATCGCACCCGTGGGTTAGTAGCTCAGTTGGTTAGAGCGGAGCGCTCATAACGCTTTGGTCGTGGGTTCGAGTCCTACCTAACCCACCACAAAAAATCGCACATGCTTTGTGCGTTTTTTTATTTCTATTTTTAGTGTGTTTGGTATAGAATTGCGGTATGACCGAATTAGTGCAAATTTTGAGTGATGTGCAAAAACAGGCGTTCAATACGATTGAACACACAAATTCTAATGTTTTAATTATGGGGCAGGCAGGCACCGGAAAATCTACATTTGTGAATTATTTAAAATCTGCATCGGCGAAACGCATTGTGTGTGCATGTCCTACGGCGGTCAGTGCGTTGAACATTGGTGGGCAAACAATTCACAGTTTGTTTCAAATTCAACCGCGTGATTTCATCATGCCTGAATTTTTGAAATTAAAGGCCAAAACACGAAATATATTGGCGGCAACAGATGTTTTGATTGTTGATGAAATATCTATGGTTGCGCCAGATTTGCTGGATGCAATGGATTTATTGGCGCGTCAGGCGCGGCGCAATAACGCACCGTTTGGCGGAATTCAAATTGTAGCAATCGGCGATTTGTACCAACTGCCGCCGGTAATTACAAATGACGCAACAAAATATTATAAGCAAGAATATGGTTTTGAAAATTCATATTTTTTCGATAGTCATGTATATGCCCGTGCGGATTTTTTGCGATTTTCTTTTAACCGGGTGTATCGTCAAAATGATGGCGAATTGTTGGAAAATCTGGTGCGGTTGCGTGGCGGTGATTTAAATGCGCTGGAATTTTTTAATAAATGCAAAATTAATGACCCAGAATGTCGTGCTAATGCGGTATTAATCACACCTTATCGCGCAATGGCTGAAAACATCAACGCATCACGATTGCGGGAAATTAATGCACCAGAGTATGCTTTTACTGGTGAATTGACTGGAAATTTTGTAGAAAAAGATGTGCCTGCGCCGATGCGTTTGGTATTAAAAGTTGGGGCTTTGGTTGTTTTTGTTAAAAACAGTGATAAATGGCATAACGGTTCAATGGGTCGCGTTGTGGAAATTGGTGCGCGTGAAATTCGGGTGCAATTATTGGATACATCGCGAACGATTGTGTCTGTACGACCTGAAAAATGGGAAAAAATTGAATATGTGCGTGATGATAATGACCGGTTAACCGAACATGAAATTGGTTCGTATAAACAATTCCCGTTGAATTTGGGGTACGCCATGACAATTCACAAGGCGCAAGGAAAAACCCTGGATGCGGTGGTGGTTGATATTTCGCGTGGCGCGTTTGCACATGGCCAGACCTATGTCGCGTTATCACGGACACGCGCTGCGTGCGATATGCATGTGGCAAACATGTTGCGTCCACGCGATGTTATTTTTGATAAACGCGTTCTGGATTTTATGAACGCAGAATAATCTGTTGCAGGTTGCGGAAAAATTATTGCATTTTTTGCAGATACGCCAACATAAATTCGTCTAAATCCCCGTCCAATACAGCAGTTGAATCTGTGTTTTCTACATTGGTACGAACATCTTTGATTAATTGATATGGGTATAAAACATAGTTTCTAATTTGACTGCCCCATTCAATTTTCTTTTGTGCAGCCAATGC
This sequence comes from Candidatus Enterousia sp., assembly GCA_045593065.1. Classification (GTDB taxonomy): domain Bacteria; phylum Pseudomonadota; class Alphaproteobacteria; order Rs-D84; family Rs-D84; genus Enterousia. The sequence goes on from JAZNVZ010000002.1 coordinate 92,573, forward strand.
GGCATTTTCTTCGGCCTCGCGCTTTTTTAATTCCAGTTCGTACAGGCGGCTGCGTAATATTTTCATTGCCATATCTTTGTTTTGAAATTGGCTGCGTTCGTTTTGGCATGTAACCACAGTATTCGTTGGGATATGCGTAATACGAACCGCGCTGTCTGTTTTATTAACATGTTGTCCGCCAGCACCCGAAGAACGATATGTGTCAATACGCAAATCTTTGTCGTTGATTTCAATTTCAATATTGTCGTCAACATCAGGCCAAACATCCACAGATGCAAAACTGGTCTGGCGTTTGCCATTGGCATTAAACGGAGAAATGCGAACCAGTCGGTGTACGCCGATTTCGCCCCTTAACCAACCGTATGCATTATCGCCGTCAATTTTTATTGTTGTGCTTTTTAATCCAGCAACATCCCCAGGGTGTTCGTCAACAGTTGTGCAAGAAAACCCGTGACGTTCTGCCCATCTGGTGTACATGCGTGCCAACATTTGTGCCCAATCCATGGCCTCGGTCCCGCCTGCGCCGGCCTGGATAAATACAAATGCGTTGTTTTTGTCGTTTTTACCATTGAATAATGTGATAAATTTTGCGTGTTTTGCGCGCACAGACAAAGATTCAATCGCATTAATAACATCTGGGTCATCGGGGGCCATTTGATATAAATCAACCAGGTTGTTATAATCTGTTTCTAACGCTAAAAAATCAGCCAATGTTTTTTCCAGACCAGATTTTTTTTGTAATAACAAACGCGCAGAATCAGGGTCATTCCATAAATTTTCGTCTGCGGTCTTGTCGTTTAATTGTGCAATTTCAGCCCGTAAATTATCAGGGTCAAAGAAACCCCCTTAACGCGCTAATGTCGTTTTGAATTTGGGACAAGATGTCATTTTGTATTATCATCTGGGTGGTATGTTATCAATTTAGTTTTACAAATCAATAAATAATTGCATTTGTTGCCAGAATATGATAAAATCACTTTATAAGTGAGAGAGGCCTGTATATGAAAAATATCATTGCTTTGTGTGGTTTGTTGGGATTTGTATTATGTGCGCATGATGCGCTGGGGGTTGGTGTTGTTGGCGGTGTATCTAATTCTGGGGATGCCAACACCAGTCGGGGCAGTTCGTTAATCACCAGTCCAAATACGGGTTCAAATGGTGTGCGTGGCAACCAGGCAATCGCATCTGCGTATAAACAGGCACAATTACGGAATTTTTATATCACAACCCAGGTTGATGTGGAAAGTGCATGTACAGAAAAATTTATGAAATGTTTGACTGAATTTTGTGGCGGGACGGTTGTAACTGCTGGGGTGGTGCAAAATCGTTGTCAATATGTTGATCAAAATGATTTGTACAACTATGCATTACTATGTGTGCAGAGTGATACAACCAGATTATTGCCACAATACGATGTTAATTCCGCACGCAGCAGCGGACCGATGAATACGGCGGCCCAGTTATGCCCACCATACGCATCATCCAGTGTGATGACTTATTTGTCCATGGCCAATATGGCAGACCAATTATCCAAGGCCAGTTCGAATTTATGTATCCAAAGACGTCAAGAATTACAGGCCGCAATGTCTTGTCATTCTGCGGCATTGACATACGGGAACGAAACCACCAGTAAATTGGTTTCTCATTTGACAGATTATTGTGGTTCTGGGGTGCCAGGTGGGTCCGCAGAAATGGTGTCGCGGTTTGCAAATGCCGGGAACATAGGCGCAAATGTTTGGGGATGGGCGGAAAAAATCGTATCTTTGGATGTTAATTCCAAGGGTGCAGATTGGCAGGCCGCGATGGATAATGTTTTGGTTGGATATACGAATCGCATGAATTTGGCGTGTGGTGATAATTTACAGGTAAATACAGGAACACAAACTGTATCTACGACTGGGACAACGGCATTGTTAACAGCGGCGGCATTGGTGGGAAATACTGTTGGAAATTCTGGAAATGCTGGCGCACAATATAACAATCCAAATGCGTATCAATCATTGTGGATGGATGTTCTGTCAAATTATAATATATTGGATTCAAATACCGCAACCCAGGTTGTTAACGCGGCATTGGTGAATACTGCATTGACATCAAATCCATTTTTAACCAGTGCCCAAATGACACAAATGCAAGATGCATACAAACGTGGCACCAAGGTTTTCATCATTCGTGATGGTGTTCGTTGCTTTATTGTTCCTGTGCAAACATTGACAGACAGTGAAACATCTATGGTTGCGACACAGTTTTCTACATGCAGAAAATAATAATTGTGCAAAATACGATGAAATGCCGCCCGAAAGTTTGGGCGGTATTTTTTTATGTGTACACTTGTTTTATTGGTCAAAATTTGGTATAATAATCATATTATGAAGGTATCAAGACGAACGCTTTTGAAAATGTCTGGGGTTGGTGTTGCGGCATTTACAATGTTGCCGCGTGTCGCATTTGCGGGTCGAAATTCTGTTTTGTCGTTGCGCACAGGAAACCAACCAGGTGGAAAAACGCGTTTGGTAATTGAAACATCTGCGCGGCCATCTTATGATTTGTCATATCCTGCGAATCAATTAATTGTATCGTTGCCAAATACTGTGGCGGGTGGTGTTGCGCCAAAATTGGCTGATGGAACATTGGTGAAAAATTTACGCCAGGTGCAAAATGGCGACAAATTACAGATTGTCGCAGATTTGCGCGGTAATGTTGTGCCGATTGAAAAATCTGGGGTTATGATTTTATCTCCAAATGGCGACAGTGAATATCGTTTAGTATTTGATTTTGTTGGTGGGGCATCTGGGGCATCTGGAACGGCGGGCGGAACAACGGCAAAATCTGCAACGCCGGCAAAAAAATATGTCGTCGTGATTGATGCAGGCCATGGTGGCAAAGACCCTGGGTGCATTGGCAAGGGTGGTACCCAGGAAAAAACAATCGTATTGTCTGTGGCCCGAAAATTAAAGCGCGAATTAGATGCGATTGGATTTAAAACATATTTAACACGCAGTGATGATACTTACTTAAAATTAGGGGACAGGGCGGCGATTGCCGAAAAACGGCATGCTGATTTGTTTTTGTCGCTGCATGCCAATGCGAACCCCAGTCGACAAACCCGTGGATATTCAGTTTATACATTGTCTGAAAAGGCATCGGACGAAGAGGCACGCAAATTAGCGGAAACAGAAAACGCGGTTGATAAAATCGGGGTTGAAGGGTTTGCTGGGTTTTCCAAAGAAATCCGTGTGGCATTATCGTCTTTGCAACAACGCGCGGTGGCGGAATTGTCCGAAGAGTATGCGTCAACATGTGCGCGTGCCATGAATAATGCGGACATTGCCCGTTTGCCGGGGCCAAACATTCGTCATGCGCCGTTCGCGGTTTTGCGTTCGACTGTGCCTGGGGCTTTGATTGAATTAGGACATTTATCGAATGTTGCCGAAGAAAAATTATTAAAATCGGATGCGCACCAAAACAAATTGGTTCGTGCGATTGTAAAATCTGTAAAAAATTATAATTTTGATGTTTAATTGTTGAAATTAAAAAGAAAATATATATAATCGACCCATACGGAGATGTGGCAGAGCTGGTTGAATGCGCGCGACTCGAAATCGCGTATACGGGCGACCGTATCGGGGGTTCGAACCCCTCCATCTCCGCCAGGAATAAAAAGGCACGCGATTTATTGCGTGTATTTTTATTCGTGTGATGTTTTGGGTTCGAACCAACGAGTGGGGGTTCGAACCGTAGCAAAAAGGCGGAATAACGCCGGTTTGCCCACAGGGCAAATTTTGCAAGGTGGCGAAGCACCCCCTCCATCTCCGCCATCCGCTTTCGGGTTTGCCCACAAAATTTTTCAAATTTTGCGGGGGCCCGTTTTCGCTATAGCGAGATTGCATCCAGCAAGAAATAATATGCGATTTTTTGTATTTGTTTTGTGTTTTGAAATGTGATAAAATATTGTTGTATATAGATGGGGGGGGATTTATGAAAAATTATATTGTTATCTGTGTGTTGTGTGGTTTGATGTTGCCTGCATTTGGTGCAAATCGTTCTATGATTGCGGCGGCGCCAGCCGGCAACGACAGTGTTCGTGCCACCGCCATCAAGAATAATCAATTTGTAATAAACAACAAATCAAATGACAATGTTAAATCGTCTGTGCGCAAACAACATGGTGTTGCCGTTTTATCTGCGGTGCCTGTGGATGAAACCCCGGGTGTCAGTGTGGTTGATGATGACCCACGGCCTGCGGATTCGCGTATATTAGAAAATGCCACGAAACGCGCCGCGTGTGTTGATAATAATGTTGGCGCATCAAACACATTTGTGTGGGCATCCCGTAACAGCAATACATCCAGTTATTCAACAATGATAGAAGATACAGAAAATCCTGAAAATAATGTTTGTTTTGTCGCGGTTTCTATGCAGTCCAAGGATTCACGTGTAAATATTTCTGATATCCAACCGCGTTATTTTGCAATGGGTGATGTGGTAAATTGCGGGTCTTGGGTTGACCAGGGTGTTTTAGAAAAACGCATTCTTGACGGCAAAAAAACGGTTCGTGTGTTGTCTGCGGTTGGCGCGGCGGTTGGTGGTGCGGCATTGGGTGTCGGCGCGATGGAGGCATTTGGAAACAAACTGTTGGCAAAAAATGATAGTTTGTCGGGATTAGAAGGACAAAGAGCGTTGGATGATGATAATTTGTTGGTTTCCAGGTTGTTGTCCGTCAAAGGGTCGGATGATTATAACAAAGTATATCAGGCCATAGAAACGCTTGCAGACGGTTGTAAAAGCTCGAACGATGGTGTGTGCGCAAAACACAACTGGAATCAAATAAAATCTCAGTTGGATAGCAGACAATAACATACGGAGGAAATGATATGTCTATCAAAAAATTTATGGTTTTAGCAATTTTATTGACACCGTGTGTTGGTATTAATGCCGCAAACGCCGCAAACTTGAAGTTTAATGATAACACGAGTGCGAATACCAAGAACGGGTTTTATTATATTTATGACCTTAATGAAAAAAGTAATGTGACCGGTGTGTATGATGAATATGGTGGCAAGCAGACAAAATATAAGAATAGTGGCTTGGTACAAACTTGTAATGGTCAAAATTTAAGATATTACAACGATTGGGAAAAATATGCGAGTGCGGTTGTTATTGATTATGACTGCACAATTTACTACCACTGCAATAACCAAGAATCAGGGCAAGGCGACAGCGCATTTTTTAACGGCGCAGATTGCTGGCCGTCTTGTGAAGGTATGACAACCAAGGATAAATCTGGTTCGTCTTCATCATCATCTGGGGGTGATGCGACTGGTACTAGCACACCATCAGCCAACCAGGAATCACCATTGGTACGCGCGGCGGAGATAGTTGATAATTTTTCAAATGGTTTTGGTAAGGCCAATCAGTGGGTAAATGCGGATGGTGGTTTTAATACTGCGCGTTTGGTGTCTGATTCTGTTGCGGGTGTGCTGTTGGGTAGTGCAGGCGGCGTTATAACCGGTGTGGTTGTTAAAAAGAATCAGGTGAAAAAAGGATTCGAAGATATTTCTTGCAGTGTCGGTGGACAGATTTTGGGTAATTATGGTGATGATATTCGTATCAGTAATCAATAAAATATAACAATATAAACACTGTATTTTAATGTTTTTGTTCTGCCCCAACCATAGGGCAGAATTTTTTTTAGCAATTCCGCACAAGTGGTAGAGCGCACAAACAGGCAGAGTATTAATAATCTTGACAATATATATATTTGTGCTATTTTTGACAAAAAGAACCCAAAAAAAAGGATGCAAATATGAAATCCAAAAAAACAATTTTTACTGTTGGCATGGCGACATTATTGTCTGTGGTGACAGCTAATTCTAAAAACCGCACAGAAAACATAGCAACGCCTGAACCTGTGCGTAATACAGTTGTTGAACCCCGCGATACGGTGGCGGCGGCCAATGATTCTGTGATTTATAATGCGGCAAATGAAAAATCAACCGATGTGTCGGGTGTAAAACCGCGCATTGTTAAAACCCAGGCAGATGTATTACACAATAAAATTGTACAATCTGCAAAACCCATTATTATTGATGCTTTACAAGATTTAGAGCGTGTTTTGGCGTCTTATTCGTTGAACATAGATTGGAATGCGCAACGCGCAGAATTGATGAATATTTTGTCGCCATACGGCGAAGATTTAGATACGCCAAATCGTGAAAGCGCGCGTTTGTTTGAATATGCGTGGAATCAAAATGAATTCTTGCGCGTATTGTTGCAGAAAAACAAAGTGTTCAGTAAATATGATGAACGCACCCAGGCAGAAATTCAACGGTTTGTGATTCGTTGGTATGTTGGGACTATGCGCGAATTAAAACAAAACAGGGTGGCGTTATCTAAACAATTTGCAGAATATTATCCTGTGTTGAATTTGGATGATGTTCCCCAAGATTTACAAAAATTGTTTGCGGATTATGACCCTGCGGTTATGCAAAACGGCAACAAAATTTCGTATGGTTATAAAAAATTATCAAATGCGCCTGTGTCTATTGAACGCAAAATAACCGTACGCAGTGGGAATATAAATCCTGCATTCTTTAATGTTGATAGCGCAAATTATGAATTAATATCTGTGGGAAAATACAGATGGCAAGTGTCCAGAACATTGGGCAATACGGTTGAAACATCGCCGGCGTTTTATTGTGCGGCTGATTTTGATACAGTATGGACATTTGGCGCACGCGATAATAGTTTTGTTGCCACCGCATATGGCGCAAAACCAGGTGTGCAAATATCTGTGTCTAATGTTTTATATCAACGCGCTGCAACAAAAAATGACAAAGTGCGTTAATGTGTAAAACAAATTGTTGAATAATACCGCCAGATTTCCTGGCGGTATTTTTTGTGTGTTGTATGGTATTATTTTACCATATCAATTTTTCTTGACTTTTTTGCGGGGTTGGGGCATAATGCTGTCAGTTTAAAACAAACAAAGGGTTAAACAAATGGTAGCAACAAAATCTTTAAAAGGTTGTGAATTAGATGCCAAATGGTATTTAATTGATGCAACTGACTGTACATTGGGTCGTTTGGCCGCCTATGTGGCAAACATCCTGCGCGGTAAAAACAAACCAACATGGACACCAAATTTGGATTGCGGTGATCATGTTATCATTATTAACGCGTCCAAGGTCGCTATGTCTGGGCACAAGGCCGATAAAGATAAATTCTATTGGCATTCTGATTATACCGGCAGTATCAAAGAACGCACATTGGGTCAAATGCGTGCAGAAAAACCTGAAAAATTGGTGACAAACGCTGTGAAACGCATGATGGGTCGCCGTACGGCTGTGGCGTTGGCTGATAAACGTTTGACAAAATTGCATGTATATGCCGGTGCAGAACATAAACACAGTGCGCAAAATCCGGTTGTGATTGATTTTGCAGGCCTGAATCCAAAAAATAAAAGGGGCTAAGATATGACAGAAGCAAAAAAGACAACTGCAAAGAAAACTGTTGCAAAAAAAGCGACTGCTGCCAAGACCGCAACAAAAACAACAACCAAGGCGGCGGCAACAAAAACTGTAAAGGCCGTGGCGGCGGATGTTAAATTGAATGGCGCAACATACGCAACCGGTAAACGTAAAGATTCTGTGGCCCGTGTCTATTTGATTCCAGGCAAGGGCAATATGACGGTTAATGGTGTCGCGATGGCTACATATTTTCGCCGTCCGGTGTTGCAAATGATTATTGCACAACCATTCGGTGTTACAAAACGCGAAACAGAATATGATATTGTCGCGTTTGTGTCTGGGGGTGGTTTGTCTGGTCAGGCAGGTGCCGTGAAACACGGTATTTCCAAGGCATTGGAAAAACGCGAACCAGAATTGCGTGCTGCATTAAAGGCGGCCGGGTTCTTGACCCGCGACAGTCGTGTCGTTGAACGTAAACACTATGGTGTTCGCAAGGCACGTCGTTCTACACAGTTCAGCAAACGTTAATCGTTATACCGAACAAAATACGAACCGCCGATTTCGGCGGTTCTTTTTTTATGGAATGCAATTTTTATTTATTGTTGGATTTTGCCGTATGTGAAATTGCCGATGCCACCGTTAGCATAAAAGGTCTGATTGACAATATCAAACATACCGTTTGATGGAACGGTAAAGTTGCCAATTACCAAACCTGTGGGTACCGGTACAAAGTGGCGCACCAATGTATTGCCAGACCATATTTTCAGATATTTGACAGATATCGGCTTGTCGTTTGCAGAACCGTTATGATTTGTTCCAAACATATACATTGGATATTGACCACTAATTGGTTCGGTTGCAGGACTGAAATTATACGACACACCATCCACGGATGCTTCGGTATTTGATAAATAATAAACGTGGTAATTATTATCTTTTGGTATTGCTGCCATCGATGTACCATTGCGGAAAAATCCAAAATTACCACCAGTTAGGAAAATACCAAAACCTGTATCTGTGGTAGCCAGGGTTCCTGTTTTAACACCAAACAAACTGTATGTCAGCGAGGATTTGTCTGCCATTTCTATTTCGATTGCGGTATTCAAATCAGGAACAACACCTGTATTTATGTATTGACTTTGACCAGATGTAAGATATAAATCTGGATCCGCCCAATATAAATGACCATTTACAATGCAATAATCGCTGGTAATGTTACATGCAGAATAGGTTTTATTGTCGTATACCACACCTAATTCACCTGGAATTTCCGCTTGGATTAAAGATGTATAAAATATAGAATTGTTCAACCCTATGTTAATTGATGGCGTTGTTCTTTTTTGCGCCAATAAATCGTATGTTTTGTTGCCAACATGTAGAACACTCAATGCTTGCATAATTTGGATACATCCAGTTGTACTGGTTGCTGCACCTGTTGACGTTCCATCAACGGTATATCCATTTGTGCACGCGCAAGAGGTGACAGCATTTCCAGCAAGTGTAGAACTGTTTTCGCCACACGCAGAACAAGTGGTGGCATTACTTTTATAATGATCTGCAGCGCATGTTTTACGTGCATAATATGTTGTGACGGTCGGCGTTGTTGTTGTCGCAGGTATTATTGTGACAACATTGTCATTAATTTCGCTACTGGGTGACAAGTCGCGTGCAGTGTTATATCCGCCAGTCGTAGTAAGTACAATAGACGGCAAAGTACATTTTGTATTATAGAATAATTTTAATTGTGCATTGGTTTTGGCTTCTGCGGTACTGACAACAGAACATCCAATTCCAGAATAAGCATTTATTGTACCAGTATAACCATTTTTATCTAATGTTATTAAATAATAACAATCTGTTTGTGTATCAGAACCTGCATCGCTGGACCAACCAGAACCTATTTCTGTGGCGCAACTTTGTAATCCTTGGTCCGTGTTGTTGAAATATAATTGTCCACCTGGACACCAATTACCAGCGGGGCATGTTACGCAAGTTTGAGAGTTCGCAGGTAAATAAGTTCCCGCAGGACAAACAGTAAAGCCCTGGGAAGAAACACAATCAGAAGAACTGGTGGATGTGTCTGTTAATGTAATTAGACCTTCATCACATGCCGTTCGTGGACTAACAGAACCATAACTTGTTGTAGAGGCCGAAGAATAGTACCCAATTCCAACGTTTTCGCATGAATTCCCACCAATTGTACCCAAAACAGTTCCTGGGTTAAAAGTGCCGGTTCCAGCATTGCCAAAGAATGTACCGCTGACCTGATCATACATACCAATTTCATTATCGGACATACGTCTGACAGGGATAAAATCAAATATCAAGTTACCATTTTCATATATTTTAAACCAATGTATGCGTCCGTTTAACAAAGCGTCATTACATCCACCAATACAACCGTTTGAAAACAATCTGTATGTATTATTTGAAATAATGGAACCTGAAAATGTTTTAGCACCTGTCGAGTTGCCATCCACACTTAATTCTCTGGTATTACCAACAAAATCGTATCGAATATGTTTAATTACGTCTGCATTAAAAGGACCGCCAGTCGTGATTTTTGAACCGGAACTGGTGCCGTTCTTTTCTTCGGCAACCCATAAACCAAATTTAGATTCTTTAAAATTAGCCGCATGTCCATTCATTGCGTCTTGGTTTCCGCCAAAATGCCCGATAGTTCCAGTAACATACTGACCAGAACTAAATTCAAGTTCTGCACTAAAAGTTGTTGAAGTAATTGGATGGTTGGTGTCAATATATTGCGTTCCTGTGGCCTCGATGTATTCCAATTTTTGATATTCGCCGGTCCATTTTCCCGCAGGACAATTCATTTCACAATCAGTAATATCATCCTTTCCGTCTTGTGTATTGCTGGTATAACCATTTGGACATGGCAAACAGCTATTCCCATCTTTGTAGTTTGCACCTGTGCATGAAACGGGTATTGGTTCACATGCTTTCTTGTTGTTCCAACTGCTTTTATAACTGTTGTAATAAGTGGTGGTAACATCAGTTGTGCCATTGGGGCATTGTTCCAGCAAATTAGAGCTTTTGAAGGTGTTACTGAATAATTGGCTGGCGTTGTCTCCGTTCAATCCTAGAAATGTATTGGCTGGAATATATTGATCAGCACTTGGAAAAACAACTTCAAAAAATGTGTACATAAACATATTGGCAGCAGCACCACTAATGTGAGGAAATAAATTATCTGGAAATGCTGATAGTTTTTTACATTGATAGAAAGCACTACGGAACATACTTTCTGCGGAGCCATAAGTATAATTGAACAAGTCTGCAGGAATAGCTTGCAAATTTGTACATTTATCAAAAATTGAACGGAACAAGTTTTTATTGGCAGTGGTTACACCGGAAAATAACGTTCCAGAAATTGTTATTAAATTTGTACATCCGGCACATAATTCAAAAAATATTGGTTTTTGATTATCGGCAGTACCCAATGTTGGGAAAACGGAACCGATACTGCCTTCCAGTTTTTTAACAAGTGTTGGTGTTCCGCCAGTTGTTGCATTATTGTTCGCACCACCGAATCTGATTGCGGCCCCAGATGGATTTTTGTCATTGTTACCATTAGCGTAATTGGTTGTATTATATTCGGTTGCGACACCAGCGAATTTAATTACCTTTTCACCGCTACTCGTATAAGTATGAGAATATTCTGTTGGGGTTGTATCGTTACGTGTAATGGTTTCAACCTGGGGTGTGCCTTCGCCCCAATCAACATAAAATGTTCCAGCCGCCGATAATACAAACTTGAAAGTCGTATTCGCAGCCATGTTTGTTGTTGTCACAGTAAATTTAGAATCAATACAATCATTACTGATATCAATTTGTGTTGATGTACAAGTATCAGCATACAGCGTTTGGGACGTCATTAGTCCAAACAACACATACAACCCATAAAAAAATGATTTTATTTTTTTCATTATGTATTTCGCTGTTACTGTGTTTTTGCTGGGATTTTTATGCTAGTAATTTTTGTTTTTTCCTCCTATTTCGGTAAAAGTATAGCAATTTTCTTATTCTTAGCGCAAGTAAATATATATTTATATATTTTTTTACTGGCTGAACTTTATGTTGAATTTTTAAAAATTTGTGTGTATAATCAGCCAAGCTTAACTTCCAAAGGATAAAAAATATGTTTAAAAAAGAAAAAATCAAAGATTTACATTATTCTGTTACGGGTGTAATTGCGGCGGACGAATTGCAAAAAGCGGCCGATGAAATTTTATTAGAATACGGCAAAAAGGCAAAAATGCCTGGTTTTCGCGCAGGGCATATACCACTTTCTGTGTTGCGTCAAAAATTTAATGCTAATGCTATGGCTGATGCGATTGACAAATTGATGAACCGTGATTTGAATGCTTATTTGGACGATAAAAAAATTCGTTTGGCAGGCAGTCCAAAGGCCGATTTGCCAAAGTGGGAAATGGGCAAAGATGCAGAATATACTTTGGAATTTGATATTTTGCCAGAATTGCCAGAATTTGATTTGACTAAATTTACATTAACAAAACCTGTGGCCAAATTTGACGAGGCCGAGGTTGACAAGGCAATCGAAAACATTCGCCGCAGTCGCAGTGTGGCTGAAAAGCAAGATGAAAAATACAAGGCCAAAAATGGCGATACGGTCGTGATTGATTTCAAAGGATTTTTAGGTAAAGAAGCATTCGCCGGGGGCGAGGCCACAAAACACCATTTGATTTTGGGTTCTGGGTCATTTATCCCTGGGTTCGAAGATCAAATTATCGGCCACAAGGCGGGTGATAAATTTGATGTAAATGTTAAATTCCCCGCGGAATATCATGCTGAAAACTTGGCGGGCAAGGACGCCAGATTTGAAGTTTTTGTGCACGAGGTTCGTAAACATGTTTTGCCAGAAATGAACGATGAATTGGCAAAATCTGTGGGTTTTGACACGGTGGCTAAATTAACAGACCATATTCGCGAAGTTTTGAATGAACAATATAACGATGCGTCTCAACGCGCAATGCGTAATGAATTGTTAGATATGTTGGCAGACAAAGTGAAATTGGATTTGCCACAAAACTTGGTCGAACAAGAATTGGAAATGGCAAAACGCGAACACGAACATCATAATGCTGAACATGGTCATAACCATAAATGGGATGACAAGGCAGAAACTCGCGAGGCCGAACGCCGTGTGAAATTGGGATTGATTTTGGCAGAATGGGGAAATAAAAACAAAGTAGAGGTTACTCGTGATGATTTACAACAAGCCATTTGGGCAGAAGCATCGCGTTATCCTGATCCAAAACAAGTGTTCGAATTTTACAACAAAAATCCAAACGCGTTAACAATGTTGCGTGGCATGCTGTTTGAACGCAAATCTTTGGACGCAATGTTGAAAAATGTTAAAACCAAAGAAAAAACCGTCAAGGCCGATGAATTGTTCAAACAGGCCGAGGTTAGATAGTTTGGTCAAATAATACAAAAAAACGGGGCAATCGCCCCGTTTTTTATGCGTTATATGTTAATATCTTGTGCATTAGTTCGTCTGGGGTTTGGGCCGAAGATATATTGTATGAATGAACATCTTGGATAAATCCGCAATCTTGCATGTGAATAAACAGGCGACTGAACGGTTGCCAAAACCCATGTGTGTTCAAGAAAAACAGTGGCTTTTTTGTTTCGCCGATTTGTTGCATTGTCATTATGTCGGTTAATTCGTTTAATGTCCCCAGTCCGCCAGGCAAAATAACAAACGCATCTGATTCGTTAAACATTTCGGTTTTGCGTTCGTTAATAGAATCTTTCATTCTTAATTCAATTTCTGTGTGTGTTGGTTCTTGGAGTTCCGCAATATGTGTTGTCGACACCCCCAATACCGCGCCCCCGTTGTCCAACGCCGCATTGCACACCGTGCCCATTAATCCAACATTGCCGCCACCAAAAATTAATTTAATTTTATGTCTGGCCAATAATTCGCCAATACGCGCCGCATCCCGCGCAAATTGAGGGTCGTTCCCAAATTCGTGTCCGCAATAGACAGCGACAGATTTTATCGTGTTCGTCATATATAATTTTCCTTTATTTTTTCAAATTATATCATAAAATGACCGTATTATGAATCAAAAGTTTTTGGATTTTATGCAGAATTTTCGTGATAAAAAATTGGCTGTCGCGGTCAGTGGTGGCGTTGATTCTGTGTGTTTGTTGCATTGGTGCAAATTGGCGCAAATGGATGTCGTGTGTTTGCATGTGAACCACGGATTGCGCACTGTGGCGGACATCGAAACCCAATATGTGCAAGATATGTGTGATGAATTAAATATTCCGTGTCATATTTTTTATTGGACAGATAAAAAACCTGAATCCGGTCTGGAAAATGCCGCACGCGAAGCGCGTTATAAAATGATGACTGATTTTTGTAAAAAAAATAATATTTATGCATTATTGGTTGCGCACCAGGCCGATGACCAAATTGAAACATTTTTGATGAATTTGGGACGGGGCAGCGGTCTGTACGGATTGGCGGCAATGCGCCGCGAATCTGTGCGCGATGGTGTTCGTATTGTGCGACCGTTGTTAGATGTGTATCGTAATGAATTACGCGATTGGTGTGATAAGAACAATGTTAAATATTTTATAGATGAAATGAATTCTAATCCGCATTACACGCGTGTAAAAATTCGCCAAAATCGTTATTTGTTGGACGAAAAACTGGGTATCAGTGATGCGCGCATTTTATTGGCTATTGAAAATTTAGGGCGATTGCGCGATAAAATTGAATATGATGTGGGACATTTGGTGCAATCTGTGATTGAAAATAATCGTGCTGTGTTTGATGATACTTTTCTGTTTGACCTGGGGGATGATATTCGTCTAAAATTCATGGGCACATTAATTCAAGTAATTGGCGGGGATAAATATCCGCCGCGCTTGAATTCTTTGGCAAATGCACTATCTTGGTTGCGTGATGATTGCAAATTTACTTTGGGGCATTGTACTGTGCGGCGATTGAAAAATCGAATTTTAGTTGTGCCAGAGGGCGCAAAAACAACTTTTAGGAAAAAAAGACATGAAAAACATATTTAAAAAAGATAAAGCAAATTGGTTTTTAGGATTGTTTGTCGCACTGTTTTTGGTGATGATTGTGCGCGTTTTTGTTGCCGGAAATGTTAGTTTGCCTGGCGATACACAACCCGTGGTGGAAAGTACCAAGCCCGTTGTGTTGAGTTTTTCTGATGTATTGCGCCGTGCCGAAGATATAAAAAGTATAACTGTACGCGGCACCGATGCCACAGGTGTTTTGAAAGACGGTAAAACATTTACTGCCGTTGTGAATAATGATAACGCGTTTTTGACTAAATTGGCAGACAAAGGCGTGGTTGTGTCTATTGATTCGTCCAAAGGAACATTGGAATTGTTGGGAACATGGTTGCCAATATTATTTACTTTGTTGATTGTTTTTTGGATTTTTCGTGGATTGCGTGGTGGGGCCGGTGGGGGCATCGGCAAGACATTGTTGGCACAAAATCCAACCAAGGTAACGACTGGAAAACCCAAAACAACATTTGCTGATGTCGCGGGCATAGATGCAGAAAAGCAAGAATTAATGGAAATCGTTGATTTTTTGAAAAATAAAGAAAAATTCAAGGCGTTGGGCGCGCGTGTGCCGCGTGGCGTATTGTTGGCGGGTGAACCAGGAACTGGTAAAACATTATTGGCGCGTGCCATCGCAGGCGAGGCAAATGTTCCGTTCTTTGCCACATCTGGCAGTGATTTTTCCGGTATTATTGTTGGTTTGGGGGTTGCCAAAATCAAAGAAATGTTTGAAATGGCAAAACGTAATGCACCATGTATTTTGTTTATTGATGAAATTGATGCAATCGGTCAAAAACGTTCGTCTCATTCGTTTAATGACCAAGACCGCGAGCAAACATTGAATCAACTGTTGATAGAAATGGACGGATTTGCAAATGAAACAGGTATTATCGTAATTGGTGCAACAAATCGTCCTGATATGTTGGATACGGCGTTGTTGCGCCCAGGTCGTTTTGACAGGCAGGTACAAATCGAATTGCCAGATTTGGCGGGCAGGGATGCAATTTTGCAATTACACGCGAAAAAATTTAAAATTTCCCCAGATGTCGTGATTCGGGATGTCGCGCGTGGAACAACTGGATTTTCTGGGGCTGATTTGGAAAATCTGTTGAACGAAGGCGCATTGCATGCGGTTCGCGCAGGACACAAATCTGTTGAACAAAGCGATTTAGACGAGGCGCGTGATAAAATCATGATGGGACCAAAAAAGAACCGTAAAATGCGCCAGCAAGATATCAAATTAACCGCATTTCACGAGGCAGGACACGCGTTCGTCAGTGTTATGTATGCAGATGTAACAGACCCTATTTTAAAGGCAACGATTGTGCCGCGTGGTCGTGCGTTGGGAATGGTGCAACATTTGCCAATAGACGATAAAGTTTCTATGACCATTGCCGAGGTGCGTGCAAATTTGGCGGTCGCATTGGCAGGCCGCGCCGCAGAACAAATATTCTTTGGGAATGATAAAATAACAACTGGGGCAGAAAGTGATATTGATATGGCAACCAGATTGGCACGGTATGCCATCGCAACCGCTGGGCTGTCGCCTAAACTGGGGTTAATGGCGGTTAAACAATCTGGGGCATTTGGAATGCGTGGCCAGTTGGAAAATGCGTCTGAAAAAACTGCTGAAATGGTTGATGCAGAAATTAAAAATTGGATGGACAAGGCGTATGCAGATTCTGTCAAATTGTTAACAAAACACAAAAAGACAGTGGAAAAATTGGCAAATGAATTGTTGCAACGCGAAACATTGACAGGGGACGAAATCAAAAAAATCGTGTCGAAAAAAACTGCCAAAAAAACGGTCAAAAAATCAAGTGCAAAAAAATAACGATATAAAATTCGAAGTTCTGCATCTGTCGCCAGAAAATACTAATTCGGTGTTGGTATCAAATGGCACAGATGCAATCGTTTTTGATGCCTGGGGACGGGCAGACGATTGGGTAAAAATATTGTCTGGTCGCGGATTAAAATTGCGTGCGATTTATTGTACGCATGGGCACCCAGACCATATATCTGCGGCACCTGTATTGGCGGACATGTTTGGCGTTGATTGGTTTTTAAATGCAAAGGATAATTATTTTATTACAAATGGTAATGGTTTGTTGGATTATTTCGGGTTGCCGCGTATTTTGGATGATTATAAAACACCACAAGATTTGTCGGTTGGCACGATTGAAATTTTGCCGGGCGTTGATATGAAAATATTCGCCGCGCCTGGGCATACCCCAGGGGGCATGATGTTTTATTTCCCGCAATATAAAATTTTATTGGTTGGGGATACTTTGTTTCAAGATTCGTATGGTCGTTGTGATATGCCAGGTGGTGATGAAACCAAATTATTTGAATCCATTCATAATTTATACAATATGAATTTAGACGATGATGTATATGTCGTGCATGGGCACGGAATGGATACAACAATCAAATGGTTAAAGGAAAACAATCCTTGGTTTGTGGCGCGCTAGGTGTGCGTTTACATATTTATATTGCCGCGAGTGTTTCAATGTTTTTCAAATACCAAAACCCGTGTAATTTCACCTAAATCTTTTACAGATTTTATAAAAATCCATCCGTTATCTTGGAAAATTTTTATAACAGATTTTTCCATGTTTATTCCAATTTCCAGATAAATGCGGCCCGAGGGTTTTAACCAGTTTAATGCGGTTTTTGCAATTTTTTCGTATGCCGCCAATCCGTTATGTTTCGCAAACAATGCCATTTTTGGGTCGTGCATCGCGCCAGAATCCACACGGGTGTCATCGCGGTCAATGTATGGGGGATTTGATACAATTACATCAAATGTGTTGTGTGGTAATGCGTGTGGGTTGCCAAAATCGCCGTGTTGGACGATAATTTTTTTATCCAGTTTTAAATTGTGCACATTTTTACAGGCAACACGAATCGCCCGATATGATTTTTCCAACGCGATACCATTGGCGTTTATGTTTTTTGTAATTGCACAAATTATGCACCCTGTACCTGTTCCTAAATCGGCGATATTGATATTATGTGCATGTGCGTAATCTTTTATAACACATTCAACCAGTGTTTCTGTGTCTGGTCGTGGGTCCAGTGTCCATTTATTCGTATAAAATCGTAATCCATAAAACCATTTGTTGTGAATAATCTTGGCAACTGGCACATTTTTGCGTAATTGATGCGAAATGCGCCACATGCGTATTCGCGACATATTGGGTATGGCATCGCATATTATTCGGGCGACATGCGGGCCTGCGATATTTGATAAAATCTTGAACGCTTGATTTGTTGTCATAAATTTATTATAATAGGTTTCATGAAAAAAGTAAAAGAATATCTTGATACAAATATTTTAACCAAGGTTGTTATGTGGTTGGCGGTGTTGCTGACGGTGGTGGCGTTGGTGTTGGTAATTGCGCATGGTTCTGGGGCGGTTAAAAATGATGCTGCGGGGCCGGACACTTGTAAATCTGTGGTGTCTGTGAATTCTGGGGATACTTTGTCTGGTCTTTTGTCCCAGCAAGGATTAACCCACGCGCAAATAAGTGAAATTGTACGAATTTTGAAGACCCAGGGAATTACTGGATTGCGTGCCAACAGGGATAAAATCGAATTTGTTCGCGCCACAGACAATGCGCCTGTGGATAAAATTGTGGTAATTCCATCCCCATGGCGTCAGGTTGAATTGACATGTGATGCCGGGGGGGCATGGCAATGCAATACCATTGATATTGAACGCGATACGCGCGCGGTTTACAAATCTGGGGTTATTTTGGACGGGGACAGTTTTTATCTGGCGGGTCAGCGCGCGGGGATTCCTGCGGGGATTTTGGCGGATGTGTACGATTTATTGGCGTTCGAAATGGATTTTGAACGCGATGTCAGGGCGGGTCAAAAATTTTCGGTATTGTACGAAGAAAATTTTTCTGGTGGCGCCAAGGTTGATAATGGACATGTGCTGGCGGTATCTTTTGATGCGTTGCGTGGTAATGTGAAAATGTATCGTTTTAAAAAGAAAGATGGCACCACAGGATATTATGACGAGAAAGGTAATGGCGCAATTAAATCTTTGAAACGCACACCAATCAATAATGCCAAGGTTACCAGCAGTTTTTCAACCCGCCGCAAACACCCTGTGTTGGGATTTACGCGCGCACACAAAGGTGTTGATTTCCGTGCATCGACAGGTACACCAATTCCTGCCGCTGGCGCAGGGCGCGTGGTAAAAAAAGGGTATAACAGCGGACACGGAAATTTTGTGCGAATTCGCCACAATGGTACATTTGAAACACTGTATGCGCATATGTCCCGGTTTATGAAGGGCGTGAATGTTGGCACAACCGTTCGCCAGGGACAAACAATCGGTTTTGTTGGGTCTACGGGGTTGTCTACGGGGCCGCATTTGCATTACGAGGTTATCAAGGACGGTAAACATGTAAACCCGTTAACGGTTAAATTGCCCGCGATAAATAATCTGGATGCTGCGAACAAGGAAAAATTTTTGGAATATCGGCGCGCATTGGATGACGGTATAAAATATTTGGCTGAACATCCGCATTTGTTTATTGTGTTGTAAAAAAATCCCGCATTTGCGGGATTTTTTTATGAGAATATGTGCCTGTGGTGCGATATTTGTTTGTTTGGTATAATTTTCATCAAACCAAAGGAGATAGAATATGAAAACTTTTTTTACTTTGATTGCTGCGATACTTATTGCTTTTATTCCCGGCGTAATCGGGGTGTTGTTTACCCCAGTTACGGGCCACACAGATGCGTGGTACAATACTTTGGCAAATTCTGCGCTGACACCACCACCGATGGTGTTTAGTGTTGCATGGACCATTTTATATGTTTTACTGGGTATCGCGTTGTTTTTTGTTTGGCGTGCCAAAACCAGAGGACGCAAATCAAAAGGTGTTAGTGCAGCAGAATGGTTGTTCTTTTTTCAAATGGTGTTGAATGCACTGTGGAGTTATGTGTTCTTTGGATTGCACATGACAACATTAGGGTTGTTCGTGTTATTAGGATTACTGATAGTGTCTATTTATATGGCGCGTGAATTCAAAACAGTCAGCAAAACCGCATATTACCTGGTGTGGCCGTATATTGCATGGTTGATATTCGCGTTTTATTTGAATGGTGTGATTGTTTGTATGAACTAAATTTTCAAGATTTTTGTTCTGGAATCACCCATGTTTAATCGTTTCAGCCCCAGTTCTTCAATGTAATCGGGGCTGTTTTGTTGAACCAACTGGATGTGTTTTTTTAATTGGTCCAGTTTAGATTGTTCCATTACCAACTGTTGTTGGGCAGTGTTCAACCGCCAAATGTTTATCACAAATCCTTGGATGGTTGTTTTGCCAGTAAATATGCCAATCGACCAAAATACGGCCACAATCGTCATAATAACGCCCCATTTGCCATGGATGCCAGCGGCCCATGCACGCGCAATAAATGAAAATAAATTTTTGATTTTTTCTTTCATACATGCCATTATATCACAAATGTTAGAAAAAAAGAATTTTTTTGTTGCACCATTGGCTGGAATCACAGACAGGCCGTTTCGCCGTATTGTGCGACAGTTTTCGCCAGATGCATCACTGGTTACGGAAATGATTTCTTGTCATTCTTTGGTGGCACAGCACAAAAATTGTCCGCGTAATTTTGACAGATATGATGACGAAGGTAATATCGGTGCCCAGATTTTTGGTGCTGATGTTGATTTGATGGCAGATGCGGCCCGTATTTTGCAAGATAATGGCGCAAAATGGATTGATATAAATATGGGGTGTCCTGTGCCCAAGGTTGCAACACGCGCAGGGGCGGGGGCGTTTTTAATGAAAAATCATAAATTAGCGGGCGATATTATGCGCGCAGTGGTGCGTGCGGTTGATATTCCTGTGTCTGTGAAAACGCGTTTAGGATGGGACGATGCTAATAAAGATTGGCGAGACCTGGTGGATATTGCCGCGGACAGTGGTGTGCGTTTTGTTGCCTTGCACGGTCGTACACGGTCGGCGGGGTATGTTGGTTTGGCGGTACATCCATGTGTCGCAGATTGTCCAATTCCAATTATTGCCAATGGCGATATTAAAACTGCTGGGGATGTTATGGAAATGGAAAAATTGGGCTATACAGGGGTCATGTTGGGGCGTGCAATGTTGGGTGCGCCCTGGAAATTGGCAGAAATTAATGGTTATACCCCCCCAGAAAATATCGGGCAAATTGTATTGCAGCATTTGAATTTGGTACTGGATTATTATGGTGCGCGTACAGGGGTGCCGATGTTTCGCAAACATGCGGCATGGTATTCAACAGGATTGCCTGGCGCATCGGCGTTCAGGGTCATGGTTAATCAAATTACAGACGCAAACGAATTAAAATGCAAAATATGTGAATTTTGGGGTTGCGTTGACAAAATATAACGGTATTATATCATTGATATATAATTATCCAAAGAGGACAGAATATGAATGAAGAAAACATCGTTGAACAAAAAACAGAATTGACTGCGGGCGATATGTTGCGTAATGCGCGTACCCAGGGGCGCAGAAAACGTGAAATCAGCACTATCGCTAAACAATTATGTATATCTGAACAATTTTTAGAGGCGTTGGAAAATTGTGAATATAAAAAAATTCCAGAAATCGTGTATGTATTGGGCTTTGCCCGTAATTATGCGATGGAATTGGGTTTAGACCCTGATGTAATCGTGAATAAAATCAAAGATGAACTGGGAATTGAACCAGAATGCGAAACAACCATCACAAATGAAGACCTGGAAGAACGCGACAGGGCGATGGCATTCAAGGCCAAGGCCCAAGAATTGTTGCGAAAATCGATTGAATATATTCGTAAACATTGGTTGTGGTTCGCTATTGGCGCCGGGGTTATCGTGTTGTTGATGTTGATAATCATTATTTTTGGTGGTTCATCCAACGATGAAAATGCGGACGCAACCCCGAATGCCCCAGTGGCCGAGGTTGTCGCAATCGAAGAACCTGTGTACAATATTCCTGTGCGCGAACGGTTTGGTAAAGAAAATATGGCCAAGGCCAAGGTTGTTATCCAAGCAATAGAAGATTCGTATGTCGGTGTAGAAAACGCCAAAGGTGTTACGGTGTTTGGCAAAACATTAATAACTGGCGATGTGTTTTATGTGCCAAATGGTACCGGATACAAGGCAAAATTTGGCAATGCTGGTGGGGTTGATATTTGGGTCGAAGGTAAATTGGCACCAAAGGTTGGCGCAAACAAAACATCCAAAAAGGATGTTTCGCTTAATCCTGAATCTTTGATGAAAAAAGCCAAATAATTTATGGTTAATATCGTGGGTGCGATGATTTTTTGTCGCGCCCATTGTATTTTTTAATAAATTGATTATATTTTAATTACTATGTCAGGACAGATAAAAATTCGCGGTGCACGCGAAAATAATCTTAAAAATATTGATTTAGACATACCAAAGAATAAATTGGTGGTGTTTACTGGTGTGTCTGGGTCTGGAAAATCATCTTTGGCATTTAATACCATTTATGCCGAAGGGCAGCGCCGTTATGTCGAATCGCTGTCTGCGTATGCACGGCAATTTTTAGATATGCAAAAAAAGCCCGATGTGGATTTTATCGAAGGGTTGGCCCCAGCAATTTCTATTGAACAAAAAACAACATCAAAAAATCCGCGTTCGACAGTTGGAACGGTAACAGAAATTTACGATTATTTGCGTTTGCTGTGGGCGCGTGTTGGTGTGCCTTATTCGCCAGTAACCGGGTTGCCAATCAAATCCCAGACCATTGCAGAAATGGTCGATTGGACCATGAAAATCCCATCAGGAACACGAATTTATGTTATGGCGCCGTTGGTGCGTGATCGCAAGGGCGAATATCGCAAAGAACTGGCGTTTTTGGTAAAGCAGGGTTTTCAACGCGCGATTATTGATAATGAATTGGTTGATTTGGGGGCAATGCCTCAACTGGACAAAAATAAAAAGCATAATATTTTCGTAATTATTGACCGTTTGCAAATGCCGGCGGCAGATGATGCAAATATTGATGAATTTAAATCGCGCCTGTATTCTTCGTTCGAGGGTTCTTTGCGTTTGGTGCCTGGTGTGGTTTTGGTTCGCCGATTAGATACGAATGCGGACACATTGTATTCGCAAAATTATGCCTGCCCAGTCAGCGGATTTACTGTGCCAAAAATAGAACCGCGGTTGTTTTCGTTTAATGCGCCATTGGGTGCGTGCCAAACATGTGGCGGATTGGGTGTACAATTAAACATATCGCCAGATTTGGTTGTCCCAGACCCATCAAAATCTATTTTATCTGGTGCGATTGCACCATGGTCGCGTGGCGGCATGTTGACTCAATACGACCATTTGTTGGATGCGTTGCACAAAAAATATAAAATTTCATTGTCTAAACCATGGCATACTTTGCCCCAAGAACACAAAGATATTATTTTATACGGTACAGGGGACGAAGAAATCAAGATTAATTGGAATGGATTTGTTTATTCTAAACCATTCGAAGGCGTAATTCCAAATTTGGAACGGCGTTTACGCGAATCTGACAGTGATGCCACGCGTGCAGAACTGGCAAAATATCAAACTGCAACAGAATGTCCAATGTGTCATGGCAAACGTTTGAATATCCAGGCATTATGTATCAAAATAAATGGTTTTGATATCATGGATGCGTGTGATTTGTCGGTGGCGGATTCTTTGCGGTGGTTTCGTGATTTGCCAAATCATTTAAGTTCCCAAGAAAACGACATCGCAAAAATTGTGTTGCGGGAAATTACAGACAGATTGTCTTTCTTGGAAAATGTGGGATTGGGGTATTTGACTTTGTCGCGCATGGCGGGAACATTGTCCGGGGGCGAGGCCCAACGTATCCGCTTGGCATCCCAGATTGGTAGTGGTTTGTCTGGTGTATTGTATGTATTGGATGAACCGTCCATTGGGTTGCACCAAAGCGATAATGATAAATTGCTGGATACATTGAAAATGCTGCGCGACAAAGATAACACAGTTATTGTTGTCGAACATGACGAAGACGCAATGCGCAGTGCAGATTATTTGGTCGATATTGGTCGTGGTGCGGGTATAAACGGTGGAAATGTTATCGCGTTTGGTACCCCACAACAAGTAATCGACAATCCAGATTCTATCACAGGACAATATTTATCGGGCGTTCGCAAGATAGAGGTGCCGTCCAAGCGCAGAACTGGCAATGGTCAATCTATTAAAATCATGGGTGCGCGCGCAAACAATTTGAAAAATATTGATGTTGAAATTCCATTGGGAAAATTTGTTGCGTTGACCGGGGTGTCTGGGTCTGGCAAATCTACATTGTTATTAGATACATTGTATCCTGCATTGATGCGCGCAATGTATAATTCTAAATTAGAGGTCGGCGCGCACGACATTATTCGTGGAATGGAAAATGTGGACAAGGTTGTTGATATAGACCAATCGCCCATCGGGCGCAGTCCGCGCAGCAATCCTGCGACATATGTTGGTGTGTTTACAGATATTCGTGATTTCTTTGCCGAATTGCCCGAGGCCAAGGCCCGCGGATACACATCTGGGCGTTTTTCATTTAATGTCAAAGGCGGTCGATGCGAGGCATGTCAAGGTGATGGTCAAATCAAAATCGAAATGAATTTTTTGGCAGATGTTTATGTCGAATGCGAAAAATGCCACGGGACGCGTTATAACGAAGAAACTTTGGCCGTGAAATACAAAGGCAAATCGATTGCTGATGTTTTGGATATGACGGTCGAAGAGGCGTACAGATTCTTTATCAATGTGCCAAAAATTGCCCGCAAATTAGAATTATTAAAACGCGTTGGATTGGAATATATTAAACTGGGACAGAGTTCTTTGGATTTATCTGGGGGCGAGGCCCAACGTATCAAATTATCCAAAGAATTGAGTGCGCGCAGTACCGGGCAAACAATTTATATCTTGGACGAACCGACAACAGGTTTGCATTTCGAAGATATCAAAATGTTGCTGAATGTGCTGCAAGAATTGGTTGATGCAGGCAATACTGTTGTCGTGATTGAACACAATTTAGATGTTATTAAATCTGTGGATTGGGTAATAGATTTGGGCCCAAATGGCGGTGATGGCGGCGGGCGCGTTGTTGCAACTGGCACGCCAGAGCAGGTCGCATCCGTCCCAGAATCTTTGACGGGTAAATATTTAAAGAAATATTTGAACAAATGATAAATGTTTGTTAAAATCTGGACAAAAGGAGTGATAAATGTTTGGTTTTGGTAAAAAGAAAAAAGAAGAAGCAACAAACGCGTCTGCAGACGAAGTGAAAATGCCGTCTGGTATGCGTGAAACTGCGGAACGCATGATGTCTGGGCAATTTGACATGAACGATATGTTGGCGCAGTTAAAGCAAATTCGTAAAATGAGCAATTTCAGCGGTCTGTTGAAAATGGTGCCTGGTATGTCTGGGGCGGTTAATGCGATGAAAGAAAAAATTAAAGACGGTAGTGTCGATGCTCAAATTAAAATTTTGGAAGCGATGACCGCCGAAGAACGCGCTGACCCAGAAAAAGTTTTCGCAAATGCCAAGGCGCGTATTGCAGAAAGCGCGGGTTGTTCGGTTCGTGATGTTGAACACATTATCAAACAGTATTTGAATATGAAACGCCAAATGGCAATGATTCAACGCATGGGCGGGATGGAGGCCGTTATGCAACGCATGCAACAAAATGGTGGTATGCCAGGCAATATGCCAGGTACCCCGGGGGCAAAATAATGAAAAAGAATTTAGTCGATAACGCACAAATTATTTCTGTATCAAATGTGAACCCAGTTTATAACAAACACGGGCGCATTGTTAAATGGACGGTCGTTGCAAAATATCGGTTATCGTCCAGTGATTTGTTTAATCCGTATGATATTTCGTCCCCTATGTTCGAAACTGTGATGATGCGAACATATACTTTCCGCGATTGGTTTGGTTTTGGGTATGACCGTGCATGGAATTTTAGAATAAAATGCTTGGGTGAACTGGATACAATTAGACGCGCATTAAGGCAAAATGAAAATACTAAATAAAAAAATTGCCGCAAAAAAATCTTCGGCTGCTTGGATTCAACGCCAGGCGGCAGACCCGTATGTTGAACGCGCACATCGGGATGGGTACCGTGCGCGCGCGGCATATAAATTGATTGAAATGAATGAAAAATTTCATTTCTTGAAAAATGGTCAGGTTGTTGTCGATTTGGGTGCGGCACCGGGGTCTTGGTCGCAATATATTGCGCGTGAATATCCGCGTTCAAAAATTTTTGCAATGGATTTGTTGGAAATTACACCAATAAATAATGTTGAATTTTATCAGGGCGATTTTACCAGTGACGAGGCGTTAAATTGGCTGGAATCCCGATTAGGATTGCCGCATGATGAAATGGGACATGGCACGGCAGATGTTGTGGTGTCGGATATGGCACCGAATACGGTTGGGCATAAAAAGACAGACCATATTCGTCAAATGGTGTTGTTGGAATATGCGTTTGATTTTGCTGTGCGTGCGTTGAAACCGGGCGGGACATTTGTTGCAAAATCTTTTACCGGTGGCACAACAAACGATTTGTTGAAACAAATCAAAGAAAGATTTGAAAATGTGCATCATATAAAACCGCCTGCATCGCGCAAAGACAGTGTGGAAATGTTTATTGTTGCGACCGGCTTTCGCGGTTAAAAAGTATTATATTTTGGTTCTTTTTATGATATAATCCCCTTTGGATAGGTCAGGGGATTTTTTATTTTGATGCAACGGGATAACACCAAAAATTTACGAAATGATAAAAAAGAAAAGCCGTCTTGGCGGTGGCGGTTGTTGTGTTTTTTCTTTAATTTGTTTTTGGTTGGTGTGATTTTTATCGTTGGTTATGTTGGTGTTATTTATCTGCGTATGCCGTCTTTGGATTCTATATTGCATGAAAAGCGTTTGCCAACAATCGTTTTCATGGATGATAATGGGGTTGAAATTCGCAGTTCTAATCGTATTATGGGAACGCCGGTATCTGTTGAAACTTTGCCGCCGCATGTGTGGCAATCAATTATCGCAATCGAAGATAAAAGATTTTTTGAACACGGGGCCATTGATATGCGTTCTACATTGCGCGCGGTGTTTTTGAATCTTTTCCGTGGACGATTTGCCGCAGGCGGTTCGACCATTACTCAACAGACAGCAAAAAATATTTTCTTGTCGCGCGATAAAAAAATTTCACGCAAAGTGCAAGAATTGATTTTGTCGCAATGGTTAGAAAATAGATTTTCCAAAAACCAAATTTTGGATTTGTATATGAATCGCGTGTCTTTGGTTGGTGGCATGCGCGGAATCGATGCGGTGGCGCGTACCATGTTTGGTGTCGGTGCCAAAGATTTATCGATTGCACAATCTGCCCAGATTGCCGCGATGTTAAAAGCGCCAACATATTACAGTCCGTTAAAGAATCCAGAAAAAAATATTGCGCGTGCGCGTGTTATATTGGCGGAAATGGTACGACAAAAATTTATCACATTAAATGATGCACGAATTGCGGCGGCGCAATTAAAACAGGCACCCGGCATGCGCGACACAAATATATATCGTTATTGGACAGATTATGTGACCGATGAATTGGAATCTGTGTTAGGGGTGTTGGACAGCGATGTTTATGTGCATACAACTTTGAATAGGGCTTTACAAGAACGCGTTGCCGCCGTGTTGCCAAAACATACGGGCGAACATCAGGGCGCGGTTTTGGCAATGGCGCGTGATGGCGCGGTGCGCGCAATGTCGGGCGGGGCGAATTATCAAACCAGTCAGTTTAACCGTACATTGGCAATGCGCCAACCGGGCAGTACTTTTAAATCTGTGGTGTATTTAGTGGCATTGGAAAATGGTTTAACCCCAGAATCTTATGTGAACGATTCGCCGTTTTCGATTGGCGATTATAACCCAAAAAATTATAACGAACATTATTATGGTGATATACCATTGGCTGTGGCGTTCGCAAAAAGTGTGAATTCTGTGCCGATTAAATTGACCAAACAATACGGTATTGATGCGGTGTTGAATATGGCGGGACGATTGGGTGTTGGCACAAAATTAAAGCGCGAATATTCAACCGTATTGGGGGCCAGTGAAATGACATTGATTGACTTGACCAATATTTATGCGGTTATTTGGAATAATGGACAATCTGTGCATCCGTATTCTATTACAAAAATTACAAAACCAGATGGCACGATTTTATACGAACGAAATCCATCGGAACCAATCCAAATTTTGCAGCCAGAAACAGTATCCGCAATGACTGGATTGTTGGCGAATGTTGTTGCGCCCGGGGGAACCGGGCATCGTGCGTCTGCGCCCAATGTGTTGGGCGGAAAAACAGGCACCAGTAATAACAACAGGGACGCCTGGTTCATTGGTGCCACAGATAATAATATAATCGGTGTTTGGATTGGAAATGATGATTTCTCGCCTATGTCATCCAAGGTTACGGGTGGAACTATACCGGCTGAAATATTTCGTTCCATAGTACAATAGTTTATAATGGCATATCTGCTGGTTGTTTGTTCGTTCATGTACCGTTTTGTACACTACACTTACAAACAACGGCGCATCTATACCATTATAAACTATTGTTGTTGTTGCATATCTGCTTGTTGTTTGTTCGTTCATGTACCGTTTTGTACACCGCACTCGCGTTTATTTTTTTGTATTTATGGATAAAAATCATTTTTTTTATGTCGTATTTTATGGTATAATCTTGGTATAACTAAATAAAGCGAGTAGAGAATGAAAAAATCTGTCTTAGTTTTTTTAACAAGTTTTTTTGTGGTATCTGGGGCAAATGCTAACTGGCAATACCCTGTGGACAAGGCGCAAGATACATGGGGCGGTGATGACGGCATGCGTTTTGTGTTGTCTGTGCGTGGTGGTGCGGCATATGGGCGCGCCAAAATAAAAAACGAGATTGGTGGCTTGACAGGTCAATATGTTCAAAATGCAGATACAGGCGAAATCGTTACATTGGCGTGGTATAATTATATGAAAGACCAAGGGTATATTACAGATGCTGACCCGTATTATGATGCGGGATATGGGCGTTTGGGTGATTTGCCTGCTAAAAAAGATTATGCCGAGGTTGCTTTTGCTGCGGGATTCAGTGCCGGGTTCACTATACCAAATTCGCCACAATGGCGTTTGGAATTTGGATTTGATCATATCGCTGAAACAGAATATAATCAAAGCCCGCTGTTTGATGGAACAATGGTGTTGACCAGTGGTTTGTCAGTAGATGCACAAAGTGGCGCTGTACAATCCAGTTTGGCCAGTGATATTTACAGTGTGATGGCATTTTACGATTTCTTTAGCGGCGTTCAAAAACCGATGAATACATTAATTCCATACATTGGTATTGGTGGCGGATATGCTGATACGAAAACAGTGTTGCAATTAACTGATTCTTATGGGGATTTATCGGATGTGTACGAATTGCAGAATTTTGGTATTATGGATGATGCGGGCGTTATACAATTTAACAAGGCAGAAACCCATACATCAAATTTAGCCCCAGTCGCCGCGATTGGTGTTTCGTATGGATTCAGTGATAAAATGTTCTTGGATTTCGGGGTTCGTGCAATGTATTTGCCGAAAATAAAATGGCAATTAACAAATGGCGAAACAACCACAGATGCCCAAAAACGGCGCGATTGGTTTAATGCTGAAAACATGATGTATATAAACGCCATGATTGGATTGCGTGTAGAATTTTAAAAATAATACTTGCAATATCAAAAAAAGTATGTCAATATACATGCACAAATTGCGAGCGTAGCTCAGTTGGCTAGAGCGCAACCTTGCCAAGGTTGAGGTCGAGGGTTCGAGCCCCTTTGCTCGCACCAAAGTTTTAAAACCGTCCGTTAGGGCGGTGTTTAATTTTGTCGGCAAAGGGGCGAGAATCTCGCCGTAGTGAAACGCAGGCGGATTGCGAGGCGAGGTTATGAAATAACCGAAGTACTTTGCTCGCACCAAAGTTAAAATGTTAGAAATCCGGGCATTTGCACCGGATTTTTTGTTTTATATCGCAAATTACCGGTGCGGATAATGTTTTGAATTTTCAACATTTTTTGCTTTGCATACAAAAAACGCAGAAATCCGCCGTTTTTTGATAATTTACTATATCGGGGAAATAGTTTCTATCCAAATATGATGCAAAAAGTGCCCATAAGGGCACTATTTTTAATTAAATTAAATCCGAATATGGCAAAGACTTGATATATTTTTCCATATAAACCCAGTCAGGTTCACCTTTATTATCGACAGGTAGTTTTATTTGATGCAACACAAAATCTTTTTGACGATATTGTCGTCCATATGCATACCTATACTTATCCATACTTATAACGGATGCTATAAATAATTTTATAAATTTGTTCAATGGCGTTTTTTCTTTTAACACTAAAATATTATCATCACAAGCAAAATCATATGACCTATAAAAACAATTACAAAACATATCAATCGTTATTGAGTTGTTGTATATTTTCATTTCTGGATTTGATATATAATCAGATATACCCTCGTTTGATGCACCAGCCGTTGCCAATGGTATTTTACCAGGAATTCTGTTTTCTTTTGTTAAACGCACTCCACGAGCAACACCGAACAAATCGGACAACTTAAAATGTTTCCATTTTGTCGTATCAAATTGTGATTCTTTGCGTTTTATTTTTGTACCAATTGAGCTGTAATCAATTTTGTATTTTTTTAACCAATCCGGCAATGGCGGCAAATTGATGTTTTTCAACGTTTTGTTCGCCTGACGGCCATAACTATAACGATACGCATTCATTTTTATGACATGGCAATAAAACAATTTTTCTTCCAATGACATTTCTTTTTTAGGTATAAGCAAATATAAATCACGTCCACTGTAAAAAGGCTTATCTTGAACAAAGGTTGATAAAACACTGCCACCGCCAGCACACGTAAGTATTCCTGCCGGTTGTGGTTCTTTCCCAGAAATGCGTTTTACCCTTGCTACAACACCATTGTTTTCAGCCGTTCTGGCAACAAAATTTATTGCATCTGCATCATCGGACTGTTCCAGAGCATCAAGTTCTAGATTTATTCCATATTTAATATCAAATAATTCAGATACTAACATTGTTATTTACTCGTTTTTATCAGGTATGCCAGATAATTTTTTACCGTCTGTTCAAAATCAGATTGTTTCAAATTTGAATAATCGGTTTCCATATACGCTTCACATAACCACTCATCATTCCATTTAACAGGTTTTTTGGCGGTCAACCCATCTTTGACATCCAAATTTTCATATAAATCCAGCCACTCTTTTTTGATTTTTTCCCAACGATTGAATTTATCAATGCGTCCAAGTTTTTTTGCTTTCACAAAACCATCATTTTTATAATATCCAAAGAACGTTTGTTTTGTTGAATCATGCGGTTTATGTGCTGTCCAAACCATGACACATACGTTGGTGTTGGCATTGTTTGAATAAAATATATCATCCGGCATTGAAAACACCGCTTTTAATGTATGGTGTTTGAACAATTTTTCACGTTCTGTTTTAAATTTGGTTCCGATTGCACAAGACATAGGCACAACCACAACCCCAGTTCCGCCAGGTTCTAATAAATCCAACATATTTTGAACAAAAGCCAGTTCAGTATGGTCTTTTTGTGAATACGGTGGGTTAATCAGACCAACATTTAAATGTTTTTCTTTTAACCATTTAACAATATCTGCACTAAAACAGTCGCCATATTTTATATTTGATTTACCATCACCACGAACAATCATATTTGCAATAGCCAATGTATAAATATCGTCATTAAATTCTACACCATATAAATGATTGCGTTTTATGTCGTCTATCTCATTGTCATTCGCGCCTTTGAACATTTTTGACATTGCCGACACCAAAAACGCCCCAGACCCACAGCAAATGTCGACAACTTTACTATTTTTATTTACACCGGCCAAATCACACATAAATTCTGTCAAATGTTGCGGTGTTAAAACTATTCCTAATCCTTTACCATCACCGCCACTATATTTTACAAATTCATGATAAAATATTCCAAGTGCATCAATTGCACTATCTGCATAATCCATCATTGGTTTAATTTTTCTATCCAATTCGGATATATACCATAATAAAGAATTATCTTCATTCAATGGAATGTCTTTAATTTTTCCGTCTTTTCCTATTTTTTCAAAATGCTTTTTTATGTCGCTAATCTTATCTTGTCTGATATCGCTGTTATCTAAAACGGTTATGATTGCATCTTTTAACAAACTCATTAAAGACCTAAAAGAATTCTGGTTTTGATAATTATTTACAAAATCATCATCTTTTAATGCGATTAAAATTCCGGCAATAAAGACGGGTTTATCTTTTTCCGTAATTTTTAAAATACGTAAATTATCATGCATAACAAGTGCCAACTTACGAATTTCATCAATCGACACTTTTTTGCTAACTTTTTCACCTTTAACCATACGTAAATAATTTTCCGGGGCATATAAAACATCTTTACCTTTGCTTAATTCTTGTGGTTTTTCTTGACCTTTGCGCCAATCAAAAGCGCTAACCTTGTAATTATCCGATGATGTTCCAGATACAGCAATCGCAATCACATTAAAATAATCTTTGATAAATTTTGCATAATACAACGCACCGTCCACCGCAAACGCTTCCGGTTGATTCCAATTTTCTGATTCATGCTTTTTTAACGATGCTTTACATTCAACAACGATAACCGTATCACGTGCTTTGTCAAATGTTATCACAAATTCCGGTTTACCAATTCCTTTGCCACCACAATCATATTGATTCAAATCACAAATCTTTGGTTTGCCACCGGCACGTTCCAATGCTTCACGTAAATCACCGTTAATTTTTGATGCATCAGATTGTGGATAAACAACACCCCATGAATTTTTACCGAGTGCAAAATCCATCTCTTTTTGTGTTAAATCCTCGGTTAAACGTTCACTTGCCATAAATCTTTCCTTCCTTTACGCAATAATTATAGAAGTTTTTTTACAATCACCACAATAAAAAAATCATTCTCTCGGTATCTATTATACCACAAAAAATAATCGCAAATAACAAAAACGTAAAAAAATCGTTTGCTTTTACCAAAAAACACGATAAACCCAAAGGGTGTTAGGCAAAGCGTCAGGCAAACTGATAAAAAAGCAGGTAAAAAGCGGTCAAAAGGGTTAAAAAATTGGCTAAAAATGGTCAAATGCGTTCCCCTTTGCTCGCACCAAAGTTTTAAAACCGTCCGTTAGGGCGGTTTTTAATTTTGTCGGCAAAGGGGCGAGAATCTCGCCGTAGTGAAACGCAGGCGGATTGCGAGGCGAGGCGACATATAGCCATCGAAGTACTTGACAAAATGAAATAATGCACTATAATTGTCTTTGTCAATAAACCAAGGGAGATGATTGTGGCACACAAAGATGTAAAATTAACAAAAACACAAAGTCAATACCTGGCGCAATACAAGTATGATATCAGTAATGCCGTGATTGATAAATTTGGTGGTTCTTATCAAAATTACGAAACATTATGCAAGACATGGCGTCAACAAATGGATTACAGACCAGAAATTGAAGAATTTATTTTATCTAATAATAACATTATATTGGTAAAGGCCTTGCCAGATTATGCTATGCGTGATTTGAATTGTATGTATGGTTTGTGCAACGGTATTGCCGAATATTTATCAAAATACATGATTAAAAAATCTGCGGGATTGACCAGGGCGACTGTCCAAAATGAAATTGTGAACAGAATATTTTTTAATTCGCCTGTATTTATAAAACATTTCCAGGCAAGATATAAAAAACCTTTGGATTTAGATAACGCGGGTTGGGTTAATGCAAATCCTGGGGTTGTCGCGATGGCAAACGCATTAAAAGCAAAACAATATTAAATAATTTAATGCGTTGTGATTAAACCGCATCGTTTGATGCGGTTTTTTGTCAATATTTAATTTGTTGAAATTGTTATACTATATTGACTATAATTCAGCGTGGCCAAATAGGAGTTGTCATGACGCAAATATTATCAGGTGTATATTTGGATTATTCTGATGTTTTAATTCGTCCAAAAATGGGAATAAATCTTAACTCTCGCAAAGATGTCGAATTACAAAGGTTGTTTAAATTTAAACATGGTCAAACGCGAACAGGATTGGGAATATTTAATGCCAATATGGCAACCGTTGGTAATTTTACAATCGCAAAAAAATTACTGGCGCGCGGCATGTTTGCCACATTGCACAAACATTATACAGTGGATGAAATAGGGGAATTTATTAAATCTGCGCGTGCGGACAATGTGCCGTTGGACAATTTGTTTATTACCATCGGGCTGAAAAACATAGATGACGAAATTGCAAAATTAAAAGATTTAGAATCAAAATATGGTTGGATAGCACCGCGTAATATCTGCATGGATGCACCAAATTTCTATATCCAGAAAGCATTAGATGCGTTAAAGCGTGTGCGCACGGAATTTCCGGATTCTGTTATTATGGCGGGCAATATTGCCAGTGGCGATATTTGTTTGAAGCTGTTGGACTATGCCGACATTATCAAATGTGGCATTGGCAGTGGGTCTGCGTGTCTAACGCGTCGCCAGACAGGTTGCGGAACGCCGATGGTGTCGCTGATATTAGAATGTGCGGATATTGCGCATTCTGTGGGCGGTCATATTTGTGCAGATGGCGGAATTGTTGATGTCGGCGATATTTGCAAGGCATTTTGTTTGAATGCGGATTTTGTTATGGCGGGCGGCATATTTGCTGGCACTGACGAGGCCGAAGGCGAACGCCAAGAAAAACATTATCAAACAAATGAAATCATTGATGGCGCGCCGGTTGTGAAAACCAAATATTTCAAGGCATATTACGGCATGTCGTCTGAATATGCGAATAATAAATTTGCAGGCGGAATGGGAAATTATAAAACCAGTGAAGGACGCGAATTGTTGATACCATACACTGGCGCGGTTGATAAAATTTTGCAGGATATCACGGGCGGAATCGCATCTTGTTGCACATATATTGGCGCGGCATCTGTGAAACACATGGCAAAATGCGCAACGATAATACAGGTACACAATCAATTAAACAAGGTGTTTGAAAAATATTCTGTATAATATATTGTCGTATAATTCAATCTAAGTAAAGGAAATCGTACATGTTAATTCAAGAAAATGTGTTATCCCGAACCCAACAACATGATGCAGAAAATTTGGCAGCCATAGACAACGCAGTGCACGCAGGGCGTATAAATGAAGAGGCCGCCGATTATATGCGCGTCATGTATTCAAATGGCATGGATTGGTTTCGCGAGGTCTTTCATTTTCTGGGCAAATGTTTGGGCGCCCCAAAGGCCGCGGTTGTGCCATACGACCGAGAACATAATACTGGCATAAATATCAAAATGAAAATCGCGGACATTAACCCACTGGAAACATATTTGGTGCAACATCGTCTGGATGCAGACCCAATGAGAAACCAGTTCTTTACATCGCCAGAAAAATGTCAAATCGATTTGTCTGTATCGTCTATTGTAACGGTAATTGTCGCGGCACAAAAAAGCGTGGACAGGGCGTTGGATAAAATCACAGGCAAATATTATATGCAATATTTAGAATCTGTGTTGGATGTTGTGAAAAATATTTTAGAACCACATTGTGATAATCAGTCGATTAAGACATTGGAACGCGATATCCGGGAACAATTTGCCGCGCAATATATAACCAATGCTGCCGAGGTTGTATTGCGATTAATCGATACAGCAGATAAAAATGTAATTGTGAATTTGGTGCGCGCATTGGATAAAATTCGCAAACCATATACTCGTCTCAGCGATGTGTGGCGCATTAAATGTTTGTTCGATTTAATCCCCCAGGCGCGTACTTTTATTGAAAGAATGCAAGAATTGATGCCTGACAGAATTTTGGAAATTCGTGATAAATTTTATGATATCAAAAATCCGCGTAATTACAGGGACGCAAAAATAATTATCAATATTGGCAAAGATGGCGCGGTGGTGCCCATGGAAATTATTTGCCAGGTGCGTAAATTTTTCGAAGCAGAAATTAAAACTCATAATAACTATGAAACAATCCGTTTAACCGAAGCATGCCGTGATGCCAGCAAAGAACAAGAATCATCTAACTATATGGAACACGGCGTTCAGCAATATAATTTGATGATTGTGGAATGTTTGGACGATTTGTTTGAACGGGTGGGGTGGAACATTTTGTATTCGCACGACCATAATGTATCTATGTTCGAAGGTTTTCCAAAAGATTGCAAATTGTATTATCCGCAATATGTTATGGATTCTATTCGTGGAAAATTGTTGTTGGCGGTGGAAAATGAAATATTTCATATTAACCAGGTGCCTGTAAAGTTAACCAAAGAACAAGAAAGCCGAATATTTTTATTTATGGCGCATTTTATATTGGTTGCGGCAATGCCTTATGTCAAGGCAGATTGGAAAGTTTCTGCGGATACTATGGCGGGTAAATTATTTAATTTTGTAATGAAAGAAGTTCAACGTTATTACAAAAAATAATTTTGTGTGTGGCATAAAAACATAATTCTATTTACTTGCGTTAAATTCAAAAACTGTTTACAATAATACCAGGTTCTGGGTGGAATTTTAACCAGAACCATAACAAGCATAAGGAAAGGATTGGTTATGCGTCAAGGAAAGGTTAAATGGTACAACGGTAAAAAATGTTTTGGATTTATCAGTCCAGACACCCCAAACGAAGATGGTAATACGGATGATGTATTTGTGCATTCCAGTGCATTAAAGGCCGCCGATATTAGATTTTTGAACGAAAACGATATTGTCGAATTCGAAGAAGAACCGCGCAACGGCAAATTATCTGTGACAACAATCAAATTGATTCAACGCGATGAAGAGGCCGCTCGCCGTTTTCAAGAACGCCGCGCAGAACGCCGCCGTGCCCGCGAAGAACGCAAATCTCGCGAGGAACGCGAAGAAAAATCTGCCCGCCGTGGATTCGCATTCTGGAAAAAATAAAATTTTTTGTCAGGTTTAAATTGCCCGCGTTTGTGGGCAATTTTTATTTTGTATCTCTTGATTTTTTGTGCAATTTGAATTATATTTGTCATAACAAACCCAAGGAGTAAAAAATGACAACGGTGCTAATCGTTTTAGGAATTTTGATTTTATATATTGTGTTTTCTTACAACGGATTGGTCGCCCGCCGCAACCAATCGCGCGAGGCATGGGCAACAATCGATACCCAATTAAAACGCAGGTACGATTTGATTCCTAATTTGTTGGAATCTGTCAAGGGCGCAGCAAAACACGAAAAAGAAACATTAAATGCGGTAATTGCTGCACGTAATACGGCAATGTCTGCCACAGGCGCGGCGGACCGTGGCGCGGCAGAAAATGCGTTGTCTGGGGCGCTCAAAAATATTTTTGCGTTGGCGGAAAGTTATCCAAATCTAAAGGCCAACGAAAACTTTTTGGAATTGCAACGGGAACTTGCGGATACAGAAACAAAAATCCAGGCCGCGCGTCAATTTTATAACAATGTTGTGATGGGATTGAATACTGCGATTGAACAATTCCCAACAAACTTGATTGCGCGTATGTTTGGTATTATGCCTGAAAAATTGTTTGAAATCGATGATACCGAACGCCAGGCGCCAAAGGTTAAATTCTAATAAAATCTGTCCCCCAGGGTGCGCCCTGGGGAATTTTTTTTGTTTTACACATTGACAAAGATTTATATTCGTGTAATATAAGCTGCACAAAAGAGGTAATGGTATGGATTTGCATTATATTATTTGGACCGTAACAGAATTCAAAGACAAGATAGATTATGTGAATAAATTGGTGGGTGTTTGTGATTGCGACAATCCCGTGGTAGAGGTGCTTAATGAAACACACCTGACGAAAATATATAATATGAAATACACAACATATGAACGTGAGTATAAAAAAATTAGTAAGTGTGAAGACATTATCGAGTTTAATGGCTCTATTGTTAAGTTTGCCAGACATTTGGATTATAGGTTTGACCGCGAGTTTGACTTGGATAAAATCGGTTATATTGGCTGGAAACTGGGCGTATTGCAAAAAGCATTAGACAACAGAATCAAACAGCAAGAAAAAGTAAAAATGCGTGCTGAAAAAGCGAAAAATACAAGCAATTTGCAGACTAAAATACGGTATGCGTTGTTTAACAAGATTTTGGACCGCAATATTGGTCTGTAATTTCAAGAAAAAACTTGATTTTCTAAACAAAATACTCTAATATATGCACCGCTGGGTAATCAGAACTGATTAAACGGCGGTGCTTTTTGGTCCCGTCCGCGATAAGGATTCTGTTGATACCTGGCACCGAAAAACCAAAAACAAAAGGATAAATTATGGCAAGAGCCGGTGCAAAACGTAGCACACGTAAATTGAAAATCGCTCGTTCTTTGGGCGTAAATTTGTGGGGTCAGGCAAAATCCCCATTTAACAAACGTAAATATAAACCTGGCCAACATGGTCCAACATCTCGTGGTGGCAACAACTCTGATTACGCAAAACAGATGCGCGCAAAACAGACATTAAAGGGTTATTACGGCAATATCGGTGAAAAAAAGTTCCACGCATATTATGCCGAGGCCGATAATATGAAGGGCGATACCCCAGATAATTTGATTGCTTTGTTGGAACGCCGTTTGGATGCGGTTGTGTATCGTGCAAAATTGGCACCAACTGTATTCTCTTCTCGTCAATTAATTAACCATGGTCATATCATGGTAAATGGTAAACGCGTCAAGATTCCATCATATCGTGTTAACCCGGGCGATGTTATCACAGTCAGCGAAAAAGCAAAACAAATGCCATTGGTCGTATTGGCTTTGGAATCTGGTGAACGCAATTTCTGCGACTATGTAAATGTGGACAGTGCAAACTTTACTGCGACATTTGTTCGTGTACCTGCATTTGCAGACGTTCCATATCCTGTACAAATGTCACCAGAATTGGTCGTTGAATTCTATTCTCGTTAATCATACGGGAAAACAAATACAAAAACCGCCGAAACGGCGGTTTTTTGTTTGAATATAATTAGTTTAATTTTCAGGGTCGATGGCGCGGGGGTGCGCGTGGGCATAAATGTCGTTTATTTCCGCCATATTTACGCGCGTATATAATTGGGTTGTAGAAAGTGATGCGTGCCCC
Source organism: Candidatus Enterousia sp. (assembly GCA_045593065.1). GTDB lineage: Bacteria > Pseudomonadota > Alphaproteobacteria > Rs-D84 > Rs-D84 > Enterousia. The sequence continues at coordinate 131,415 of JAZNVZ010000002.1, forward strand.
AATAATTCTTGTAAACTGCGCAAATCTGCGCCGCCGGACAGCAATGCGGTTGCAAATGTATGGCGCAGGGCGTGTGGTGTTACATAATCAGGTAATTGCAAATATGCGCGTAACTTTTCAACCGTTTTTTCCGCCATTCGTGCCGACATGGGCAATCCACGGACACTGCGAAACAATGGTTTTGTTGCATCGCCCATATATGGACATATGTCTAAATATTTTGCAATCGCATCATTGACCGCGGGTAACACCGGAACGATTCTTTCTTTGTTGCCTTTGCCAATTATGCGCAAAGTGTCAGGTCGATTTTGCATGTCGCATACGCGCAGTGATAATGCCTCGGAAATACGTAAACCACACCCAAAAAGTAATGTTATTAACGCCCAGTCGCGTGCGGCAATCCACGGATGGTTTTCGTCAATAGCACGGACGGCTGATTGCATATCTTGAACCTGGGTTGTTTCGATTGCTTTGGATAATTTGCGTGGAACTTTTGGGGACGAGATTAGGGCGATTGCCTCGTTTTTTATATCGTATTTTCGTGCAATAAATTTATAAAATCCGCGCACAGATGACAATGCCCGTGCGGTGGATTTGTGTTCCATATTTCTGCGTGCGCGGTCAGCCAACCATGCCCGAAAACAAATCGTGTCAATACGACCTAAATCATTTGGCAATAGTTCTGCGTTTGCCCAACGCACATAAAACGACAAGAAATCGCGAATATCTGTTTCATACGCTGTGGCGGTATGCGTGGAATATTGTTTGGTATTCAGTAAATAATCTATAAAATTGGCGATAATTTCGTTCATTTTACCTGATTTCAAATGTTGCAGACACTTGGACTTTGACATCGGTATCTTTGGATGTTAATGTGCCAAATGCGCCGGCATCCATTGCCTCGGCAGTGGCCTTGGCGGCCATTAATCTATAATTTGCCGTTGGGTGCATGTCGTATGTGGCGTTTCCATAAGATACAGATAACAGTTTACCGATTGTACGGTCATCCCCACTAACCAACGCGGTTGCGCGTTCTTTGGCGTTGCGGACGGCATCGCCCAAACATTTTTCCATTATGGGTTGTAATGTTTCGCGACTGCTAAACATTTGCAAATTTCCAACATAAATATTTTCTTGACCAGCAAATTGATTTAGCACGGTTTCAATGGTGTCCATGTTCGCGGCAGAAACCTCGACAGCGATGGTGGTTTCGGTGCCCAAATTTACAGATTTTTGGGTTTGGTGGTTCCATTCGCTTTTTTCATAAGAATTAAATTCTGTTGTTTGAGATTTTACATCCAAAGTTGACAAAAACTCGTTGATTTCAGCAATCTTTTTTGTTGCGGCACGCATTGATGTTAATGCGTTTTTGTCCAATGTCGTAACCCGTAAAGTGATGGCGGTACGGTCGCGTGGCGCGGTTGTTAAACATTCGCCATTTGTGGACACGGTTCGGGTGGTTTCTGGGTAAAAATATGCGTAACCCACGACCGCTAAAATTGCGCCTAAAATCCAAGTTGCTATTTTCATGTTTATCTCTCCCTTTGATATTTATTTTTTTATCCCAACATAACCCGTTTTACGCGTTCTATTGTTTTATTGGCGATTTCACGGGCGCGTTCAGCACCGTTTGCTAAAATTGTGTCTAATTCATCGGTGTGTGCCATTAAATAGTCATATTTTGTACGCGGCGCAGCCAATGTATTATTGATTTTTTCAAACAACATTTTCTTGGCATCGCCATATCCAATTTTACCATTTTCGAATAATTCGCGCATATTTTTAATTTCGGTATCTGTACCAAAATGTTTGTACAATAAATATATGGTCGATTCATCAGGATTTTTTTTCTCGGTCGGTAATTTACTATCTGTGATTATTCGCATAATTTTCTTTTTTAATTCATTTTCTGGTGCAAATAATGGAATTGTATTATCATAAGATTTACTCATTTTGCGGCCGTCCAGTCCAGGGATTAAACCGATGTCGCGCCCAATCTGGGGTTCTGGCAACCGGAACACATTGCCGTATGTGCGGTTAAAGTATTCGGCAATATCGCGTGCAAATTCCACATGTTGTTTTTGGTCTGCACCAACGGGTACAATGTCGGCATTATACAATAAAATGTCTGCGCTCATTAAAATAGGGTATGTGTATAATCCCATGTTGACACCGTTATCAGGGTCATCGCCCGCGGCGGCATTTTTTTCCAACATGGCCTTGTAAGAATGTGCGCGATTCATTAATCCTTTTGGGGTTATGTTCATTAAAAATGTATTTAATTTATATATTGCATCAATATCTGATTGACGGAATAAAATGGCATTGTCCAGATTTAACCCCATTGCCACCATTAATGCCGCAATTTCGTATGTGTGTGTTTGGATTTGTTTGGCATCGTGTATAGAATTCAGTGCATGCAAATCCGCAATAAAAACGACAGTTTTATGTGTTTGCGATTGTTCAATCAATGATTTTATTGCGCCGATATAGTTGCCCATGTGTGGGGTTCCAGTTGGCTTGATTCCTGTTAAAATAATTTTATTATCTGCCATTGGTTATACCTTTTTATTGTCTTTATTACTTTATCAGTTTTTTTTAAGGAAAGCAAGGGATGCCGTAAAGAAAAAGCCCCCAAATGGGGGCATTTTTATTTTTGCACAAAGTGCACGCTGTATTGTGGCTTTTTATCAGCCCCCAACGATGCGCGCACGACCCGATTAGATGCCGTTTGGACTGCACGAACCAGGTTGTTTTTATCTTTGCGTTCGGTTTTGGTCAAACCATCAATCGCCTTGGTTATTTCTATTTGAATTTGCCGTTTCATGAAACCTGTGTCGTCCGTTTCAAATATTCCGGCACTGGAAACCTCTGGCGTGCCTTTCAAGAAACCTTTTTTGTCGATTGGCAATGTAACAAAAACCGCGCCATTTGTGGCAATTTTTTTGCGGTTTTTATATACTTGGTCATCAGCACTGCGTTCGGTTTCGCCCTCCATAACAACAAAGCGTGTTTCGATTGTTTCGGCAACATAGGCCTCTTGCCCATCTTGCAACGCAATCATTTCGCCGTTGTGAACGACCATCATCTGTTTTGCGCCGCCGCGTTCCATTGCCATTTTACCATTCAACATTTCGTTGATATAATCCCCGTGCATTGGGATTGAAACCTGGGGATGAACCATGTCATAAAATCGTTCTAATTCAGGACGACCCGCATGCCCAGATGCATGCACATGGTCTGTATCAAATATGGTATGCGTTTTAATTCCCATGCGTGCCAATTTATTATACAGGTAAGACACATCTTGTTCGCGGCCTGGAATAATAATCGCGCTGAAAATAATTGTATCGGTTGGCATCAATTTTAATTCTTTGACATTGCCATGGCACAAACGGGTCAACATTGCGAATTTTTCGCCTTGGGAACCGGTTAAAAATATCGCTTGTTTTTCAGCAGGTAAATCTTTGATTTCGCTGTGCAGATAAATATCGCCTGGGTCTAAATAACCAAATTCAATACCGATTTTGCGAAATTCTGGCAGTCCAACAAATGGTACAGGGTTTGGATTGCTGCGTTCTTTGATTGCGGCAATGCGTCCCGCGGCATGTGCGGCCTCGGCGAACATCTTTAATCTGGCGATGCTGCGCGAATATCCGGTTACGAATACGCGGCCTGGGGCATTTTTCATCAATTCAGTCAATGTATCACGAACCTGAATTTCTGTTGTTTGGACACTTTGTCTGGAACTGGATGTTGAATCGCAAACACATGCCAACAATTTTGGGTCATTCCCAATTTCGCGCAATCGTGCATAGTCAGTCGCGGGTTCGATTGGATTATCATCGTTGAATGTCCAATCGCCCGTGTGTAAAATTTTACCAGCAGGTGTTTTGATAATCAACATTTGTGCTTCGGGTACAGAATGCGACACGTGAAATGTTTCGACACTGAACGGCGCCAAATCCAAAGTTGCACCATTTGCATCAAATTCCACAATATCTTTTTCTGGGTCGTAATCCAGTTCGATTCCATTAAATGTTTGACGCAAAATTTCCGCAGGAAAACGCGTGCAATAAATAGGTTTTCTAAATTTTGGCCAAATAAATTTTAATGCGCCAATGTGGTCTTCGTGGCCGTGTGTCATAACAAAACCAACGACATCTTTTTTGCGTTTTTCCAACCATGTTGTGTCGCAGTATTGCACATCGCCCGCACCAATTTCTTCTTCTAAAAAGCCCATGCCACAATCAACGACCAGGTATTTGCCTTTGTATTTATATACATACATATTTTGACCGACATGTTCCAGACCGCCCAATGCCATAAAATACATTTTGTCATCGTTCGTATCGTTTTCATGCGCAGGCATATCAGCGATTGGTTTAGGTTTACGATTTTTTGTACTTTCTGTTTCTGCGCTTTCTGTGTTTGCTTTTGTTTTCTTGTGTAATAATACCATTTATTATTCCTTTGTTTGATTAAACATTTGCATTGCCACCAGAATTTATTGCTAATAAAAGCGTTATAGAATTTTATTGGTAGTAAATCCCATGTGGCAATGCGCCCTAAAAAAATATCCTACATATATTTTCATATATAGAATAGTACGGTTTGCCCAAAATTTCAAGGTTTTTGTTATTTGTTATTAACGCCGTATTTGCCACGATTGATTGGACGGTATGACAATGCCTCTATTAAATCATCCATCGTGATATCATCACGGTCAGCCAAATCGGCGATTGTACGGGCAATGCGTTTTATTCGATTATATCCGCGTGCCGACAATCCAACCTTTTGTGCGGCATTGTTCAAAAAATCCGTCATTTCTGGGGTCAATTTAACGAAATTATCTAATGCAGAACCATTTAATAACGCGTTTACATAACCTTGACGCGCCAGTTGTCGTTTGCGTGCACAAACAACGCGTGCGCGAATCTGGGCAGATGTTTCAACAGGTGTGTTTGTGTCGGGTTTCATATCCCAAGGATTTACAGCATCAACATCAACATGCAAATCAATTCTGTCCAATAATGGCCCAGAGATTTTATTCTGGTATGCCTCGGCACAGCGGGGTGCGCGAGTACAGGCCAGGGCAGCGTTTCCTAAATGGCCACATGGACACGGATTCATTGCCGCAATTAATTGAAAGTTCGCAGGATATATCGCATTGTGTTTTGCACGCGAAATCATAATCTGGCCAGATTCCATCGGTTGGCGCAAAATTTCCAATGTGGCGCGATTAAATTCTGGCAATTCGTCTAAAAACAACACCCCATTGTGCGCCAGTGAAATTTCGCCAGGTCGCGCATCAGAACCCCCACCGGCCAATGCCACAGGACTGGCCGTGTGATGTACTGCACGAAAAGGACGCGTTGTAATCAGCCCATGCCCAGATAATTTTCCGGCAATAGAATAAATAACTGATGTGTCTAAAATTTCTTCGGTTGTCATGTCTGGTAATATAGTAGGCAACCGTGATGCCAACATTGTTTTCCCAGACCCGGGTGGTCCAATCATTAACATCGCATGTCCGCCTGCCGCCGCAATTTCCAATGCGCGTTTTGCGGCCTGTTGGCCGTATACTTCGGCCATATCAATGTTGGATTTTGTGTCGTTTAGGGCAACAGGGGCGGTTTCTGGAAAACTTATTTCTTGGGTGCCATGAAAATGGTTTATTAAATCCAGGACATGACGCGGCGCCAAAATATCTGTGATATTGGATAATTTGGCTTCGAACGCCTGGGGACGCGGACAAATAATCCCCAGGTTGTTTTTATTTGCCCAAACACTGGCAGGTAAAACGCCGTCTGTTTTTAATATTGAACCGTCCAGACCGATTTCGCCCATAATTAAATATTTTGATAATTTGTCTTGGGGTAATATATCCAGCGCACATAAAATACCGCATAAAATTGCTAAATCAAAATGAGAACCTGATTTTTCAACATCTGCCGGCGACAGGTTTACAGTCAATGGGCGCGGCGGTAATGCAACATTTAATGCGTTTAATGCATTACGAACGCGTTCTGCGGATTCTTTGACGGCACGGTCTGCCAACCCGATAATGTGGAATTCTGGTTTTGCCAGACCGCTGGATAATTGAACCTGGACATCAATTTTGGTTGCATCCATGCCATTAAAAATGATAGAACTGAGTGAAATCATAATTGCTATTATAAACTTGCTATTATTGTTTTCAAGTTATAAAATGTTCGCAGTTAATAAAAAAAGATAAGGATAAAAGGAAATGCCACTGAAAAACCCAAATGCCGTTCGTGAATGGTTTAATACAATATTTTATGGCGCGTTAATCGCTATTATTTTTCGCAGTTTTTTGCTGGAACCGTTTAATATACCATCGGGGTCAATGATACCAACACTACATGTTGGCGACCACATATTTGTTGAAAAATGGGCATACGGATATTCGCGATATTCGTTCCCGTTTGGATCGTGGCATTTGTTTGATGGACGCTTTTTGGCAACAGAACCTGATATTGGCGATGTAATTGTGTTCCGCAACCCAATTAATGAATCCCAGGATTTTGTGAAACGGTTAATTGGTCGACCTGGGGATAAAATTCAGGTCAAAGAAGGGCGGTTATACATTAATGGTAAAATGGTAAAACGGGAAAATCCACGCAAATATATTGTGGCAATATTACCAAAATCTATTCGCAGTGTTGGTTTTTATCAAGGCGATATGGCAATCAAAGGTAAACAGATTTGGGTAAATAACGAACCTGCGACATTCAATTATACAATAGAATACAAACCAGATGATTATTGTAATGTGTTTCGTGGCGCATGTGGCGTGTTTGATGCAACAGAATATACAGAAACATTACCCAATGGGGTTCAACACAGTATAATCGAAATGGCTGATAATGCCCCATATGATAATACACCAGAATTTACAGTGCCTGAAAATCATTTGTTCTTTATGGGCGACAATCGCGATAACAGTGCGGACAGTCGCGCTGAAATTGGATTTGTCCCGCGTGATAATGTGTTGGGGCGTGTTTGGTTTATATGGTATTCACACAATTATTATGCACCAATGCCGTTTATATGGACATGGGGAAACAAAATGCGCTGGGACAGATTTGGAATGGGGATAAAATAGCATGAAAATATTAAATTATGAATTCAAAGATAAAAAGTTATTGGAACTGGCATTGACCCAGAGTGGGATTGATTCTGCACACAATAATGAACGGTTAGAATTTATTGGGGACAGGGTACTGGGTTTGTCTGTGGCAGGATTATTATATGAAATGTTCCCTGCCGAGGCCGAAGGCGAACTGGCGCGCCGTCATGCGGCATTGGTTTCAACGCAAACATTGGCGCATGTGGCAACAGAAATCGGGTTGGCATCACATATTCATCATGGTCATATGACTGCGGGTCGTATCCAGCATGTTTTGGCAGACGCGATGGAGGCAATTTTTGGCGCAATTTATTTGGAATCTGGATTTAATGTTGCACGGGATGTAATTGTGTCGCGTTGGCGCAATTTGGCGGCGGCAGAAATTGTCGCACCAAAAGATGCAAAAACTGCGTTGCAAGAATTTGTGCAGAAAAATCATACTGGCGAATTACCTGTATATGAATATTTGCCACAAACAGGGCCATCGCATAACCCTGTGTTTAATGTTTCTGTTTCTGCGCTGGGAAAAACGGCGCACGGACGCGGGGCATCTAAAAAAGAGGCATCAACCGCTGCGGCGGCAGAGTTATTGAAAATTCTTGCAATTTAGGGTTTTTAAATATAAAATCTAATTGTTTTTAGAATAAAAGGGATAAAAATGTTTTCAATTTTATTAGTTATGTTGATTATTGTTGCGGTATTTATGATTGGTATCATTTTATTACAAAAATCCGAAGGGTCCGGGATGTCCGGGTCGTCTGCGGCATCTATGTTTGGTGGCGCGTTGACTGGGGCGGCGGCCGGGAATTTTTTGACCAAAACAACTGCGTGGTTGGCGACAATATTTTTTATATTGTGCGCAATTTTGGCGTTGGTTTCTGCCAAGACCGCAAATGCACCCGCAGAAACAGAATTGCATCAAGAATTGGTCGGTGAAAGTGCGCCTGAACAATCTTTGACAGATGGTGCTGTGGACAAGGTGTCAGCCCAAGATACAGTTGATAATTTAATAAACGCAAAATAATTTATTTGATTGTAAAAAAAACGCCCGATTGGGCGTTTTTTATTTTGATTTTTTCTTGGCTGTTTTTTTGCCAGGTGTGTATGCCTTGTATTCGCGATACAGCAATTCACAGCAAGTGTATGCAATCAATGCAGACAACGCAGTAATCAACCCAGCCAACAAACCGTCAGCAAAAATTGCAAACAAAATAATTGCCGCAACCAAAACGATTGTGATGCCCAGATTGCGTGCCAACACAGCAATCAATTTATTTAAAAATTCCATTTGTTTCCCCTTTGTTTGGTTGACCGTATTATATCATATTTTTATATTAAAATACAGTAAAAAAACAAGACCGCCAATGTTGGCGGTCAGGAAAGATATTTTTCATATTTAATTATTACAGTATAACATGTCCACCAATGCGTGCATTACATGGAACATCAGTGAAACTGGATTTTGGACTGACATAGACATTGCCGCGTACATTAAATTTCCCACAGAAATTCACAACGCTGACATCACGCAAAACCAAATTGCCGTCAATAACAACATCGCAAGGTAATGTATATGTGTCAATGTTTTGAATATATAAACTGCCGCGGATATGTGTTCCAGGTTTTACCAATGCAGCCAAATCATAACTGTCAACAATCATGTCGCCATGAATAGTTCTTTTTTTGGTTTGCACAGATTGTGTGATTGGCACTTGTTTTGCAGGAACCAAATTGAACACAGGTTTTGTTTTGACAACAGGTTTTGTTGTGTTGTTGTTTGTGTCGGCCGTGGCTGTCTTTGTTTTGTTTGCTGGTCTGGCCTTGGCAATTCTAATTGGGGTTGCATATTTTTTCACAGGCAACGATGCAATTTTATGAACGCGTGGTTTAACTGTTTGCTTTGGTTGTTCAGTAACATTTGCCGTTGCGGTTAATTGCGGTTGTTGAAACACAACCACAGAATCAGCATTTGCATGTTTACGCAAATCGATAATCAATAAAGAAAACAGCACAATAATGGAAATTAATAATGCTAAATTCAATAATGCAACTAAATTAATGCCGGCGATCATCGCCCATATCCAGCACAGAAAGCGCCAAATCATTTTGAATGGCCAACAAATAATCGCCCAGATTTTAGCCAATAAACTTTTGCTTTTTTTAGTGTTTTGTGTTGTTCTAACCATTTCTTTATCCCTTTGTTGTTAGTTATTTAGTGATACTGTAGTATAAAAAGGCAATTTGTCAATTAAAAATAGGGGGATTTTCGCAAAAAATTTTGGTGTAAAAAATTGAAAGATTTTTTCTTGCAATTTTGATTTTTTGTTATAGAATGGTTGCATATTTGCGCCCATGGCTCAATTGGATAGAGCATTTGACTACGGATCAAAAGGTTGAGGGTTCGAATCCTTCTGGGCGCGCCATAAATTCAAAACCGACCGGAATGGTCGGTTTTTAATTTATTGTCTTGTTCAAACTGGTTCAGAAGCATTTGGCAAACGGATGTTTGCCGGTTGGGTTCGAAACCAAGTAGATTTTGCAAACAAAGTGCAGCAAAATCGTCACGGGTTGCGCGCAGCCGGCATGCAGTGCCGTGCGAGCGAATCCTTCTGGGCGTGTGCATTTTTTTGATTTTTATTTTTGTTTATCAAGTGGAATGAATGGGCGCGCCATAAATTCAAAACCGACCGGAATGGTCGGTTTTTATGTCTAAATTTTTATTTTAATTTTTCGGCGTATCCGCGTGCCAATTCATCACAACGTTCGTTTAATTCTTCGCCGTTGTGGCCGCGAACCCAAACCCAATGAATTTTGATATTGTTCGCCAATTCGTCCAGTTTCATCCATAAATCTTGGTTTTTCACAGGTTTTTTATCAGCAGTGCGCCAATTATTTTTCTTCCAATTTTTCATCCAAGATTGCATACCGTTTTTAACATATTGGCTGTCGGTGTGGATTTCAACCTCGGCATGTTTTCTGGCGGCGGTCAGTGCAGATATAACCGCCATCAATTCCATGCGGTTGTTGGTTGTGTCGGGTTCGCCGCCACTGCGTTCCGCGGTGTTTTTGCCGTCTGTCGCAACAAATGCCCATCCACCTGGTCCTGGATTGCCCAGGCAAGAACCGTCCGTCCAAATTTTTATCATTTTTTTACCCTTTGTTTTATGTTATAATAGAACATTATGAGGTTTAATTGCAACGATTTAATCAATATGTCAAATGCTGTGCGTGCCAATGCGTTGCATGCGGTGCGTTGTGCACACAGTGGACATGTTGGAATCGTGTTGGGAATGTCGGGTGTTATTACTACGATTTTTGCAAATTTTCTGCGACCTGGGCTGGATAAATTTATTTTGTCTGCAGGTCATGGCAGTGCGATGTTATACGCTGTGTTAAAACTGGCGGGGTATAAAGTTGGGTCTTTGGATACTTTTCGTCAAATTGGTGGGTTGCCCGGACATCCAGAAATTCGAATCGATGGGGTCGATGCAACCACGGGTCCCCTGGGCCAGGGTGTCGCAAATGCGGTTGGTATGGCATTGGCAGAAAAAATTCGCGGCACCGGCGCAAATGTTTATTGCATTTGTTCTGATGGCGATTTATGCGAGGGTATCGCGGCCGAGGCAATCGCATTCGCAGGACGCATGGGATTAAATAATTTAATTTTATTGTGGGACGATAATGGATTAACTATTGATGGTGTGGCACAAACACCATTGGATGTGCCAGGTATGATTCGTGCATGTGGTTGGCGGGTTGTTAACAATATTGATGCTGATGATTTCCCCAGATTGAATCGTGCATTGGTTGATGCGCGGCATACAAAAACCCCTGTGTTTATCCAGGTGAAATCCGTGCTGGGCGCAGGGTCGTCTGTGGCAGGAAAACCAGCAGCACATGGGTTGGGTTTGACGGATGAAGAATTGTCAAAACTGGTGCGGCAATATGTTTCTGGTTCTGGCGAGGCATGTTGGGCCCAGGTCGCGTCTGCCACGGTGATGCATGGCGCACAAAATGCGCATACAATCGTGCCAAATCCGGCATTCAAAAACGATGAAAAAATGGTGTCTACGCGTGAATTGTCAGGACAATATTTGAACGCATTATTGGCGCATGGTTTGAACATGGTTGGGGGCAGTGCAGATTTGGGAAAAAATACAGGTGCATTTGTTGAACAATCGCGCGTGATAACAAACAAAGATTTTTCTGGAAATTATATCAATTATGGTGTGCGTGAACACGCCATGGCTGGGATTATGAACGGATTGTGTGCTGGCGGTGTGCGACCGTATGGTTCGACTTTCTTGGCATTTGCTGATTATATGCGACCTGCAATTCGTTTGGCAGCATTGTCGAAATTGCCAGTTGTTTACATATTCAGTCATGACAGTGTTGCGGTGGGTCCAGATGGTCCAACACATCAACCCATTGAACAGTTGCCATCGTTGCGTTTAATACCAAATCTCAATGTATTTCGGCCGTGTAATGCGACCGAGGTTGCATGGTGTTGGCAAACGGCATTGACGGATACTATGCGGCCATCGGCAATCATTTTATCGCGTCAAAAATTTGAACAAATTGATACCCCGCGTGGCACGGATTTAACCCATGGTGCGTATGTAATACATGCGGCAATGTCCAAACGGATACGCCTGACAATCATTGCGACTGGCAGCGAGGTTCCGTTTGCTGTGGCGGTGGCAAACAAGATTGGTCCATCGGTTCAGGTTGTGTCCATGCCATCGGTTGAATTGTTCCGTAAATCGCCCGCAAAATTCCAAACTGATTTATTGCGTGGATATGTTGTTGCGATAGAGGCAGCCGCAACCGCGCCTTGGTTCGAATTTGCAGATGCTGTATGCGGGATTGATGGTTTTGGCATGTCTGGGGATGGTGATGCGGTTATGCGTGCGATGGGTTTTGATGTTGATACCGTGGCCGCAGACATTTGTAAAAAGATGAAATAAAGTTATGGCGGATTATATTTTTACATCTTCGAATGGTGATAAAATTCCGGTTGTGATTGAATCGCGGCGGGGTGTGCGTAATATTATTATTCGTCCGCAAATTACGGGCAAACCCGCAATTCATATATCTAAACCGTTCCTGGTTGCCGAATCGCGTGCAATTAAATTTTTAGAATCTAAACGCAAATGGGTGGAACATGTCTTTGCCCGGGTTCCAAAAAAATGTACTGTGTGCGATGGCGATGAAATTGAATTTTTAGACAGGCATGTCAAATTACAACATTGCCCAGGATTGCGTTCTAATGAATTATTTATGAACGACAATGGCACATGGACAATGCGTGTTGGGGGTGATGCAGACATGTTTGAACGGCGCGTTCGTGATATGATAAAGGCGGAATTATTAAAATCTATCAAAGAAATCATCCGCGGGGTGCCGCGGGAATTTTGGCCCGCAAAGATTGCGTTGCGTGATACCACCAGTCGGTGGGGCAGTTGTTCATCCACGGGTACAATGTCTTTTTCTTGGCGATTGGCGTTTGCGCCGGTGGCGGTTATGCGTTATGTCGTGATGCATGAATTATCGCATAAAAAACACATGGACCATTCGCCCGAATTTTGGCACCAAGTGTCGGTGTTATATGGATTTGGTGTCGAACGTGCAAAACGGTGGCTGACCCAGAATGGCGCATCTTTGCACAGATATTTTTAGTTGAAAACCCAGATTTCCTTGCTATAATCAAATCATGAAATTCAAAAAAGTTATCTTTTCTAATATTTTGCACCACGCCCATTCGGGTGTGTCTCTCTAGCGTTTTAATCATTTTTGTGATATAATAAACTTCGAAAAATAACCAAATTCAACCATAGGAATAAAATTATGGATTTAAAACCAACAAAACCACTATCAGGTTTTATAGAATTGTTGCCGGCGCAACAGCGGTGTTTTGATGCGTGTGCGGCGCGTATGCAAAATGTTTTAAGAATTGCTGGATTTTCCATGCTGGATTTGCCTGCAATCGAACGGGCAGAGGTTTTAACTGATAAAGATAACTGGGACGAAATCGAAACCCAGATGTTTTTGTTTCAAAAAGGCGATACTAAAATGGGATTGCGATATGACGGAACGGTTGGTCTGTCGCGTTATGTGGCGGGACACCTGAACGATTTGGTGTTTCCTTTTCGGGCATCACAGTTTTCCAAGCGGTATCGCGGTGAACGCGCGCAAAGGGGACGGTATCGCGAATTTTATCAAATGGATTTAGATATTATGGGAATAAATTCTCTGTCTACGAATTATGATGCAGAAATTATTTCTGTAATTGGGCGCGCATTGGATTCTGTTGCAGAATTTGTCGGTCCGTACGAGGTGTGCGTTGGTTCGCGGCCATTTTGGGATGCGGTGTTTGATTGGTTGAAATTGACGGATGGGCAAAAAAAAGACATCTTTGTTTTAATAGATAAACGCGACAAAATGGGCGAAGATGATTTTGCCGATGGCTTGGCCGATGTTTTGAATGATGCAGACAAAGAAAATGCAATAAAATCTGTGTTCGCAACAGGGTATAAAAATTTCGAGGGCAAATCCCCGGATTTGGATGCGGCAATCGATGAATTGACCGGGTTTATGGATGTGTTGCGTGGCATGGGGGTTAAAAATGCCAAAATAGATTTATCTATTGCGCGTGGTTTGGCGTATTACACGGGACTGGTTTTTGAATTTAAATTGATTAATCATCCAGAATTGGGGACGGCGGCGGGCGGCGGTCGATATGCGGATTTGGCAGGCAAATTTTCAAAAACTAAAATCATCGGGGTTGGGGCAGCAATCGGTTTTTCGCGAATTTTCGCATCTATGCTGGAAAACAATCAAATCGATTTAACAAAATTTGAAAACCCAATAGATGTTGCAGTTCTGATTATGGGGAATAATAATGTCGCGTATGCATCCAGCATTGTAAACGCCTTGCGCGATGCAGGAATCGCCACTGTTTCGTATTTAGATACAGACAAAAAGTTCAAAAACCAAATCGAATATGCAGACAAAATTCGCGCTAAATTCAGTATGATAATTGGCGATGATGAAGTTGCAAATCAGGTTGTTGCGGTCAAGGATATGAAATCTGGCGAACAGCAAAGTTTGTCCTTGGTGGACGCGGTTAATTTGGTACAAGGGGTTGCATAATATGATTATAGAAAGTAAATTGCGCGATATTCAACGGCGTGCAGCAGAAATTGCAGATCAGATGAATTCTGGGAATGTGTCCGGGGACGAATTGTCTAAATTGGCGCGCGAATATTCTCGATTAAACGATTTATTGCCGTTGATAAACGAATATTTTCAAACGGTTCAAGGAATTAGTGATGCCAAAGAAATGCAGGGCGATGCAGAATTGCGCGAAATCGCAACCGAGCAGTTGGTGGAATTAAATCATAAATTGCCAGAAATAGAAAAACAGTTGCAGATTGCCTTGTTGCCACGCGATGATGCGGACGATAACAGTGTGATTATGGAAATTCGTGCGGGTGTTGGTGGCGAAGAATCTGCGTTGTTTGCGGGCGATTTGTATAACCAATATAAATCATATGCTTTGCGCAAGGGTTGGAAAGTAGAGGTTATCGAAGAAAATCCAACATCTTTGCACGGGTATAAAGAAATTGTGTTCAAGATAGATGGTGTTGGGGCATATGCGCGTATGAAGTTTGAATCTGGTATTCATCGTGTTCAACGCGTTCCAGAAACCGAGGCAGGCGGCCGTATTCATACATCTGCGGCATCGGTTGCCGTTATGCCCGAGGCCAAAGAAATCGATGTTGTAATCGAAGACAAAGATATTCGTATCGATGTTTTTCGTGCGTCTGGGGCGGGCGGTCAGCATGTTAATAAAACCGACAGTGCTATCCGTATCACACACTTTCCGTCTGGCATCGTTGTGACATGCCAAAACGAACGTTCTCAGTTCCAAAACAAGGCGTCCGCGATGGCTGTGTTGCGGTCAAAATTGTACGAAAAACAACGGCTTGAACAACAAAATGCCAGTAATAGTTCAAGAAGGTCTATGGTTGGGTCTGGCGACCGCAGTGAAAAAATTAGAACCTATAATTTTCCGGAACAACGCGTGACGGATCACCGTATCAAACTGACTTTGTACAAATTGGATGACATTTTGGCGGGTGGCGATGCGTTAGACGAAATGATAGATGCGTTAATATCTGCAGACCAATTAGAACAGTTGGCAAATATGAATTGAAATAATAAATAAATTTATGATAAAATATCGTTCATGATGCGAAAACCAAAAATTTTATTGGATAAACCGATTGTGATGGTTGGATTGATGGGGGCGGGTAAAACCTCGGTCGGTCGGGCTTTGTCGCGTGCGTTGGGTATTCCGTTTGTGGATTCAGACAAGGAGATTGAGGCCGCTGCCGGCGCATCTGTGGTTGATATTTTTTCGATGTATGGCGAACAAGAATTTCGCCGTGCAGAAAAATCTGTGATTGAACGATTATTGGATTCTGCGCCCGCAATCAAGGTGATTTCCACGGGCGAGGGCGCGTTTATCACGCCTGCGGTGCGTGAAATGGTGTTGAAACGCGCAATCAGTATTTGGTTAAAGGCAGATTTGGATTTGTTGGTAAAACGCACTAATTTTCGCCGTACGCGTCCCCAGTTGCTGAATAATGACAGCAGGGTGATTTTATCGCAACTGATAAACGAACGGTACGATACATACGCAATGGCGAATATTATGGTCGAAACCCATGACGAGAGTTTGCGAAAAACGCTGGACGCGGTGCTGGCTGCGTTGGCGCAATATCAAAAGAGGGCGAAAAATGGGGACTGATTAAACAAAACTTAAACACCTTGGTGGTGACACTGGGGAAATAAAAAACTGGCAAAACAAAAAGGATGAAAAAATGGGTATGTTAAAGGACTTTAAAAGCTTTATAAATCGTGGTAATGCAATCGATATGGCTGTCGGTATCATCGTTGGGTCGGTTATGACCGCGGTGGTGAATTCTTTGGTTAAAGATGTCATGATGCCACCGATTGGGTTGCTGATTGGCGGAATTGACTTTTCTGCATGGAAAATCGCACTGGGGGCAGATTCTGCTATCAGTATCGGTTTGTTCTTGAATTCTTTAATCAGTTTCTTGATTACAATGTTCGCGGTATTTTTGGTCGTGCGTATTGCTGCCAAGGCAAAATCAAAACAGCCAGTTACAACGCGCGCGTGTCCATATTGTCAACAATCTATCAGCAAATTGGCTACAAAATGCCCATATTGCTGTTCTGCTGTAAAACCAGAGGAAATTGGGGCAGTGGAAGAAGCGGATTTGACCAAAGGTTTCAAATCTTTGACAGAAAAGGTTGGCAAGGTTGCCAAAGTCGCCAAGAAAGTTGCAAAAATTAAAAAATAATTTTTGAAATGCGAAAAAAATCTGTGCCGCACAAAGATACTGTGCGGCGCTTTTTTTGCGAAAAACTGCGCCAGGGCGGTGGCAATCGGGGGGGGTGTCGTCATAATAATTTCGATTTGCAAAAGGCGCATAATGTATATTATGTATAGTTTGCCATAACTCGCTAATGCTCGTTTGGACAAACTATACATAATATAATGTGTTTTTATTTGGGTTTTCCCCAGGCATCACACCAAACGCCTGATTTTTTGTTAAAAACATCCCTGGTGTGTGAATTTTGGTTGTTGTGTGTTATTTATTATATTATGTAAAATCTGTTGTTTTGGTGGTGGATTTTTTATTCTAATTTTTTGTGTTGGCGGCCTGCTTTGCGTGTGTTGGTTTTTGTTTTATTTATATCGGCAATGTGTTGTTGGTTATAATCGATTTTCAGCGATATGGACCCAGAACTATACGATTAAAATTATTCATCGGCCTGAAAATCGATTGCGTGTTTTTATTGCATATAATTATGTGTTTTTTCGATGCGTAAAATTCATAAAAAACGCAGAAAACTGGGCGCAGGGCGCATTTCGTAAAAATCGAAATTGGTACCCTGTTGGCCGATTTTTGCCGAATTTCTGCGGTTTTGCGGCTGTTTTGTTTTGTGGTAATTTTTTGCAAATGGTGAAATTTTTGATTTATAAAAATTTTTGCAAATTTTTTGTTTTTGATAAAAATTTATACATCGATTATGAATTTTCAAAGTGTGAGTATTTTTGTTGTTTGTGTGTTGTGTGTAAAAATGGGCAAAAATGCGTTTTTTTGCTGTTTTTTGGCCAAAAATTATAAAATTCGCCCTATTCTGGCCCGAAAAATCGCAAAAAATCCCGGATTTCTGCGGCTTTGCGGGTGTTTTTTGGTGGTAAAACCCTGCCTTGCCCTGCTGGATGGGGTAAATTTTAGCAAAAACAACCTTATAAAAATCTTGAATTTAGGCATAAATCTGTATAAAATCAGTTGGTGCGATGTTTTCAATAAAGGATAAACTGATGACAGACGATATGAAAAAAGTGATGGAACGCGAGGCAAAATGGCAACGTCGTTGGCGCGAGGCACGCGCATTTGTACCAAAAAACGATGGTTCAAAACCGCGTTATTATAACTTGGTGGAATTTCCATTCTTGTCGGGTGCTGGATTGCACGCAGGTCATTTGTTGATTTATACAGGTATGGATGTCATGTCGCGTTATCGCCGTCATTTGGGTTATGATGTACTCTTCCCCATGGGGTTTGATGCTATGGGGATTACGGCTGAACATTATGCTACAAAAATTGGGCGGCACCCTGCTGATATTGCCGCAGAGTTAAAAAAATCGTATGCGGCTGTTATTGACCAGGCCGGTTGGTCTGTTAACCCTGAAACACGTGTGGCGACATCCGACCCAGAATATATAAAATGGACACAATGGATGTTTATCCAATTTTTTAAACATGGTTTGGCATACAAGGCAGAATTGCCAATGAATTGGTGCCCAAATTGCAAAACCACATTGACCAATGAAGAATTGGAAGACGGTTGTTGCGATCGTTGTCATGGGCCGGTTGAAAAAAAGATTAAAATGCAATGGAATTTGGCACTCTCTAAATATGCTGATAAATTATTAGACGGATTAAACACGGTCGATTTTGACGAGCGTATAAAAAAAGACGAAATCAACCTGATTGGTAAATCAAATGGTGCAGATGTTGATTTCCGTGTTGGCGATGATGTCATGACGATTTATACAACTCGTATTGATACTATATTCGGCGCGACATTTTGCGTTATTGCGCCTGAACATAAATTGTTGCGTAAATGGTTGGACGATGGTCGCATTAAAAATGCAACGGCGGTTAAAGAATATATGCGTGTATCGGCGGCAAAAACAGAAATAGAAAGAACCGATGCAACAAAAGAAAAAACAGGTGTAAAACTGGATGGTGTTGCCGCGGTAAATCCGTTTACTGGGCGTGAAATTCCAATCTTTACATCTGATTATGTTTTGGTTGATTATGGATTTGGTGCAATTATGGCGGTGCCTGCACATGATTCACGCGATTGGGATTTTGCAAAAAAGTTTGGTTTGGAAATTATTCCTGTGTTGGCGGGTGGCGAACCTGATAAAGTTTGGGAAGGCGATGGAAAACATATTAATTCCGGATTCTTGGATGGTATGGGCAAAGATGACGCAATCGCTGCGGCAATTAAATATGGAACCGAACATGGGTTTGCGCGTGGTACCACAAAATATAAATTAAAGGATTGGGGATTTTCGCGTCAAATGTATTGGGGCGAACCGATTCCATTGGTTTATTGTGAAAAATGCGGGTGGCAACCTGTACCGGATGATGCACTGCCAGTAATGCAGCCGTATATGACCGACTATAAACCAACAGACGATGGCGAGAGCCCATTGGCGCGTGCCACCGATTGGGTAAACACAACCTGCCCTGTATGTGGTGGCGCGGCAAAACGCGAAACAGATACTATGCCAGGATGGGCTGGGTCGTCATGGTATTATTTGCGTTATTTGGATGCGCATAATGATAAAGAATTTTGTAGCAAAGAACAAATGGAAAATTGGATGCCGGTAAATCATTACAATGGCGGGCATGAACACAATACGCGTCATTTAATCTATTCCAGATTTTGGCATCATGCATTATATGATTTGGGTTTGGTAAACACGCCAGAGCCATATGCCAAACGCACAGCCCAAGGTTTAGTGTTGGGCAGTGATGGTTATAAAATGTCAAAGTCGCGCGGCAATGGGTTCCAGGTTTCCGAACTGTTGGATAGTGTTGGTGCCGATGCGTCTCGTTTGGCCATATTGTCGTTGGGACCATGGAAAAACAATACTGTGTGGAGTGATGGCGCCTTGTCTGGTGTGCAAAGGTTTTTGAAACGCATAGAGTCCTTTGCAGATAATTTAACCGATGAGACGCTGACAGAGCAGCAAGAAAAATTGGTTAATAAATTGATTGCTGATACCACAGATAAAATTAACAGCATGAATTTTAATACTGCGATTTCTGGAATGATGGAATTTATTAACGCATTTCCTGGTGGTAAAATGCCACGTGCCGCCTACTCTGTTTTGATTCAGTTGTTGAATCCATTTGCACCACATTTAACCGAAGAAATGTGGGAACGTCTGGGGCATAAAGACATGTTGGTGTTTGAATCGTGGCCGGTTGCGGACGCGTCAAAAATGGCAGATACAGATATGACAATAGTTGTGTCTGTGAATGGGAAACGCGTGCGGGACTTTGTTGTACCGGTTGACATTGCCGAACCTGATTTAATAGAGGCAGCGCGCCAAAACGCTTTAAAACAACTGGATGGTGCAACGATTATCAAAACGATTGTGGTGCCCAAAAAATTGGTAAACTTTGTTGTGAAAAAATAAATTTGCCCTTAACAAAAACAAAAATCCGCCCTGACCCACATGGGCGGTTTTTGTATGAATAAAATCCTGGACTTTGCGTATACGGATATAGTATTGTTGCAAATATAATCAAAGGAATTTTTTCAAATGACCAAGGTTTTCAAAATTATTACCACATTATGTGTGTTTGGAATATTGACTTGCAATAATGCCAATGCTGGCGGTCCGTTCACAAATAACAACAAATTGGGCGATATTATGTTGGTTATGTCGCCTGCGTACGCGTTGGGGATGACCATGATGGCCCAGGATTATTCCGGAACATTGCAGTTGGCAGAATCTATCGCAGCGGCCCAGATTGCCAGCGAGGGTATCAAGGCATTAGAATTAGAACGCCGCCCAAACAAGAGTGATAAAAAATCTTTCCCCAGTGGACATGCGGTTGGTGCATTTTCGGGCGCAATGTTCGTTCATAAACGATATGGGTGGAAACCTGCGTTGATGCCATACGCAATGAGTGTGATTGCCGGTTGGTCGCGCGTTCGTGCGCGTGCACATTATTGGCACGATGTGGCGGCTGGTGCGGCTGTATCTGCCTTGTTCACATGGATTTTGGTTGACGAATATATGCCAAAAGGCACGACTTTGGATGTTGATGATAAATCTGTGCGTTTGGGATTTAATACGCAATTCTAGTGTCTTGCAAACAGCAAAAACCTTGACAAAAATAATATTTATACTATATTCGGTATAGAGGGGTATAAATATGAAACAAAAAGCACAAACAAAAATTTCTAATCCGTTACCTGGTACGCCAGAATGGGAATCTATTTGCGAACAATGTGGATTATGTTGTTTGTTAAAGGTTGTGCATATGGGTCGTGTTTATATGACCAATGTTCGTTGTGCCCAGTTGGACCAGAAAACACGCAAATGTCATTGTTATAATGCAAATTACAATAAACGTGATGGTAATAATTCCTGTGGTCTTAGCTGTGCTGAATTGGACGGATCGCCAGTAACCCCCGAAACATTAAAAAATGAATATCCGGTTCCTGGATTTTGCCCGTATGTTAAAAAATTCCGTGGAAATAACGACCTGAAACGTCCTGATATAGATTTTGATAAAACGATAGCTGAAACAGAATTGCCTGGTGGATCAAAACTGGCGGATTATATTATTCCTGGATCCAGTAAATATTTTCAATATAATCCAGCCGTTAATAAATTATTAAAAGATAGTTTTACAAAATAAAGAACGCATCCATGTATTACAAAATCATCACACCGCGATCTTTTTTTACTGATTTGTATGATGGTATTATGAATATAGATGTGTTTGATATACCCTGCGGAACGGTTTTTACGGCACCAGACCAAAGTAAGCACAGACCAGACGATCCAAAATGTATGGTTAGCAATTCTTGTTTTCATTTTGCCCAAGGCGCTTTTGATGCTATGTTATGGCATACAAAATTGACCCATCATTTACTGGATGCCAGAATATATCAAATACAACCACTTACCGATGTTATAAAACAAAGATGTCAGGATAGTACTGGAATTTATCAGTGTGGTGCGCACGAAATCAAGATTTTACAAAAGCAAAACATTCATGATATGTATGAACAAGCTATACAGGAATATTACACAGATTCCGACAGATATAACAATTTCAAAATAAACATAGATTGGTGGAAAAAGCATCAGCCTACGGTATTTTTGTTATATAAATGTTACAGATAAAAAATGCTCACCAAAATGGCGAGTTTTTACATTGTTTTTTCGCCCAGTAACAACATCAGTTCTTTATTTCTGGTTTGTTCGTATAAAATTTTTAATGCTTGGATTTGCGCTTGTTCGTTGCGATGGTATGTGTTTCCAATTTTGACTACTTGATTGGCATGACCAGATGATATTAGTGCGCGCCGTAAAAATTGCAGTTCTGTTTCGCAAGAATCACGTTTGGTATCATCTGTGTTACTATTCCCTTTTTTACGGTAATCTTTGGTTATATTGATTTGATGACGAATTGCGCATAAAATTTTGTGGTTTGGATGCGGAGTGTGGGTCATTTTCTATTATGATATTTTTTCCAATCTCTTGCGGCGGCGTTCAATGTCGTCAAATGGACTTTCCAGAAATGCCTGGGTGCACAGGTATGCAACCTCGATATCTATATCATCGGCTGCCAATGTCAAAACATTTATATCATCGTGAAAACGGTCATCGCGCGCCTGCTCTGGTCTGTCGCAACGCGATGCGCGCAGATGTCGATAACGATTGGCGGCAATTTCCATCCCTGCCCCGGTGCCACAAACCAAAATTCCGCGGGAATCTTTGTCGTTTGCCATGGCATCAGCCAATTTTGCCGCAATATCAGGAAAATCCACAGGTGTATTTGGGTCATCTGTGCCCAAATTGACAGTTGTGTATCCTGCGGCATTTAACATTTCAATTAAATATAATTTTACCCCAACGCCACGATGGTCTGCACCCAGAAAAATTTTGTTTTTTTTATTCATTATTTGTTCCTTTGTCTTTGCGTTTGGCCAATTTACATTCCAATTCAGTGTTGCATGTTATGTTTAATGTGCGGTATGTCAGTGTGCCACTCATTTTCGCGTTGCTGAACACATTTGCCGTGTTGACCGTTGCAGAGCCCTTTAATTCCCCGTGCAAAAACAATGTTTTTGCAAACACATCACCCACAACATGTCCGCCACGACCAATGACCACAGTTGATGCATTAATATCGCCGTTAACCGTTCCGTGTACCTGGACGGTTAAATCTGATTTAATGCCCCCGTCAATTTTGCAACCTGCCCCGATAACAGTTGGTGATTGTTTTTCGTCTGCGTTTGTAAATGCCAGCATTATTGTTCCCCTTCTTTCCTTTGTTTTTGTTATTCTTTTACAAAGTTTGCCGGATTAAATTGGTTTCCTTTGTATTTAATCTCGTAATGTAAATGCGCGCCAGTCGAACGCCCAGATGACCCGCCCAATCCAACAATAGTCCCAGGTCGTACCCAATCCCCGCGCGATACCAATGCCTTGGACAAATGGGCATACAATGTCGAAAATCCCAACCCATGGTCGATTTCAACAGTCAATCCATAACCGTTGCGGTCGCCCACAGATATTACACGCCCAGGTGCCACCGCGGATAACTCTGTCCCAATTTTACCAGCAAAATCGATGCCTTTGTGTTGTTTTGGTGTTTTGGTAAATGGGTCTGTGCGCATGCCGAACCCAGATGTTACAAATGGGTTTTTCACAGGTGCCCCCAATGGCAAAACCTTTAACAATTTAGACAACCCAGCCCATGTTTCCAGATTTTTCGCAATGCGTCTGTATTTTATATCTGTTTTTAAATCAAATGTAATAGGTTCGAATACCGTGTTCACGATTGGGTTTGAATATTTGTTGGCGTTTTGAATCAGTGTTTGTTCTTGGATATTTAACGATGCCAATGTTGATGAAATCTTGTTCCATTTCAGGCGCAATTCTGCAACATTATCGCGTGCCAATTTTGATACAGAATTAATAATTTCGTTATCCACATCGGCAATGTCAGCCATGGTTTCGCGTATTTGTTTGTTTTGTTGTTTGATTGTTTCGTTTTCGGCAATTACAATGTCATACGCCGCAGACAATTCAGCAATCTTGGTGAATTCTGGGTCATAATCCCGGTCGGCCAATAATTCTGTGATACGCGTTTTTAAAAAGTCCAATTCCCCCCAAATCTTTACACGAGAATCGGTCAAAGATTCGCGTTCGCCATCAGATAAATCTTTGGCGTTCATTATTTTATCATCAATAATATTCAGGTTGCGTGTTAATTCATTAAATTTGGTCAAATACACCTGTAAATTAACCAACTGGCGGTCGTGGCGCGCGCGTTCTTGTTGTAATTGCATTGTGCGTTTTTGCAACATAGGACGATGGTAAATAAATACATATGTTGACCAAGAAGCCCACACAACCAGCCCAATTTTTGCAACAAATTTTGTAAAACGCCAAAAACTGCTTTGGTTAAAACTGTACACATTGCCACTGGGGATGTCCATAATTGTAAATTCGCGTGGCGGAAACACGTGGCCGATAAATCGCCACAAAGAACGAAATGGCCATGTGATAAATGACCAAACAGATGAAAAATATCGCGCAATAAAATTTAACATTATGCCTATATTTTAGTCAAAATTTTCCCAATAGTCAAGCCATTACGTAATACCGGTTCATAATTCATCGGCAACCCGAAATGTATTACAGATGCGCCCCGCGTGCCTGCCCGCCCGCGAATCAAAACGCGTTCTGCGATTTTTTTTGCACCGAATAACGGCAATATTGTGATGTCGCCCATTGTTTTTTGCATAACAGCAATCACATCAGCAACGCGCCCAGCATCTACAATCGTGCAAAAATATCCGCGTGGTTTTATCCGTGCAATACATTTTTTCGTCCATGCCCCCAGGTCTGCATTATGGTGTGCGCGTGGGTTGTTTTTTGTTGGTGTTCCATGAAAATAAGGTGGGTTAGATATTACCAAATCAAATGTGCGGGGTGTAGACCATTTTAAAATATCTTGATTTAATAATTCAAAATCAAAATTGTTTAATTTTGCATTTTTTGTGCAAGTATCTAACATTTCTGGGGATATATCCAAACCTGTAATATGTGCGTCTGGAAAATGATGTTGCGCGCATAATGCCGCCCCGCCAGACCCCACACCAACATCTAATATCGTTTTTGGTGCGCCAATCGGCATCGCAGCCAACCACACCG
The DNA here is from genome assembly GCA_045593065.1 of Candidatus Enterousia sp. Classification (GTDB taxonomy): domain Bacteria; phylum Pseudomonadota; class Alphaproteobacteria; order Rs-D84; family Rs-D84; genus Enterousia. Next base: position 156,158 of record JAZNVZ010000002.1, read on the forward strand.
CATCACATGTTGGATTATAATTGGATTGATATAATTTTATTTTGCCGTCCAGCAATGTAAAAATGTCTTGTTTTTCTCGTGGCATATTTATATCATAGTTATAAAAATAACAAAAGGCAAGTCCATGTTTGATGAATCTTTGGTTGTCCCCAGTGCGGTCAGTGCATTTAATAATGCGGCATTGTCCCTGCCCGCGTTTTTTTGGTCTGGATTATTAATGTTGCCATTGTTTTATGTGGTGTATAAATACGGCAATGTGTTCTTGGGGGCGATTGGTTGGAATGGCGGTAAAATGCGTTCGCGCGTTATAAAATGGACGATTGTTTTGGCGGTTTTGTGGTTGGTTTTGTTTGGTGGAAATTATGTGGCGTTGCGCGATTCGGAAACATTGTTGCCGTTTATGACCGCGATAATTGCGTTTGTTGGTATGGTGTTTGTTGGGTATACGACACGCGATATAAAATTACCAAAATGGCCAGAATTGACCCGTAATCAAAAATTAAAAACAGTGTTTGTTTCTGGGGTGATTTTGGCATTGATTGGATTAACAGATACGCATAATTGGTGGGGGCCGATTTTGCAGATTGTGGCATTTGTTGGTGGCGGGTATTTTGGGCGGAACATGAAATATAAAATTGCTGATGTGCCGTATGTTTCTGCATTTGTATTTTTGTTCATTATAATGATATTAATGCAACCAGAATTTTTTAGATTTGGTCAACTGGGTAATTTAACGCTTTTGCATTTAATTGGATTGGTTGTGGTTGGTGCGCCTGTGGTTATGGCATTGGTATTGCGCAACACAAAACCGTCTGGCAAGATATATAACAGCGCGTTTGTAAAATTAAAATGGTTATTGCGGTGCTTGGTTGCGTTGGCGGGTTGTTTGTTTGTGCTGACCGAATCGGTTCCTATTTTTATTGGGGTTTGCGGCTTGTTCGGTGCGTTGTGTTGGTTAAAAACGGTTCATGCACACAATGTCCCAGGATATTTGGCAGACAGGTTATTGATGATTGCCCTGTTTTCGTTCGGTATATTGACGATAATGCCGGTTATTTCTTGTATGGCATTGTTGTGTTTAATAAATTTGCCACACGGCAATTTTGTTGATGATATACGGGCTTTGTTATAATTTGTTATATTTCTTGAATACCAATTTTACAAGATTTGGTATATCATTTGGCTGTTAATAAGTCAAAGGGTAATTAGTATGAGTGATATTCATCCAACCGCGATTATTAAACCAGGTGCGGTAATTGGCGCAGATTGTAAAATTGGGCCATATTGTATGATTGGCGAAAATGTTGTATTGGGCGACCGTGTAGAGTTGGTTTCTCATGTTGTGATTGACGGCAAAACCACGATTGGTGATGATTCTATTGTATATCCATTCGCGGTGCTGGGCGTGATGAGTCAAGATTTAAAATGGCAAGATGAATCCACAATGACGGGGCTGCGTATTGGTAAACGTTGCAAAATTCGTGAATATGTAACGATTCATTCTGGAACCCCTGCATCCAGTGGAACGGAAATCGGGGACGATTGTCAAATTATGGTTAATGCCCATGTCGGTCATGATTGCAAGATTGGCAACAGTGTTGTAATGTCAAACCTGGTGCAGGTTGCCGGCCATGTAGAGGTTGAAGATTTCGTAATTTTATCTGGCGGTGTGATGGTGTTGCAATTTGTGCGCATCGGCCGCAATGCATTTGTTGCAGGAATGTCTGGGGTTGGCAATGATGTGTTGCCGTACGCAATTTACGAAGGCATGGGCGCGCGTGCCACATATCGTACTATAAATCGCGTGGGGTTAATGCGCCATGGATTTACCAACGAAGATATGCACGCAATTCATACAGTTTATTCCGCAATGTTTCGCGAAACAGACGGCACAGTCGAAGAGCGGTTAAATCGTGTTCGCAAAGAAGTAAAAAACAATAAATATGCGATGGATGCGATTGACTTTATCGAAAATCGTTCAAAACGTGGAATTGGAACATCAAAAAATGCCGAATAAAAAGAAAATCTTTATCATCGCTGGCGAGGTTTCAGGTGATATCCTGGGCGCGAATATAATGCGCGCATTGCACGGTGTAAAATTTGTTGGCGTTGGTGGCGAAAATATGCGGGACGCGGGATTAAAATCGATTTTTCCCATGTCTGATTTGGCGGTTATGGGAATTATAGAGGTTTTGTCCCATGCGGCCACATTAAAACGGCGTATAAAACAAACGGTGGACGCGATAATTGATGCTGCGCCTGATTTGGTTTTGACAATCGATTCCCCTGGGTTTGCGCGGGCTGTGATTGCAAAATTGCGTGGGTCTGCGGCGGGGCGGCGATTGATTGCGCGCGGCATGCAATTTCATCATGTTGTTGCGCCCCAGGTTTGGGCATGGCGGCCAGGTCGCGCAAAAAAATACGCAAAAACATTTGATAAATTGTATGCGTTTTTTGATTTTGAAATTCCTTATTTTACCCAATATGGTTTGGATACGATTGCAGTTGGACACCCGATTGCGGATAATATTATGGGTAAATATACTGCGGCAAAACACACCCGTGGTGATAAAGTGGTGGCGTTAATGCCAGGCAGTCGCATAGCAGAGGTTGAAAAATTATTACCCGTGTTTCGTGGTTTCGTAGACAAGGCCCCACGTGGATACAAATTTGTTATTCCAACGGTTGAAACGACAGATAGCATTGTTCGTGCGGCTGTGCAAAAATGGAAAACAAAACCGGAAATTATTCCTGCCAGCGACAGATACGAATTGTATCGCAAAACATTTATTGCTGTCGCGGCCAGTGGAACTGTATCCGCAGAATTGGCTATGATGCATATTCCGGCGATAATTGTTTATCGTATGAATTGGTTGACATCCATGATTGGCCAGGCATTGGTCAATGTTAATTGGGTGTCTTTGGTGAATATATTGTTGGAAAAATCTGTTTATCCAGAATTATTGGGTGTGGATGCGACTGCAAACAATATATTAAAACAGTTCAAACGGATTGCCAAAAACGATAATGTTCGTAAAAAAATGATTGCTGAATTAAAATCCGCGGATAAATTATGGCGACCAGACGACACATCGGTTGGTGCGCGGATTGCAAATCATTTGAAACACACGGTGTTTCTGGATAAAAAACGCACATATGCGGCCGCCCGGAAATTGGTGTTGAAAAAGATTAAATAATTTCCATTGAATTTTTTATAATTATTGAGCAAGGCAATCGTCATATCAATCAGTTTCCTTCGGGAAATCCTTGGTTGTTCGCAGACGAATCCATCAGTGATGTGGACGTTGGAATTGGTTGTTCATCACCATCACTACTGGTACACCTGTCGGTTGTGGTATTGTATGTATAGCCGGTTGGACAACAAACATCACTGCCTGAGGCGGCCGCGTATCCAAGAGGACAATTTTGGCACGTATTATTATTGTCTAAATTAACACCAAATGGGCAAACGCGATTATCTTTATCAACAACGCCAGTGCACCAATCTTGGGCACCGGGTAAATCGCTGGCGGTTGCATTTTCATTTTCCCACATAGAAAATGTTGTGGCTGTATCACAGTTGGAATTATCATCAGTATTAGTACAATTTGGGTCGGTATAATATACTGCTGTGTTAACAATGCAGCTATTGTTTAATCCGCGCAGGGTTTGTTGTTGTGGTGCAGTGCCGCCGACATTAACATAGTGTATAATTGGCCGCGATGGGAATGATGCCACGCAACGGGTACTGGTACCGTTATTACTGCGGCGGCCACCGTTTTCCCAACACAAACACGCCCCCCAAGATTGCACATCAATATTTATGCCATAATCGCGCGGGCACATGTTTTCACGAAACTCTGTTGTTTGGGTTTCGCACACAAGGTGCCAGTCAGGAATACGGGGGTTGAACCCGGCTCTGGTGCGCATTTTTACTATCGTTGGCTTTTTGGATATACTGGACGGATTTAATGCAGACGCACCACCCGCCTGTTCATCGGTGCGGCCGGTATTGGTATTATGTGAGAGGTCAACTGACTCATCAGGGTTTTCGATATTGGTACCGGCGTCGTTTAATTCTAACCGACAACTTCGTACGCTGTCTGTGTAATGTATATCGCCGTACATACCGATAACATTGTAATATCTGCTTTGTCGGTTATAAAATGTTGCCTCGCAAAATGCGTCTGGGGAATAGTTGTCGCTATACAATTCCAGGTTTTGCACATTCATAAACCTGCCGTCTAAATTTTTACATTGTGTTTGTAAAATGTCAATGATTTGGTTATAAACCTCGGTCGCGATACCAGATGGCCGTAATTGGCGACTGTGAATGTTATCACCCTCTTTCTGGCCATATTTTTGGTATATGGTGGTGTCAGTGGTGAATTTATCAAATCCGCCAAATGCTTCTTCGACAATATCTTTGCATGAATCGATTGTTGCCAACTGTTTTGCGCATGGCGAAACAAGGGTTTCATCGTTATCGTACAGAGTAAACCAATCTGTGGCGGCGCCGGGTTCAAACAGGCCACTGGACGGATTGTAAAAATTTTCGTAATTTTGACCGCCATAATTATCAAAGCATTGTTGGACAACCGCACGACATGCCGACAGCGAATCTGTATCATGACGATTATCAATATAGTTTTTGACAATATCGCCATCAAACATATTGTTGCAAGATTTGATATAATCATCGCATAATGATTTGTTTAATTTTGTGGTGTCTGGTTTCAGTGTTGTTGTTTGTGCGGCAATCAGTCCCTGCATAGCATTGGTCATGGCATCACTGCCGTTCATATAACATGCAGACACAAAATCGAAACATCCTTGTTTAATCTCGCTGACCTTGGATTGTTGGGCATAATAAATGTCCAGTAATGCCTTGTTCAAATATTCTTGCCAAACAGTGTCTGCATCATCGCGACATTTATCTAATGCTGGTTCTGCAAATTGTTTTACACGTTTTTCAAAATTACTGACGAAAATTTGATTGTTGATATTTTGGGCTAATTTTTGGTCGGCATTACTGCGCCCAGTGGCAAACGTTAACATTTGACCCAATTTATAAAAATCAACCACCCCCGCGATTGGCGCCCCAGTTGTTACATCAATATATTCGCCGTTGTCCAGGCATTTGTGATAATTGGTACCACATACTTCTTCACTCAATACCGCGTTTTCAACATTGGTTAAACATGTTGCAACATCGTCTGCATTGTGATTTTTATGATTTTCGGCGCGCGCCATATCCAACATAGAACTACTTTCACGGATTGCCGCATGTGTTTCTTTTTGTTTGTTATTGATTGCGGTTTGCACAGTATTACAATCTTGTTCGATTGCCATTAAATATGCGTTCACTGCGCGTTGCAGCGATGCGTCATTACAATTTGATTTGACCGCCGTACGACATTGGGGATATACCGCAGAATACAATGCGGTTCCGTTGTATGATGCGACCGCCTGGCCAATATCATCCATACCAAAAGAATTAGTAGAATCGAAAGATAAATCAACGCTGTTCAAACTGGATAATTGTTCGTTTTCAACCTTGGTATCTGTGCCGCGTATAGAATTCATGATTGCGGTTAACAATGCCTTGGATGCAGATTTGTCCTTGGTTAATGCCAATTCGCCGTCAGATGCGGTATTCATCGCCGCCGCCTGGGCCGCGGTTTTACCAACAATATCCAGGTTTTCGTTAAATGCGGTTAATTGTTCGCCGGCCTGGGTTAATTTGTCGCGTGCGTTTTGTAATGATGTGATGCGATCACTGCAAGAACAGCGGCGATAATCATCATTTTTTAATTGGCAAAATTGGTCCATACATTCAAAATACGCACTTTTACATTGTTCGTATTCGGCACCTGTGCGTGTTTCTGTGGTTGTGGCGCGTGCAATAACATTTGTTGCAGCGGCGCGGGTGTTTTTGGCCTGGGCACGGTTGGTTAATGCGCGGGTGGCAGATACAATGGCGTTTGCCTGGGGCGTTGTGGCGGTTCGACTGACCGTTTTTTGTTTTGTTCCAGAAACACGGACACTCTGTCGGCTTGCCACAGTTTTTGTACGAACCTGTTGTTGTGATGTGCCGGCGCGCACAGATACGGTGCCATTCCTGGCGGCGCCAGATGTGCCAGATACGCGCGATGCGGCAATGCCGTTGGTCGCCCATAACGCGCAGAAAACCAAGATAATTCCTAACCTTCTCATGTCTTTGTAAAAATTTTAGCAAATTTTGATTTTGTGGGGCAAGTAAATAATGTGTTTTTTATAGATTTAACATTATATTTTTTCAAAAAATTTTTATAAAAAACTGTTGCAATTTTTGTTGTTTTGGTTTATCATGTGCAACGCCTTGGATATTGGGCATATGGCGGAACTGGTAGACGCGCTAGTTTCAGGTACTAGTGGTAGCAATACCTTGGAAGTTCGATTCTTCTTATGCCCACCATACGTTTTATATCAAACAAACGGCCCGGTAAATATATTCCAGGTAAAGATTTTTGGGGTTGTAGCTCAGTTGATAGAGCGCTACGTTCGCATCGTAGAGGTCGTGGGTTTGAGTCCCATCAGCTCCACCAGAAAGTTCTCGGGGATATGGCGGAATGGTAGACGCTGAGGACTTAAAATCCTTTGGTCATTGCGACCGTGTGGGTTCAAGTCCCACTATCCCCACCACCCTTTGCCAAAGCTTCGGGTGGAAATCGCCTTGTTTGGATGTGTAGCTCAGTTGGTTAGAGCGCTTCGTTCACATCGAAGAGGTCGTTGGTTCGAGTCCAATCTCATCCACCACCAAAAATTGTTAATGCGCGCCCGTTATGACGCGCATTTAAAATTTTTGAGTGCTACGGCGTGCGCCGCAACACATCAACAGTTTTTTATTCAATTTAGAAAAAATTATCGTAATCCTTTGGCGCGACAGCATGCGTCTGCCGCATCTTGCCAAGATGAATATGTGTCGCGGGTGTTGCGGATGTTGCGCCATTTGTCCCATCCAGAACATTTACCATTCACGCATTTCGCGTATCGGCGCAAAGAACATGTGTCGCTTGCAATTTGTCCCGATGGTGTTGTACAACGAACAACGATGTTTTCATTGCGTGCATCACCAACACCATATTGGTTCGATGATATTTTTTGATATGCCCCAGCCCCAGTGATAAATAACATGGCGATAAATAATGCAAATATTTTTTTCATTTTGTCCCCTAACCTGTTCATATGTATTATAAACGAAACACGGATTATAAATCAATATCGTTTTTACGGAATGGTGTCCTGGGCCACGGTATGACATCCATTGGCGCGATATACATCCAATGCGTTTAACCATCCTTGTAAAAATGTAGAATTACGACTTTTCAAGAAATTTTTTTTGCGGGCATCCAGAAATTTTGTGCGTAAATCGCCGCGATAATTTTTTGCCGCCGTAATGGTTTCATCGTTTACAAAACCTGTTTCGGATACACCCAATATATGTTGCAACAAACCGACAGATTTGTCTTTACTGCCAGTGCCCCACAGTGCCATAAACACATCGCCGCTGATTGCATCTGGCAATTTATCCATGTGATATTTGTGGAAAAAATGATTCCATGCAATGTCTTCGGCATCGGCGCGTGTAAAGCCGGGTTCTTTGGCCTCTGGAAAATATTTGGACGAAACACCATAACATGTATATCCCCCAGAATCCGCCGGGTGGTCGACACATTCGCCTTCGGTTCGAAATTTAGTAATCATTGCTTTTTCAAATGCCGGCGACACAGATGCATAACGTCCCGTGGTTAAAATTTCGTTTGTGAATTCCCCTGCGCGTGCGGATGGTTTTGTGCATGGCATGCCGATACGGGTTCCGTCATACGCAGGTTCAATCACAGTCCCGATTTTTTTCAGGTGGCTGACATGTCCCGCCCCGTTCGTATACAAATTTTGTGCAGGTTTATAATAATCCGCGGATGTTGGTTGATTTACAGCAGATTCGACATCGGTTTCTTGTATTGGTGCGGGCAATCCAGTGTCCGTACCGTATGATGTTTCGGTTTGCTGGGGTTCGTTTGGTGTTTGGTCTCGGCGCGGAATAGATGTTTCGCCTGTGCCGTCATTGGGGGTGTTATATCCGTGTGTTGTCCATGGTGTTTCATTCATAAACAAATAATATACTTCTGCATCGTCTGTGTCAGGATTTCGAATAATTGGGCGCACGACATAAATATCAACATCGCATGCCATAACATTATATTCGTCTTGGACTTCGACCAAATCTTGATGGAATTTTTCTGCGAAACTCATGGCTTCTAAAAATGCGGCATCGTCATCGTTGGCAGATGTTGAACTGCCTGTCCAGAACAACCACATACCGTGATTTACAATATTTTCAAAACCTGGCAAATTATCTGCGGCCAATAACAGATATGGATGCAATTCAACACCATTGGTAAATTCTGCTGTTGTTACTTCCGAGTAATCGTACATGTTGCCTACGGCTTTGACAATAGTATTCAGGACAGCCAAACTGGCAGGGAGTTTTGTTGCTGCGGGTAAATTTTTTATTGTGTTGTGAAATAACCAATCTTTTATTTTTGTAGAAAAACCACTGGTATGTGCGCGAACAATCCGGGAGGTTTTATCCAGGTTTTTGCCGGCCTTGATTCCGTTTCGTAAAGATTTAGCCGCCCTGTATGCGCGCATTGGTAATAATCCGCGTTTGGCCTGGAATGCGATTTTTCCTTGGCGCAACAGATATGCGGTATGTGCGGCCTCGCGTTTGGCTTGAACTAGTTCTTGATATTTCACAACATCATCGGTTTTTGCCAATTTTGCTATTTCTGTTTCGTGTACGTTTTTTAATTTTTGTAATTCTGTTTTATAAGAGTCGGTTAATGTTTTAATCTCGTTTTGTAATTTTTCTGTTTCTTGTGCGGTCAGTTTCGTGTTGTTTTTTAATTTGTTTTGTACATCGGTTATTTTATCAGCGTTTTTCAATACCTGTTGTGCGGTATTCGTTTGGTTTTTTGCAAATTCTAATTCTTGCTCTATGGTCTTGATTTGCTTTGCATCGGGTTTGGGGGCTTTTTGTAATGCAGCGAATTGGTTTTGTAATTTGTTGATTGTTTGTTCGTATGTGCGGGTTAAACCTTTTAATGTCTGGGCAGAATCTTCTATTTTATCTGCGGTGTTGATTGCCTTGGTTATGCGTGCGGTATGGTTGGTTATGTTTGTCCACCGTGTAACATCCGCAGATGTTTTGATTGTTTTTAATGTTGCATTTGCAGATTTAAATGTGCGGGTGGCGCGCAATCCTGTTGCAAAACCTTTTGCGGCGGCAGATACACCACTTGTTAAAATTATCAGTGCCACATCTGCGGTTACCTCTAATGCAGAAATCCATCTCAAATCTGTATCGCCCATAACATAATAATCATTATTTTTGGCTGTTTTTAATTGTTCTCGTTCTTCGGTGGTTAAATCTGCGGATTCAGTACGCGGTGGTACGCCACCCACTGTTATTGTTGTGGCACGATTTATCATATCTGTGTCGCCGGCAATCGCGCTGCGTGATGTGCAATCTGCACGGAAAGCCCCAGCATGGTCTTGTGGGTAAAATTGGCGGATATTGTCCTTGATATAATTTGCGGCAACAATGTTGTTTTTCCCAGGTCCAACATAAGCATCCATCGAACCGTGTTCAGCCACCAAAATTGCATACCATGCCGGGTCAACATTTATCCATATTGCACCATTGGCAATGTCGTTTGCAATATCAGGATTTATATCGCCAGGCCCCCATTTTTTTTCAGCCAGTAAAAATTTTTGTTTCAACACGCGTTTTTGTGTTTCGTAATTTATTTGAATCGTGCGACCATTGCTGAATGTATAAGATGCCGTTTCAAAAATAATAGTTTCGTCATCGGCGCGTTGTTGGATTTCTGGACAATCCAATAGTGCACGTAATGTATCAGGTTGGGAAAATGCAAAATGCACCCATGTATCAATTTCTGTGGAACTGGCATCATCAGGATTTTCAATCATATTTGCGTTATATGCCATTGCCTGGCGCAAAACGGCGGTGGCACATGGTGTTTCATGTGCGCGCCGTTCCAACATTTCATCAATAGAGTAAGAATTATTGTCAGGTTCTGCGAACACTGATAATGGCGCAAATATAAATGCCAGTAATAAAAACAATCTTTGAATATTTCTCATTATTAATTATTAGTATTCACACGTTCCGTCTTCGTTTGGTTCTTGGAATCTACCATCATCGGTTGGACAAAAATAACCGATACATATGTCTGGATACTTGGGGGCGTCATACTGTTTTATAAAATATTTTGCAGGATATTCGCCATCCAGAATAACCTCTTCTGTGTTTCTATCCGGATTCGCCACCATAACAGGGGTTATTTTTTTTGGGTCGTTATTTTGCTTCCATTTTTGTGATGTACAATCTGGCAGGTCTCGTGCGGTATACTTATCCCATGTGTCATCCCCACCGGCATTTGTGGCATATGCAATTTTGCATTCTTTTATTTCTGTTTTACTCTTATATTTATTATCATGCGTGTATCCTAATATACATACAGTGGTATTTGTTCTGCAATAATTTGTATCTGCTTTAAAACACCACCTTTCGTCTACGTTGCGGTAGTTGGGGGAATAATAGCAAAAATGATCATCGCGCGGTACTGACGGTTGGGTAGTTTTTATGCACTTTGTTTCGTTGTTACCGTATGGTTTGTATGTCAATAGTGTTTTTTGTGCAGGCGCCGCAGGGGCTGGACTCTCTGTGGCGGGTATTTCAGGTGCCGCGGATGGTTCTGCAGGTTGTGAGAATTTTTCTACGCACCCAGGTATTCCTGCGGTCTCTTTCTTTTCATAACCGTCTTTACATGCAAGTATCTGGCACGACATTTTGTTTTTACTCGCATCAATGCATTTGCAAGAGCAGACCTCAGCATTATCGCTGGATATTCCGGTTTGTATTGTTAATCCTGCGCAATCGCCCTGTGCTGTTTGGCCCTGTGCTAAACCACCGTTAAAATCACACTGGGCTGATGTTTGTGCTGTGGCTGTGGCGGTGGCGGTTTTTTCGGTTTTTTTCTCTATTTTTACATGTATTGGGATATATACTTGCGCATCTTTGAATGGTTCGTATCCCATTTGTTTAATTTTGTTGCGTTCCTCAAATGATAAATCGTTAAATGTTTTTGGAAAATCTGTTGCAACAACAGTATCGTTGGTTGTTTTTGTTGCCTGTTGCAATGCACGCAATTCGTTTGCGCGTTCATTGTATTCTTGTTGCCATTTTGGGGTATTGGTTGTCGCGGTTGGAAATGTGGTTGCTATGGTTGTTGTCTGGGGTGTTGGAAATTCAGTCCCGGACGCAGCGTTGTACATTTTTATACGCGGCGTATTGGTATACTGCTTGAATATTGTGTCGATATATCCAGAGCATGCCGATGCATAATTGTGTCCAGGCAATGTCGATAACGATACCATAATGTCAGGTCGCACATCTGTCAATTTTGTGTTTTGGCACATGTTGCGTTGCGCACAAACCGCCGCGACAACTGTGGCAACAACATTTTGACAATCTGTTGGTTTTAATGCAGGACCATTCGCATAAATAATTTTTGGTGTCGAAATCGTGGCAGTTTCTGGATTGTAAAAAGGATTTGTGGAATAATCGCGCACATTTTGAATCATTCCATATTGCGAAAAAGGTGTACTGGCCATGGTGTTTGCCGCAAAAAACAATGTCGCGAAACCCGTAAAAATCAGCGAAAAATTAAAATAAAATCGCATTCTCTGGCATCCCTTTTATTGCTTATTATAACAAAAACGAAATTATAATAAAAGACAAAAATCCCCCCATGAATAAAAACGGTGCAAATGGAATAAATCGTTGATGTTCATTATGTGCCCAAATTGCACCAAAAATGCATGAAAACACCAATGCAATCGCCAATCCAGTGGTACCCAACCACAATCCTGCCACTGCCATTAATTTTATGTCGCCCATACCAATAGGTGTGTTTATTTTGTCGTGTGAAAATTTTTCAAATAAAACGCCAGTACATGCGGCCAAAGTATATCCAATTACCGCCCCTGCAACCGATTCGCCGGTGGTGCAAATCCACGGAAAAAAATGAATTATGACCAAACCAATCAATAATAACGGAAATAAATATGCGTCAGGGATGATTCTGCGGCGAAAATCTGCCACAGATATGCGCCAAATACAAAAAATTGCCCCCAATATCAGCAGTGCAAAAAAAGTGTAAAAAAACATTAATTCCCCCTTGCCTTTCGATTCGGAACTATGATACAATCATATAAGTATATAAAACAAGGATTTTTATAAAATGGCTACGGGTTGGGATTCTAACAAGTTAAAAAAATTAAAAACATTGATTGGCAAGGGTTTATCAACCGCCGAAATTGGCAAGCGTTTGGAAATGAGTAAAAACGCCGTTGTCGGTAAATTAAATCGTTTGGGTTGGAATTTAAAGGCCACCACGGGTACTGCGACCAAGAACGCTGGGGGCAAAGATGATGCTAAAAAATCGTCTGTGAAAAAATCAAAGTTGCCAATCACCAAGAAAATTGCGCCTGTAAAACCGGTGGTTATGCCCAAGGCAACTAAAAAATCTGCGGCCCAGGCGGCAAACAAAAAAGCAACTGTGAAAAAATCTGGCCGCGCGACAGATACATCTAAAACGCCAAGGGTCAAAGATGTCGCAACAAAAACGACTGCCAAGGCGGAACTGAAACGTTTGCCCAGTGCGCGCCCTGCTGGCAAGGCAAAGGGTAATGCCACATTGGCAATGCATCAACGCATAATTCAACACTCTTTGGAATTGGCGGCATTAAAACCGAATCAATGCCGTTGGCCGATTGGGGATCCTGATTCTGAAAATTTCCATTTCTGTGGGGAAACCGTATTTGTAGGAAAACCGTATTGCTATGAACACTGTAAACAGGCGTATCAATTTACTGCACCTAAAAAGAAATAAATAACAACATTTGGGGGATAAAATGCCAAGAGAGAAAGAAAAATTAATGCTGAAATCGCGTGATTATGAAATAAACAACAATGTGTTGCGCGCTTTTTATGATAAACGCGGTCGTTTGGTGTTTGTTTTGGATTCGACTGTGGATGAATTCAAACCAAATGTTTTGTTGGTAATGGATTCTTATGGCGACAGAAAATGGGACGATGTGTTGTCTAATGATTATGGTATGGATTTAGAATTAGTTCGCCCTAAAAAGAACAACAAATATCAAAAATTAGATGTCGAATATGACGGATTGGATGTTTATGATAATTTAATTTCTGCATATCAAGACGGTAAAAAGAATTTAAAGCAGGAATTAAATGCGTTGAATGATTTTCGTATGGCGGCTGTGCGCCGGTCTGCGAATGACAGGTTGATTGCTGCAACAGATGTTGCTGAAAATACCCGCGAAACAATAGATAGAACCAGTGATGCAATCGTTGAATTACAGGTAAAAATTAAAAATGCTCGTGCCAAGGTGTCAACATTGCGCCGCAATGTCGGTAAAGAACCAACAAAACAATCTGCGGCTAAAATTTTAAAGGCCGAAGCACAACTGGATGTGTTAAATACCAAATTGGAACGCGCAAATAAACGGTTGGAAAATGCCAATAAACGTTTGTTGATTGCCGAAGATGATATTGATGCCGCGCGCCATGTGTTGGATTCTGTTCCTGATAACAAACCAACAACACAGCGCAAAAATGTCAAGAGTCCAAAAAATGCGCCAACGCGCGTTGTTGTCCCTGTGCCAGATGATGTCGATGATGACGAATTATGGGAAAATGATAATGACGATACATCAAACGAATTTGTTGATGATGATTATGAAATTAACACAGATGTAAAACCGTTGTTTGAACAAGACCCAGAAATAATGGATGAAAAAATCGCGTTCAAGCCAATTAATTTTGATGATGCACCTGATGATACTAATGCTGTCAAACAAAAAACTGATGCCACGGTGAAAAATGTTCGTCAAACAGTATCTGCAAATAACCACAAATCCATTTTGGATGTGGTTAGTGTACCTGATGAAAACGATACAGATATGGATGTAAAGTTGGATGATACATTCATAGATACCGTGGACGATAAAATTGTGTATGACGCGCCTGTTGTTCGTGAAGAAATTGATGATGAAACACCCGCAGACAAAACAACAGATGACACCGATGCAGAAACATTGCCGTCTGGGGAAGAAACAATTACAACCATGGATGATGATAACGCAGAAACATCGTCTGTGTTGTTGCAATCTAAACAGAATACGCCAGAGGTTGTGGCCCCCGATGTCGCGCCAAATTTGACCCAAGATTTAATTCAACCAGAACAACCAATTAATGTTGCGCCGATTCCAAATAAAACGGCCGTGGCGGATACCCCCCGTATTGTTGCTGCGCCAACTATGCCGCATGCCCCATCGGCCAATGTGTCGCAATCGGTACAATCTGGTCAGCAATCGCGTAAACCAAATTTATTATATTATGTTTTGTTGGTTGTTTTGATTGCACTGTCCGTATTTGCATTATGGTTGTATCAACGGTCTAATGTGTCTGTGGATGCGGTTCCTGAATTGACAACAGATACAACAATGACGGTTGAAACGCATGCTGGGGCATCAATAACTAAACAAGAAGCAATAACAAAACCGGACACACAACCAGAAAATCCGTTTATAGACAGTGTTGAAATTACATCCAATACAGACAACACAAAATCAGATGCCCCAGAAAACGGTCATGGGGTAATTCAAAATATTGTCAAAGAATCTCTGGATGTTGTGGCGCATGCGGCGAACACACAAACATCAAATGATACGGTTGCCACAGATAATCCAGTGTTGTCGGCACCGTCAAATGATGCGTTCGTCCCCCAGGGACCAGAAGAATGCGATACAGACACAAAAGTGTTGGATGACGATGATGTTAATAAACCAGAATACAATGTATCCCAGGCAACAGTATTAACTGATGCGGAATTGGCGGGTCAAGATGGTGGTAATTTATGTGATGATGGCACCGCCCCAGATGCCAATGGATGCTGTACCGGCGAGGTTTATTCAATCGTAGATAATCAAAATGTGTGTTGCCCATCCAGTGGTGGCGATTGTTTCCCGCCAATGTTTTAATGGGTTATATGTCATACAAAAAACGCCTGAATAATTGTTCAGGCGTTTTTTATTCAATAGTTATTTATTATTTATCTTCGTAATCATCCACGGTTTCAATTACAACCATTGCCGCAGAATAATCGGATTGGTCAGTAATAGATAAATGTATTTGCACAGTTCTGCCATTGGCGATTTCTTTTAATACGGCCTTGGCACCACCATTTAACAATAATTCTGGGCATCCGGCATCATCGTGCACCACCGACACATCGGCAAAACCGATATTGTCATTAAATCCGGTGCGCATTGCTTTCAGGCATGCCTCGCGCGCGGCCCAAAAGTTAGCAAGATGTTTTTCTGCGTTTGCATTATCATTATCGGCATATTCCAATTCAGTTTTTGTAAATATGCGTTGTTTTTTGAATGCAGACCAATCCAGAAACCGGCTGCATTCGACCAAATCGATTCCAATTCCCAGTATCACTGATTTTTTCTCCCTTTGTTTATAACTATGGGTATATTGAATATTTTAAACGATTCGTGCAAGCATAAACATAAACGATATGTAATATTTTTTATGTGGTGTTATATAAACAAAAAAATCGGTGTAAAAACCGGTTTAAATTTATGGTCGGGGCGACAGGAATTGAACCTGCGACCCCTTGCACCCCATGCAAGTACTCTACCAGGCTGAGCTACGCCCCGACAATGTGATTTATATTAGTGCATAGCCCCCAAAAAAGCAATAAAAAAATCCCCAGGAAATCCTGGGGAAAGTAAGTTGGGTTTAATTAGAGTTGACATACACCCATAGTGCCAGCGGTACCTTTTATAGAAGTTGGCCCCAGTTTTCTGCTTAAATCCGTATCAGCAAGGCTGGGTTCTATAGACAGTGTGTTGTTGCAACCAACTTTTAATGCACCAGATGAAATCAAGTTTTTCAGGTTGTCTATGGTCAATACACTGGCATTATTAGCAGTAATTTTGTTGTTAATTGCATTGGCAATATCACTGTTGGTGGTGTTAATTTGATTTTTAACAGCAACAACTGCTCTGGAATCAATAGTGCTGCCGATATCAAAGTCGCTAACATTCGTAGTATTGTTGTCTTTGACCCAAGTGATTTTGCCTGTTTCAGTATTAAATGACGGAACAAATGTGTCCCCATCGCGACCGTCCGTTCCAGCGGCCCCCGTATCGCCCTTGTCGCCAGCCATGATTTCGGCATAACGCGCCTCGCAAGCGTTTTGGAAGGTTGTAGTTTGTGCATCGGTTTCTTTACTGACTGCAAATCCAGACATATTTATTCTGCTGACCGCGTTGGATGTGTTTTTGAAACTGGTCATCTTTTGTTCGCCAAATGTATCAACCAATTTTTTACCAATACCGTTGGTTAAATCTAAACTGATTGCGTTTTGTGCCAATGACAGACAGTACGCCTTGGCACCGCCCATAATTGCAGAGTATTTTGCGTTTGAAAACTTGGTTGTGTCGGCACAATCTGCCACGGTTGCAACCTCGCTATACAATGCGTGCACGATTTCAAAGTTTTCTTCGCAATATGTTTGTTCCACAGATTTTGCATCTTGTCCATCGTCTCCGCTCATGATTTCGTTATATCTGGCCTCGCACTCGGTAATAAATGATTGGTTTGTGCCAGGAATTTTCGCGGTTAAACCAGAGTTTTTCAAATTGCTGACAATGCCAGTGCCCAGTTTTTGTTCCAATCTCAGGCCAATTCCTGTGTCTTTGTCTAAACTTATCGCGTTTTGTGCCAATGACAGACAGTACGCTTTTGCGCCAGTTGTGATAGCATTATAATAGTTATAAGGGAATGTTGCGCAGCTTTCAACTGATGAATAAGATGGATACAATGCGCTCACAATATTGATATTATTTTCGCAATATGTTTGTTCAACTGGTTTTGCATCGATGCCGCGTGTGCCTTGTTCACCTGTCGTGCCTGTTTCGCCCTTGATATGCGCGGTTGCATATTGACATGTATCGTTTACACATCCGCAAATGTACATATTGCCGTCCGTATCGTTATAAAACGCAAAACCTTGGGTTGCAGATGTACATGCGGCTAGTTGGTCTGTACTGGTTATGCTGGTTCTAAATGCGAAACTGGCCCCGGTATCGCCTTTGTCGCCCTTTTCGCCCTGCGCCCCTGTATCGCCTTTTAATGCAGCACGAATAGTTTCGTTTGTTGAAATACGGTTTAATATACTGCCACTGTCGTTAACACCACCGTCAACTTTGGCGGTTAATGTTTGAATATCGCCGGACAGTGTATCAACATTGCCAGATAAAGCATTAACAGATTCTTGGGTTGCCAATGTCGCCAATGATTCTGTGGTTGCAACATTGTTTGCGGCTAATTTATTTGCCAATTCGACATCTTTGACATATTCATCACCCAGTTTTTCTGTTAAAACTGTTTTAGTCAAAGTGTCATTTGTTAAATATTCATCACCTAATGTTTCTGCTAATTTTGCACGGGTTATATCGTCTGGTTTTACATAACCAGATAATTCTGTGTTTAATTCATCATATGAAACCAAATTAGCAATATTTCCGGCGACATTTTCAATAGCATCGTTAACTTCTGCTTTCTTTGCGAATCCTGCATCGTTTAATGTGGCCTTGGCGGTTTCGTCCCCGGCAATACTGGCAGCCAATGCAGCAGGTGCAATATCGGCGCGCAAATCGCGTATAGTTTCTGAATCAGCAAAATTTTTTGCGGCCAATGTTGTTTCTGTTACAAAACCCTTGATTGCGGCCTCGTTACCAATAATTGCACGGACCTTGGCATCACTGGGGTATGTTGTTTGATTGTTTTCATCAATCAGTCCGCGCACTTGTAATCTGTTGTCAATATCCGTATTTAATGTTTCTGTGAATTGTTCTGTCTGGTGTTGTATAGAATCCACAGATGTGCGCAGTGCATCGCTGGTGGTGCGCATTTCTGTTAATGTTGTGTTTAACCCACTGTTTGTTCTGGGTAAATCTGTGGTGGCAATCACATCAGTAACATCTTGGCGCGTGATTTGATTTTGTGCCAATCCTTGTTGGGCACTTTTTAATTCATTGATTTGTTGGCGCAAATCTTCCAGTGCACTGGCAGTTTTTGATGCACTGCTGTTAGATACGCTAATGGGTGTGTTCGCAGAAGAAAATTTTGGTAATGATGACCCGCGCGCCGCAGTCAATGCCGCACTGGTTGTAATGGGTGTGATTGTTGTTGATACAGGTTTAATTCCAGTGTTTAAACTGACCGACCCAGCGCGCACAGATGGTTGAATTCCAAAGGCCGCAGAGCAAAATAACAACCCCAACATGGCGGTGTAATACGAGCGATTTAACATATTTTTCTCCTGTTCTGTGAATAAAAGATTCCTTCCCCATACATCATCCTAGCAAAAAGGAAATTTTAAACGCAAGAGAATTTTTATTTGTTTTTGCAAATACGGTCAATTTCGTCTGAAATGTGTTGAAACATGGCGCGTTTGTTTGCTGCGTTATATGCACATGGGTCGCATTCGATGCGCTTTGTGTGCATTGGGCATATAAATTTTTTGCCGTTGCATGTGCCTGTTGTTCGAACCATAACAATTCGGTTGGCATAATTGTCTATTAATGACACATATTGTGGTGGAATTTTATCAGGTGTGTGTTCCCACATGTCTGTAACAGTATCCGCGACAGTGCGTTGGCATGTTTTGTCGTTCGGTTTTGTGCGGTCGTTTAATGCAGATTCACGGTTGTTTGCGGCAATCAAAACCCAAACCACAGAAACAGTACATGCCGTAGATACCAGAAATAACAAAACATAGTGTGCCACAGAAAAAGCAGATGGTGATTTTTCCATATTTTTCTCCTTTGTCTATTTAATGTTATGATTGTACGCGGTTGTGGTTTACAAAAGTATAGGTAATTTTTCGTGTCAATTATTTGATTTTGTTGCGATTTTAGTGTACAATATGTTGGTAAAAATACAGGGGTGTTAAAATGTTTGTAACCGAAAAATTGAAAACATTTTCTTGGGTAAATGTCGGCAATCCTGACCATGATGATTTTGAAAGATTGCAATCCGAATACAAAATCGATGAAGATAATATTATCGATATTTTAGACCCTGATGAACAGCCCAGGTTAGAAATCGAGGATGATTACAAGGTTATAATTGTTCGTTTCCCTATTATTAATCGTGAAAATGACACCCTGTGGCATACTGAACCATTATCAATTATTTATTCGCCAAATCGTGTAATTACTGTATGTAGAAAGCGTTGTGATTTGCTGGATAAAATTAAAAAAGACGAAAAAACATCGCGTGAAGATTTTATTTTGAATATTTTGTATTATATCGCTGAATCTTATCTGCGTTTGTTGAAAGAATTAAACAAGCGCGTGTTGGAATCTAAAAAAGGTCTGCAACAAAACATTTCTAAATACGACCTGATGGCATTGCTAGAGGTTGAAAACAGTTATACTTTGTATATGGCGGGCATCAAGGGAAATTCTTCGGTGTTGGATAAATTGGAAAAGATGCGTGGTTTTATTAAAACTGACGATGCACAAGAATTGGCCGAAGATGTGCGCATCGAATTGGGTCAGGCAACCGAGGTTGTAACAAGTTATAGTAAAATGTTAAAATCTATCAAAGAAACCTTTGAAAGTATTATTAATATGGAATCAAACAGATATATTAATCGGTTGACTATGTGGAATATTATGCTGGTGATTCCAACCGTAATTGTGGGTTATTATGGTATGAATATGGAATTGCCGTTCGCAGAAAGTGAATTTGCCGCGATTGGTATATTTTTAGTGATTTTGTTCTTGTTATTGGGATTTGCGCTGTTTAGTTGGGCGCGCAACAAACGCGGACATTAAAAAACGCCCAAATGGGCGTTTTCTGTTAATTGTTTTACATCTTTTCTGGGATTCGCAGTCCCATTAAATCAGTTGCTGTTACCAATGTGTCGCGGGCAATTTTTGTGATATATAACCGTGTTTCTTGGGTTTGTGTATCTATGTCATCGCGTAATATTGGGCATGTGTGATAAAATGTGTTAATCAGTTGGCACAAGTTGTAAGCATAGTTGGCAATCATATCGGTTGCCCTGTTTTCGCACGCTGATTGAATTGTTCTGTCAAAATCCATAATTGCCAACAATAAATTGCGTTCGTCTGTGCTGATTGCAACATTGTGCAATTTTGGTTGCGCTGTGGCGCGTTTTAACACAGAATTTAACCGTACTGCCGTATATAAAACATACGGTCCAGTTTTTCCTTCAAAACTGGTAACGGAATCTGGATCAAATATATAATCAGATTTGACATCGTGTATCAAATCATTAAATTTAACGGCCGCCAACCCGATTGTTTCTATGGTTTGTGAATCCAGTTGTTTGCCAGATTCTGTGATACGGACCACAACAGCGTTATTCGCAATGTTTAAAATATCGTCCAATCCGGCCGCAGAACCATCGCGTGTTTTGAACGGTTTTCCATCGCGTCCATTTATCGTGCCGTATCCAATATGTTCGATGTTTTTTGCTTCAAAAATGCCGGCAATTTCAGCAGCACGAAACAGTTGTGTAAAATGCAAAGATTGCCTAAAATCAGTAATATATATTATTTTGTTTGGGTTGTCTGTTAGCTTTCTGTAATATATTGCGGCTAAATCCGTAGAATCGTATGTGTCTGCACCGCGTGAATCCCGCCACATATATGGCGGCATTGGTGCGGTATCTGTGTCGCGCCGAACATTGATAACCATTGCGCCATCACTTTCATAAATCATATTTTTGCTGTTTAATATTTTTTCAACATCGGGCAAATATTTTGCAGCATTGCGTTCGCCCAGGTCATAATCAAACGGCAATATGTTTAAACGCCGAACTGTTTTATTCATGCTGTCCAACGATATTGCCAGGAATTTTTCGTATAAAGCAAAATACCCGGGGTGTCCGGCTTGGAATTTGGCCTTGATTTCTTGGGCGCGCGCCTGGAATTCTGGGTCTTGTTTTGCCAATGCAGATGCAGACGGGTAATAAGTGTTTAATTCATTTACATCCAATTCGTAATCTACGGGTTTTGTTGCGTCAAAATTGTCCTGAAAATAAGGCAGTTCTGGATGCAATCTTTCAATCCATGCGATAACCAACCCCATGGGTTTACCCCAATCGCCAATATGATTATAAGAAATTGTTTTATGCCCCATAAAACGCAAAATTCTGTTTAATGTATCCCCAACAATAGATGTGCGTAAATGCCCAATATGCAAAGATTTTGCAACATTGTATGCACCATAATCCATGTCAATAACCAATGGTTGTTCTGGTTTTTGTGGTTGTGGCGCAGTTGCGTTTTTTAAAATAAAATCATCGCGAATTTTTATGTTGATAAATCCTGGGCCTGCAATTTCTGCAGATGCGATAAAATCCAATTCTTGAATTTTTGGTAAAATTTCACCTGCCAATTCGCGTGGATTTTTATGTGCAATTTTTGCACCAACCATGGCGGCATTTGTGGAAAAATCACCAAATTCACGGTTGCGCGGTGTTTCCAGGTTTGCTGCAAATCCTAATTTTTTGTTTATAGCATCTGATACATATTGGTATAAATTCATTTTTTTGTTCTCTTTGATTTTATTTATTCAATCGGCAAAATGACACGCACTTTTAATCCGCCCATGTCGCTATCTTCCAAGAATATTTGACCACCATGATTTTCAATGGCTGTTTGTGCAATAGACAGCCCTAGCCCTGTTCCGCCAGTGTTGCTGGCACGGGCATCATCCAGGCGCACAAAAGGACGCAATGCATCGGCCTTGCGATTATCTGGAATTCCAATGCCGTCATCTTCAATTATAACTTCTATATTTTCGGCATTGTCGTGTTCAGTGATTTTGATTGTTTTTTTTGCGTATCTGGCGGCATTTTCAATAATGTTGCCAAAAGCGCGCGCCAAAGCCATTGGCCGGGCATAGAATTGTACAGGTGTGTCAGGCAAATCCAATTCTATTTTTTTGTTTGGTGCGGCATCGCGCGCAATACGCGTCAGTGTCGCAGGCAATTCTGTAACCTGTTCTATTTCTGGGATTTCACCACGCGCAAAAGCCAGATATCCGTTTACCATTTCGGTCATACGGTCAATGTCGCGCAATAATGTTTTTTTAGTAGCAGCATCCGTTTCAACCGCCAATCGCATGCGCGTCAGTGGCGCTTTTAAATCGTGGCTGACAGCATTTAACATGTCTGTTTTTGTACGATTATATCTGTCAATGCGTTCTTTCATTTGTATCATAGATGTTGCGGCATTGCGAATTTCCAGTGAACCACTGGGTTGAAATCCAGGCGCGTCCAGTCCACGACCAAATCTGTTAGCGGCCTTGGATATGCGGCGAATACTGCGCGTGTGTAATATGATAAATGGCGAAATTAATATAGACACAATTAATATAGACCCAATCAACCACAAAATAAATACTTCGGTACTGGTGGAATATATACGATACAAAGATGTGCCAAATGTGGCGATTTTGTTGTTTTTTGTTGGTACATCAATAAATACCAATCTGTCGCCGCGGTCAATATAAATATTAGGTTTGCGTTTTAATTGCTTTTGCAATGCATCGTTTAACTGTCCTGCAATCATGGAATGATTGTCGTTTTTAGCAGGCCGGTTCAGTTTTTCATTGATTGATAAATTAATGCCAATATCATGCGCCATAGATTGGGCAACAGGGAGATTCCCAGAATCGATAAAATTCATCATTGTGGAAATTTCCGCAGACAGCCCGCGCGCCAATGTATTATGTACACGCGACCAATGATTCCCAAAAAACACATTGGCAATGATAATTTGGGCAATAATTAATGGTATCAACACCATTAAAATAGTGCGTGCAAGAAAACTTCTGGGTATTAATCGCATTTTTTTACCGCTTTTCTGTTGTCGTGGTTGTGATTAATTTATAACCGCGACCACGAATAGTTATTATATCTATACCTGATAATACACTATTTATTTTAGTTCGCAAGCGTTTTGCGACCATTGGGGATGCGGCAACAATATTGCCAATAGGTGTCGTTAAATTGGTTAATAACTTTTTTTCTTCATGAGATAACGCAAATACCCGCCCTGTTGGCATATTGGGCTGTGTTATAAAAAATTCATCATCTGTAAATATTAATCCTGGGGGTAATGTTTGGGATGTGTCAGGGGCCTGTTTGATAATATTATTTAACCGCAGTACTAATTCTTTTAATTGGAACGGTTTTGCCAGATAATCGTTTGCGCCATTTACCAGACCATCAATCGCATTATCTGGTCCAGATAATGCTGTCAGCATAATCACAGGTGTCAGGTTGCCGTTTTTTCGTAATTGTTTTAAAAAACTCAGCCCATCCATACCACCCATCATACGATCCAATACAATCGCATCAACAATCATGCGGGATAATATATCCGCGCCCTGCTCAGCCGAATTGGCGGTTAATACATAAAAACCATGTTGATGCAGCCCTGTGGTAAGGATTTTTCTCAGTGCATCATCGTCATCGATAATTAAAACGGTCTTGGTCATATTATTGTTTCATGGGTTCCACGGCATATTCACCAGGTTTTATCGTGGTATTTATATCCGTGGTTGTGGTTTTGGCGGTGCGGGTGGTTTTTGTGATATTGGTACCACCTGCGGGAATAAAATTAATGCCGCGATTTGAATATTGCGTTTTGAACAAAGCGTATCCTGTTCCACCACCAGATGTCGAACCTTGGGTACCGATGGAATAATACCCACCCAAAATACCGTAATCTAAATCTATGTAATCTAAATTAACGATAATAGAAACATTGCTGACACCATCGCTGGTTAAATTACATGAAAATTCATGATTTACCAATGTGGCTTGGGAATTAACAGGGATAAAAATATCCATCATTGTTGGGTTGCACGGACGATCAATGCCGTTTACCAATAATGTGTATGTCATACCGACACTGGCGCGTGATAACCCAGTTGATAAACTGACCTGGGAAATAGATGCCTTGGGGATTTTAACCAATGCGTTTGCAATGCCACTGCGGATGGGGAATGTTATTCCTGATTGCAAACAATCGCGAGAAAACGGGTCGGCTTCGCATATATATAACCTGGAATAATCATTCATCATAAATGTTGTGCTTAAACTGTTAAACAGGAAATTACGGGTAATTCTGTCGTTTAATCTGGTACAGTTAAAATTTCTGCACACAATCATTGGGCGTTCGGCAAAACCAACCCCTGGATGACGACATGCCTGGGCATCGCGAGCATTTATTATGTTCATGTCATAATTAATCTCGTTGTCTTGGCGCATAAATTCAACCTCGGGGATAAAGTTTTGGTCATCAGGATATGCGTAATATGACGACACAGGTGTTTCTGTGTATACGGTTTGGAGTTCTTGGACATATGTTTCAGCCAGTGCGGACTGGGCATAAACCAAGGCAAAAGCCACTATAAACTTAAAATTAGACATGTTATTTCCTCATTCCTTTGTTCTTAGTTTAAACTTTTTCTGGGGGGCATGTCAAAGCAAAAAATATTTTTATTGAAAAATAGATTCGATTTGTATTATAAGTATCATCGTACAAGTTATAAATTAAATCACGGAAGGTAAAAATGGTAGATGTTATTATTACAGGCGAAGGCGGCAAATTACACGCTGTTTATCATAAATCAGATACCCCTGGGGCACCTGTGGCGGTGGTGTTGTCTGGAAACCCACGACAAAAATGCCACATGAACGACAGGACATCTTATGCAATGTTTCGTGCGTTTATGGACATTGGTTTTTCTGTGGTGCGATTTAATTATCGCGGCGTTAACGATTCCGAAGGGTCGATCGGTACGGCGGCAGAAAATATGTTGGATATCGCCACAGTGATTGATTGGATTCAAAATAATAACGAAGACAGCGACCGTATTTGGTTGGCAGGAAATCAAATGGGCGCATGGTATGTTTTGCAGGCAATGATGCGCAGACCAGAGGTTTCTGGGTTCGTATTGGTGTCCCCAGATACAACAATTACAGATTTTCAATTTTTATCACCGCGGCCAAATCGTGGTCTGTTGTTGCAAGGTGCAAACGAAGGCGATGATGCCAAGGCATTCGGTGCGCATTTGACACATGTGTTGAAAAAACAGGCCGAAATTGATTTAGAAACTATTTATGTTAAAAACGCGGATGCAACCTATTCTACGCCTGCGGATTTGCGCCAAATGTATAATGATTTCAAGGCGTATGTTGGGCGCGAAGACACGGATACTAAATTGTTATAGGATTTGTTATGGACACAAACGACAGATTTTTAGACCCAAATATTCCAGATGAATTGGCGACATCTATTCGTCCAAAAACATTGGCGGATTTTATTGGGCATGAATCTTTGAAACAAAATTTGTCTGTATTTATTGCAGGGGCCAAATCCCGGGCCGAGGCCATGGATCATGTACTATTATATGGGCCACCAGGGCTGGGTAAAACAACATTGGCGCATATTGTTGCGAATGAATTGGGAACAAATTTTCGCGCAACATCTGCGCCTATGCTGACCAAGCAAGGGGATTTGGCGGCTATACTGACAGCGTTGGAACCGATGGATGTGTTGTTTATTGATGAAATTCATCGTTTGCCGACCGCGATTGAAGAAGTTTTGTATTCCGCAATGGAAGATTTCAAACTGGATATCATGTTGGGCGAAGGACCGTCTGCTAAAAGCGTTCGTATAGATTTGCCACCATTCACATTGGTTGGTGCAACAACACGGACGGGTTTGTTGTCCAATCCTTTGCGGGAAAGATTTGGCATAGATTTGCGTTTATCTTTTTATCCGCCACATGATTTGGCGCAAATTATTATGCGCAGTGCGCGCATTTTAGGAACATCGATTGACGATGATGGCGCGATTATGCTCGCCAAGAGCGCACGCGGAACACCGCGTATTGCAAACCGTCTGTTGAAACGCGCGCGTGATTTTGCTGCGGCTGTTCACGCGAATGCGATTACGGCAGATATTATTAAAACCACTCTGTTTCAGTTGCACATAGATGAATCTGGTTTAGATGCGATTGATCGTGATTATATGATGACGATTATTCGGCATTATGCTGGTGGCCCAGTTGGTATTGATAATTTGGCCGCGGCATTGAGTGAACCAGCCGACACTATCGAAGATGTTATCGAACCTTATTTGATGCAACTGGGGTTCGTGCAACGCACCCCGCGGGGGCGAATTATAACTGATGCAGGTTATCAACATTTGGAAATAACTAAATGATACTACAAAAATTTTTTAATTTTGCCATTCTGGCTGTTCTTATGTCGGGATGCGCGACAGGCAATAATTCTACATCGAATTATCCGTACAAAGTTAATACAAGGCCGTATACGGTTAATGGCAAGACATATTATCCTATGTCGTCCGCGGTTGGTTTTTCTGAAACAGGCGAGGCATCATGGTACGGTCCGTCTTTTCATGGTAAAAAAACAGCCAGTGGGGAAACTTATAACCAATATGCGTATACTGCGGCGCACAAAACATTGCCGTTTGGTACGCGTGTGCGCGTAACGAATTTGAGCAACGGTTTGTCTGCGGTTGTTGTTATAAATGACCGCGGTCCGTTCAAAGATGGGCGTATTATTGATTTGTCTAATGCTGCGGCAAAAAAAATCAGTATGATTGGCACAGGAACGGCGCGTGTGCGTATTGTGGCGATCGGGACGGCGACATCTGCGTCTTTGAACAACGCGTCTGCAAAATCATATGACGTTGCGTCCAATATCGATAAAAAATCTGCATCTGCAACAACGACAAATGCGTCTGCACATGGTTCTTATACCGGTCAAAATACATCTAAAATGACCGGCAATTATTATGTACAAATTGGTTTATATTCTGTAAAAGAAAATGCTGATAATACTGCAAAAAATTTATCGACCAATGGTTATTCTTATGCTGTCAAAGAACGCAACGGTGGTTATGCGGTAATGGCGGGACCGTATGCAACCCGTGCATCGGCCGAGGCCGCGCGTGATAATTTGAATGCGACCTATTCTGGTGCGTTTATTGTGCAATAAATTTGGGGGGCAAAAAATGATTCACAAATTTCCGTTTTCGATTGCGTATGCTGATACAGATGCAGGTGGTATTGTGTATCATGCGCGTTATATTGAAATGGCCGAACGCGCCCGTATGAATTGGTCGCGTGGCATAAAAATTCCAGATGGCGATATGGGTTTTGTTGTTCGTCAACTGGATGTTAAGTATATGACCCCGCTGTTATTGGGTGATGACATAGTAATCGAAACCACGCCGACCGCGGTGGGCGCGGCGTCTGTAAAAATTGAACAAAAGTTTTGCAGAGATGGGGTAATTTGTGCTATAATGCACATAACGATTGCGTATCTGGGCGGCGACATGCACCCAAAGGCAATTCCCGATTCGGTATTAAAAATATTTAAATAAAGGAAATAAAAAAATGACAAATAATTTTTCTTTGATGACATTGTTCACAAGCGACATGATGACATTGTTTGTGTCGATTGTATTGGTGGTGCTGAGTGTGTTGTCCTGGGCGGTGATTATTGAAAAATTCCGTGTGTGGAAAATGTCGCGCAATAATTTACCTAAAATAAAGCATAATGATAATTTGGACACGATTGTTGATAAATTGATTCGTCCATACGATAAAAATTTATGGTTTTTGTCGATGGTTTCTTATGTTTCGCCGTTTATCGGTTTGTTTGGCACCGTTTGGGGCGTTATGGATTCTTTTGCGTCTATTGGTATCAATCAATCGGTCAGCATTGGTGTTATTGCCCCTGGTTTGGCGGTGGCACTGGGCACAACGGCATTGGGTTTGATTGCGGCAATTCCTGCGGCGATTGCGTATCATTATTTTTCGAAAAAGGCCGATGAATTGTATAACTCTTTGGATACAGAACGTACAGAGTTAAAAGCACAACACAAATAATAAAAGGCGATTGGTTATGCAAAGAAGAACAAGAAGATTTGATGCCGGTATTTCATTAACACCAATGATTGACGTTATGACAACATTATTGGCGGTGTTCATGATAACGACACCAATGATGACATCTGGGATTGATTTAGATTTGCCTGCGGCGGGCCGTTCTGCGATGACTGGCAACGACCATGCGATTCAAATCAGTGTTGATGCAAACGGTAAATATTATTTGGCCCAAGAAATGTTGCCTTTGACGGACATTGTGCATCGTGCGGCGGCCATGCGTACAGAAAATCCTGATTTAACCGTAATGATTAGTGGTGATACCCATGCTGATTATGGTGCGGTTATGCGCGCAATGGGGCGGTTAAAGGATGCCGGTTTTCAAAAGGTTGGTTTGCGGACAAAAATTGATAATAAATAGGCGAACATGAAACTTTCTAAACGATTTTCACTGGAAAACATATCGTTGTCATTGACCGGGCATTTAATTGTTGCGGCGGCGATGGTAACAACAATCGCGATATTTTTTGAACCTGAAAAAATCATAACGCCTGACCGTATTCAAATTATGGAAATTGATTTGAATAATGTTCAAATCACCATGAACGAGACAAAATTATATAACACGGATGTTCCAACCGCGACCGAACAAAAACCGGTTGAAACCGAACCTGCGCCACAGCCAACACCGGCGGTGACTGAAAATGAAATACCACGCGATTCTTTTGTTGATGAGCCGGTGCCACCAAAGAAAGAACCGGCCGTGGCCGAGGTTAAACAACCAGAAAAACCATTGGAAAAGCCAGCACCGAAAAAGAAAACAATCGTTCGTGTTAATCGCGAGGTTTTATCCCTGGACAGAACCCTGACCGCATCGGTAATTGATGCGTTGCGTGTTGCGATGACGCGTTGTTGGGTAATTGATTCAAATCGCCCTGACCTGGCAGATATACGCGCGGTTGCGCATTTGAAAATGCGTCCAAATGGCACGGTGGCGGATGTTTGGTTTGAAAGTGCCGCGCGCGCAGAAACCGATTCGGCATTTGCCTATGTATTGGATACGATTCGTTCTGCTATTCGTACATGCGAACCATTGTCCATGTTGCCACGCAGTGAATATTCATCATGGCAAGATATTGAATTAACATTTTATCCAATGACCCGCAGGGTTATGTAAATTTTCGTGGGTGAATTTCGCGCGGTATCCAGTCCGCCATAGGCGGACTTGTGTAATAAGTGAGCAAGTTTGCTCCGCAAACTGGATTCCGGCATGCGCCGGAATGACGATTTTGCGGCGGAATGACGAAAGAAAAATCCAGTAATTCTGGTGTTAAAAAATTATAAAAAATATATCATTTTTCTGTTGCGTTGCTTTGTGAAAATGTTCTACACTTTTGATTAAAGGGAAGGATTTTGAGGAAAATATCACGCTTTTTTAGTGGTCTTTTCGTTGCTGTAACGCTGGTTTTCAGCGTGGTTGGTGATGCTAATGCGGCAACAATTACATGTTCTGCTGGTCAATATTGTTATTATCGAAGACAGGCTACTTGTACGGCATGTGAAGCTGGTTATTATTGTCCTGGTGGTAGTGTGAGTTGTTCACTAAATAGCACCATTGGTGGTCGTTATGCTTGTAGTGCGCTGACACCGGCGCCTGGTGTGACTGGCGGTACTTATACATCTGCTGCGAGTAGTTCTGCCGCCACTGCATGTAAATATACTGCGCCTGCTGCAACAGAAAGTCCCGTGGCATGTGGCGCGACACCGACCCCGATTCAGGTGACATGGACGGGTTCTGCGTGGCCAACCAAATTGTATAATGTTAACGCCAAAGCTGGTGCGTACGTTAGTTCGGCGATTGGTAATAATTGTGCATATTGTCCCCAGGGTTCTTATACTGCTTCGGCTGGAAACCAAACGTCATGTACACCATGTCAAAATGGTACAACCACCAGTGGTACCGGTCAGACCAGTTGTAATGCAGATTGTATTAACAAAAATGATTATACATATGGATGGAATACGGTAACTTGGAATAGTTTAACTAATTCTGTCGTTGGGGTTTGTAGCCCATCAGGGTGTATTAAGGGTGCGTATGCGCTTCAAATAAACAATAATCAATGTGCCCCATGTGCTGCGGGAATGTATCAAGCAACAGCCAACAGCCTTGCGACCAGTTGTACGAATTTGCCTGCTGGTTATTATAATACAGGTTGTGGAACCAGCTCAACTGGTGGAGTGTGTTCTGTGACAGATGGTGGATTAATATTATATAAAGGTAGCCGTGTTAATCCGGGGTATTATTCAACTGGTGGCGGAACTTCCGCAACTCCAACGGCTAATGGTGCTGGTAATGGTTCAAACGGATGTCGTTCTGGGTATAATTGTGGTAAAGTAAATGCTGAATATTTTAGTACTGGTGGTGGGACTTCTGCTACACCAGTCCAAACTAATAATGGTTGTATTACTGGTCAGTCATGTGGTGCTTGTGCTGAACACGCTTCTTCTGTTGCGGGTTCTGCATATTGCACTTGCGATAATGGTTATGTTATTGGCGGTGGAACAAACACAGCAACATACAGTACAAACGATCGTTGGGGAAATACCTGTGCCGCCAGGACATATACAATTACATACAAAACAGGAAATACTGTAATTGGAACGCAGACATGTAATTATGGCGATACGGTCACCCCATTGACCGAATCACAATTAACAAATGTTCCATCGGCAATCGATCCATCGCTTTGGGATGGTGTTGCTTGGGCGTCGACATATAACACCACCAGTGGCAGCACCAACAATTTCACCTGTTCTGGGGATATGACCAAGTATGCTGTTTGGGGAAGAAAACTGTTGTTGACATGGTTTGTTTCAGCGGATGCAACATCGCCAACAACAGATTGGAGTGATCCACAGTATTATTACAACACAACTGCAACTACTGCGAGTGTGACCAATGTTTCGACATATCCATTGTATATGCTTGCATATCACGATTCAGGGTGGGTACCAGTTGGTTGGGCATTGAATGACACTACGTATAATGCGACCGTAGTTGCATCCCAAACTGGTGCTACGCCTACAACAGTGGCACCTGCTGCAAATGTGGCACCGCATTACTATGCAATTTATCATAGGACCCCACAAATTATATATAACAAAGGTAGTGGTACAGGTGGTAGTACAGCGGATTCGTATTGTACTGAGCAAAGGTTAAATTCAGCCAATCCAGACGGTAGTGTATCTTCGTCCGATTGTACGTTGTCAGCAAGTGGTTTTACTGCGCCATCAGGGTATTCGTTTGCTTATTGGGTGGATTCAGGAGCAAACGGTCAGTATTCTGCTGGAGGGTCGTATGATTTTTCTAGAGAATGGAATTCTCCTAATTATGAAACGATGACAGCAATGTATTCAACGACCATTACATTGAATAAAAACAGTGGTAGTGGTACAATCAATGGAACCAGCGGGACCGGTAATGCCAGCAAGATATGTTATTATGGTTCGTCATGCAGTTTTGGCAGTGCCGCTGGTTTGAGTCAAACTGGTTATACATTTACTGGTGGTTGGGGAACCAGTAGTAGTTGTACTGGTACAACCACTTCATTCACAAACCCAACTGGCACATATTATGCATGTAAAACTGCGGACAGTTATACCATCAGTTATACATTAAACAGTGGTACCCAAGCGACCAGTGGTGTTCCAACCAGTTATACATACGGCACGGGCGCAACAATTAACGGCATTCCAACCCGCAGTGGTTATACATTTGCCGGATGGTGTACAGATAGTGGATTAACC
This sequence comes from Candidatus Enterousia sp., assembly GCA_045593065.1. Lineage (GTDB taxonomy): Bacteria > Pseudomonadota > Alphaproteobacteria > Rs-D84 > Rs-D84 > Enterousia. The sequence continues at coordinate 188,172 of JAZNVZ010000002.1, forward strand.
AGTTGCGCGATGAGTCAAACAATCTCTACAACCGCAACAGGTAATAAAACATTCTATGCCAAATGGACACAGTGTACTGCGTGCGCGGCGACTGGCGGTGCGACATGTTCGTTGAGTGTTGTAAACAACGCGTGCACATACACAACATCCTGCCCCAGTGCTGTAACCAGTGCAGGATATTCCATCGTCAACAATGGCGCATATAATCCATATTGTCGTACACAATGTTCTGCGGGTAATGCGGTGTTGACAGCAAATGCTGCGTGTGCGGTGGTAACCGGCAATCGGTATCAAACAGGCAATCATTATGTTACATATGACAACACAACACCAACCGCAAGTGATACTGCCAGCCCATCTGTTGGCAAGGTGTACAGTTGTCCAACAAATTATACAATCAGTGGTACTGCCGCAACTAATCACGATGCGCGCAGCGATTGTCAGAGAAGTATTACATTAAATAAAAACGGTGGTTCGGGCAGTGTGTCGGCTTCTGTAACCTGCTCTGCTGGCGCGGCATGTACATTGCCAGATGCCAGTGGCTTGACCCAAACAGGATACACATTTGGTGGTGGGTGGTCCACATCCAGTGGCGCGGGTGCCACTGGTTGTACAAACAGTGTGAATACCCCAAGTGCCGGCACATATTACGCATGCAAAACCGCAAATAATTATACTTTGACCGTTGTGGCAGGCAATGGTGTAAAGTCGATTCAGGGCGATTCTAATTGGACAAATAATGCCAATTTAACACAATCGACCAGAACTTTGTCTTATGGATTCCAATTTTCTTTGGATGAATTGACCATGGCTTTAAAACCGGGATACCAAGGATACACATATACAGTTACCAGTGGTAATGCCACAGTGGCTTCTGATGGCAAGGTGACAATGGGCGCCGGGGATTCTACGATTACCATTAATGCGGCTACATTAATTTCACCCAAAACTATGGGTGTGACACCAAGTATTACCGGTGGTACAACCAAGACATATAATTACCAAGCCACAACATTGACCGCCAGTTATAGTCCAACAAATGCCTATGATAGTGGTGTTCATATGGAATACAAGTTTGGTTATACACCGACATCTACTTCTACTACCTGCAGCGGGACTGTAACATACGGCACCCAAACAGCAACCGCAACATTGTCTGTGGCAAAAGATGAATTCTTGGGATACAGATGCTATAAAATTCAAATGGTTGCAACCGATGGAATATTAACATCCGAAGGTGCCGAAAGTGGTTGGACCACGATGGGATTAATCCAAAATGCAATCACATTTAATGCAACACAAAACAGCGGAACTTTGTCTGGAACATCGCCATTGTATCAACGGTATAATGTTGCCAATTTGTATACCACGGCAACAGGCACTACAACCGCAACTGTCCCAACCGCCAGCAAGACAGGTAATAATGTCTGGACGGGGTGGTATACCGCCGCATCCGGTGGCAGTCAAATCTATAACGCCAGTAATACGCTCAGTTCAACGGCGGTATCTGGGTGGATTAGTGGTTCAAAATGGGTCGCCACAGGCGCAAAGACATTGTATGCACAATACGGGGCATGTGGTTGCACCAAGGGCAGCAATGTCAGTGAGTGTACCGTAACGGGTGTTTCTAACAACAAATGTCAGTACAGTTATACTTGTAATTCTGGTTATCATGTTGGCTCCAGTGGCACAACCGCAACTGGCACATTTGAAGGTGTTGTTGGCACCGCCACAAACACCAGTCCTGCATGTAATGCCAACACGATAACATTGAACTGGGATGAAAATGGTGGTGGTGCGATCAATAACGGCAGTTGCACATATGGTGGTAATTTAGTATTACCGTCTGCTCCAACCCGTACTGGCTACACGTTTGCGGGATGGAAGACAGCTGCGAATGAAACAGCCGGCAATTATCGTGCTGCGGGCAGCACAATAACAGGCGGATGCACCAGTACCTATACCGGTGTAACCAGTGGAACCAGTACCGCAATCCAGGCGCAATGGACGGCGAACTGTAATGCGATAACCTTGGATAACACCACTCGTGGTGGCAGTACATCAAACAAGACTTTATATAAATATACGGATAACCCGGCGTGGTACAGTTCCAGGAGTAATGCGACCACCTGTGCGACAGCTGTAACGACCACCGCAGCGCCAAGTAAGACCAATGCGTCATTTAGTGGTTATTATACCAGTGCAACGAACACCACGACATCGGTTGGTAGCAGTGCTAGCCCGAGTGTATTGAGTACAACTTGGACGGTAACAGGCCCAACTACGGTATATGCACATTATAATTGCGCATCTACACACAATCAGGGCGGAACAGATATAGCCGGAGCATGTAATGCAAATACATATACCATCACTTATGAATTAAACGGAGGCACACAGGCATCCAGTGGTGTACCGACAAGTTATACATACGGTGTTGGCGCAACCATCAATGGTACCCCAACCCGTGCGCACAGTTCATTTGATGGTTGGTGCACTGACAGTGGGTTAACATCTTGTTCGGCAACCCAGACAATCAGCACAACTGCAACAGGCAATAAAACATTCTATGCAAATTGGAGTTGTGATACCGGTTATCATGCGGACGGTAATTCTTGTGTGGCGAACACCTGCACGGTTGCGTTCAAGACAGGTAATACCAGTTTAGGTACCCAGAGCTTTACATACGGGACTGCCCAGAACCTGACAACGCTTGCGAATTTAAGCAATGTTCCAACTGCATTAACAAGTTCTACTAACGGATGGAGCTTCCAAGGTTGGAGCACAGGTGCAGATGCAAACAGAGAATACACAGATGGCCAGAGTTTAAGTACATTATGTACAACAAACGGTGCAACAATAACATTATACGGTGTTTGGAGCAGAAGTATACCGTTCAAGTATTACAACAGTGCAACTGCAACCAGTATAACGACCAGTAACAGAACGCAGTCATACTATAACACGAGTGCAAGTGCAGCGAGTGCAAACAGTGTCAGCACATATGCGTTGTATACATCGACCCAGGCGAGTTCTGGTTGGGCGCCATTAGGATGGGCGACCAGTACCAGTGCGACCAGTGCAAGCGTAGCGCAGACAGGTGCTACGACCACAACAGTAACGCCTGCATATAATGCTGCTGCGCCAACATATTATGCGGTATATAGCCGTACCCCAGAAATCGCGTATGCCGGTAATGGGCATAGTGGTTCTATGTCAAATTCAACCTGCTCTGCACAAACATATAACGCGGGTGGCACAGCTGGTAGTAGTTCAAGTTGTACATTGGCAACCAACGGTTTCACAATGGAAACAGGATGTTCATTCAACAAATGGGCGGCTGGGTCTGCGACCGGAACACAATATGCGGCTGGCGCAAGTTATGCGTTCCCGAATACAGCATGGGCATCTAATAAAACATACAGTTCAATGTACGCATATGCAAATGCGGGGACTGGGTATAGCAATACCGATGGTGGCGTGTGTTCTGTGAACAATTATACCATTACGGTCAATGCGGGTGCCGGGGTCAGTACTGTTGCGGCAACCGGTTGGACCAACACAGGCACCGCCAGTATGAGCAAATCTTTTGACTATGGCGCAACAATCAACTTGCCGAACACAGTAACACCAACCCATAAAAATGGTTATACCGGCACATCTTATGCCGTCACCAGTGGCAACTGCACAATCAACGCCAGCAATGTTGTGACCGTTGGCGCAGGTGCATGCGAAATCACAGTCAATGCAACCGGCATTACGGCACCAACTGCGGTTACAATCAGTAATGGTACATCAGGTGTTAAAACAGAAACATTTAATTATCAGGCGGTTCCACTGACAACCAGTGTGACAACACCCACATATGACAGTGATATCAGTTTGATGTATCAATTTGAATACACCAATTACAGTAATGCTGCCTGCGGTACATCGTATACAAATGTAGGGTCTGCATCTACGACATCGACTTATTCTGTGTCAAAATCCGCATATAGAGGATACAGATGTTATAATGTAAAGGTATATGCGACCGACGGAACATTAACGTCCAGCACAATCGAGGCCGATCCAGCGACAGTTGTCCGTTTTGTACAAAGGAGAGTTATTTTTAATGTGGATACTGATTCAGGCGAAACAATATCATCAGGTACATCTCCTTTGACACTGTATTCTCGTTATAACACAAATACATTATATACCTCTCAAACAGGCAGTACCCAGGCCACTATACCTACGGCAACTAAAACTGGATGTGCATTCAATGGTTGGTGGACAGCGGCATCCGGTGGCAACCAAGTGTTGAGCGCGAGTAATGTGCTGACATCTGCAACAATCAGTGGTTATACAGCCAGTTCTACTTGGCGCAATACATCAGACAAAAATGTTTATGCACAATTTAATTGCATGAATGTATCTGCGCCAGATAAAATATTGATTTATAACGGCTCTGCCCAGAGTTGCGCAAATGTAACGGTGACATCCCCCAGTGGCGCAACCGTTGAATACAGTACCAGTGAAAACGGCACATATTCTGGCACAGCACCAACAATGACGAATGTTAGCGAGTCACCAATAACAGTGTATTATAAAGTATCTGCTACGGGATATACCGACATGATGGGCAGTTATACATGTACAATGAACAAGGCGGATTGTACATTAGGATTTAATGAGACCAGTGGTAGCACACCATACGGTACGAACAAGACCTTTACAGTGACCAGCAACCCAAGTGGCGGCACATTGACTGTAAGCCCAACCGCAACGGGTACTGGTATAAATGCCACAGCGAGTATCAGTGGCACAACAGTGACCATGACTCCACGGGCGGTTGGCAATCAAACAATTACAGTGACCAGTGCAGCAACCAGCAATTATAACAGTTGCTCTAAGAATTATACTCTGACTGTGAGCAAGGGTAATTGTACTGTGAATTTAAGTGCAACATCTGGAACAATTACATACCCAACTGCCAACACGACATTTACTGCGTCCAGCACCAGTGGCGGCACATTGACTGTAAGCCCAACTGCGACAGGTTCTGGCATTCATGCAACTGCCGCAATCAGCAACGGCACTGTTACAGTGACACCACAATCTGCAGGCACCCAAACCATCACAGTGTCCAGTGCTGCAACAACGAATTATAATGCATGCAGTGCAACATACACCGCAACAGTAAACGCAAAAACCATTACATTGAAAAAGAACAACGGCTCTGGCACATGTGGCGGTGTGACAGGTACGGCTGATGGCAGTATGACATGCACATATGGTGGAACATGCACTGCACCGTCATGGAACAGTTCGACATGCAATATTACCAACGGTGTCAAGATATTTGATGGTTGGGCAACCAGTGCAAGTGGCGCTGTCGCCTATGCACCAAATGCAGATTTAACCAATGCACCGACAACATTGTATGCACATTGGAATACTTGTATGGCTTGCAATGCGGGCACTGGAGCATCATGCGAATTGAGTGTGGTTAATAATACTTGTACATACACAACCAGCTGCTTGTCAGGATATAGCAATATAACTGGCAACGGCACTGCTACACCAAGTTGTACACCGAATACATATACTGTAAACTATGCACTGAATGGCGGTAATACATTGCCACAAGGTTACGAGAGATTGGAATATATTGAAAGCACAGGAACACAGTATATTGAACTGCCAGATTATTTTAATGCCGATACCGAAGTTGAGGCAGAAATGTCGTTCAATACTATAACTTCGCCTGTGGCAATCTGGGGTGTTATGAGTGGAACAAATACTTATTATTGTTTCCGCATATCTAGCAATTCAGCCCAAGGGCCTATTTTTGGTACTGCAGGTTTACAAGTTGCGCTGGCGTCTTATGTACAAACAGGCACTAAATATAAGTTTAAGCAGAATAAAAACGGTGTGTATATTGACAGTACTTTATATGCGTATGATACTGGTACTGTTTCGGACTTTACAACCGTCAGAGAGTTTTGGCTCTTGGGCGCAAAATCTTCGTCAACTTCAAACAAAGTAGATGGCAGATTGTATAGTGCAGTTGTTCGCCAAAGTGGAGTTATAAAATATAATTTGATTCCCTGCAAGAACGCAAGTGGCGTTGTAGGTATGTATGATACTGTCAGCGGACAATTCTTTACGAATGCAGGCAGTGGTACATTTACAGCGGGTCCAGCATTTACAAATTCAACCACTGAAACATATGATGTTAACTTTGTTGTTCCAAATCCAACACATCCACATGGAACATTTGCTGGATGGAATATTACGGGTATGGAAAGTGGTGTGACACATACATTGGGTTCAACAACGAATACGGCGACATCTGCATCCAATATTACCGCAACGAACTTCAAGAATCTGCGTGCGACATCTGGAACAGTGACATACACTGCGACATGGACATGTGATACTGGATATTCTGGTGCGGACTGTTCTGCTAGCACATATAATGTGACGTATTCATGTGGTAATGGTAGTGGTACTGCGCCAACAACACCAAACAGCGCAACATATGATGCTGGCTTTACACCTGCGGCGAACAGTTGTAGCCGGACAGGTTATACATTTACTGGCTGGAAAGTGAGTGGTACAAATGATATCAAGGCGGCCAGCACAGAATTTACATGGCAATATACCGAAAACAAGACATTGACCGCACAATGGGCGCCAAATACTGATACTGTGTATAAAGTATATCACTATACCAAAGGTTTGACGGGGTCTGCATACACACAAAATGGTAGCGTAGATAACTTGACCGGCACCAGTGATGCGTCTGTGACGCTCAGCACCCTGACCCGCAACATTACCGGATTCACATACGACAAAGGTTTTGCGGGAACGGCTGCGGCGGGTACAACAATGCCTGCGGCAAATACTGCGGTGACAACCACAACAATATTGCCGGACGGTACACGCGTTATCAGTTTGTACTATAACCGCAACGGTTACACCATCACATTGAATAAAAATGGTGGATCCGGCAAGGTTGGTAATGATACGACTGTGAATTCTAACCCTGCAACAATAACATGCACATACGGTGATACGGTCACATTACCAGCATACAATTCAACAACACAATTAACCAAGGGAACCGGTGCAACATCGGCAATATTCCGTGGTTGGGCAGATAACAATGATTGTACAGCAACAACATGTGCATATACCGGTGTAGAATGTACAGGTGACAAAACTGTGTATGCGGTATGGATTGTTCCAACATGCGCGGCAGGAACCGGTGTTGGCGCGACCAGTTTGAACAGTGTTTCTGGGAATGCACCTGTATGTAATAAAACCGCATCTAATGGAAATTACTGCACATCTGGGACACAAACAGGCACAGCGGGCGCAACCAGTTTGACCGTCACATGTACTGCATGTCCGGCGGTGGACAGTGGTTATAGTTATGTCAGTGGCACAGGTTGGACATCATACAGTCAATGCCAAGAAACCAAGGGTGGCGCAAATTGTGCCAGTGGCGCGTTAACCAGGACCGCAAGTTCTGCAAGTGCGTGGGGCAATGTGGTATCGACATTGACCGCACCGGCGGGGAGTTATGTAAATGGTGAATCTTGTAGTTTGTGCGCAACCGGTTCATATACCGCAACCGCAGGCACACAAACATCATGCACAATGTGCACAGGTGGCACAACAACAAATGGCACCGGCCAGACCAGTTGTAATGCAACATGCGTGAACAATAATAATTATGACCACGCATGGGCAACACCAACATGGAACAACAATAACCCAACAAACATCTGTACAGTCAGCAGTTGTAAGAAGGGTTCGCATTATGCAACAAGTTATACGCCGGTGAATTATACGACTGCAACAGGTACGTCTGTGCAAAACGGAACACCAACACCAACAAACCCGATAGAGCCACAATTCTATCGTCAAGGCAATATAGTGTTGCGTAAAGTTGGCGATTATGCAGATTCTTATAATGCCACCACAGGTCAAATTACAAGAAGAGTTGGTGTAAAAGTATTAGACGGTACGGAAGATTGGGAATTGCAAAACGCAAATCGTTCTGTGTTTGTTATAAAAACTTTATTCCCTGCTGATTTTGCATCTAACCCAGATAACAACATTGGGCTTTGCACGCATTTCACTGTCACCGCACGAAGTACAACTGTTTCAAATGCGTTAGAAAATGGACAAATGGGGTGGAATACTCTTGGCTATTTGGCTATGCGACACGTTGCAAGTCTAGCAGAAGTTGCCAATTTCAAACAATACCTTGCAGATCAATACGCAGCAGGCACACCTGTGACGGTTTACTACCCATTGGCAACCGAAGTGATAGAAACTTTGACAGACACAAGTTATACATCGTATGCAAATTATTGTGAAGAGTGTGTTGGTGCGACATACCAGGCGACAGATGGTTCTGTGGCAACGGCATGTACAGCATGTGCGGCGGGGTATGATTATAATACTGATAACGGCAAAACCGCGGCATCTATGTGCCAGACTAACTGTGCGGGTGGTTCAACGGTTATTACGGCTAATCAATCTTGCGCGGATGTTGGTGTGGGTTATTGGTCTGCGGGTGGTGTTGTGAACTATGGTTCAACCGGCACCAGAACAGCATGCCCAACGGGATTAACCACAACCGGCAGTGGCACCGGTGCGGACGAGGCGGGCGATTGCGGACGCGTGTTGCATGTGGGCAATTATTCAATGCGCCTACGTTCGAACAAAAAGACATCGCCGTCAATAATGTTTGATACGGATAACAATGGTGTGGCGGACTTGTTTGGAAATATGGGGACAACCCAGAGAAATATGTCCAGCACATCAAACAAGAAATTCAAAGTAAACCGTGGGGGAACGACCTATTACATCTATGATGATACGGCTGTGACACCATAACTTTGAATAAACCTCTCCGCAAAGGAGTTTATACAACCAAACGAAAAAACGCCCTGCCTTCCCTTTGGGCGTTTTTCGGTTTTATACCCCCACACACCCGGTGCATTAGCACCGTCTCCTTCTTTATGAAAGAAGGAGTACCCTGCGTTAGCAGGGGGAGGTAATTGTGCCCAGCAATGCGTCAGCATTGCTATAAAAAATATCTAATTTTCACAATTACCCCGTCAACCTGCGGTTGCCACCCCTTCTTTCATAAAGAAGGGGACGGCGGTGTTTGCACACCACCGGAAACAACAAATCTGTAATCAAAAATAAATTGCTTTTATATTGTTATTTGATATTTTTATCGTATGAAATTGCCACAAAATAAATCTTTATCTGGATTGGCACGTAATTTGCGTAATAACGGCACCAAGGCCGAGGCCGTATTGTGGAAATACATTAAAAATAAAAACGAATATGGGTTTCATTTTCATCGACAAAAAAATATTGGTAAATATATTGTTGATTTTTATTGTCCTGCAATCGGTTTAGTTATAGAAGTTGACGGATATTCGCATGATAATAAATACGAATACGACCAAGAACGCGATAACTACCTGAAAAATTTGGGTTTATGCGTATTGAGAATAACTAATGAAGATGTTTTATTCAAAACCAGTCGCGCATTATTCTATATAGACACATTCATAGTTCATAGAATCAATGAATTGAAAAACCGGTCCAACGGACCGTCCCCTTCGTTCCCACCCAAACAAACAAGTTTGTTTGGGGCCTGGGTTATGAAAGAAGGGGTGGATGGCGAAGCCAGACGGGGTAATTGTGAAATGCTCTAAACTGCTGGTGTGTATAATTAAACTGCCCCGTCATACCGCGGACGCGCGGTATCCAGTTTTGCGGAACGCAAAACTTGTGTAATAAGTGAGCAAGTTGGTGCGTTGCACCAACTGGATTCCGGCATGCGCCGGAATGACGATTGTGTGGTGGCGGCATGTATGAAATTTTCCCCGGCGGAGTTTTAATGCAAAAAAAATCGCACCGGATGGTGCGATAAAATGCCGTTGTTCAGGTAGATATATAAGCCGGATTCTGTTCTGCCGCAATTATGTTTTTCCGCGGGTTAAACGGCGCCCAGCGGGACATTTCGCGGTAGCGAGCATAATTAATCTGCACAATGTGTTACCACAAAGTGTCAAGCCCCCTACCCGTTCCGTATTAGCGTCCCTGGGACCGGGACATTTTGGAACCTTTTTGGGGTTGCTGCACATAGAGATTGCCGCGTTTCATACCGAATTTAATCGGGTCGTCTCTGTTGCTCTAATCGTCAGGTCGCCCTGCGTGGCCGTTAGCCACTATGTGTCCCAATGCAGTCCGGACTTTCCTCCGCCAAAATGACGGCTATGCTCTGTCCACCTGAATATATTTGATTCTAGTATGTTTTTTGCAAAATGCAACCAATTATTTATTCGTGCTTTCGCCCATGGTGCGCGCGGATTTTAATGCGGCCTTTAACGCCTGCATCGCAATAGCCCGAATTTTAGGCGCAAATGCACGCATATTCATGTTATCAGCCACGGTATTTCCAATCAAAGTTGCAATATATTCCATCTGGGTCGGCGCAATCGTGTAAACATCACTGGTTATGTCGGTTAATTTCAAGTTCGTTATATTGTTTTCGTGCATTATTTTCCCCCGATTTTTCAATTTTTTTGTATTTATTCACTTGTTTATTTGTCATAAAAGATTATATCATAAAGTGGCTTGACCGCAAAATATAAAATTGCTATAAATACATGGATAAAAACAAGGGAAAAAGGTATGAATATTATCAAGTTATTATTGGGCTCTGCAAATGACAGAATTGTGAAATCTTATGACAAAACCGTTTCGTTGATTAACGATTTAGAACCTAAATATCACGCAATGAGTGATGATGAATTACGCGGTCAAACAGAAATACTGAAAAAGCGTTTGGCGGACGGCGAAAAAGAAAAAAATGTTTTGCCTGATGCGTTCGCCATCGTGCGCGAGGCCGCAATCCGCGCCGTTGGTATGCGCCACTTTGATGTGCAATTAATTGGTGGTATGGTTTTGAATAACGGTCAAATTGCAGAAATGAAAACCGGTGAAGGTAAAACACTGGTTGCAACATTGGCTTTGTACTTGAAAGCATTGTATGGCAAAGGTGCGCACCTGATTACCGTCAACGATTATTTGGCATCGCGCGATGCACAATGGATGGGGCAAATCTATAAATTTTTAGGATTGACGATTGGTATTATTCAACATGATATGTCTGACGAAGAACGCCGTGCCGCGTATGCTTGCGATATCACATATGTAACGAATTCCGAATTAGGTTTTGACTATCTGCGCGATAATATGAAATTCTTTAAAGAACAACAAGTGTTGCGCCCATTATTCTATGCAATCGTTGACGAAGTCGATAGTATTTTAATTGACGAGGCACGCACACCATTAATCATTTCTGGACCGTCCGAAGATGTCAGCGAATTGTACAACAGTGTTGATGCGGTTGTTGCAAAATTCGGGCCTGATGATTTCAAAAAAGATGAAAAAGACCGGCATGTCACATTGACCGAAACTGGTGTGGATACGGCTACGCGTTTATTGAAAGAAGCAGGATTATTGGTTGGTGATAATTTGTATGCCGCTGAAAATGCCCAGTTGGTTATGCATATTCAACAGGCATTGTTGGCACATCAACTGTATCAAAAAGATGTGAACTATGTCGTTCGTAATGGCGAGGTTTTAATCGTTGATGAATTTACTGGTCGTGTGATGTCAGGTCGCCGTTTTGGTCGCGGATTGCACCAGGCGATTGAGGCCAAAGAACATGTCGCGGTGCAACCTGAAAATCAAACCGTGTCCAGTATTTCTTATCAAAACTTGTTCCGTTTGTACGAAGTGTTGGCTGGTATGACCGGGACCGCCATGACCGAAGCCGCCGAATTCGAAGAAATTTACAAACTGCGCGTGGTGTCGATTCCAACAAATCGCCCGGTTGCGCGTGTTGATCATCATGACGAAATCTATCGCAACAAAACTGAAAAATACGATGCAATTTTGAAACAAATCAAAGATTGTGTTGATAGAAAACAACCTGTCTTGGTTGGAACCGTGTCTATTGAAAAATCCGAAGAATTGGCCGCGTTGGTGCGTGAAAAACTGGGGATTAACCCGGCAGTACTGAACGCAAAACAGCACGAGAGCGAGGCAAAAATCGTTGCCCAGGCCGGTGCACCAGGTGCTGTCACGATTGCAACAAATATGGCTGGTCGTGGAACCGATATTAAATTGGGTGGTAATGCTGAAGAACTGATTGCGGCATTGGATAAAGACGCGCCTGATTTCGAAGAAAAGAAAAAAGAAATTTATGACAGAATCGAAGCAAACAAAAAATTGGTCTTGGATGTTGGTGGGTTGTATGTGATTGGTACTGAACGCCACGAATCCCGCCGTATCGATAACCAGTTGCGCGGTCGTTCTGGGCGGCAAGGTGACCCAGGCGATTCTAAATTCTTTTTGGCATTAGATGACGATTTGATGCGTATATTTGGTGCCGCGCGTTTGGATACGATGTTAACTACATTGGGATTGAAAACTGGCGAGGCAATCACACATCCTTGGATTACCAAGGCATTAGAAAAAGCACAAAAACGTGTCGAGGCCCGCTATTTCGAAGCACGCAAAGAATTACTGAAATACGATGATGTTATGAACGAACAACGCACTGTCGTGTACAAGCAACGCAATGATTTAATGACATCTAATGATTTGTCGCCATTGGCACACGAAATGATTGGCGATGTCGTTGAATTGATTTGTGAAAACAATATTCCTGAAAAAGCGCATCCTATGGATTGGAATGTCAAAGGTATTCACGATGCAATGTTGCGTACTTTCGCGTTGGATATTACTGATATCGAAAATTGGAAAACAGATGAAAATATTACAGAACGCAAAGCATACGAATCACTGTATAATCTGGCCATTCGCCGTTATAATCAACAGGCAGAAAAATATGGTCCGGAATTGATGCAAATGGCAACAAGACAGATGATGTTGGGTGCGTTGGATTCTGTGTGGAAGCGTCATTTACAACAGATGGATTATTTGCAAATGGCAATCGGTTTGCGTGGTTATGCACAACGCAATCCTTTGTATGAATACAAGCGGGAAGCTTTGGATTTGTTCAAAAACACAATGACTAATTTCAAGATTATGTCTGTGTCTTATATCTGTCGCATGGAATTAACCCGCGAAGATGTGAATAAAACAGACCGCGAACGCGCCGAACATGATGCTGCATTAAATGGCGAGGCGAATATTCATCGTAATGCACCATGTCCATGCGGTTCGGGACTGAAATACAAAAATTGTCATGGGAAATTACATTAAAATGAACAAAATAGCGTTTTTTATTAGCAACCTGGTTGCATGCTTTGTGCCAAATAATCGCCGCCGCAGTCGTGTGCGTGGACAGGTCAATTTAGCACTGTTTCGGCCATGGGTAAAATCTTTTGTGCGGCGCGTGTATGGCGTTGAACCGCACAATGTTGAATTTGTTCGACAAATTACACTGAACCGTATGTCATGTGTTGTAAACAATACTTACTTTGTGAAAATCTTTCGTAATGTACGCCGAAAAAGATTGGAAGATTTGAAATTCTTGTTGGATTTTATTCGTCCACATATCAGTGTTGAAATTTCTACTATCCATGTGCATAAATCAATTCCAATGTATGTGTCGCCCAGAATTCGTGGACATTTGATTTATGATTTTGACCGCGAATTTGTGTTAAAACACGAAGACAAGATATTGAAACAGGTTGAAAAAATTATTCGCGAATTGCAAAGTATTGATTTAAAAACTATTCCAAATGTTGAACGTTTTTCTTGGGGATTGCAACATGAACGCACAGTTGAAAAACATTGCGACACGCCCCACCCTGTGTTGGCGCATTTTGATTTGAACGAAAAAAACTTTTTGTTTGATGACGATTTGAATATTGTTGGGTTAATTGATTGGGATTCTTTGTCGATTGCACAAAACCCAGATACAGATATGGATATTTTTATGAAATATTGGACGGCCTGCAAAAATCGTTTTGATGCACGCAAGGCCAGAATGAATTCTAACAAAAAATAAAAGTGCGCATGGAAGGAAAGTTTATTCATCTTCATTTACATTCTAAAATTTCCGTGGGCGCCAGTACGATTTCTGTGGGCGCAAATAAAAAAGCGGGAATTTTGGTTGGTATACCCGAATTGTGCAAGGCCGCAAATATGCCAGCATGCGCGTTGACAGACACCAACATGATGTCGGGGTGTGCGGAATTGTCTGATGTAATGCCAGCAAATAAATTGCAGCCAATTATTGGTATTGAAATATCATTAAATCATCATACCGCAGACCCAAAGGTTTTACGCGAATCTTCGTTGTCTAAATTGGTGTTGTTGGCGCAAAACCACGATGGTTATTTGAATCTGTGCGAACTAACGCGTATAATGTATATGCGTACTGAAAATCATCATTTGGGGCCATATATTACATGGGACGAATTGGAACCGTTATCGGCAAATTTAATTTGTTTATCTGGGGCGCATGCGGGGCCGATTGGTATGGCGATTTTAAACAATCAAAATCCTATGGCTGAATCTTATGCACGGCGGTTGCAAGGCATGTTTGGCGACAGATTTTATATCGAAATTCAACGGCATGGATTGGATGAAGAAATTAAAACTGAACCTGAATTTTTACACATTGCGGAAACATTAAATATTCCAATCGTTGCAACAAACGATGTTTGTTTTGCCGCACCCGAAAATTACGAGGCCGCCGATGCATTGGGATGTGTATTGGGGCAAACCAAGGTTATCGATCCAAACCGTCCAAGAAAATCTTCGGAACAATATTTTAAATCAGCCGAAGAAATGATTGAATTGTTTAGTGATTTGCCAGAGGCCATAGAAAACACTGTTATTATTGCAAATCGTTGTGGTTTTTTGGTGAATGTAAAAGAAAAACCGTTGTTGCCAAAATTTGGGGATAATTTTGAAGCAGAATGTCAAATGTTGCGTGATAATACGATGAATGGTCTGGCGGCGCGCATTGCAGAACACGGAATTACAGATTCAACCCCGTATTATGAACAGGCAGAATTTGAATTAAATGTTATTATTGGCATGGGATTTCCTGGGTATTTTTTAATCGTTGCTGATTACATTCAATGGTGTCGAGATAATGATATTTTAACAGGACCAGGTCGCGGTTCTGGTGCGGGTTCTATTGTTGCGTGGGCGTTGGGAATTACCCATGTTGACCCATTGAAATACGGGTTGTTGTTTGAAAGATTTTTGAATCCTGATCGTATTTCTATGCCCGATTTCGATGTGGATTTTGAACCAACCGGTATTGAACGCGTTTTGGCATATATTTGCGACAAATACGGACATGATTCTGTGTGTCGTATCATCACATTCGGCAGTTTACAGGCCCGTGGCGCAATCCGTGATATTGGACGCGTGTATGGAATTCCGTATTCTAAATCAGACCGATTGTCAAAATTGATTCCCGCAGATGCCAAGAATTTAAAAGAAGCCGTAGAATCTTCGGTTGAAATGCAAGCAATTTTATCTGCTGATGCTGATATGGACAAGGTTATTCGGGTTGCCGAAGAATTAGAAGGATCTATTCGCAACCTGGGGCAACATGCGTGCGGCGTGGTTATTGGCGACCGTCCAACCACACAAATCGCGCCTGTGTATCGCGACCCATCAAACCCATTACCGTCCAGTCAATACGATGGTCATTATCTAGAGGCCACCGGATTGATTAAATTTGACTTTTTGGGCTTGGAAACACTGGTTGTGTTAAAGCATGCTGTAAAGTTAATTCAACAAACGCGTGGTATAAATGTTGATTTAGATAAAATCCCAACTGATGACGAAACCACAATGAAATTATGGCAACGCGGATTGACCGAAGGCATATTCCAATTCGATGCCCCGTTTGTAAAACAAACTTTGCGTAAAATGCAACCAACCAGTTTCTTGGAAATATCTGCATTGAACGCATTGAACAGACCTGGGCCTATTGCGTTTATCCCGCAATTTATCGCGCGTATGCATGGCGAAGAAAAAATTGAATATGTACATCCAAAGGCCGAACCTATACTGAAAGAATCTTATGGAATTATCGTTTATCAAGAACAGGTTATGTTATTGACGCGCGCATTGGCAAACTTTACACGCGGTGAATCCGATACTGTGCGCAAGGCAATGGGTAAAAAGAAGTTGGAATTGCTGGCAAAGTTAGAGGTTAAATTCTTGGATGGCTGCGAAGCGCAAGGAACATTGGACAGAAATACCGCCAAAGATTTATGGGAAAAATTTAAAGAATTTGCTAAATACGCGTTTAACAAATCACACGCCATTGCATATTCAATCGTTGCAAATCAATGCGCGTATTTAAAGGCACACTATACACCAGAATTTATTGCTGCGGCAATGTCCAGTAATTTGAACGATACCGACCAGTTGGCATTATTTGTTGATGATGCAAAATCTAATTTTGGAATTCAAATTGTTGCCCCTGATATTAACGAAAGTGAATCTTTGTTCAGTGTACGCGATGGAAAAATTATATACGCGCTGGCGGCAATCAAAGGTGTCGGTACGGCGGCCACAGACGCGATTGTCGCAGAACGCCGCGCAAATGGAAAATTCAAAAATTTGACCGATTTTGCAAAACGATGCGCGCCAACCATTAACAAACGCATCCTGGAAGCATTTGCCCGCGTTGGTGTTCTGGATTCGTTGGAGCCAAATCGTGCCGCGATATTTATGAACGCAGATATGATTTTATCTTATGCGTATAAAAGTAAAGATAATGGCAATTTGTTGTCATTGTTTGAAAATACAACCCAAGATGATGTCGCCGAAGACAGATTGCATTCAAATCTACAAAAAACCGCGGCATGGACATTCGCACAAAGGTTAGAAAACGAATTGGCGGCATTGGGTTTTTATATTTCTGCACATCCATTAGACCAATATAAAAATTTAATCGCACGCGAAAAATTAACAACCAGTGCAACACTGGCCAACATTGGCGACAGAAAACCTGTGCGTATCGCGGCAAATGTCGGTTCGTTTTCGCGCCGCCGTACAAAAACAGGCAAAGAAATGATTACAATTTCCGCCAGCGACAGTTTTGGAAACATTGATGCGGTTGCGTTTGGTGATTCTGCAATCGAATTTTCAAATATATTATCAACAGAATCTTTGGTTTTAATTTCTGGTAAATCGTCTTGTCGTGATGACCGGGTATCTGTATTTGTTGATTCTATTACGCCACTTGCTGGATGGGTTGCGCATGTTGCACAAAAGATTACATTGGATGTATGGAATGGTGATGTATTGCCAGATTTGAAAAAAACATTGTCTGGCCTGCCCCATGGCGTAACGCGTGTGGTTTTGAACCTGCATGGGGCTGATAAAATTGCAACCATGGCTTTGCCTGGGGGTGTGGAATTTGGTGAAAATACGGCGGCTGATTTGGCGGCTTTGGGGATAAAGGTGCAAATAGAATAATGAAACATATACCTGTGTTGTTGAATGATGTGTTGCGCGAACTGGGGGATTTGCGGGGTCGGCGTGTATTGGACGCAACATTTGGTGCGGGCGGTTATACACGTGCGTTTTTGAATGCAGGCGCAGATGTTGTCGCATTTGATCGCGACCCGAATGTGATGGATGATGCTGATACTATCAAACATGAATTCGGCGACAGGTTTCAATTTATTTCTAAACCGTTTTCTGCAATGGCGGACTTAGATGATGTGTTTGATGCGATTGTTTTTGATTTGGGGATTTCATCTATGCAAATCGATATTGCCGAACGCGGTTTTTCTTTTCGCGCAGATGCACCATTGGATATGCGTATGTCGGGGATTGGTCCAACGGCTGCGGATTTAATTAAACATTCTATGGTGGATGAATTGGCAAAAATTTTGCGCAATTATGGTGATATACAGCGGGCGAATGTTTTGGCGCGTGCAATGATTGATGCACAGCCCGAAACAACATTTGAATTGCGTGATTTGATTTATAATCCGCGCGATATTGCGCCCGTGTTCCAGGCATTACGAATTGCGGTTAACGATGAATTGGGCGAAATAGAACGCGCGCTGGGTGCGGTGCCAAAATTATTAAAACAAAATGGCAAATGTTTGGTTATTACATTCCATTCAATCGAAGACCGATTGGTCAAAAACATTTTTCGTGATTGGACAACGGCACCAGGCGACCCGCGTATACCGATTTCATCACATGCACCATTTCGTTTAATTCGCGCAATAACACCCGGGAATACAGAATTAGAAAACAACCCGCGGGCGCGGTCTGCGCACATGCGCGGTGTTCAAAAATCATATTGACCGAACATTGCGATTTAATGTAAAATAACAAATGACAAAGGAAAGGATATGAAAAAAATATTGGCGTTATTATCAGGTATGTTGTTTACAACTGGGGCATATGCGAACCCTGCATGTGCGGTATGCACTGTGGCGATTGGGGCAACATTGACTATATCGCGGCGATTGGGTGTTTGTGATAATGCTGTGGCGATATGGTTGGGTGCTTTTTTGGTTATATTGGGATATTGGGCAATAAAATGGTTTGATAAACGCAACTGGCACTTTTGGGGACGCAATGCGATATTAATGCTGTTGTCTTTTTCTATGATTGGTGGGTTGTATATAAATCAATTACATTACAGTCCGTGCTATTGGATAATAGATGCGTTTTTGTTCTGGGCGATTGTTGGCGGTGTGATTTATGTTGTTTCACAGAAACTGTATGAATATATGAAACGGCGCAATAACAACCATGCGCATTTCCCATTTGAAAAGGTTGTAATGGCATTGGGAATGTTGTTGGTGGCCAGTATATTGGTTTCAAAATTTTCTATTTAAACAAAGGACAATGATATGAAGAAAAACACTAAAAAATTAACAATGCAAGAAATGATTGCCAAGGTGGACGCGGCAAAAAAGGCAAATCCATTGGATTTGTCATCTGACCAAGATTTATCAATCGCGTTAATGAATTTAATTTCACTGGAAGAACATTTCTTTTTTAGTGGCGCAAAAACAAAAAAGGCCGGATTTTATGATTTGTTGAATACTGTGCGTTCTATGCGCAAAGAATTAATGGAACGCATTGTTGATAAATCAACCATCGAAGGTGGCGAGGTTTGGTGTATTTCAAAACATTTGCTGGCGGCATCTATGCGTTTGATGGAGGTTGGCACCAAGGCATTGGGTGCCGGCAAAAAGGCGGACGCAGAACAAATGTTTGACAAGGCATATGATTTATATTCTTTGTTCTGGGGGTTAAATATGCATTTGATTGACCTGGATGGTGTGCATGAATCTGTACCGGCGTTTTATGATGGCGCAATGGATGCGTGCAAAATTGATGCACAAAAAAAATCATCGAAATCAAAGGCGGTGGCGACCCCTGCCCCCACAGCCAAAGAAAGTACATCAACTGTGAAACGATTGGGACAATGGGTTAAAAAGGCGGTTAATTGTTGCATCGAATAAAAAGGTATTGATTTAGATATTTGAAAAATGGTAGAATAAAATCCAAGAGAGAATAATTTGAATCATTTAAAACATTTTTTCTGTGGTTTATTTATGGCAACTGCGGTTGTTGCCGGGACAAATGCGGCGCAAAATGTATCGCGCGCGGCAACCACCAACGAACATGCGCGCGCGGTTGGATTGACATCATCAACATCTGTTCGTACAAAACAACCTGTGGTAATGCAACGCGGCGGTACAACAAATGCAACGCGCGCAAAATCAAATGTTGCAACGCGTAATATTGGCGCACGGACGGCAACAAATGTTATACAACGCGCAAAACCAACGAACCGTATTGCGCGCGCTGCCCATATTCTTGGTGATGCTGGGGACATAATTATTCGGCGTGCATTGGGATTGACACGGTCTGCAACCCACCAATCATCACGCGCGGCAACCACGGGTGTTGCACGTTCTGCGGCACCGACATCATTGTCGCGCGCACGCGCAACGGCGGTGTTTTCTGATATTTCTAAAATTGGCGAAGGATACACCCGCTGTCGCGAGGCATATAATACATGTATGGATCAATTTTGTGCGGGCATGAACGAAACATATCGCAGATGTTATTGCAGTGATAATTTCCGCAATCTGCGCGACAAAGAAGAAGCGATGGATGCTGCAACCACAATGTTGGCGCGATTTGAAGATAATAATTTGAATGCGGTTACATTATCCGCAGACGAGGTTAGCGCCATGTATTCCGCCACAGCGGGCGAATCTGCAATAAAAAAAGATACGTCTGGGGCGGCGGCAATGTTGGAAGAAATTGGCGATTTGTTGTCCGGCAAGAAAAAGGCATCACAAACCACAACATCTATGACATCGTTGACGGGGTTATCGATTGATTTCTCGTCTGATTTGGGCGACATTTGGGGCACAAACACAGATTCGTTGTTTGGAACCACAGAAAACACAGATTTAACATCGATGGAGGGCACAGAACTCTATAATAATGCCCACAACCAATGTTTACAAATGGTCAGTGCATCTTGTGAAAACAGTGCTGTTAAAAACATGACCAAGAGTGCATATGGCGTTTTAATTACCCAGGATTGTAATGCGTATCAAAAAAATCTGGACGCAAAAACCGAAAAAGTAAAACAAACTGTGCGCCAGGCCGAAAAACTCTTGCGCGAGGCGCGCCTGGACGAATATCGCGCACATAATTCGGCAGATGTTAACGAATGCATGGACAAGGTTGAACAGGCAATTTTGGCACCAACGGCATGTGGACCTGATTATGTAAAATGTTTGGATAATACCGGCGCGTATATCAATGCCACCACGGGCGAACCTATTTATTCTGCGCGCCTGTTTGGGTTGACCGATGTTATAGACCTGAACGGTCAAAAAAGTGGCGATGTTTTGGCGCAAAATCCATCATTTAATCAATTTTTGGATTCTAAACGGCCGTATGCGGCATCTGCGTTGGACACATGTCGTACAATGGCGGACACTGTGTGGACTGAATTCAAACGCAATGCACTCATTAAAATTTCCCAGGCCCAAGATGAAAAAATCGAAGAAGTAAAAATGTCATGTGTTTCCACAATGAAAGAATGCTATGACACACAAAGCGATGCGTTAAAGAGTTTTGATGATACAACCGCCCAATCATCGGCGGCATTGGCGGCGCGTGCATCCCGCGACATGTGCAGCGACAAGGTTTTGGCATGCGCGGCATTGTATGCCAAAGAAGGCACGGCGGAACAATGTAAATTGAATTCTAAGGGCAAAATTAGCAATGCAAATTCATGCGGTTTGAAATCTTTGCTGAGTTTTGTTAACAATGTTGATGAAACCCGTATTGCCGAGGGATGTGGCACAGCCATTGATTCATATATTAAACAGTTGTGCACACCGACATCTGGGGACCATGAATACCCATGGAATTGCCGTCTGCGTACATTCAATGAACGCAATATTGATGTGTATAATTTGAATGTTATCACAACATTATCACGCAGTGCATTGCCTAGGTCTGCACGACCAGCGATAAATACTTCCACGTTTAATAATGTTTCTATCGCGAACAATGTTGCATCGATGAGCAATATTACAGAAGCACGCGAAATACCTGGGGTCAATTCTATTGCACATGTTAGTGATAGCCCGAACAGTGCACAAATTACCTATAAACGGGGCGACAACTCAAATTTGGTTCAAATGATTATGAATTATGCGTTTGAAAATTGCGGTGCTGACAACAAATTGGAACAACGCACCATTAACGAGGTTTCATTGAAATTGCAAAACCTGCGTGAAGAAATGATTGGCATGATGGAAACAGAATGCGAAAATGTGGATGGTATTTGGATTGTTGCTGATTCCAAAACAAATATCGATTCATTGTCATTAGGAAATGGATTACCTGCATTTTATAACAATGTGTTTAGCACATCGCACGCTGATGCAAACACCAAATATGGTACAGATCGCTTGGGACGTTGTGTTCAAAATGACATTGCAGCGCGTTGTGCCCAAGAAGACCAGTTGTCTGGCGGTAACGGATTGGCAAAATATCAAAACGGCAGATGCGTATTCAGTCCAGAATATTATCAATACCAATGTGAACATGTTCGTGGTGTATGGGCGAATAATCACTGTTATGTATGGGATGATTAAAAGATATTAATGTGGGATGATGTTATGAAAACATTTATGAAAATATTTTTGATGATAACAATGGTCGCAACCATACCGATGGATTGTTTGGGTGCAGATATCAAGGAAGTTGTTATGTGTTATTCAAAAACAAACCAAAACAATGATAAACAAATTGATAATATTTTTGTAGAATACACAAGCACAAAAAAAGATGAAATTTACCATTGCGGTTATACCAGCAGCTATGGAAATTATTTGGCAGGTCATAAAAGACGCGAATGCTATAAAAAAAGTGAGTCAAAAAAGTGGAAAGATGCGACCGAAAATATTATAAAATCTAACGCACAGGGAATATCATTTCGGGCAAAAAGTGAAAACGTAACGCGTCACTTTGTTTGTTGTAATGGTAATTTAACAGGCACACCTGGATACTGGGTTGAAGTGACAAATACTCAAAACGCACATCCAACATGGGGCATGTATCGTGCAGAAGAAAATCGCCCGGTAACGGATGGCTGTCCATCTGGTCAATACAAGGTGGTTTATAAAAATGTTTGTGGTGGCGAAACAGTGGTGAGTGAATGTTCCAGTTGTCCTGCGGGACAGCAGATGCGCAACGGTACATGCGCACCGATATGCCCAGATGGCCAGGCGTACGAATCCACATCCAGCAATAAATGCGTTGATTGTGCGCAAACAACCAACCGAGGTGTCAAAAAAGACGGTACATGTGTTTCGTGTTCTACCACACAATTTTATAGTCCTGCCAGACAAGATTGTGTTAATTTTGCCGATATGATTCAGGTGTCGTCACTGGCACATGATGCGTGTTGGTTGTGTGCATCGCCTGGGGCAATGTTAAAGTGCATGATTGACGTGGTTAAAAATGGCGATTTTTCAAAATTGGACAAAGGTTTACAAACCGCATGCGGGTTATCTGGCGCTGGTGCTGAAAATTACAAATTACCCGATGACTGGGGTGTGTCGGAGGGAAATTAACTGCCCCTGTTCCAATGTGTTGAAATACCCCCCCCTGTTTTGTTGTCGTTAACACTCCAACAATCCACCCCTCCTAATTGGCCTGCGGCCTGGCGGGGAATTTTATAATCGTCATACCGCGGTTTCGGGCCCCGCGAAAATTGCAAATTTTCGTGGGTGAATTTCGCGCGGTATCCAGTCCGCCATAGGCGGACTTGGTGTAATAAAGTGAGCAAGTTGGTGCGTTGCACCAACTGGATTCCGGCATGCGCCGGAATGACGATTCTGCGGCGGGGTGACGAGAGTGTGGCGGGGACTAACAGTCCCGTCATACCGCGGACGCGCGGTATCCAGTTTTGCGTTTCGCAAAACTTTTGTTTTTTTGCATTATTACACAAGTTGGCGCATTGCGCCAACTGGACCCCGCCCTGCGGCGGGGTGACGATTCTACATATCGCACATGGGTTATTGTTTTGATATTACCAATTATATTTTGGTTGGGATGGCGTTGATTTTTCTTCGGTAACAGATACTTTATCGCCCTGGTTTAACGCGGTTAAAATATCCATAATTATCCCGCGCTGTTTGTCGTTAGGTAATTTCCAATACAAATTGATTAACCGCAATGTTTCTGTTTTGCCCATTGGGTCATTGTCATCTTGGTCACCCAATCTGTGCGATTTGTTCGCCCGCGTTTCTTCGGGTAAATTGCCCGGCAACCCCATAAAGAAAAATGATACAGGTGTATCCAAGGCACGTCCAACCTGGAACAGGCGCGCCGCAGATATGCGATTGGTTGCAGATTCATATTTCTGGATTTGTTGACATGAAACGCCGCATAAATCGCCCAGGTCTTTCTGGGACATGCCCAACATGTTACGGCGCAACTGAATGCGATGCGCAATATGGTTATCTACGGCTGTTTGTACATAAGGTTTTCCTGACATCTTTGGTTCCTTTGGGTTTTGTTTCTCTGGCGCACAATAATATTTTTTTGTTTATTTTGCAATAAAAAATACTATAATAAATTGCATTAAATATGGAGAAAATATTATGAAAAAACCACTGGTTTTATGTATTATGGATGGCGTTGGTATAAATCCGCACCGCGAACACAATGCGGTTGCATTGGCAAATATGCCCTATTTCAATTCTTTGTTGCAAAAATACCCGCATTCCGCATTGCGCGCAGACGGCGAATTTGTTGGATTGCCAGATGGACTGATGGGAAATAGCGAGGTTGGTCATATCACCATCGGGTCTGGACGCGTGGTGCCACAATATCTGTTGCGGTTTCAACGCGAAAATTTTGATAACAATAAAAAATTGCAAGATTTTATTAGTACTGTGCAAAAAAATGGCGGAATTGTGCATTTCGCAGGATTGATGTCCACGGGTTGTGTGCATGCCAGTATCAATGACGAAATTAAAATGATGGAATATATTTTGCACCGTGGTTTGCGTGTCTGTATTCACTTTGTTGCCGATGGTCGCGATGTGCCACCGCAATCTGCAAATGAATTTATCGATATGATTTGCAATCGTTTGCATGAATACCTGGATGATGGTCGCGCATTTTTTGGGACATTATCTGGGCGGTATTACACAATGGACAGAAACCATAACATGGACAGAACTAAAATGGCCGCAGATGCAATAGCACTGGGCGTTGCAGCGTTTTCTGCACCTGATATTCATGCGGCATTACGTTCCAGTTATGAACGCGGCGAAACAGATGAATTTATCCAACCAACCGTGATTCACGCCACACCAATTACCGAACGCGATGGATTCATTTGGGGTAATTATCGGTCTGATAGGTCGCGCCAAATTGTGCGTGCAATTTTGGGAACCCATGCTGCGATTTTATGTTTTTCTCAATATGGCGAAGGGTTAAACGAAGTTTGCCCCGCATTGATAGACGATGAAATTCAACAAAACTCTTTGGGGTCAGTATTGGCGAAACACGGTATAACCCAGTTGCGTATTGCCGAAACTGAAAAATACAATCATGTAACATATTTTTTTGATATCGAAAGCAATGACGAATTATCAGGATGCAAAAAAATTTTAATTCCATCACCAGATGTTGCAACTTTTGATTTGAAACCAGAAATGTCTGCTGGTGAAATTACAGATAGATTGCTGGGCGAATTACCCAATTTTGATGTGGTGATTTTGAACTATGCTAATGGCGACATGGTTGGACACACTGGCAATGAAGATGCGGCAATCCGTGCCATGGAATTTTTAGATTCTCAATTAAAACGACTGGTTCCAGCGGTACTAGATTTGGGCGGTGCAATACTGATTACAGCCGACCATGGCAATGCCGAGGTTATGTGGGACAACAATACAAATTCCCCATGGACAGCACACACAACCAACCCTGTGAACTTTATCGTTGTGGGTTTGGACAATGTGTCTGTGCGTGATGGTGGATTGGCAGATATTGCCCCAACAATGTTAAAAATATTGAATATTCCGCAACCGGCAGATATGTCAGGAAAATCATTGATATAAAAAAATCCCGCATTTGCGGGATTTTTTTAACGATACTTTGGACCAAAATCTTTAAACAATGCGTAA
Source organism: Candidatus Enterousia sp. (assembly GCA_045593065.1). GTDB lineage: Bacteria > Pseudomonadota > Alphaproteobacteria > Rs-D84 > Rs-D84 > Enterousia. Next base: position 213,926 of record JAZNVZ010000002.1, read on the forward strand.
ATTCTGCGCGCTTTGGAAATATTATGAATAACTTCTAATTTGCCATCATTGGTTTTCAACAACAATTCATCGTCACGCTTTATGCCATCTAATTTTTTACTCAAATCTGTGGTCATTGGGATTTTTTGTTCGCCAATTTTATAGCCCAGAACAGTAAGTTCATATGGCTTTACATTCCAAACACTCGCATATTCATATTCGTGACGGTCATAAGATGCACGAGTCAGCAAACTATTGGAAAATCCTAACATTCCATTAGTATTACAAATCGAACCGTACAATGCCGAGCTAACCCTTACATTTTCTATAATTTTGAATGGGTATTTTTCTTGGGGATTCACAGAAACCACCTCCACAGCATTGTTTGGTAACATGCGAATTAACATAAAATCACTATTTTGTGCCATTTTTATTCCTTTTGGTTTGTTTGATGAGCCAAATATAACACTAAAAACACAAATTGTCAAGATTTATTGTGAGATTTTTTTAGTATCACGGCGCATGCGGAAAAAATCGCGCAACAATTCGGCAGACGTGTCTGCGTATTCTGGCATTTGATGCACGCGCGGTTTCCACAGGTGTTTATCGTTGTCAAATACGCGCGCGTTTGCCGTTATCCCCCCGCCCTTGACATCCGCCGCCGCAAAATAAATGTTTTTTATGCGTGCAAATGAAATGGCAGTCGCGCACATGGCACATGGTTCCAGCGACACATAAATATCGCAATCGTCCAAGAATTTAGTGCCTAGTTTTTTGCACGCGCAGTTGATTGCAACTATTTCCGCATGTAAGGTGGGATTTTTCTTTAACTGCACCTGGTTTTCGCCACGGGCAATAATTTTGCCATCGCGAACAATGACTGCGCCAATCGGCACATCATCATGGGCGGCAGCGCGGCGCGCAGAAATGATTGCTTGATTCATAAATTCCATATTGTATACTGTAATACATGGATTCAAAATTGCAAATTATTTCTGGGGAATTTCGTGGCCGCAAGTTAAAATTGTCGGGTGATGCGCGGCCTACGCAAAATTTGGCGCGTGGCGCGATATTCAATTCTTTGGCTGGAATTTTATTAGAGCCATGCACAAAAATAAACGCGTGGGATGCCTTTGCCGGTTCTGGCGCATTGGGTTTAGAGGTTTTATCCCGATATCATGATTCAAATGTTATATTTACAGATACATCCGATGAATCTGTGCGTGCAATCACAGAAAATGTTCGCGGAATTGATTCGGCGCGATATAAAATCGAAAAAACAGATGCGGCAACACAAATAGGGAAATACGCACCACACGTGAATTTGGTTTTCATTGACCCACCCTATTCTAACCCTGAATTGGGCATGGATTTCGTGGACAAATTGGCGGGTTCTGGATTCCGTGGCATCGTTGTTCAGGAAATCGAAAGCAATGTTGAATATGCACCTGACCCGGTAAAATGGGATATTTTGCGTGATAAAAAATACGGACGCGCGCGGTTCTTGATTTTACGCAAGAATTAACTTGATTTTCACAACTTTTTATTCCATAATATGCCACGCACGACACCCTTGGAGGTCGCGCGCAATCATAAATATTAACCATAAGGAAATTAAAATGGCTATTGAATTAAAAGCAGAATTCCGCGATGTTGCTGGCAAGGGGGCCGCACGTGCAGTTCGTAAAAACCAAAATATCCCTGCAGTAATTTACGGCGAAAAGAAAGACCCAACCGCAATTACTTTGAATATGCGTGATTTTGAAATGTTGTTAAAACAACCATCTTTGCGCACAAAATTGTTCCAAATCACAACACCGAAGGGTGTAGAGGATGCTATGTTGATGGATATTCAATATCATCCAGTAAGCGACCGTGTTATCCATGTCGATTTCAAACGCATCAATGTCAAAGAACCTGTATCGGTCAGTGTGCCTTTGGAATTGGCAAATGTCGAAACATCCCGCGGTTTGAAATTGGGTGGCGTTTTGAACTTTGCTGTGCGTAAGGTTGCATTAAAGGGTTTGGTTCATGACATTCCTGAAAAAATCGTTGTTGATTTGGCAGATTTGAACATTGGCGAAGTGGTTCACGGAACTGATTTGGTTTTACCAAAAGGTATTGAACTGGGCTTGCACCAAGCAGAATTGGCTTTCATCACAATCGGTGGTAAAATGCCAGAAGAAGCCGATAGCAAACCTGCTGCAGCTGCGGCTGCCGCTGCGGCGCCTGCCAAGAAATAATTGGTTTGGCAAGTTTTCAAAACCGCCCGCATGGGCGGGTTTTTATTAGGAATTCAAACAAGAACATTTTATTACATGTCCCCCTTGAAATAGATTTTTGAATACCTATATTTGTGTCAGCGAAAAAAATTCCAAGGAGGCAATAAATTATGGCAAAAGTATTAGGTATCGATTTAGGTACAACAAATTCTGCAATGGCATTTATGGACGGTAAAGATCCAAAAATCATCGAAAATGCCGAAGGTCAAAGAACAACACCATCTGTTGTGGCGTTAACACAGGGCGGTGATCAACTGGTTGGTATTACCGCAAAAAACCAGGCCGTTACAAATCCTGAAAACACAATTTATGAAATCAAACGATTGATGGGTTTGCGTTATGACAGTCCTGCGGTGCGCGAAATTGCTGCACGCGTTCCATACAAAATTGTTGCTGGCGATAATGGCGATGCATGGGTTGAAATGGACGGCAAAAAATATGCGCCATCCCAGATTTCTGCTATGATTTTGGCAAAATTGAAAAAAGACGCTGAAAATTACTTGGGCGAAACTATCACTGATGCTGTTATTACTGTGCCTGCATACTTTAACGATTCTCAACGCCAGGCAACCAAGGATGCCGGCCGTATCGCAGGTTTAAATGTTTTGCGTATTGTAAATGAACCAACCGCCGCGGCATTGGCCTATGGCTTGGACAAGGACAAAAACGGCACGATTGCTGTGTATGACTTGGGTGGTGGTACATTCGATGTGTCCATATTGGAAATCGTTGATGGCGTGTTCGAGGTTAAATCAACCAACGGCGATACTGCATTGGGCGGATCCGATTTTGATGCACGTATTTTGAAATATTTGATTGAAGAATTCAAGGGTCAAACAGGTATCGATTTATCGAATGACAAATTGGCATTGCAAAGATTGAAAGAAGCCGCAGAAAAGGCAAAAATCGAATTATCTTCTAAAACAACTGCGGACATCAATTTGCCGTTCTTGACGGCGGACGCAACCGGGCCAAAACATTTCAACACAACGCTGACCCGCGCAAAATTAGAATCTTTGGTTGACGATTTAATCCGCAAAACTATTGCGCCATGTGAAAAAGCGTTGAAAGATGCAGGATTGTCCAAGAGTGATATTAACGAAGTAATTTTGGTTGGTGGTCAAACACGTATGCCAAAAGTTGTCGAAACAGTCAAAGAATTCTTTGGTCGCGAACCACACAAGGGCGTTAACCCAGATGAAGTGGTTGCAATGGGTGCGGCAATCCAAGGCGGTGTATTAAAGGGTGATGTGAAAGACGTGCTGTTATTGGATGTGACCCCATTGTCATTGGGTATTGAAACATTGGGTGGTGTGTTTACCAGATTAATTGACCGCAACACAACAATTCCAACCAAGAAATCACAAGTGTTTAGTACCGCCGAAGATAACCAATCTGCAGTCACAATTCGCGTATTCCAAGGCGAACGCGATATGGCGGCAGACAACAAGTTGTTGGGTCAATTTAATTTGGAAGGTATCGCACCTGCCCCACGCGGCATGCCACAAATCGAAGTGTCTTTTGATATTGACGCGAACGGCATTGTGCATGTGTCTGCAAAAGATAAAGGCACCGGCAAAGAACAAGCGATTTCTATTAAATCTGACGGTGGATTGAGTGAAGACGAAATCAAACGCATGGTTGACGAAGCCGCCGCGAACGCCGAAAGCGACAAAAAGAAACGCGAATTAGTAGAGGCGAAAAACCAAGGCGAAACCGCGGTGTTCAGCATTGAAAAATCGTTAAAAGAACATGGCGACAAGATTTCGGCCGATGAACGCAAGGCAATCGAAGATGCCAAAGAGGCATTAAGCGCCGAATTGAAAAACGAAAATGCAACAGTTGAATCTTTGAAAGAAAAAACGGATGCATTGACCGAAAAAGCCATGAAATTGGGCGAAGCGGTTTATAAAGCCGCCCAGGCCGAACAACAAGCAAACGCGGGAAATGCTGAATCAAACAATGGTGATAACAACACCACAGATGCAGATTTCACTGAAAAGAAATAATTGCTTAAATCATAAAACTAAAAAACGCCCATTTGGGCGTTTTTTTTATTGCCTTTTGCTGTTTTTGTGTTATAAAAAAGGAAAATAGCAAGGAGTTAATTATATGGCATACGAAGACGAAAATCACCAGTTTAGCACAATTCTCAGCATCGATGATAGCGGTGCATGGTTAGAAAATGACCTGTGGGGAAGATTTTTTACACATCGGTTTGATGGCTCAATCTATTGGGATGGATGGTGCAAAAAACATAAACCGGGCGATGTGATTCCTGTGTTGCGTCAAAAACGCGGAAATACCTATGCATATATGACCGGGTTTGATTTGTGTAAAGCGGAACAAAAATTACGGGATTTTATAAACCAAGAAAAACAAGACGCCGTTGTGAAATCTGTGATTTACCGTCACGACACCAATCCGCAAAGAACCGAAATACGAGCATGCAGCCCGGTATGGAAAGAAATTTATTATGAATCATATGGCATTGGTCAAATAGAGGTTCAACGTGGTGATATTGTCACATTTTCACGCGAACTGAACAAGAAAGGTGTGTATGAATACCACTTGTGCCAAAACAAAACAGCAGAAAAAGTCACAAATGATGGCATCAATAATAAAATATTAAAAGATTTCACCGAAGCAGAACGCAATCAACTGTTGTTGCTTGTTGACCAAATTAGATTGGGAATTGTAAAATAAAAATCGGGCAACCTGCCCGATTTTTCTTTAAAACCATCGCCCAAATTGGCGGTGTTGTTTTTTGGGTTATTTGTGATATAATATCAATGTGAAAAGGAGTTAAAAGATGCAAAAGCAATCTAATTCATTTATAAACGCTTTGCGTTGGCTGGCCCTGGTGCCTGCCGTACTATTAACCTGGTATGTATTTTTACGCATAACTGGTCCAATTCCTCATTTAATGATTACTTGGGGTTTAGAAACTGTATGGGCTTATCTGGAAACGCCTTTGACATTTATTATTCCAGCATTGATATGTGTACTAACCTATTTTGTTGGAAAATGGATTGCACCAAACCATAAAAAAGCAGCTGGTTGGTTCGCAATAGCCGTACCAATTTTGTATTTTATTATTTTATGGTTATATACCATATTACGTTAAAAACATCTAAAAAAAATCGGGCGGTCTGCCCGATTTTTTTGTTTATTTTTTTGCACAAAACTATTGACAATTTATTTTTTTGTATTATATTACAATTATCAACCAACCAAAAGGACAAGAAATGGCAAAAAAACAACTAAAAACAAACTATGCAATGGCTTTGTATATAGAAAACGGTTTAATGGCTGCATATAGTCCAAAATTGGGCAATATCATGATAGATTGCTTTGAAGAAGATGAAATAGATTTCAAAGCATCCCTGCAAGGTGATTGGGTAGAATACAAGCCGTTCAAACAAGCAAAGAAAAACTATGATATTGGTGAGGATAAGATATTATTCTTATCAGATCATCCATTAAATTCTCAACCAGACGGCACATTTGTTCGTAATATTTCATTAAACGAACGCAAACGCGAATTTGCTGTTGCTATGTGGAATGAAAAACAGATAGACTATAGCAGGTTGGAAGCTGTAAAAAAAGAATTATCTACACAACGTTAAAAAAATCGGGCAAAATGCCCGATTTTTATTTTGTTTCACCAATATATATTCCCATATCATCTGCGGCAACCAGTAATGGGTTATCGACATCAACCGTTGCATCTGATATCATAAGTCCTGTGATGTTTGGGTCGCGACTGGGGCGACCTGCGCGAATAACATCGTCAAAACCGATTGTCTTGATTTCGTTGTCCAGCAACGCCGTCATAACAAATGTTTCATTGTTTGCAATCGCATCCAATGCCGCCGCCGCCATACGCGTTGCCAATATACGGTCGGTTGGAACAGTGTTGCCTGCCCTTTGAATATGTTCTGGGAACGCGGTACGATTTGCAATGCCCGCCGCAGTCAATTTCCGCGAAATCATTGTTGCAGGTTCGCCAGAATGGCCACGCAGCGATACGCCTTCGGCCACCATGATAATTCCGTAATCACGCGGACTGGATTTAATATGTTTAACCAATTTATCTATGTCAAACTTAATTTCAGGGATTAAAATGGCCGATGCACCGCCTGCGATACCCGCAGTTAATGCCAATGCGCCACTTTTACGCCCCATAGATTGCACAACAAACCAACGATGATGACTGCGCGCGGTCAACATTAAATCATCGCAAAAATGCGTCAGTTGCGCGACCGCAGTATCAAAACCGATTGTTTTATCGGTCATTGGAATATCCATATCGATTGTTTTTGGAATACAAATCAGTTGCATATCGCTGTAAATACTGCGGTTTTGCCAGGCCAACGACAAACTGCCATTACCGCCGATTAAAATCAAGGCATCTAATTCCGTTTGTTTTAATGCCTTTTTTAATTTTTTATCGAATTGGTCCAATGTATGTGTTTGCACCGCGCGTTCAAAATTATTGTTTTGACCAACATTGCCGTTGCGTAAAATACTGCCCGCGATGAATGCACCCTCGGTCGGCAATGCGTCCTGGGTTAATCGTACAATATCAGGTTTCCCAGACACCAAACCATCTGTACCATCCAATATTCCATATGTTGCCCAACCGCGTTTTGATGCGCCACGCACAATATTGAAAATAGCACTGTTCAACCCAGAACAATCGCCCCCGGTTGTCATGATCCCAATTTTTTTCATGTTTGCCTCTATTTTTATACGCATATTATATCATAAAAAAATTGACAGTGATATTATTTTTATGCTAAATTTGCACTATCGTTTTATTGTCAGGGGCGCAAACAGTTATGTCAAACAAGATGGGAAAAACAAAAAATTCTACGGACAGCATGATAGATAACGCTGTATCAAAACAGCAAGATTGGCTGGCGCGGCGCAGTTCTTTTGCCACGGATTTCTTTTATTCATTAAATGTTTTTGCCAAACCATCTGCAACCAAACGGAATATTGGTCGACCTGCTGTGAAAACAAATGCGCAAAAAAACCAAAATCGTGTATTGGTGCGCGAATATTGGTTTCCTGTATTGTGTACTTTTTTGGTTGTTTTTATGACAATCAACATATTATTACAAGATATCAAATCGTGGACACCGAACATGTCCCCTATTCCAGAACCAATTATTCGCACTGTGCCGAATAATTCAATTACCCCAAACATAGGAGAGGTTTAAGATGATTCCAAAACATTTGGTCGAAAAGTATCACAATTATGATATTTATATTGTTGCACCAAACTTGTTCAATGCTGAAAAGGCAGACCCGTCCAAGGGCGTAACCGTGTGCGGGGACACATTGGAAGAATGCAAACAAAATATCGACAAAGTTTTGGAACGCGCCAAAAAATTCAAAGTAAAAACATACGAAGGACCTGTCATAAACCTGGTTATCCAAAATCCGCATTTGTATGTCAAAAGATTTGATGGCGATTTTGAAGACAGAATATCTGTTGTTGTGTATGCTAAATATGATTTGGACGCTTTATTAGATATATACGAATTAAAACCTGTGCGCAGGTCTAAAAAATACAACAAATCACACAAACAGTTTAATGCGTTGCGAATCATATGTCGTAATCGCACGGTGTACCAAAAATAGCAATTTTAAAAAAACCGCCATTTTGGCGGTTTTTTGTTTCGACAAACAACAAAAACAACTTGACAAACCATGACTTTCTGCAATAATTATAATAAATCCTTAGACAAACCAAGGAGGCCAAAATGAACGATAATCGTCAAAATGACCTGTCAAGATATTACGAAACAACAAACAAAGACGCCAACGATAGAGCCGCATTGATTAGTCGTTTGAATTTATTAAAAATGACCGCACATAAATATAATCTGGGTTCCATTGAATACGAAATCAACAGGATATTAAAATCACTGCAAGTCAACAATCCAAAACAAAAGATTTTGAACAGCGTTGCGCGAAGAATAGACACATTGGCCGCCCAAATTCAACTGATTGAACAACGCAGACATCAAAAAACATATTAAAAAATTTAACCGCCCCACCCGGCGGATTTATTTTTCTGGTCTTTTGCCGGGTTCTCTTCCACCGCCGCATGCCATAAATTAAACCGGCGTTTTGCCGGTTTGATTTATGGTGCGGGCGAAGGGATTCCCTCGACACTTTGTGTCTGCGGGGAAACCGTAAACGATTTGGCTGCATTACATTTGCCAAATCTACTTGTTTTCGAACCCTCTTTACCGGGTTCTCTTCCACCGCCGCATGCCATAAATTAAACCGGCATTTTGCCGGTTTGATTTATGGTGCGGGCGAAGGGAATCGAACCCTCGTCTAAAGCTTGGGAAGCTTTCGTGCTGCCATTATACCACGCCCGCAAATCGTGATTAGATTTTATACCACATAAAGATAAAAGTCCACAAAAATATTCTTGCAACGAATATAGAAAATTTTGTAAACTTTTTGTAAAGGAAGGGATTTTTTTGCGTCATAGATTTATTATCTTGTCTGCGTTTTGTGCCGTGCTGTGTTTTGCCCCAGCATGGGCGGACGAGCCCAACGCAACCGCAACCACCACGCCCCCAGCCACCGAAGAATCCACACAGGAATCCGCCGAAGAAACAGAACAAATTGTTGAAACGGATGAAGAAATGGACGAGATTCAAAATACTGTTGACAGCATGGGATGGTGCACTGATGACGATGACCCACAAGACGAATCTGGAGAAGATGATGACGAGGATGAGGACGATGATGCCGTTGAAACCAGGCAGCAAGAAATTTGTGCTAAACTGCGTGAATTAAAATCATTGGAACAAGAATTAAAAACCGCCGCTGTGCAAGAGGCCCAAGATAAATATGCCGATGCCAAAGAAAACGAACAATCTTTGGCAAATCGTACACTATCCAGTTTAACTATGGCGGCAACCGGGATTGGCGGTATGGAACTGGCACGCGGATTGGCAGAACAAAAGGCAGACAAAGCCGCCCAGGATGAAATGAACGCATATATTTCGACTTTCCAATGTAAAATCGGTGGCAAATCTTATTCTGGTGGCACAAACGGGATAGAGGCACCTGGTGCCAATCAATTAATTAAACTGTATCAAGAATATGTCGATTTAGCCGCCAGTTTAAAAGAACGCAAGGCGGCATTAGGATTGAAGCCCGGGATTGAGAGCGATGTTGTTCTGGACAAAGCGGCAACAGGCATGTATGACGATGTTGGTCATGGCATAGAAAATGGGACATACGCGTCCCTGTATCGTGCCGTCAAAGGAAACGCGACAGACGCACAAAAATTACAAGAACAACAAGACGCATCCAAAAAACGCGTAATTGGTGGTGCGGTTGCCGCTGGTGCTGGCGTGGTGGGCGGTATCATCGGCAATATCGCAATTAATGGCAATCGCAATAAAAACCAGAATGCGTCATCTAAACGAAACGAAATCAAAGAACGTTATAACCAGGTGGTGCAAGAATTGGTTAATGAATGCAATACAACAATTCAAGCGCACAAAGATTTTGCAGCCAAATTGACCAGCGAACAATTACAGGATAAAGATTTGGCAGAGTATAAAAAGGATGTGGATGCCGCAAAAACCGTAAACAACCTGACGGACATCAAGGAGAGTTTGTTTTGCAAATAACAGATTGGAAGCATCTTGGGTATAGTATATTGTGTGGCATTGTCATATTGACCGATGCGTTTGGCGCAGGATTGCCTGTGGTTGTTCGTGTCAAAGACAACACTGGCAAAGCAATGTCGAATATCATTGTTGCCACAGATAATTTGGCCAGTCAAAATATTCAATTAACGACTGATGGGTCTGGTATTGTGCGTTTTGCCAACAAATGCGTATCTTTTAAAAATGCGTATAACCCACAAACAAAACAAGGCGTCAAGATTTGTGCCACAGACAAATCTGGGGTTTATCAAAAAACATGTGTTGTTATTACAAACAAATCAAATTGCGAACCAACAATCCAGATGAAATTGGCGCCACGAGACCCAAATAAAAAATACCCTTCGCCAGAACAGATGTCAAAATATGCGTTGAATGCCAACGGAAATAAAGTGGTGTATCCAGTGTGCGACCCCAGTTATACAAAATATCCGTCCGCCGTGACAAAACACTGTGTTGATGATTTTTTTAGAAAAACTGATGTTCAAATGATGCAAGGTGTCGAATTGGCTAAAATTTATGTTAAACAAAAATTCGGCCACGATATCGTTTGTGGAATAGCATACAGACCATATAAAAACGATGATTATTTACAGTGCACCAGTAAAGATGCAAAACATGTTTACGAATTCCGTTTTAATGATTTAAATGAATCTGTGGGCAATACTATTCAAAACAATACTGCGGATGCATTATGCAGATTGCCAGACGGAACATATTATTCAAAATACACATATTGTCAAAAGGGTTCTGGGACAAAACAAATTTGTGGTGGCATAGACCAAAATGCACAAAAATTTGGATGGAGCGCCGCATATTATGATTCCAAAAAAGTTGGTTCTGTGATGAATACCCTCGGCAATGGGCAAACCGTTGAAAAACCAATAATTATAACAGATGTATGCCAATTTGATTTTAATAAAAAAACAGACGAAATATTAAACAAATACCCCAATCTGGATTCGTATGTGTTTAAAAACATTCAGGTACAATCTAATCGCGATACAATTTTATTGATAACCCAATATGTTCGTAACAAATTGGGGTCGAAATTCAAATCTTTGCAATGTAATTCTGGTTTTTCCAAAATGAACCGTGATGGCAGCGCGCTGCACACAGATGATGTCATTACATGTCATTTAACAACAGCAGATAATCAGCAACACGATGTAGATTTTGTATTTGATGACATCAACGAAACAAATAAAACCAAAACAGCTGGTGGACTGGCCGGGATGAATTGTATCGCAAACAATGGACAGTTCGATGGCAAACAATGTGTTGGTATCGGCAAAATCCAATGCAAGGCATTAAATTATCAGTTGAAAGGCGGAACAACATGGGATGACACATTAGGATTGTGCAAAATGAAGGCCGCCCAAGACGCAAATGATTTGGCCAAATTTGAAAACGGCATGAAAGTCGCAGGAACAGTTGTTGTTGGTGTTGCGTTAACTTTGGCTGCCCCAGGTGGCGGCGCAGCAATGTGGGTTGCACTTACCGCAACCAGTGTATCCGCTTTTGCAGATGGAACCAGTGCTATCTTACAAGATATCCAAAATGAACGCGCGCGTGATTTTATTGTTGCAGCACATCAATGTGGACATGCAACAACATGTGATGCAAATACATGCAAAACACAATGCAATCCTGGGTCTGTGTGCGCAAAAAACACATTATTAGAGGCATATAAAAACATAAAAAACATTTTAACATCCAGTCCAACAGACCAATTAACAACAGCTGTGAGTGATGCCCACGATACTATATTGGAAAAAATATCACCCGAATGCGTTGATGCCAAATTCAAACAAGATATCAATGACACAACAAACGCATTGGGCACAGCCATAGAAATTGCCGATTGGACATCATTGGCAGCAGATGTTGTTAATATCGCATCTGCGACAAAATCTGGTGGCAAAATAATATCCAAGATTGGCAGCAAAGCATCCAAATTCCGTTTAGGTGTAAAAAGTCCAAAAGCATTAAAAGTTTTGGAAAAACTGGGGACAGTGGACGATATACGCAGTGCCTCATCCACCGTAACGAAAAAGACCACCAGTAAATAATATATTAAAAACCTTGACATTTTCGGCATTACATATTACAATCCCAGGTGCAAATCCCAAAGATTGCTATTTTTGAACCCCTGGGTGCAGTATGCACGAGGAACATCCTCCGGCGAGTTTCGCCCTGGATGACGGTTTTCTTTGTGGATTAACCATATACAAACAAAGGAGCATTATATGGCAACAGTTATTCGTTTGGCACGTTACGGCGCAAAAAAACGTCCTTATTATCACATCGTTGTTACAGATTCACGCAACGCACGTAATTCTGGTAATTTCTTGGCAGTCGTTGGTAAATACAACCCTATGTTGGCACGCGATGACGAAAAACGCGTTGTTTTGAAAATAGACGAAATCAAAGCATGGTTGGACAAAGGTGCCCAGGCATCTGACCGCGTTTATAAATTCTTGGTCAAGGCCGGTTTAAAGAAAGCCAAACCAATCCCAACACAAACAAAAAAGAATTTGCCAAGCGAAAAAACACAACAAAAGGCAAAAGATAAAGCTGAAAAATTAGCTAAAATCGCAGAAGAAAAAGCTGCCGCCGAAGCAGCAGCCAAGGCCGCAACTGAGGCGCCAGCCGAAGCCCCTGCAACAGAAGCCGCTGCGGAATAATGCCCATGAAAAACAAAACCAGACCGATTTATACAGATTTTGAATTAAAACACGAATTAACCGATGTGTTTAAATCGGTCTGGTTTGCTGATGTGCATGAAAAAGATTTTCTGCGCGATAGTTATTTTTTGAATTTTGACGACTTTATTGGATATGCTCGCGATAACCATATAGATGAAAAGAAATATATTCGCAGTTTGCGCGATATTTTGTTGACTTATCCGGGCGCGACACAAACATGGATGCAAAGATGAATGATGAAGTGACCTGCCCTTTTGATGGGGATTTTTGCGAATTAAAGAAAAAACGATTGGACGAATGGCGTGAACGCTGTTTGCATAATCCGCAACCTTATTACACCAATATATCTGTCCGGGATATGTTTGCGGACTGCCCGATAAAGCATGTTCCAGAACGCAAAGATTCTTGCGCCAGGTTTAGAAGATATTTATTTATTGTCGATAAAGTTATGGCTAGCGTAGACGAAGCTGTGAAAAAAATATTAGCACAACAAAATGCACAACGATAAACAAATCTTGGTTGGAAAAATCGTGGCTATGCAAGGCGTGCGTGGCGATGTCCGTGTCCAGACATATACTGAAAATCCGGCGGATTTTGCAAAGTTCGCAGTTCAAAGTTCAAAGTTTAATCCGGACGATTTCAAATTTATTCGCACCATACCAAATACCAATGTAATTATTGCACACATTCGCGGATTCGAAGACAGAACATCAGCCGAGGCGTTGCGTGGCACAGAATTATTTATTGACCGCGACACCCTGCCCGCAACAAAATCTGGCGAATATTATCAGGCAGATTTAATTGGGTTTCGCGTTGTGCAAAATGGTCAAATTGTTGGAACAGTTGTCGGTTTTCAAAACTTTGGCGCAGGCGACATTATTGAAACCGATAATGGCAATATGTATTCGTTCAAGGGCGCAGATGTTGATTTTGAAAGTAATATAATAATAGTGAAATAAAAAAAGGAGATAAGTATGTACACTGTATTTAATACAAATTTAATTAGTACACAATGCCCACAAAATATGACAGAACAAACCTGCCCTGTGCGTCAATTCATAAACAATGGTCAAGACCTGTTTCATGTGTCTATAAATGAAACATATTTAACACAAAACGAATATAATTCAGAAAAATTTATGCGCGTATATGCACAAATGCTGGCCGTGTGCAACAAATGCAAGGCGGACAATACAAAGACAAAATAACAAAAAGGAAATGACATGCATGCCCATATTACAACAGATATTATTAATCACGAATGCCCACGCAACATGCAAGACAAAGATTGTTCTTTGCTGAAATGGTTGAATGATGGTCAAAATTTATTTTCTTTGAAATGGGAATTAACCCCGAACGGCGAAAAAATGTTGCATTTAACACCAACACGACCTTTGTTTATGTTGGCACGCAGAGATTATGTCCAGGCAATCGAAGAAATGAACCAAATTTGCGCACATTGCGAAGCAAAAACAAAATAAAATGCACTTTAACATATTGACCATTTTTCCTGAAATGTTCCCAGGCACCCTTTCCGGTGGCGTGGTTGGACGCGCACTGGATAAAAAAATCTGGTCAATGGATGTTATAAATATTCGCGATTTTGCCATTAATAATTACGGCAGTGTCGATGACGAACAATTCGGTGGCGGCGCAGGTATGGTTATGCGCCCAGAACCGTTGGGCGATGCATTGGATTCTGTAAAAAAACGCGGTAAAATCATATACTTTTCGCCACGCGGCCAGGTATTAAATCAAAAACTGGTTCGTGAATTTGTGGCAGACCCAGACGCGACATATACATTGGTCTGTGGTCGGTACGAAGGCATAGATCAACGCATTCTGGACGAATATGATATTACCGAAATATCTGTGGGTGATTATATTTTATCGGGTGGTGAAATTGCCGCGCAAGTTTTTGTTGACAGTTGCGTTCGTCTGTTAGATAATGTGTTGCACGGTGGTAATGAATCCACCGCCAACGAAAGTTTCGAAATCGGCGGGTTAGAATGGCCATTATACACCCGTCCGTCAGTATGGCGTGGACATACAGTCCCAGAAGTCCTGCTGTCTGGCCACCATGGCAATATCGAACGGTGGCGGAAACAACAATCGGTCGACATAACAAAACAACGCCGACCGGACTTAATAAAGGAAAATAAAAAATGAGCATATTGAAAAAAATCGAAGAAAAGGAAGTCGCAAAATTAAAAGGCGATAAAGTCATCCCTAACTTCAAGGCCGGTGATACCGTCAAAGTGCATGTGAAAATTAAAGATGGCGATAAATTCCGTATCCAGTTGTTCGAAGGTGTCGTTATCGCACGCGATGGCGGCAATGGCAGAAATGCTTCTTTCACTGTACGCCGCGAATCTTATGGCGTGGGCGTGGAACGCAAATTTCCATTGTACACACCTGCGATTGAAAAAATCGAAAAAGTTCGTATCGGTCGTGTTCGCCGTGCAAAGTTGTTCTTTTTGCGCAAATTGTCCGGCAAAAAGGCACGTATCGTTGAAGATTTGGCTGCGACATCCGCAGAAAAATCTGCAAAATAATTGCTGTAATTTCAAAAAAGGGGCCGCAAATGCGGCTCTTTTTTTTATATGAATTTAATAATTTGACTTATGTTTAATATAAATGTAAAATACATTGCATGAAAAGTTTATTGAAAATTTTAACCGTTTTTATGGTCGCAACACTGGTTGTGCCAAATCAGGCATATTCTTATGTTGATAAATCTGTCGCTGTATTGCGCGCACTGAACAAGGCCGCCGGAAAAACACAAACTATACGCGTGCCTGTGGGTCAATCTAGCCGGATTGACAAGTTAACCATTAACATTCGTGCATGTATGCAATCCGACCCGTTCGAAGCAGAAAATCATTTCGCATTCGTGGAAATTACTGATTCTGGTGCCGGACAAATTTATGGTGGATGGATGAACAGAAATGAACCTGGGCAAAACCCTGTACAGAGCCCTGATTGGGATATATGGTTGACCACATGTGAATAGTTATAGGGGAATGTTATGAAAAGTTTGTTGTTCGGTATCAAAGAATTATTCCGTAAAAATTTCAAATTAATTATTGGTGTCGCTGTTTTAATATTGGCAGTATGTATATTTTTTGCCGCCCAGATAAAATCCGAAAGTTTAGAAAACGGTAATTTACAAAAATGGACCGCCAGTTCAATGGAAAAGAAAGCGTCCACAGTGCAAGTGTTAACCGAAGACGCCACAAATGCTGAACTGATTGTGCGGTGCGTTGATAAAATGTCGACTTTTGAAGATTCCGCAGAATTTGCCGTTCGCGATGCTGTCAAATTATGCAATATGGGTATTCAATTACGAGAAAATAATTAAATATGCGGCGCGTATTATTAATTCTTGTATTATTGATTGGTTGCACAGGTCAAAATTCACACGATTATTTCGGCACAAATTTTTTAGGTGCGCAATATCTGGATAATCCGCTGGGTGAAGGTGTCGCACCAGACAACGACCCATTGATACGGTTCGATGCGTTCGATTGTGCTACTTTTGTTGAAACGGTGTTGGCACAAAACAATGTTAATAAATTAAACAAAATTAGATACAAAAACGGTCAACCTAATTTTTTAACCCGCAATCATTTTATTGAAACGGACTGGTTGAAAAATAACGCCAAAATGATTCATAACATCAGTTCGCAATATGCGGCAACAAAAACCCGTTATGTCTTGATAGACAAGAAAAATTGGTTCAAAATCGTTTATAATATTGACACCGATTTTGTACCACAAAGTGCAGAATTAGAATACATCCCGTATGAAAACGCGCACAATATTCATGTGTCAAAACCTGTGATTGTTTTGTTTATTATTGACAGCAAAAAAATTCGCAATAAAATTGGAACAGATTTGGCTGTGCGACACATGGGGTTCTTGATGCCAAATGGAATATTACGCCACGCATCACGCAGACGCGGTATGGTTATAGATGAAAATTTTGAAAAATATATAACACAAATTATGGAAAACAAAAATAATTTGGGTATAATGCTGTTGGATATAAAACAATGACAGATGAAAAACTGATTAAAATGGATATGGGGCACCGCGTATCACACGCAGGCGGCACATTGTGTTTAGGCATCGAATCTTCGTGCGATGAAACATCTGCGGCGATTGTTGATTCTAACCGCAATATTTTGGCACATATTATTTATTCACAAATTCCAGAACATCAAAAATATGGCGGTGTGGTACCAGAATTGGCGGCGCGCGCCCATATTTTAGCCATTGACGAGGTTATTAAACAAACCCTGAACGCTGCCGGTAAAAGCATTAACGATATTGATGTTGTTGCGGCTACGGCGGGACCAGGCCTGATTGGTGGGGTATTGGTCGGTTGGATGGCGGCCACCGGAATAGCCCAGGCAACTGGGAAACCACTGATTGCTGTTAATCATTTAGAAGGTCATGCGTTGGTGCCACGATTGGCTGCAACCACCGCAAATGGCGCAGAAAATTGTGATTCTGCTGTGGAATTTCCTTATTTATTAATGTTGGCATCGGGGGGACATTGCCAGATATTGTTGGTGCGCGGTGTTGGTAAATATGAAATGATTGGTCAAACGATTGATGACAGCGCAGGCGAAGCATTTGATAAAGTATCTAAAATGCTGGGGCTGGGGTATCCTGGGGGGCCAATCGTTGATAAACATGCACAAATGGGCAATCCAAAACGCTTTCATTTTCCGCGCCCTTTGTGCGATAAACCCGGATGCAATTTTTCGTTCAGCGGCATTAAAACCGCTGCACGCGTTATGTTGGACAAACACGATGGTCCAATCGATGATAAATTTATAAACGATTTTTGCGCGTCTTTCCAGGCAGCAGTTGTGGATTGCATTATCAACAGATTAGAACACGCAATGCAAACAGATGTTGTAAAAACAACCGCACCCAAAACATTAGTTGTCGCTGGTGGCGTTGCGAAAAACAGCGCGATACGCGCGGCAATGGAAACCTGTGCAGCACAGCATGACATGATTTTCGCCGCACCACCAATGAATCTGTGTACAGACAATGGCGCAATGATTGCATGGGCAGGAATTGAAAATTGGCGCATTGGAAACATTGTGCACGAACCAATCGCACCCCGCCCCAGATGGCCATTAACAGAATTATAAAATTTTTGATTGTTGTTGCGCCAAAGATGCGACAACATTACCGTATGATTTTGTCAGCGCACTGATTTGTTCTTGGACAATCATTTTAAACAATGCGGGGTTTTTGTTGGTTATCATATTTTCCCCAGCCCATTTCAAATTTAGTAATTTATTATATAAATCCAACATCCCAGGATTAGATTTTACATTGATGTTTTCTGGGGCAACCATTTTTTGATATTGCCCAGCAAGTTTTTGCGTATCTAGCCAAGGTAATTTTTTTAAATCATTATTAAAAATATAATCTATTGTTTCATAGTTCGATTCTGCAAAATCAATAAACGAAACCGTGTCTGTTTTTTCGTCATAAAATATGTTATTTTCATTCATGTCGCCATGAAATAATACCACCCCAGATAACATGTCTGGACGAGAACAGAAAAAGTTATACGCGTTGTTGATTGCCGCAATGTCTGGGGCATCTAAATATGCCGATAATTTATTTACCACCCCAACAAAATCCAACCCAGATTTACCAGGTTCGTTTAATTTTTGTTCAAATGTTAACATTGGTCGACAATGATTTATGTCGTATACAAAATTCGCCAAACTGGTATAAACTTTTTCCTTGGTATCAGGCGACAATGTATCAAATAATTTTTGGGTTAATGCCGCGCCAGGCGCACGTTGTTCGATAACATACGGCGCATCAACAGAATTATTTATTTGAATAACCTGGGGAATAAAATATCCGCCATGTCTGTTTTCATATTTCAATATAAAATTCACAATGATATTAGCATGTCGTTGTTTTTTCAGCCAATCACGAATATATTCTGGACGCGTGGTTGTTGGCATTTTTTTAACATTATCACCAGCGGCAACGACAATACTTTCGCGCGGTTTATTTGTATTTATGTATGTATTCTGTGTATCCATAATGTTCATTATATCACAAAATTATTAAATTGCAAAAGCCAGCCATTTGCCGTACAATACCAACACTAAACAAGGAAAGATAAATGTTAGCAAAACCAGAACCATTGGTTAAACCAGATATGATTTTTAGCGTTAGTGATGCGTCTGCATTATTAAAAGGTGTGGTCGAAACTGCGTTTCCAACTATACGCATACGCGGCGAATTATCCGGGATTACGCGCGCGACATCTGGGCATATTTATATGTCAATCAAGGATTCTGGGGCGGTTATAAATGCAATTATTTGGCGCAGTACGCCTGTTCCGTTCAAATTAGACGAAGGGATGGAGGTTATTATTACTGGGAAATTTACAACTTACCCTGCCCGCAGTAATTACCAGTTGATTGTCAGCGAAATTGAAATGGCGGGTGTCGGCGCAATATTAAAAATGTTGGAAGAGCGCAAAAGAAAACTGGCCGCCGAAGGGTTGTTCGATGAATCACGCAAAAAAAATTTGCCGCGATTACCCCAACGAATCGGTGTTGTAACCAGTCCAACCGGTGCCGCATTTCAAGACATACAAAATCGTTTGCGCGAACGTTTCCCGGTGCATGTTTTGTTGTATCCTGCAACAGTCCAAGGCGACACCGCCGCGCGCGAGGTTGCAGCCGGTATTGAATATTTCAACAAAATGCAAAATGTTGATGTAATTATTGTTGCGCGTGGGGGTGGCGCATTAGAAGATTTGCTGCCGTTCAGTGAAGAAATCGTTGTGCGTGCCGCCGCCGCCAGCAAAATCCCGTTAATATCAGGTGTGGGACACGAACCTGATTGGATGCTGATTGATTTTGCCGCCGATGTACGCGCACCAACACCCACAGGTGCCGCAGAAATGGTCGTTCCAACAAAATTATCACTGATTCAAGATTTAGATAACCTGGGGCACAGATTAGATACTGTTTTTGCAACGCGTTTGGTCGGCATAAAACAAAAAATCGAAAATATAACCGTAAAAAGCCCAAAGCAAATTGTTATGGAATGGGGGCAAAGAATTGATGACACCGCGCGGACATTAGATTTAATTATTTCAAATAAACTGACAATCGCGCGCCAACGGGTTGATGCGATTGCCGCCCTGCCCAATATTTTGAACAATAAAATGGGTATGCTGACCCAGGCGATTGCACACCTGGGGCAAATGTTAAACAGTTTAAGTTATAAAAGTGTTCTGTCGCGCGGTTATGCGATTGTACGCGACAAATCAGGCACGATTATCAGTACGAATGCCGCAATCCCTGCAAGCATTGAATTCAAAGATGGCGTTTTAAAATTATAATTTGGATTAATGTTTTAATAAAGTTTTTGCTGTGGCAATAGATTCCGGGGTTATGTCTGTGCCACTGATTATGCGGGCGATTTCGTTTATGCGTTCATCGCCGGAAATTTCTGTAACGGTTGTGATTGTTTTATCGTTTTCAACATGCTTTGCAATTTTATAATGACGGTCGGCGAAACCTGCAACCTGGGCAGAATGTGTGATAACCAAAGATTGCGAATTTTGCGACAACCTGTTTAAACGCGCCCCCACAGCA
This sequence comes from Candidatus Enterousia sp., assembly GCA_045593065.1. Taxonomy (GTDB): domain Bacteria; phylum Pseudomonadota; class Alphaproteobacteria; order Rs-D84; family Rs-D84; genus Enterousia. The sequence continues at coordinate 234,265 of JAZNVZ010000002.1, forward strand.
GATGCGGTCGCGCCGCTGATACCAGTGTCAATTTCATCAAAAACAAATGTATGTGAATTCGCGCCACCCGCCAACACAACACGCAATGCCAACATAAACCGCGCCAATTCCCCGCCTGATGCCGATTTATTCAATGGCGCAAACGGATTGCCCGGATTGGTTTTTATCATAAACAAAACATCATCCACGCCACTGGCACATGGCGCGGTCGATTTTATATCAACCATAAAGTCCGCAGAACCCAATTTCAAATCAGGCAACTCTTGCAAAATACTGTCGCGCATTGCCGTTGCAGCATCGTGGCGCATTTTACTCAAAAATGTTGCACACTTATCAAATTCTTGTTTGGCTGTTGCTAATTCTTTTTTTAACTTTTGCAATTCAGCACCAGAATTATCGATACTGTTCAGTGCTGTTTCCATTTCTGCCAATTTATTTGGCAATTCGTCCGCCGCAACACGATGTTTACGCGCAGCCGCACGGATTGCAAACAACCGTTCTTCGATTTCATCAATCGTGCCGACATCAGTTGTTTCGGGTTTTACATGGGTCGAAACCTGGGCAACCATTTGCGCCGCATCGTATAAATTATCGATTTGCTCTTGATACGGGTTTTCACCATCACCATGCACGCGTTCCAAAATATGTGCGGCATTACAAATCAGTGAATCCAGAGAATTCCCGTTTGGTGCCAATGCCGACAGTGCATCATTTAATATCGCCGCATTCTTTTCAGCATTCATCATATTGGCACGCGCGGTTGCCAATTCTTGTTCTTCGCCAACACGAATTTTTAATGTGCGTAATTCATTAACATTGTGTTCCAAAAATTCGCGTTCTGTTTCAGCACGCGAAACCAAATCTTGCAATTCGGCAATTTTATTTTCTATGCCATGCAACGCATTATAAGCATTTTTAGTGGCAATTTGGGATGCCATAAATTCTGGGTTTGTCAGTGCGGCAAACGCATCCAGTGTTGGCCGATGAGTTGTTGGGTTCAGCAGTGTATGATTAGCAAATTGACCGTGTATTTCAACCAGTGAATCGCCCACCTCTTTTAACACTTTGACCGATACCGGCACATCATTTATCCATGCGCGACTTTTACCATCCGCAGACAATGTCCTGCGCAAAATAATATCGGCATCTGCATCTAAACCATTTTCTGTCAGTATGTTTTTTGTCGTTGTATCAACATTATCAAATTCTGCAATGACCGATGCCATATCGCAACCAGAACGCACCAGGCCTGCATCACTGCGCGCGCCCAATGCCAACGACAACGCATCCATTAAAATACTTTTACCTGCACCTGTTTCGCCAGTTAAAATATTCAACCCGCTGCCGAATTCCAGATTCAGTTTTTCAATTAAAACAATATTTGAAATATGTAAATTTGTTAACATGCCAGAATTATAGCGATATTTTATTCAAAAATTCAAGTTTTTTAATACGCCATATGCGACAAACCGTACCAAAAAAACGCATTCCATAAAACACAAAAAACTGCACAAAATATACCAGCAGAATTTTTGTATTCAGGAAGTATAAATTTCCCGACAAAAAAGCTGATAATTCCGGATAAAACAAACGAACCAATTACGGCCGCAGAACCCGTAAATAACGAGAAACATAAAACACCGCTTTCAAACCATATTACAAATACGGCTGGCACCAGAACCAACACGCGAATCAGACCATTAGATTGGCTGTTATTTTTATTACTTTTTGATTGTTTTTTCATTTTTTCTTTCACTATGTCCCCCTTTTGTTTTATATCTGTTCCAGAGTCCAATTATGCAGCCATAAAATATAGCAAGATATTTTATAACCAGGATAAATTTGTGTTAATAATTCGGCATATTCGTGTAGTTGGGCGATATATTTTGAACGAAATTTTTCATTATCAATATCGGTTTTATAGTCCAATATACGAACACATTTTGCCGCATCGTCTATAACCAATCTGTCGATACGGCGACTGATAAATTGACCGTGCACGATTCCAGCGATGGGAACCTCGGGTCGTGAATTTTCGCCAAAGAATGATTCTAAATCGCCACCACATTTTTTGATTTGTTGGATTAAATCTGCATCACCTGATTGCACCACCCCCAATCGCACATGTTGTAATTTACCATGCACAACACGCCCATTAAATGTGGCGAATTTAGTAGAATCTGCGTTTTTTACAAAATCAATTATTGGGTTGGTCATGTTGAATCCTGATATATTCTGCATTATCCGGGGCATTGTACAGTTGACTGAACACGCGCCATAAATTTGCATGCCACGACAATGGGTTAGCGTTTTTGTGTGGTGTATATCCGTATATGTATAATTCATCGCGCGCACGGGTCATCGCAACATACAACAATCGATAATATTCCGCCAAATCCAGTTCTTGTTGTGCCGTCAATGCCGATTGAATATTTTCTGTTTTTGCCGTACCCCTGGTGCGCCATATCCACGGTTGTGAAAAATCTGTTTTGTTTTCAGTTGGTAATGGAATTATGTTTTCAACAGTTGGTGTGTCAACAGTATCTATTAAAAATACCACAGGCGATTCCAGACCTTTGCTGCTGTGTACTGTGACAATACGAACACCTGTTGCCGCACCCATATCACGTTTAACCTCGGCCCCGGCGGTAATAAACCATTTCAAAAATTCACGCAAAGTTCCGCTCTGGGTTCGTTCATAAGACAAACAAATTGTCATAAATTCTTCCAACGGATCAATAATTTGTGTTCCCAATGCGGCAATCATTTTTTGACGATTGTTATCGGTACGCAACACAAACGAAAAGAACGAATATGGCGCCAAATGTTTTGCGTTTTCTGTGATATTTGCCAAGTTATTATAAACATCTGGGTTATATGTTTTTAATATATCAAACACTGTCGTTTTCTGGTTTGTATTGCCGTTATCTGTGTTTGTGCGATTTGCATTGTTTTTTGCATTGCACAATTCAAAAATCTGTTTTTCGCTGAATCTATATAACGGACTTTTTAACACACAACATAACGAATAATCGTCAGTGATATCCAGACAAAAACGCGTCAAATTTAATAAATCACGAATCGCCGGGAATTGCGGCAATTTGATTCTGTCGCTGCCAGCGACATTGACACCTAATTTTTTTAATTCAAAAACCAGTGGCGCAACGAACGCATTACGACTCTGCACCAATACCATTATATCTTGTGGCGTATATTTCCCAGAATTCAGCACCTGTTGAATTTTCTGTGCAATGTTTTTAACATAATATTTTGTATCGTGTTCGGTTATCTGTTTGGCATCCAATTTATACAATTCAACCAATCCCAATTCTTTATCATTACGAAAACATTTGTGGGATTGGTTTACAAAATGACTGATGTTGCGCACTGTGTCATCTGTAAAAAATGTATCAACCGCGTATAACACAGAGGGCAATGACCGAAAGTTTTGCGTTAATGGCACATCGCAAATAGAACGATAATTGTTTTCAATTTGACGCGCGATATCCAGACGACTGCGTATAAATGCCATGGGGTCGGCACCCTGGAATCCAAATATAGATTGTTTGGTGTCGCCCACAACAAACAGCGAACGCGGCAAATCTGTTTTGTCGCCTTCGTCAAAAAAATTACACATCAGTTGTAATATAATGTCCCATTGTTGTGGACTGGTATCTTGGGCCTCGTCTACCAAGATATGCGACAAAGACACATCCATTTGCGACAATACCCAACCCATCATTTCTGCATCTGCAAATAATTTGCGGGTGTATAAAATCAAATCTTCGAAATCCAGGATGTTGCGCGCCCGTTTGATATTCATATAACTCTGTGCAAATGCAGCCGACAAATCAAACAACGCAATCGTATCATCAAACACCTGTTTATTTTGTTGGTATTCGTTAATTCGAAAAACACGGTCTTGTTCATCTGTTAAAAAATCTAGTTTTGTTAGATTGACCCGTTTGGTGCCACCATCGGTTAAATATGCTGATTTATATGTATCAAAATCAATCGCACCAGACAAATATTTGATCGTTAAATCGTGCACATTTCGAATATGCACTTTGGCATCTGGCACATCGGTCAACGCAACAATTTTTTGCAAACCCGCAACCGGTGTTTCCATATTTGGTACGGTTTTGATGTTCAAAAATTCCATGGTTGATTCAATAAAATATTCACGATATTTGTTGTAATTTGTTATACCAAAAAAATCTTTATAATGACCGCTGAGTATTTGCAACAAATTGTCCAAAGCGTATTCAGAAACCCGATTAATTATATGCGTAAATGCAGACAATGTATTTTCATCATTTGGTGATTTCATCATTTCGTTGAACGCATCCCATAATAAAACCCGCGTATCTGCATCTGTAATTAATTTCCATGCAGGGGACAATTTGGCCTCAATCGGGAACCGATGCAAAACCTCTTCACAAAAACCGTGTATGGTTTTTATCTTTAACATATCAGGATTGTCAATGTATGTAAAAAATATTTCACGAGCATGCGCAATATCGTCATCTGTTATATTTTTATTTATCGCAACGCCATCTAGTAATATGCGCATATCATCGTTCGATAACAACGCCCACTTTTTTAATTCCCGCAATATACGGTTACGCATTTCCCCCGCCCCAGCGTTCGTGTATGTCAAACACAATATCCCAGATTTTTTCATATCTGGCGTACGAAATAAAATACGAAGCAATCGCTGGGTCAAAACACTGGTTTTTCCGGTACCGGCATTTGCCTGGACCCACACATTTTCCAGTGGATTTGCCGCCTGGTCTTGTTCTGGTGAAATTTTTGGTTTATCTATCATTTATCGTCTTGCTTTCTGTGTTTTATTTTAGTATAAATTCATAAGCACTGCAAGGACATAAACATAAACGGGGAGAAAAATGCCAATCACACAGATTTTATTGATTGTATTAATTTCAATTTGCTTTGTATTATTTATTGCCGTTGGAATATCGTTTTTTATTTCACGCAAAAGTCAACGGGTTATGGAATCTTTGTTGACCATTTTGACAAACCCAGAACGCGCACAAATCGCGGATGCGGCGCGCGTATTGAATGTTATATTGGCTGATGAAATTGCTAAAATCCATGCCGGATTTCAAACCATCCAAGAAACATTACAATCGCAAATTGATACCGCAAACACATTACAAAAACAACTGGGCGAACAAAACGACAATCTGGTTAATACCGCGGATGATGCCACAAAAAAAATCGCAAATATGTCGCAAAGATTAGAAAACACTGTTCAAGGATTACAAGGCGTTGTCGAATCTGGTTCTTGGAATGATGTATCTGCCGCCGCAGACAATTTTTCAAATAATTTGACTGATATGTTAACAAAAATTGATACAACCACCACAGATGTTAATGAACGCGTGAATAATATTCAAACACAAATTAACGGGTGGGTCGAATCCGGAAAAGAATTAAATAACGAATTGAACAACAATTTTGAAAACAATGCCGGACAGATGAAAACATTGACCAACGATGCCGAACAGATGAAAAATACTTTGACAGAATTGAATAAATCTGTGGCAGATGGATTTGATAATATTAAAAATTCAGCGGCTGGATATAAAGAAACACTGGAATCCAACGATAAATTGATGAACGAACATCTGGTTAAATTAGACGCATACAGCAAACAGGCAAAAAAACAACTGGTTGCACAAACAAACACATTAACCAATACCGCAAATGTCGTTGCCAGTCAGGTGCAACTGGCCGAATCATCTGTGGAAAAACAAACCCGTAAATTGACCGAGGCCGTTGATACCTTGATGACATCTGCAACCACGACCGAGGCATCAGTGCGCGGCGTATCCAACGAATTAGCAGGATTAACAAATCACTTTGACGATGAAATCAAAGGATTCGCAACAAATGTTGTTAGCGAAATAAAAACCGTGTCAGGGGTCGCGAATATCACACTGGAAAACACGAAAAACGCCGCAACTGCTTTTTCAGAATCTGTGAAAACCATGGCAACAGGCGTGCGCGAAACACTGATTGAAATGAATACGGCACATACGCAGTTGTCAGGACAATCCCAGAATTTAATTAAATTGTCTGCGGACACAACCGCGCAATTACAACCACTGTCTGCGCTGATTGAAAAATATTATGCCGCCCTGCCCGATTTGTCGAAAAATTCGCTAGAGGCCAACGACAACCTGACCAAAATTGTGTCAAATCTGGAAAAGAATGTCGCATTGGTAAAAAAGACAGTTGAAGAATCTATGTCCGCGGTCGCAGATTCCACAGTTAAACTGGATGATTTAGCAGGACAATCACGGCAACAAATGATTGATTTGATGGCTGATTATGCCAAGGCCGTAAATACATTGCAAACATTGAACAAACAAATGATGGTGGCACGCGCATCTGCACCAATGGATGCAATTAAATCTGCGCCACAAATGGCGGTTGCCGCGGCAAGTGGCACAGATTTCCTGGCCGCAATCGATTTTAGTAAACTGAACGAATTATCCAAAGATTTAACTCAGGCAATCGGTGGGGAAATCCCTGATGTCGTATGGAAAAAATATCATGATGGCGACACAACTATATTTGCAAAATGGTTGTCCAAAATGTTAAAGGCATCTGGAAAAAAACAAATTCGCGAACTGTTAAAGGCCGACACAATATTCCGTTCCCAGGCATCCCAATTTGTGCGCGGATTTGATAAAATATTAGATGCCGCCGACCAAACAGACACCCCAGATACCGTCAAATCTAAATTATTAAAAACGGATTTAGGTAATATTTATAGCAGTTTAAAAGGGAAATAATTTATCTGCGCAAACGCAGCCGCGATTTTAGATAATGCGTCAGTCAAATGTGTGATTTTATCTGGCGCGGCTGTGAACCATATCCAGTAAATGTTGATTTGGTTTGTCATCACGCGGCATTGTTATATAATCTATGTTTACATGCGCGTTTTTGAAATCCGCCGTGTTGCATGTATTTGTTCGGCGTACCGCCATGTCGTTTTTCATTACCGCGCGTTGCTGGGCGGTTTCAAAATTATCCACCGTGGTTGTAAACCACGCAACACGAAAATCGTATTTATCGTTTAATTTATGCGCCATAAACCAATCCATTAATTCACGGGTATAGCGCGGCTGAATCACATCGTAAATTAAATCGCGCCCAATATTGTTTTCAATTTCAAATTCAGGAATCCCATATAACCATTTCGAATCGCCCGGTTTCCAAAACAATTCATTTACCCACAGATGTGTTGCAAATTTTTCCCTATCAAAATATTGTTCGTCCCGAAAATAGTATGACACGCCGTCAATTTCGCCATCGCGTTTTTTACGCGTTGTGGCAGAAACCAAGTTGTGAAATCCGTTTGGTTTGGCATAATTTTCAATAAATGTGGTTTTGCCTGTGCCCGACAGGCCATTACAGAATAACAAAATATTTTTTGCCATTGGTTATCCTTTCGGTTCACATTCTCAGCATCTACTGTTATTAAAAACGCGCCTAAATAATGTTTAGGCGCGCATATGTTAATCTTCTTCCAAGAAACTGCGTAATTTGCGTGCACGCGTTGGATGTTTTAATTTATTCAACGCCTTTTGTTCAATTTGGCGAATGCGTTCGCGGGTTACGCCGATATATTCACCAACTTCTTCCAGGGTACTGGTTTTATTCGTACTCATCCCGAAACGTTGGCGCAGAACAGTTTCTTCTTTTGGGTCCAATTCCGACAAAATCTGGGTAACGATTTTGCGCAAATTCTTTTGTGCCGCAGACACAAATGGATTTTTCGCAGTTTCGTCCGCAATGATTTCGATACGCGAACTGTCGTCTTCGGTGCCGACAGGTGCCTCGAGCGAGATTGGTTTTAAATTGACCTTGCGCGCCTTGTGAATTTTATCCACAGGCAAATATATAATCTTGGACAATTCTTCTGCTGTGGGTTCACGGCCATATTTGTGCATAAATTGACGCGTGGCGCGTTGAATTTTATGGATGTTGTCAATCATGTGCACAGGAATACGAATTGTACGCGCCTGGTCGGCAATACTGCGCGAAATACCCTGTTGAATCCAATTTGTTGCGTATGTTGAAAATTTATTACCCAAACGATAATCAAATTTATCCACCGCCTTCATCAAGCCGATATTACCGTCTTGGACCAAGTCCGAAAAATCCAATCCCAGTCCGCGATTACTGGATTTTTTCGCGAATTTGATAACAAGACGCAAATTGGCCTCTATCATTTCGCGTTTGGCACGTGCGGCCTCGGTCTGGCCACGGCGAACCAGTTCGACAACCTTTTTATATTCTGCGGTTGGTTGACCAGTTTCGTTCACGATATTGGTAATGTCTTCTTGGATTTTCAAGATTTCTTTTTCGTATTTTTTTGCAAAATTCGCCCACACTGGATTTTTATGCTTTTGCAATTTTTTTACCCAGTTGCGGTTGATTTCATTGCCATTGTATTCTGCCAAGAAATCTTCGCGTTTAACCTTGTTCGCCATTGCCAAACGCAGTAATTTCCCCTCGAGCCCCATTAATAATTGGTCGCGTTTGGTTAATTGTTCCAAAATTTCAGCGATACGGTCATCATTCAAACGAATTTTACTGACATTTTCAAACAATTCCAGACGCATTTTATTGTATTTCTTTTCCAACGCATCATCTGGTTTATTAGATGTTAATAAAATCGCCAAACGATTGGCCTGTAATTTTTGCATACTGTTGAAAATGCGCTTGATTTTGGCAAACAATTCCAAAATTGTCGGCATCAACGCATCTTCCATAACAGGAATTGGAACCCCAGATGTACCGCGCGGGGTGTCTTCTTTTTTGACACCATCTTCGTCATCGTCTTCATCGGTATCATCATCGGTGTCGTCATCGTCAATCGCCGTAGATTCCGCTAAATCATCCAAATCTTCGTCATCCAAATCGTCAACATGTTCAACACCCTTGGATTTTAATGTTTCTGACAATGCCGCCAATGATTTTTGTTCAGCATCAGACGAATACATAACCTCTAGATTAATAATATAACGCAAACGAATGTCTTCGTTTAATAATTGTTGATACCAATCCAACATTGCCTGGATTGTCATGGGACTTTCGCACAGACCGTAAACCATTAATCTGGATGCTGCCTCGATTCTTTGGGCGATTGCAACCTCGCCCGCGGCAGTTAACAACTGAACAGCGCCAATTTGCTTCAAATACGATTGAACAGAATCTTGGACCCCCAGTACCAAATTGCCTGTTTGACTGCGTTCCAACTGTTTGGCGTAATGGTCATAATCATCATCGTTAACATCGACCTGTTCGGCCTCGGCATTTAATAAATCACGACTTTTGTCTTTGGGTTCGGAATCGTCTTCTTCATCTTGGTAATATCTGGCCATATCCTTGGCATAATTTTCAGATTCAATAACCTCTAGTCCCAGGTCTTGTTGAAAGAAATCCATAACCTCGGCCTGTTCGGCATCAGGCACTTCGTCCAGGGAGGTTGCCTCGGCAAAATCACTTTGCGAAAAATAACCATTTTCAATCGCAGATGTCGCCAGTTTTTGCAAATTTTCTGGCAACGAGTCAACCAGCATTCTTGTTGCTTCGTCCAATTTTTTAGTCATCAACAAACCTTTGATTTCAAGATTGTTAAATTATTTGTTTTTTTGTGCCTTTTTTTGGGCCTTGGTTACTTCTTCTTTCAATACGCCTTCGGATACCAATCCCAATGTGATTGGATTAGAAACCTTGATATCGGCATATGTTTTATGTGTTTTGTTGCGAATAGAAGATACAGTTGGATTCGTGCTGCGCATCAAGCGAGCAATTTGCGCATCCGATAATTCTGGATAATTTTTCAAAATCCACAAAATTCCGCCCATGCGATTTTGACGATGTAATTTTGGCGTATATCCACCACTGCGTTTGTTTTTTTCTTGGGCGTTAACGATTGTTTCTGTCAATGTCAGGCGAACAGACGGATCTGCTTCGGCAGCGGCAATGTTTTCACGGGTTAATTGACCGTTCAAAATTGGGTTCAACCCTTGCATTTTATGACTTTCCGCGTCAGCGATATTTTTAACCTCTAATTCATGCATACCGCAGAAATCAGCAATTTGTTCAAATGTCAATGATGTGTTTTCAATCAACCACAACGCGGTAGATTTTGGCATATACGGGTAATTCATGAAAAATCCTTTTGTTAACGCCACCCAATATAGCGCAAAAAAAGCCAATTTTCAAGTGCTTTTTTAATTTTTTTATAACGATTTTTTATTTTGTGATTTTTTGCACAGCTGTCGTATTATCGGTCAAATTTGAACGAGAATTCATCACAATTCGTATATCCAACCCAGTTAAATACCCACACCCAGTCCAGCCATTTAGCAAAAATGATTTAACAATAGAATTACCTTCGTTAATATCGTTTACCACAATGATGTCTGTGTCGCGATTTTGCCCAACCTTTTTAATGTCGCGGGCACTTTGCGACAGGCAACAATCTAATTGAAAATTACTAAAATCTGCAACATCACCAAACAAACGCGCGCATTCGGTTGTTAATAACAAACTGTCGCAGGCAGTTGGATTTTTGATGTTAAAATGACCAGAATGATTCAAAAATGTAATTATTGGGCGATGTGCCCCAACAATCCCTGTGTTTGCACAAAAATCAATCGCGTTTTTTGTAATTTTGGTGCGCGTGGGCAAATCTGGGAATTGATTTAATGCACCGTCAGTGAGAATAAATTTTGATAATCCGTGCCCAGAATCGCGCATTTTTTCAAAGTAAAAACAATGCGATAAGAATTTTTTATTTGGGTTAAATTTTTTCAAAATCGTGCGTAAAAAATCGTCTGAATTAATTAATTCTTTGACAATAATATCGGCTGATTGTACACCATCAAAATCCAACAATTCGCAAAAATCAATCCAAATATTGTTTGAATCATTTTCTGGGACAATTTGCATTTTCGTTTTATCAAAAACATGATAAATCATTATACCTTTCCTTTCTTTGAGATACAAAGTACAACAACGGATTCATAAAAGTAAACCTTTTTATATTCATTATGCCCAGAATAAAAATTTGACTTTTTATCTTTTTACTTTAATATTTGCATTCTGCGTAAAAACAAGAGAGGCAAATTAATGAATCAAACACCAAACGCGACCGAGGCGCAAAATATTATTAAAAACACCGCGAAATTGCATTTTAATCGCTATTCGCCAGCTTTTATCGCTTCAAACGAAGATGTACGCGCTGATTTAAAAGCGTATAAACCACAAAAATTTGATAATGTGTTAACCGTGGCGGCATCTGGGGACCAACCTTTGTTTTGCAAGGCATACGGTGCAAAACATATAACAACGTTTGATGTGTCTTATAATGCAAAAGTTATTACAGATATCAAATATGCGGCATTACACACCATGACAAATGGAGAATACTGGCAGTTTTTAGGGAATCTGCAAAGTGAATCTCACCTGAATTTGGTGCCAAAATGGAATACTGTTGCGGCACAATTAGACACGACCGTTAAAAAATACATTCACGACATGGATGGAATACGACTGTTTGTAAATGGGTTCAAACCAACATCTTATAAACGGGCATTTGAATCCGCTGAATACGATCAACTGCATCGCGCACAGGACAAATCTTTTCCGTTTATTTGGAGCAACATTACAGAATTAGACGACAAATTAAACGATTCTTATGATTTTATACACCTGTCCAATGTTTTAGATTATGTTGCCGAGCCCGATATGGAACCTGTGTTGGCAAGAATTATGCGGCACACAAATGTTGGGGGGTGTATATTGGTGCGTTCCAAAAACAACCCATGGGTTAAACCGTCTTGTGAACAGGTGGCCCAAGCATTCTCAAATAATTGGGAACTGTTGGTTAATGGCAGAGCCAACATTTTAAAACGAGTAAGATAATTATTCGCAAATGTTTCCAAATTTAACAGGAATTAATGTCGCCAAATCTTGTGGCGACATTTCTATTTGCGCACCACGCATGCCTGCACTGAAAATAATCGTTTCAAAATTTAATGCCGATGAATCAATCACAGTTGTAAAAAGTTTTTTCATACCCAATGGCGAACAACCACCATGCACATAACCAACCCGCCCCAATAATTCACGCTGGGGCAGCATATTTAACGACTTTTCCCCGACACACATTGCCGCAGATTTTAAATTCAATTCTGCGTTCACTGGCACCATAAATACAAACAAAATATTTTTTGGATTTGTTGTAACCAGTGTTTTAAAAACCTGGGCGACATTTTGATTTAATGCAATCGCAATTTCGCCCCCGGTTTTATATTTTTCGGCATCATAAAAATAAGTTTTATATTTGACGCGCGCTTTGTCCAATGTGCGCATCACATTTGTTTTTATTGTCATGTGGTGCATTATACCACAAAAATAAATTATTCAACATCTGTAATTTGTTGATTGACCCATGTGGTCAATTTGCGTCCAACCCCACTGCCCCACGATGACCAGCCGTCCATATCAACAATACATCCTGTGCACAATGCGGCAACATCGTTAAAACTTTGGCCGCGACCGCCGCCACTGTGCGTGACAAAAGGAATTACTTGTTTCCCGCCCAGGTTATATTTCGCCAAGAAACTTTTAACCGGTTGCGATATATGATTTGCCCAAACTGGCGAACCCAAGAATATAATATCATATTTTTCGGGGTTGATATCCGTTGTTTTTAATGGTGGCAAATAGTTTTCTTCGATTTCTTGTTCTAACACTTTGCGGCGTTGTTTTTTGTTTTCTGGGTACGCTTTATCAACCTGGATTTGATACAATGTACCACCAGATGCGTTCGCGATTGCATTCGCTGTTTTTTCTGTTTTGCCGGTCAACGAATAATAAGCAACCAAAATACGCGGATTTTGTGGCGCGTGCGTTTCTGCGTATACACCAGTACCCATTGCCATTGGTAAAATGACTGCCAAGATTTTTGTAATTTTCATGTGTGTCCTCCCTGTTATTATTTTTATACTAGTCATCGCCCCCACAAAACACAACAGGAAGAAAAGCATATGAAAACCATCCTGTGCCGATTATAGGCAAAATCTGGTATTTTTATGTAAAAAACAAAGGGGGATATCCATGAACGAAAATATGCCAAATTGCACAAATCATTTACCGCTGATTGGCGATGCGGCACCACAATTTACCGCGCGCACAACCAATGGCACCATAAATTTCCCCGCAGATTATGCGGGGCATTGGGTGGTTTTGTTTTCTCATCCTATGGATTTTACGCCTGTTTGCACCACAGAATTTTTGGCTTTCCAGGCGGTCGCAGACGATTTCAAAAAAATAAATACAGAAATTATTGGGTTGTCTGTGGGGGCTGTATCTTCGCATTTAGCATGGTTTCAATCGATATATGATGACATTAATTTTAACGGGTACAAAAATGTTCAAATAACATTTCCGTTGATTGCAGATATAGATTTAAATGTGTCTAAATTATACGGCATGATTCATTCCAACACATCCAACACAACCACTGTGCGTGCTGTTTTTATAATTGACCCGCATGGCATTATTCGCACCATATTGTATTACCCGCAAAATATCGGGCGAAATATCCAAGAAATTTTTCGAACAGTTATTGCATTGCAAACATACGATGCATTTGGAACATCCACGCCTGCGAATTGGATGCCAGGCGCACCAGTATTGGAATCAGCACCCCAGACAAATACAGATATGCGTAAACGAATTGCCGACAAAAATAAACATATGCTCTGTTGGTATTTGACCTTGCGCGATTTGCCAGAATCTAAAATTTATGACAAATTAACACGAACAAAAAAGAAGAAATAAAAAAAACCGCCCATTTTGGGCGGTTTAAGATTTTGATTTCCTGGCGGAGCCGAAGGGATTGTTTCGCTACGCTCCACCACCTTGCCTCATGTGCTACGCACACCGGCATACTAACGTCTGCCTTTCGGCGGCGGTTCGAACCCTTAACTGCGGGTTTGAATCCCGAGGCCCGCATAACACAAAAATAAAACGCCCAACATGGGCGTTTGATTTTTGTGGCGGAGCCGAAGGGATTCGAACCCTTGATACCGTTGCCGGTATACCACATTTCCAATGTGGCGCACTAGACCAACTATGCGACAGCTCCCCTAAAACTCTTATTCTTCTTCGCTGGCATCTGGGGTATCGTCATCATCGCTTTCAGCGACAATCGGTTCATCCATCAAAGAATTTTCCAATTCTGCATCAATTTCACGCAATTCAGGATCGATTGATTCAACCTCTAACGATTGTTCGGTTGCATCAACAATCGGGGTGTCTTTGTACGATTGCACAAATTCATGACGGACATTCGCAACATCTAATTTGCCACTGGCAATTTCACGCAATGCAACCACAGTCAATTTATCACGACCCTGGGGGACCACAGGTTCCGCGCCACCGTTCAAATCACGAACGCGTTGTGATGCCAACATGCCCAGTTCATAACGACTGTCTACGTATGGTAATGTATCAGAATTTGTTGTACGTGCCATTTGTAAATCCTTTGTTGAAAAAAGTTTTTAACCACAGTATAATGCCCCAAGGATATTAAAAATGCAAGAAAAAAATATAAAATCTTTGTCTTTTGGATGCCGTTTGAATGCGTTAGAGTGCGACAAGATAAAAAATGTCATCGCGCCACATGTCGATACGGCGGTCATCGTTAATACTTGTTCCGTCACGGCCGAGGCAGAACGCCAATCTGCGCAAAGCGTACGGCGTATTGCACGCGAAAACAAAAATGTGCCGATTTTTGTAACAGGATGCGGCGCAACCCGCAACCCAACATTATTTGAACAAATTCCTAATACTGTGGTGATTCCAAACGCCAATAAAATGGATGCAGAACAATATATTTCTGGGCTGGCGCGATTAAATCGTGGGGGCAAAATATTAAAATTCGCCCACGAAATCCCAGATTTATCTAAACATTTTATTCAAATTCAAAATGGTTGTAATCATAAATGTACATATTGTGTAACACGCCTGTTGCGCGGACCTGCGGTATCTTTCCCGTACGCTGATATTTTGCGGGACGCGCGCGCGGCGGTGCAAAAAGGTTTTTATGAAATTGTGATAACAGGTGTGGACAGCGCATCGTACGCATATAAAATGAACGGCAGGTTTATATTTATCAGCGATGTGTGCAAAATGCTGCTGCGCGATGTCCCAGAGATTCAAAGATTGCGAATTTCATCGCTGGACCCCGCATCACCAGAGATTTTCAAAATTATTGATTTGATTCACCGCGATAAACGCATGATGCCGCATTTACACCTGTCTATGCAATCAGGGTCAAACACCATTTTATCCGCAATGGCACGCCGTCATAACGCCGACACAGTGCGAAAAATTGTTGATGCCGCAAATGGTATTACTTTCAGTTGGGATATTATTTGTGGTTTCCCAGGCGAAACAGACGAGTTGTTTAATGAAACTTTGGATTTAGTGCGCGAAACGCATCCAATCAAGATTCATGCGTTTCCATTTTCGCCCCGCCCTGGGACAGTTGGCGCAACTATGCCTAATCAAATCGCACGCGAAATATCAAAAAAACGCGTGCACCAAATTACAGAATTGGCAGATAAAAATTTGGCGCAATATATGGCAACACAAATCGGTAAAACGGTATCTGTATTGGTCGAAGATAAAAACATGGCGCGCACGCCTGATGATATCGAAGTCAAAATTTCAGGCCCAAAAATTCCGCCAAAAACGATTTGCGATGTAATTTTAACTGGTATAAAAAAATTATAAAAAAACATTGGCAAATGTGTTATAAAATTGCTAGTGTTGAATTGTAATGAAAAAAATCGTATGCGCTTTTGTATTAAGTTTTTTTGTCGGCGCGGCAAATGCCGATTTTTCAACCACCGCAAAATCTGCTTTTTTATTAGATTATGATTCTGGCGCGGTAATTGTTGCAAAAAATGCCGATGTGTTAATGCCACCTTCGTCCATGATAAAATTGATGACACTGGCGGTTTTATTTGACGAGATTAAGGCCGGACGGGTTAAATTAGACGACAGATTCCCCGTGTCTGCGAATGCAAATTACAAAAATCCGCAATGGTATCCTGCCAGCAAAATATGCTTGGAAACAGGTCAAACGATATCTGTGCGCGATTTGATTTTGGGGCTGATTGTATTATCGGGCGGCGATGCTTCGGTCGTTGTGGCAGAAAAATTGGGCGGGGACGAAAACGCATTTACAGGACTGATGCAACGCAAGGCCGCCAGTATCGGTATGGAAAAATCTAGTTTTGGGAATGCCAGTGGACTGCCCCACCCCGCAAATTTAATGACATCACGCGAATTGGCAATTTTGGCAAAACATATTATCACTGATTATCCTGATTTGTACCCTATGTTTGCAACCCGCAGGTTTGAATTTGGCGAATATCAATCTAATTGGTGTCGCGATTGGGGAAAAACGCACACTGTAAACTATAATAAATTGTTGTTTATTATGCCTGGTGCAGATGGATTAAAAACTGGACATACTGACCAAGGCGGATATGGCGTTGTTGCCAGTGCCAAGGTTGGCGGACGCCGATTAATTGGGGTATTAAATGGATTTCATGGCAAAGGACATGATGCGTTGGCGGGTGAAATGAAAAAAATGCTGAATCACGGATTTTCAACCACTGTGAACAAAGTATTTTATCGTCCAGGCGACACAATCGCCAAAATGCCAACATGGTACGGACGCACAGAATTTGTTAATGCAACAGTTGCAAAACCTTTTGCAATCACAACATCTAAACAAGACGGGCTGTCCGGCGTACGCATTATCGCAACGTATGATTCGCCGATACCTGCACCTGTTTATGCCGGGGATAAAATAGGTCAATTAATCGCAATCAAAAATGGACGCGAGGTTGCACACGCAGATTTGGTCGCACAAGATACTGTGAAACGCGTGCAATTCTTGGGACGCGTATGGTATAATATAATGGTTTTATTTGGTGTTAAATAATGGCAAGAAAAAAAGCAGTACAAGTTTATAATTTTCCAAATCCAATGGACAACGATACTTTGATTGGCCATATGGGGACGGTTAAAAACTTTATGGACGCATGGAACAATCGTGAAAAACACCCTATTCATCCTGTGTGGATGTTGACAGGCCCGCGCGGTATTGGCAAGGCCACATTGGCATACAAAATTTCACGCATGGTTTATGGCAATGTCGGCGATTTTTTCATTATTGATTTGGCACACAATCTGGACAAAGACAACAAACCAAAACCAGACGGAAAAGAAATTTCTGTGTATACTGTACGCAATATGATTGACAGAATGCAGTTGTCTTCTATGTCTGGGGCATGGCGTGTGGTATTGATTGATTCGTTGGATGAATTAAACAAGGCCGCATCCAATGCTATATTAAAACTGTTAGAAGAACCGCCAGAAAAAACTTTGTTTTTATTGGTTGTGCATCAGTTGGCAAATGTTTTGCCAACAATCCGTTCCCGTGCGCGCGTTGAAAAAATGCGCCCGCTGACCATTAATGAACTGCGCGATTTGTGTGTGCGTTTTTTGCCAGATGATGATATCAGCACAGAAATATTACAATTAAGCAACGGCAGTTTCGGTAAAATCGCCGATATGAAACGCACCGGGGGCGATGAAATCTATGAAAATTTAATTGAGACATTACAAGATTCTAAATCTACATCTGCGGATTTAATGGCGATTGCACGACAAATTGCCCCCAGTCCCGAAGTGTATAGTATACTGTTGGATGTCATTGCGTATTTTGGTTTGGCAGATTTATATCCCGCCGCCACTAAATCTATTGCAACAATCAACAATGTACATTTGGAACCAGAGGTCGGCATTTTCAAAATATTGATGGATATCAAAAAATGTTTATAGATACACATTGTCATTTAACCAACAGATATAATAGCGACCCAGACGATATTATTCGCCGTGCAAATGACGCAGGTGTCGGCGGTATTATTTGTGCAACCGCAGAACCCGGCGATATCGCCGAAACAATACAAATCGCAAATACCCATAAAAATATTTTTTGCACCACAGGATTACATCCTGACTGTGCGGATACTGCTGTTGCAACTGATGTGTTGACCGCGGACATTTTACAACATTCGCGGGTTGTTGGTGTTGGCGAAATCGGTTTGGATTATCACGAACGCAACGACAATAAAAAAAATCAAATTAAACTGTTTGCTGACCAATTAGAAATCGCCAGAGAATATAATTTACCTGTGGCAATACATACCCGGGATGCCGAAGCAGACACCGCACAGATTTTAACAAATAAAAATCATGGTGTGTTGCATTGTTTTACATCCAGTTGGAATTTAGCAAAAACAATGCTGGACCGTGGGTTTTATTTTTCTGCCAGTGGAATTTTAACATTCAAAAATGCCAATGACATACGCGATGTGTTTGAAAAAATCCCAACTGATAGAATTGTAATCGAAACAGATTCCCCGTTTTGTGCGCCTGTGCCATATCGTGGCAAGGTGTGCGAACCCGCATTTGTTATTGAAACTGCAAAAATGTTGGCGGAAATTAAACATTTGCAAATTGATGAATTGGAATCTATACTAATGCAAAACACAATGAATTTATACCCTAAAATAAAACTGATACAATAATGGTGCGTAATATTATAAAAGTTGGTCAAGTTAGCGAAAATCGCAAGGCGCGATTCAGTTATTCTATTCAAGACACAATAGAGGCAGGCATATCGTTAACGGGTGCAGAAATAAAATCTGTGCGTTATGGTTTGGTATCTATTGTTGATGGGTTTGTACAACGGCGCGGAAACAACTTGTTTTTGGCCGGAATCGAAATTCAAAAGTTGCCAACCGCTGCACGCATTGTAAACTTTGACGAACGCCGCCCGCGCCAATTACTGTTGCATCGCGCACAAATTAATCGCATGATTGGCAAATTACAAGAACGCGGCGCAACAATCGTGCCATTAAAATTATACTTTACCAATCGCGGCAAATTAAAAGTGTTATTGGGTGTCGGTTATGGTAAAAATCGCGCCGATAAACGCGAAACAATAAAGCAACGCGAATGGGATAAATCCAAGGCGCGAATTTTAAAAGGTAAATAAAAAAAGGACAAAATTTGTCCTTTTTTTTAATTCATTTTTTCAACAAATTACATTGCCATAGAATCATTTACAACCGGGTCAGTTGGCATGTCTGGTTGTTGTGGATGGCGCATTTCTTTCATTGCGTGGCGCAATTCAACCTTGGAAATACAACCGTCTGCATTATCGTCCGCAGTTGCCAAATTTGCCAATAATTTTGGACACTGTACAGTTTCCAAAACAACACAACCGTTGTTGTCAAATTGAATATGACGCATCATTTTCATATGACCGCCATTACGCATTACCCATGGCGATGCAATACAACCCAAACAAAACACCATAGCCAACACAATCAATTTTATGCAAAATTTAACAAAGCGATTTCCACAGCCACAGTGGCAACCACAATGACAATGTGCACATTGACATTCATGTGTTTCAACCATTGGTGCCGCGGTGCGTGTCATAACGCGTTTCGCAGGTGCAGTTTTAACAATTTTTTTTGCCACTGGTTTTTTTGCTGGGCTTTTTTTGATTTTTTTATTTGCCATTTCTCTTTCCTTTATTTGTATTTGCGACAACAATATTGTACATAAAAAAACTATTTAAGTAAAGATTTTTTTACATGAAAAAATCCCCCAAATTAGGAGGATTTTTATTAACTAAGAAAAATCAAAGTTTAGTTCAAAGCGTCTTTCAAAGCTTTACCAGGTTTGAATTTTGGTTGAACAGAAGCTGGGATTTTAATAGCAGCGCCTGTTTGAGGATTACGGCCTGTTGTGGCTTTGCGTTTAGCAGATGTGAATGTACCAAAACCAACCAAGCGAACTTCGCCTTTCTTTTTCAAAACTTTTGTAACTGTGTTGATAAATGCATCCAAACAAGAAGCAGCGGTTGCTTTTGTAACATCAACTTCGTTAGCGATAGCTTCAATTAATTGTTGTTTGTTCATGTAATTCTCCTTTCATAGATTTTTGTTTTCTTAGGTACTTGACAGTTGTCGAGCAATGTCTTTGAAATCAGTCCCAGAAATCAAGCGATTTTCATTTTTTATCAACCGCAGTTCCGCTTATTTCAAGGACATTGCTCGTCCTGCTTAACCGAATCATAGAGAATCCTGCTTTTTAAGTCAAGAGAAAACGAAAAAAGTTTTAGATTCGTTTGGTTTTTTTCGCGATGTTTATTAATAAGTATCTTAATTTTGTATATTTTTATACATTGCGGCCTTGGGCCAACGACCATCGCCAACATTTTTCCATTCTGGACGATTCGGCGTATTGTTTTCACACAACACATATGCACCTGCGGCACCACGAATACGAACAGTACGATAATGATTCGGGGTATTGATTGCTATTAATAAAATTACAACCGCCCAAAAAAATAACTTTGTAAAACCCCACGGATTCAAAAATAAATTCCTGTTGAATTTGTCTTTTAATAAATTTTGATACAACGCCCATCCCCATGCAAAGACCAGCATAGTCAATGCAAAAAACACCGCAATCCAAATCGGCGTTTGCATGCCTTGTAAAATTTCAGCCGCAGAATCCCAACCACTGGATGTCGCAGGACATACATACAAAACATCCCCAGGATTTACATTATTCGGTAAAACAACCGTTGGCGCAACACTGCCCAAATGAACATCAAAAGATGACATTAAAATTATCAATGTCATCATCGCCAATGCAAATATCATGGTTGGTTTCATAATTTACCCTGCTCTGTCAAATTTTATTATATCATAAAATGTCCACAAATTTATAAAAAAAATGAAAAATATGATTGAAAACGATACTGATAATTTATAGAATACCCACATATTGTACACATTTTAAGGATTCAAGTCATGACATACGATGATATAAGAAAATTGTTTTTGAATTATTTTGAACAACATGGGCATAAAATTGTGCCATCTGCATCGCTGATTCCAAACGACCCGACATTGTTATTCACAGTCGCAGGTATGGTGCCATGGAAAGATATTTTTTTGGGCAACAAAGAACCTGAATTTACGCGCGTGGCAGATGTACAAAAATGTATCCGTGCCGGTGGAAAACACAACGATTTAGACGAGGTTGGTTTTGATGGTCGTCATCATACTTTCTTTGAAATGCTGGGAAATTGGTCGTTCGGCGATTATTTCAAAGAAGAAGCAATCGTAATGTCTTGGGATTTGTTGACCAATGTTTTGAAATTAAATCCAAACAAAATTATTATCACAACACACATTACTGATGACGAGGCAACACGCATATGGAAAAAGGTATCTGGCAAGGATGCTATTCGTTTAGACAAAGATAATTGGTGGTCTGCGGGCGATGTTGGTCCATGCGGTCCATGCACAGAAATGCACTATGACATGGGTGCAGATTTGCCCGGCGGGTTGCCAGGCAGTCCTGATGAAGGGGCGCGATATGTTGAATTATGGAACGATGTGTTTATGCAATACAATCGTGATGCAAATGGCAATTTAACAAATCTGCCAAAATGCAATGTTGATACCGGCGCGGGTTTGGAACGTTGGGCGGCAGTATTGCAAGGAAAACGCGATAATTATGATACTGATTTATTCCAAAATTTAATGATTGCCACCCAAGATGTCGTTCATGTAAAACGCGATGCGTCAAACAATCCGTCTTTCAAAATTATCGCGGATCATCTGCGGGCGGTGGGTTTTGCTATTGCAGACGGTGTAATACCATCCAACACTGACCGCGGTTATGTTATTCGCCGTATTTTGCGCCGCGCAATGCGACATGGGCAATTATTGGGACATCGTGGACCGTTGTTGAGCGCACTGTATCCTGCGTTGGTACGCGAAATGGGCGCGGCATATCCTGAATTGGCACGCGAAGAAAAACATGTTGTTGAAATAATTAAAAATGAAGAAAATGCATTTGCTGACATGTTGCAAAACGGTTTGAAATTATTGGATGGCGAATTGCCAAAAATGCAAAACAAAACTTTGCCAGGGGCGATTGCTTTCAAATTGTTTGACACCTATGGTTTTCCATTGGATTTAACGCAAATGATTTTGCGCGACAAGGGTATGGATGTTAATGTCGCAGAATTTGAAAAATGTATGCAAGAACAAAAAGAACGCAGTCGTGCCGATACCCGCGGAACCAAGGTTTTATGGGAATCTGTGGCAGATAAGGTGTCTGGGACTGATGACGGGGCAAAATATGCGCCCACGGACAACATGCAATCAACAGTTTTGGCTATTTTGCGCAATGGCGAATTTGTTAACACAGCCAACACTGGCGATAATGTTGAAATTGCATTGGATAAAACTAATTTCTATGGCACCCAAGGCGGACAAGTTGGCGACAGCGGCGAATTAAAATCAAATAACAAAACATTGGTCAATATAACCGAGGCCGCACGCGCAGGCGATATCGTTATTCACAAAGGTGTTGTTGCAGACACAATAAATGTTGGCGATATTGTGATACCTGTGATAAACAGCGATGTTCGCGAACAAACTGCACGCGCACACACAGCAACACATTTATTACAGGCAGCATTGCGCCAGGTTTTGAATACTGATGTGGAACAACGCGGTTCGCGCGTGGCACCTGATTCTGTACGTTTTGACTTTTCATTTGGTCGCGCAATGACCGAAGAAGAAAAGACCCAGGTTGAAAATATCGTGAATGATTGGATTAAACAAGATATGGTCGTTAAACACGAAGAAATGGGTATCGATGATGCCAAATCCCGCGGTGCAATGGCATTGTTCGGCGAAAAATATGGCGATGTTGTGCGCGTTATAACCGCAGGCGATGTATCTTGTGAATTGTGTGGTGGAACGCATGTTCATCGTACTGGTGAAATTATGCGTGCACATATAAACAAAGAAAAATCTGTGGCATCTGGCATCCGCAGAATCACAATGTCTGTGGGTAATTTAGCAGAATAAAACTCGTTTGAATATTTGTTGTAAAAAAAACCGCCCAAACGGACGGTTTTTATTTGCTGTATTATTAGAACCATTTCCATGGTTGGAATACTTTTAACAAACTGATTGCAGTGCGTTTGTCTGCATATGTATGACCACAACGCGGACACACCAAGAACGGCGACACAACCATTTTGTATTTTTTTCGTATCATTGACCACACAAACAACCCAGCAACCCATGCAGCAATTACCAATCCCCATGCAACATAGTCAAAGTATTTATTTACTGTGCGGGTCAAGATTTGCACAACACCAACATTTGATTTTTCCAAATCGTTATAGATTTTAACCGCAGTTGGCCAACTGGACGGGCGCCATGGATATACATGTTTGATACCATAATTGGTCAACAATGTTGTACCCAAACCACCAGAGTTTTTATCCAGTTGTTTTTTGATTGCATCATCAATCATTTTATCAACTTCGACCTGGGTAATTTTGACCAAATCTGCCTTGACCTTGTCTAACTTTTCATTAACCATTTGGGCGGTATTATCAACTTTTTCGATACCTTTGTTTGCCTGGTCAACAGTTTTGTCGGCCTGGGCCACGACCTTGTCAACACCATCTGTTTTCACACCGAACATATTTGCCAGACCTGTTAATTTTTTAACACTGCCGGTTGTTTCTTTGGCTTTATTGGTGGTTTCTTTGGCCTTGGCGGTTGTATCGGTAACCTTGGCCACCTTGTCTTGTGCCAATTTTACTTTATCAATAGCAATACCAACCGGCTTTTCTAAATTGATAGATTTTTTGATACCATCTAACAATCTTTCATATTGTTCAACAATATTTCTTTGCAAATCAAAGAACATAGACACAACTATCGATTTTTTAATTGGGCCTGCATAATTGTGCTTTACATACAATGGAAAAGCAAATGTGAATGTCAACCAAATTACCGTAACAATCGCAAAGACCCATTTTGCACGCGTGATTATGGATGTTTTTTTAGCAACGGTTTTTGCGCCGTGCATGTCGATAACCTCGATTTCTTGGACTTTTTTTGCCATTTTTGTATTCCTTTCTTTGATTTGTTTATTTGATTGTAAAAATAATCAAAATTTTTTGCAATGAAAAATCTATCTGGAATTAAATAATAATTTAGCAAAATATTCCGCGTTAGATTCACCAGCCCCGGTACGGCGAATTGCAGATTCCAAATTCATTTTTACTTTTTTGCGAGAATTTCTGTATTGTTCAAATCTTCTTTCCATCACTTCCCAAGAATTATAACAACGATATTCTGTATGTTTTGTGCGTATATCTTCGATTAAATTACCGCGGTCAATTATGTATGTGACCTGGGCATAAAATTTTTCTGGATTAGCCCCCAGGACTTCGTGCCAATCTATAACGCGTTTTTGTTCTTTATGATATTTTGGATTTTTTCTATTATCTGACATTTTGATTAAACCTCTCGATTATTTTTTCGTTCATGTTGAATATTGCTTCTTTTGTTTCATCCATTGCGTTGATTTCCACAATTTTTTCTACGGTTCTGTAATACAATTCCGCGGAATCTTTATCTTGGAAAGTGTGGATTTCACGAGATGCCATTCCGTTGTATTGGTGTTGTTCCAGCGCCCCCAATGGCAAGCAAGCCAATGTATAAACAAATGCCAATTTGCCAGTAGTGTCGCGATTGACCGCCAAATATATTTTGTCATCCATATTTAATGTTAAATCAGGCGCAATTATTTTTTTGGTCGATTTCATTATTTTCTCCTTTATAATTTTTAATAAATTCATTTTTAAATTCTTGGAAACGGCCCTGCTCTATGGATTCGCGAATATCGCGCATTAAATCTTGGTAAAACCATAAATTATGCTGGGTGAGTAAAGTTGCACCTAAAACTTCATTACATTTAATCAAATGATGAATATACGCACGCGATAATTTACATGCCGGGCAACCGCATTTGTCGTCCAATGGTGACGCATCATCGCGGAATTTTGCATTACGCATATTCATTGTGCCGTGTCTGGTAAATGCCTGGGCTGTGCGACCGGCACGCGTTGGCATAACGCAATCAAACATATCAACACCGCGTTCCACCGCGCCCAAAATATCCAATGGCGTTCCAACACCCATTAAATAACGAGGTTTGTCCGTTGGCAACATTGGCGCAACGGTTGAAATCATATCAAACATTACTTGTTGAGGTTCGCCAACTGCCAATCCGCCAATCGCATAGCCGTCAAAACCGATTTCGGTCAGTGCGCGCGCAGATTTTTCACGCAGGTCTGGAAAATCTGCACCTTGGACGATACCGAATATTCCGTATCCATCGCGATCGATAAAGGCATCCTTACTACGCTTTGCCCAACGGGTCACCATATCGACATTTTTTTCGGCGCGTTCGCGCGTTGTTGGCAAATGCAAACATTCATCCAAAACCATAGTGATATTAGAATCCAGTTGATGTTGAATATGCACAGAATCTTCGGGGCGCATAAAATGTTTAATGCCACCATCAATGTGTGATGTGAATTCAACACCTTCTTCCTTCATCTTGACTAAATTAGACAGCGACATTACCTGGAATCCGCCGGAATCAGTTAAAATAGGTCCATGCCAACCACTAAATTTATGCAGTCCGCCCATTTTTTCAACCAAATCACCGCCTGGGCGCATCATTAAATGATATGTGTTGCCCAATATTACTTGAGTTCCAGTGGCGGCCACCTGATCCATTGTCAGGGCTTTCACCGTTGCTGCTGTTCCCACCGCCATAAATGCCGGGGTTTCAAAATCCCCGTGTGCGGTATGCACGCATCCGCGGCGCGCAGTTCCATCAACATTAATCAAATCAAATTTTAACGACATTTATGCATCCTTTCTAAATAACAAACAGCAATCGCCATAACTGAAAAATCTGTATTTTTCGGCAACCGCATGGGCATAGGCGGACTTCATTTCATCCAATCCTGCGAACGCGGATACCAACATAAAAAGTGTGGATTTTGGCAAATGAAAATTCGTAAGCAATACATCCACCGCCCCGAATTTATATCCAGGCGTAATAAATATGTTTGTATTGTCGCAAATTGGAATCACTCGCGTTTGTATTCCGGCTTCACGCGCACGCATTGCCGCACTTTCCAAAGTACGCATAGATGTTGTTCCAACGGCAATTACGCGGGTGGCGTTGTTGATTATGTCGGCCTGTTCGGGCGTAATACAGCACCATTCGCTGTGCATTTTGTGTTCGTTCAGGTTTTCTGTTTTAACCGGCATCCATGTACCCGCGCCAACATGCAATGTAATTTTGACGATTTTTGCACCGCGCTTTGCGATTTCATCCATTAACTCTGGCGTAAAGTGCAAACCCGCCGTTGGCGCAGCCATTGAACCCAAGGGATCTGCATAAACCGTTTGATAACGTTCGCGGTCAGCAACCTCTTCATCACGTTTCATATATGGTGGCAGCGGCATTTTCCCAACATTATTCAGTACATCAAAAACATTGTCGCAATCAAAGTGCAGTAATAAACCGCTTTCTTCGTCTTTATCAACGACTTGGATTTTAGTGCCGTCATCCATGGTAAGCGTGTCGCCGATATTGATTTTGTTGAATTTTTTGCACAAACCCCACCAATCGCGGTCGTTTACCGCGGTATGCAGAGTAATTTCGTGTTCGTCCGCCATGAAACGCGCAGGAATCACGCGTGAATTATTAAACACAACAACATCGCCAGGTTGCAAATAGTCCAAAAAATCGCGGATATGTTTGTCTGCTGTTTTGCCGTCCTGCACAACCAACATGCGCGAGGCATCGCGGCGTTCCAGTGGATGAGACGCAATCAGTTCGGTTGGTAATTCAAAATCAAAGTCCGATGTATGCAACATTATCTTTCGTTTTGTGTCTGTTCAACAAATATTGAATCTTTGAGCAGATTAAAATTAGCACGTTGTCTGCGGGCAAAAACACTGTCGATATTATACTTGAAAATCGGGTTGCTCATAACCTTGTGTTTTTTATAAATGCTTTCCTGTGTGCGAACAAACACTGTATCACCAGAATACAGATAATCCAAATCATTGGCGCAAACATTATACGCACGAACATCAACCAAGATTCTTTCTTGGTTTGTGTGAACATCGCGCACTACCATTTTGTCATTTTCTTTTTTCACAATGACGTTTTTATAATCTTTGTTTGATTCCATTTGATATAGCCCCAAAGCAATTATCCCGGCCACGAACACAATCATCATGTAAAACAGCACATTCACCTGAATATTTTGCTTTTTTTTATCTGTACGGGCATCGTTTTTTGTTTTCATTTTATATTCCTTGGTTATTTTTTGAACTCCAGACCTTGGTCAGTATAGTTTTCAGCCATATTTTCCCAATTTTCCTCTACCCGCACAAATAAATGCAGGCGCGCGTTTACACCCCATTGGTCTTGGATATCGTGGCGGGCATCGGTGCCGATTTTCTTTAATTGTTCGCCACCACGACCAATTACAATTTTTTTATGTGCGTCATTTTGAACCACGATTTTTTGATAAATGTCCAGAACGCCGTCCGGGTCAACATCAACCCGTTCTGTTACAACATGGATGTGATATGGCAATTCTTGGTGAATATATTTATAGATTTTTTCGCGGGTCAATTCTGCCAAATACAAATTGTCAGGAACATCCACCGCGTCCGCTGCATCAAACAAATATGGGGATTCAGGCATCACCGCCGCCAATGAATCCAACATGCCCGCCACACCATCATTTTTTAGTGCAGAAATCATAAATATCTCGTTGAAATTTGCCAAATTTAACAATTCGGCCGTCATCGGCAACAGTGTGTCTTTACGGACGGCATCGACCTTGTTTAATGCCACAAACAGGTTTTTATGGTCGTGAATTTTTGTAATTAAATTTTTAATTGTATCTGTTATACCATGCGTTGCATCGACAACCAACAACACCGCGTCTGCATCCGCAAAAGCATTCATTGCCGCGCCAACCATTGCGGTATCCAATCGGCGTTTAGGTTTGAATACGCCGGGCGTATCCACGAATATCAGTTGTTTATCGCCAACCATTTTCACCGCGCGCAGATTTGTTCGCGTGGTTTGCACCTTGTGCGATGTGATTGACACCTTGCGCCCCATGATTTGATTCATCAGGGTACTTTTACCCGCGTTTGTCGGGCCAATAATTGCAATAAATCCAGAATATGTTTTTTTCATGATGTTTACCATAGCACACCAAAATCAAAAGTGAATAAAAATCTTGCAAAAATAAGATTTTATGCCAACATGCCAATGACGGGGGAAAAACAGAGATTTACACAAAGGATGCACATATGGCAAAAACATTTACATTTAATGAATCATGGAATATTACATTTATGCGTATGGCCCAAGAAATGTCTGCGCGTTCCAAAGATACCAGTACCAAGGTTGGTGCCGTTGTTATCAGCCCCACAGGCGAAGTGTTATCAAGTGGATACAACGGTTTTCCGCGCGGTGTAAATGACAATGTGCCAACGCGTCAAATACGCCCCACCAAATATGATTTTGTTGTGCACGCCGAAGTAAACGCGTTGCTGAATGCGGGGCGCAGCGGGACAAAAGTTTCTGGGGGAATATTATATGTGACAATGCCGCCATGCACAAATTGTGCGGGGGCTGTTATTCAGGCGGGCATCAACGAAATAATCTATTTAGAACCAGATGTTCAAAAACAAATTCCTGGGTGGCGCGATAAATTGCAATATTCTTTTGAAATGTTTGACGAGGCCGGCATAATATACACCACTATGCCACGCAATGGGTTAATGACAACCGATGAAATTTGGCGTTTGGCGCACATACTACAACACACAAAATAACGTTTGACGGACACCGGCGATTTGTGATAAAATAGACGCGATAAGATTTGGGAGGATTTTATGGCTCTGTATCGTAGTACATTGTTGATTGGTTTGATTTGCGCAGTTTTTACAACCGCAGGATACGGCGTTAACACTGTTGACCCTGACGGCGCCAAGCTTGCTGCCTCTAAAAGGCAACCCGAGAGAAACTATGATGTAAAGGATCCTTGTCCTGACAACTTAACTAAAAAAAATGTTTTTTTCAACAATGCCTATGGTGATTGCAAAAATGGCAAATGGACTTTTACGAAATGCCCCGCTAATACAGAACGCGCTTTACACTGTGACAAAAATTATGTGGACGGAACCGATATCAGGTCTTACTTTGCTTCATTAAAACCACAAAATTATTGTATTGCTAATTGCAAACCCGAAGATGGCATTCCTATCATGGGCGAAGTAAACGGAATAAAAGGCAGAATCAAGTTTAAAAATGGCACGAGATGTTTAAAGGTCAAAGAGTTTTGTAATACTGCTGCTGCACGAGCTGCATTTCAACATGCTACGGCAATAGAGACAAGAGACGATAATATTGCGGAACTTCAGCAAAAACTTAACGCGATAGCGAACGAAAAAGATCGTATAAATGCTTTTGAACTGCTTGACACTACAGAGTATCAAAAGTATTGCTGTGCGACAGAATGTGAACCAGGATATAAGCCAGACAACTGTAAATGCGTACCAAAACAGGTTGAACAACCAGCAGAACCGGAAAAACACAAAATTACATATGAATGTAATGGTGGAATCGGGTGTAATACATGCCAACCAACAGAATACACATCTGGCACAGCAACCGCGGCACCAAATCCAAAATGCACACCAACCAAAACCAATCATAAATTTATGGGATGGTGCACTAATAAAGATTTGACTGGTTCTTGCAGCGACCAATATACCATTCCAGCGGCACATTACAGCGATGTTGTATTGTATGCAAAGTGGTTGGAAAATAGCAAACCTGGTATTAAATACTATTTGCATGGTGGCACAGGATGCACAGATAGTAGCAGTATGCCCGATACATATACCCCTGGTACCGGTGCAACAATTACATGCCAACCGACACACGATGGATACGAATTTTCGGGATGGTGTGAAGGAAACGAAAATTGCGACACCCCAACCGCCCCATATGTAATTGGCACAGATGCCACCGGGGATAAAGAAATGCACGCGGTATGGAAACAAAATGCAATTATGCGGGGTTCGGTGACTTGCACTGATTACGCGGGGTGTGGCACCGCTACTGTGTTTGATAAATTAAACCCTGTGTTGAGTGCACATTTCGCAGAAAAATCCTCGTCTGTATGGAAAAATGACGAAGGTAAATTTAATACCGCGCGTTTGGCATCTGATTCTATCGCAGGTGTCGTGTTGGGTACGGTGGGCGGCGTTGTTACCAGCACTGTGATGAAAA
The DNA here is from genome assembly GCA_045593065.1 of Candidatus Enterousia sp. Lineage (GTDB taxonomy): Bacteria > Pseudomonadota > Alphaproteobacteria > Rs-D84 > Rs-D84 > Enterousia. The sequence continues at coordinate 264,724 of JAZNVZ010000002.1, forward strand.
AAAATCAGGTCAAAAAAGGGTTTGAAAACATTCAATGCACCGTAGACAGCCAACCTGTGGCATCGTATGGCGATGAATTCAGCGTTGGATTGTTGCAAATGTAATACAAAATGATGATAACGAAAAATACCCGATGTTTTATCGGGTATTTTTTTGTTAATAGTACCACACCCATTGCAATTATTTATCGTCTAATTTGTGGGTCCATTGATTGTCTGGAAAATTTTTACGCAATGTGTCAGCATAACCGGTTGCCTGGTCTGGTAATCCAATCGCAGTATAACACTGGGTTAGACGGTATAATGCCTCGGGCACCATGACGGTTTCGGTGGCCGTTGTTATAACTGATTGCAATTTCGTAATTGCCGATGGCCAATTTTCCCGTTTCATATCAGTACGCGCAGAATACATAACCTTGGCAGCAATATAATTTTTCAAAATGTTGATTTTGTTTTCTGCATTTTTGGCGTATTCACTGGACGGGAAACGTTGTTTTAACTGTTCAAACTGTTGCAATGCGTATACAGACATCCCAGGTTCGCGGCGAACATCACTGACCTGGCGATAATAACACATTCCGCGCAAATACAATACATAAGGCGCGTCCGCATGCCCAGGATGAAATCGCATAAAACGGTCGGCCGCAATTATCGCCCCAGGAAAATCGTTATCCAGATATTTTGAATATGCCGCCATTACCAGCGCATCTGGGGCAAATGCGTCCGTTGAATGTTCACCTTCGGCACGCATGAATAATTCGCCTGCCCTATCATAATCGCCGTCATTAAATTCTTGGTATGCTTCGGCATACAGTTCAGCCATGGATTTTTCGGGCTCTAATTCCGTGCCGCCACACCCATTTAATATCACCGCCAGCGCAGTTAAAATTATTATTTTTTTCATACTTGAATTTCCTTGTGCTTTCACAGTATAATACATTCGTTAAAAATAAAACAAGTTTTTTTATATACCAAGGCAGATTTGATATGAAACTGGGACGGAATATTATCGGGGTCGGTGCAATGACCGGCATCAGTCGTATTTTTGGATTCGTGCGAGATATGTTAATCGCACGCGTGTTGGGCGCAGGACGTTTGTCTGATATTTTCTTGGCGGCGTTCAAATTGCCTAATCTGTTTCGCGATTTACTGGGCGAAGGCGCATTGTCGGCAATATTTATTCCTATGTTCGCAGATTCCAAGCATGACAAGAATTTTGCAAATAATGTTTTTTCTTGGTTGATTGTCGTATTATTGGGCATAACCATCGTGTTCGAAATATTTATGCCCGCCGTTGTCGCTATTTTGGCACCTGGATTTTCCGCAGACCCCGGAAAATTAGAATTCACTGTCATTATTTCGCGCATAATGTTCTGGTATGTGATATTTATTTGTGCGGCGGCTTTCTTGGCCGCAGTATTAAACGCATTTTCTAAATTCATCCTGGCGGCATTTATGCCTGTGTTATTAAACATTATGTTGATTTGTGCGTTATTGATGTCTGTGTGGTATGCCCCCGTAACCATATTATATATCATGGCGTTTACTGTTGTTTTATCTGGAATTATTCAATGCATCATATTATGGGCACGCATTCGTTCTGGGAAATTTGGTTTACGATTGATTCGCCCGCGTTGGAACAGCAAAATTAAATCTATGCTGCAACGGTTCGGTGTCAGTATTATCGGCAGTGGATTCTATCAAATTACTATCATTGTCGGGACATTGGTCGCCAGTTTCCAATCTGGGGCGGTATCATGGCTGTATTATGCTGACAGAATTATTCAATTACCATTTGCCATGATTGGTTTGGCTGTTGGAACAGTATTGATTTCTTCTATTTCAAATGCGTTGGCAAACAAGAATATGAAAAGTGTTTATTTACAACAAAACTTTTCTATGCGCCGATCTTTAATGCTGATTATACCATCTATGGTCGGGTTGTTCGTTTTGGCAGAACCTATTATTCGGGGGTTGTTTCAATACGGCGCATGGACGCCAGAATCTACGCATGCGGTCGCGGTGGCAATTATGATTCAATGTATGGTGTTGCCCGCAATGTTGGTTTCCCAAATTTACAGCAAAACACTGTACGCGTCCCAAGATGTTAAGACACCTGTGAAAACCAGTATAATATCTTTGTGTATTGCTGCGGTGTTGTATGTGGCACTGTTTTATCATTTGGGATATTTGGCTATTCCTGTGGGGGTTGTGGTATCTGGGTATGTCAAAAACATATTGCTGGGGCGCGCATGCAAAAAACGCGGATTGGTCAAATGGGATGCCAAGACAATTCGCACATCTGTGGGATTTACCGTGTGGGCAACAATATTGGGCGTGGGATTATGGTTCGCACCAATTACTGGCCTGGTGTCATTGTGCGTTGCGATGGCTGTGTTCGGTATTTTATATTTACCGGTCGCGTACATCATGGACAAGAAATTATAAATTTATCAAATTCAAGTTGAAACCACACCAAATTTATGATAAAATGTTTGTTGAGAATGTAGGGAGTTTCCAAATGTCAACTCCCTTTTAACAGAGATTAGAAAGGAGCAAACAATATGAAAAAACTGATATCATTCGCGGCTGTGTTGGCGGTTTTGACAGGGTGCGTCAATTCCGAGCAAGAGGCAAGTATGTACGGTTCTGAATCCATGGTCGAAGAACATTTGGCCACAGATACAAGTGATTTGAACGATTCGTTCTTGATGGCTGCGGCACCAAAATATTATATCGGTAATGCATACAAGGTTGATGATGTGCAATACATCCCATCCGAAGATTTCACTTATAATCAAACAGGTATCGCGGGTATCATCCCAACAGAATTAAATGGCCAAAAAACTACTAATGGCGAAGTGTTCGATGCATCACAAATGGTCGCAACCAGCAAAACATTGCCATTGCCCACAATCGCCAAGGTTACAAATCTGGATAACGGCAATTCTGTGATTGTGCGTGTTAATAATCGTGGGCCATATGTAAATACCAGAATTATGGATTTGTCGCCAGCGGCGGCTGATAAATTGGGCATGAATTCCCAGGCCAAGGTCCAAGTCCAGGTTTTGACAGAACCATCTTTGCGCGTGAAAAACGCAACAATCGGCACAAACGCGGTGTCTGAAATCGCACCACAACCAGCTGTTGTTGAACCTGCGCCTGTGGCGGAACAGCCAGAGCCACAACCACAACCTGCGCCAGTTGCAACCGGCGATTACACTGTACAGTTGGCGGCGTTCTATGCCCAAGACAGTGCTGATGCAATGGCGAATCGTATGAAAACATACGGCGATGTGTCTGTGGTAAACGAAGGTGGCATGTACAAAGTCCGTATCATTAATTTGGATGCTGCACGCGCCCGCAGTGTTATCAACGCATTGCGCACAAACGAAGGTATGGCACCAGGATTGTTGAAAAACGGTCGCTGGGTAAATGCAGATAGCATTTAATATCAGTTTTCTTGAAAGCAAAATGCCCCGATTTTCGGGGCGTTTTTTTGCAAATGTTTTTTATTTTTTGATTATTTTTTCCACATCGCCCTCGCCCCAGATGGTGATGCCCAGTTCGGTTGCGCGCTGCAATTTGGAACCCGCATCTGCGCCCGCCAACACGATATCTGTTTTGGGTGATACAGATGATTGAACGCGCGCGCCCAGCCCCTCTAAAATTTCACGCATTTCATCACGCGTATAATTTGCCAATGTTCCGGTTAAAACAATTTTTTTACCCGCCAATGGACCATCTGTATTGTCGGTCTTTGCGGCATCAACAACATTTACATATTGCAATAATTCATCAATCACATGCGCATTATGTTCGTCTGCAAAGAAAGATATAATTTCGTTTGCCATAACATCACCAACACCATCAATATTCTTTAATTCTGCGAATGTGGCACTACGCACCGCCGACAAATTGCCAAACCGCTTTGCCAATAATTTCGCGGTAACATCACCAATATCTGGGATTCCAATCGCATATAAAAAACGGTGTAAATCAATATTACGCGCAGATTCAATCGATTCATTCAAATTCGATACAGATTTATCGCCGAACCCATCCATATTTTTTATCGCATCACCATAACGCGACACCAATACGAATATATCAGCAGGTGTTTTTATCCAACCGCGTTCAATAAATAATTCTAGTTGGCGTGGGCCCAATCCCGCAATATCAAACGCATGACGCGACACAAAATGTTCCAGTTCGCCAATGCGTTGCGCCGGGCATCCCAAAGTGTTCACACATCTGCGCGCAACAGCGCCCGTTTCGCGCACCACCGCCGCACCACATACTGGACATGTTTCCGGGAAAACATACGCGGCGCCATTTCCACTTGTCGCCACACCAACGATTTGTGGAATTACATCGCCCGCCCTTTGCACAATAATTTTATCGCCAATTTTTACACCCAATCGCGCAATTTCATCCGCATTATGTAATGTCGCACGCGATACAACAACACCACCAATGTTTATTGGTTCCAGTTCTGCCACAGGGGTCAAGACACCTGTACGCCCGACCTGGATTGTTATATCACGCAAAATGGTTATGCCGCGCGCGGCAGGGAATTTATAGGCAACCTCCCACCGGGGGGAATTGGCGCGCGCGCCCATGCGTTCTTGGGTTGCGATATCATTAACCTTTATTACCAGACCGTCTATATCAAATGGAATTTCTGCGCGGTGTGCCATAATGTCATTATAAACATCCTGAATTTCATCAACAGTTTTCGCGTGCCGTGCCCATGCACGCGTTGTTTTGAATCCCCATGATTCCAGACACGCCATATATTCACTTTGTGTTTTCCATGTCCGCGCCGACAAATCGCCATATGTATATCCAAATGCAGACAATTTGCGGCGCGCCGTAATCCCCGCATCCAGTTGGCGCAACGACCCCGCCGCCGCATTACGCGGATTGGCAAATGGCTTTTTAGACCGTTCGTTTAACGCAATAAAATCGTCCCGTGTCATGTAAACCTCGCCCCGAACCTCTATTACTGCGGGGTAATTGCCGTGCAAAGTTTGTGGAATATCGGGAATCGTGCGCAGGTTTGCCGTGATGTCTTCGCCGGCAACCCCACTGCCCCGTGTTAGGCCGCGAACCAAACTACCGTTTTCATAACGCGCAGAAAACGATACACCATCAATCTTTAATTCTATAAACAAATCTTGGCTGGGTAATTTTGAAAACCAATCCGTAATCTCGGCCACATTAAAAACATCCGCGATAGACAACATTGGAACATTATGCGGATACGATTTGAACTTTGTTGATACCGCCGCACCAACATGTGTGGATGCACCATTTTTCGCCAATTCCGGGAATTTTTCTTCTAATTCCAAGGCGCGTTTTTTCGCGGCATCGTATGTCGCATCGTCAACGATTGGCGCATCGTTTTGGTGGTATGCAATGTCCCATGCATTCAGTTTTTTCAACAATTCTGCGTGTTCAGCGCGAATAAATAAATCTATTTTTTCTGTCATGCCATGATTATAAAAAATTTGTTAATCCAAGTCAATTTATTGGTGTGTTTATGGTGTATAATAAAAAAACTTGCAATGCGCGATAAAAAATGATTACAATGAAAGTATAAATTGTAAACAAAGGAAGAAAAAATGGCTGGCAGCATTAATAAAGTTATCTTGGTCGGTAATGTGGGTCAAGAACCACAAATTCGTCAAATGCAAAGCGGACAAAAGGTCGCAAGTTTTTCATTGGCAACATCTGACCGTTGGCGCGATAGAACATCGGGCGAACAAAAAGAACAAACAGAATGGCACCGCGTTGTTGTGTTTCAACCAGGTTTGGTCGATGTCGTTGAACGCATGGTGCAAAAAGGAACAAAATTGTATATCGAAGGGGCTTTGCGTACACGCAAATGGCAAAATCAGCAAGGCACAGACCAATACACAACCGAAGTTACATTGAATCCGTACGGTGGTCAAATGGTGATTTTGAGCGGTGCAAAATCAATGGATGGCGGTATGGGCGAATCTGGACCCGCACCCAAGACAGAAGAAATTTCTGTGGGCGATTTGGCGGGCGATGAAATCCCATTCTAAAAATAAAATGGCAACATATGCCCCACGGGTTTGGTGGGGCTTTTTTTTGAAACATGAAACAATTAAATGACCAAGATATTGCTGATATGATTGGCATGGAATTCGTGCCAAATGACACGGCAACCCGTTCGGCCGTGCGTGGAGAATTGCATTTGTCTAAACGAATTCCAACCCCGCGCGTTGTGCCAGAACATATTACTATCGATTTTCACGAACATACCGAAGAACAAGCATGGAATATGGTGGTTGACGCCGCAACATCTGGGGCAAAAACCGCAACTGTGATTACTGGTGCCAGTGGGATACTCAAAATAAAATTTCAACAATGGGTACGCGACAGTTTAATATCACCGTACATTTCCCAATGCAAGCCCATAAATAATGGCAGTTTTGATGTAAAGTTTAAACAACCAAAATAGATTTATATCTCGTCTGGTAATTTATCGGTCGTTTTTGTCATACAGTGCCCGGCCTGAATGCGCCATTGGGCACCCTTTTGTTTGGTTTGTGGACTGGAAAACCGGTAATAATTATCACGCCAGAACGCACTGTGTGGGCATTTGGTGCCCGTACCAGTATAATCGGCAATATCAAAGTTATTTGCGGCCGATTTTGATTTATTCATATCATTGGTTTTTCCGGTGCCCCTGCATGGACACAATATATCAATCCATACATCACGCCCCTTGCCATTCCAGGATATACGATAATCCAAATGGGCACCCGTAGAACGCGCGCCAGCACCGCCACTGAGGCCAATGATTTGACCGGCCTGTACCTTGTCCCCCGGTTTTACATCTCTGCGCGACAAATGCAAATACCATGACGAAAAGCCCTTGGCATGATTTATCTTGATATACGGGCCATTGTATGTATGATTTGGCGCCGAAATTTCCACCACACCGTCAGCCGTGGCAACCACAGGAGTTTCATACGGCACACCAATATCAACAGCACCATGGAATCCCGTAAGACCCTTGGTAGTTCTAAAATAAAAATCACTGGTGATTATAATACTGTCTTTATCAACAGGCGAACGCAATGGAATAGAATTTTTTGTTATAGTTGTACCGCCACCGGTTGTGCCCCCGCCATAGCCACCCGTATTTGTTGGGGTGGGAAATACTGGCGCAGGTTCATATGGTACGGTATCATTACCCGATTGGTTTACGACATCGTCCACGACATCAGCAAAATATTCTGTTGCTTCTTGGACATCTTGTTGTTCTTGTTTTAATGTAATACCGATATATGGGCACCCAGAAATACAATTACCATTTTCATCGTATACACTGTCAAAATTGGCATAATCAGCCGCCAAAACAGCCATCCTGTTATCAAATGGGACATCGTTAAATGTTTTTGGAAACGATGTCGGTTGCAGTAAACTGGCCGCATATACAGGCAAAATCGCCAATACAGACAATCCAACAAAAACATATTTTTTATTTATCATTATGCGTATATTATACCATAAAATTAAACTATATTGAAATCTGTTTTTTTATTATTTATAATAACAAAAAAGTCCAAGGAAATATTCATGACAAAGGTTAAAACTGTTTATGATCATATTCGTTCAAATAATATAAAAACCGCAATTCTGGTGGCGATGTTTCCGTTGTCTTTTATCGCGTTAATATTTTTGTTTTGTTGGATAATTATGCCGGCGCGTGATGCGTTTAACACAACAATTCAGGTCGCAATCCCAACATTTATCGTGTGCGCAGTGTGGATGCTGATATCGTGGGCATTCGGTGATTCTATGATGTTATCGGGCGCGGGGGCGGTGCAAATCCATGACCAAGACCCAGAAAACAAAAAAATATTTCGCGCCGTTGAAAATGTCGCATTGGCGGCGGGATTGCCAACACCACGCGTTTATATTATCGAAGACAGTGGCCTGAATGCGTTTGCCACAGGTCGCACGCCAACAGATGCATCAATCGCCCTGACCCGTGGAATTATCAACAAATTAGACGATTTAGAATTGCAAGGCGTTATCGCACACGAAATGTCGCATATCGGCAACCGCGATATTAGATTAGATATGCTGTTGATTACTGGGGTTGGGGTTACGGTTTTTGCCGCTGATATTTTAATGCGTTCTGTGGTATACGGCAATCACACCAGCAACGATGATGGTGGTAAAAACAATACTGCGGCAGTGTTATTTATGGTGTGGTTGGCATTTACTGTATTTAATTTTATCGTGTCGCCATTATTGCAGTTGGCGGTGTCGCGCAAACGCGAATTTGCCGCCGATGCATGCGGTGCACAAATTACCAGAAATCCCGCTGCATTGGCCAGCGCATTGCGTAAAATCAGCGAAAAACCAACCGTCAAAAATTTGGAAAAATCACAATCTATGGCGATTGCGTGTATCGCAGAACCACGCAAGGCATTGATGGGCGATTTGTTTTCAACCCACCCCAGCACCAAAGAAAGAATCAAACGGTTGGAATCAATGTAAAATTATATTTTTACAAAAAAATACTTTTTTTCTTGCATTTGTGTTTTTTTTGTGGCAAAATTAGCCGCGAACTTAAAGAAAGTTTCAATGGAGGCATAGCTCAGTTGGTAGAGCAAATGACTTTTAATCATTGGGTCCAGAGTTCGAGTCTCTGTGCCTCCACCAAAAGTTAACAACCGCGACAGCGGTTATTTTTTATTTTCTGGCACAGAGACGAGAACGACAGAGTTCGACTATGAGTTTGTGTTTGCAAACAAAGTGCGGCAAACACAATACGAATGCGGCGCAGGCATTTCATGCCGAGCGAGTCTCTGTGCCTCCACCAAAAGTTAACAACCGCGACAGCGGTTATTTTTTATTTTCTGGCACAGATTTGGCACACGCGAAAACATCAATCATTTGTTTGTCAATACTTGAAATTTTGTCAAAAAGTGCTATAATATAATTTGTGGGGTTGGAGGGAGGCATCCAACAAAAGGAGGTAGCGATGGCAGAATTTGATAATGTAAAGAAATTTATCCAAGAATATTGCAAGATTTTGCATCTGGCTAATATGCCGGCCGCCACACGCGAACGCTTTGACAAATATGCCGAAGCCAAAGATTTTAATGGCAATATGAAACGTTGGCCAGATTTGTTGGAAGCCGCTGACAAGGTCAACGATGGTGATTTTGATGCCCTGCCCACTATGCCAGATGACAAGTGGAAAGACCTGTACTTTTATTTCCAAGATATATTTGAAAATATGGCCCAGCACAAGGACGATTTCAAATATAAAGACGAAACAACCCTGAAATTTTTCAATACTTGGTTCGGCGATGATAAATTGTTTAAACCAAGTCAACCCGCAGTTCCGGGTCTGGAAGACAGACTGACACATTTTGCTAAGTTCTTGCGTCACAATAAAAGTCAATTAAGTCTTATCTTTAACAAAAAGAGTAGATACCTGTATCTGCCTGAAGATTTTGACTATGATTCATTTGTAAACGATATCGAGGCAGGCAAATATATAAAAGACCCTGACTTGCGTGATACATTATTTGAAATCGTAAAATATACGCAACGATACGCAAATGGCGAAAACAGTTTTTACAGCGATTGGCCACAGAATTTAAAATACGATTTTACACAGCCAACCGAAGATGGCAAACTGGCGTTGCCGTTGGATACAGATGAATGGTTTGCTACTAAATACAATCCTGCATTTAAGTATCGTGCCAAGGAAATATTTAACAGATTGTTAACCAGTTCTGTGGTACGCGAAGATTTTACCAACTATGATCATAAAGGCAAAGTTGCTAAACATATCGCCACAGCCATTAACGAAACAGATTACGACAACAAAGATTCCAAAGATTTTGTTGCGCCTGTGTACGAAGATAAAAAAAATGTTTGGCAAAAAATCGGCGATAAAATTGATGATTTCAAACAAGATCATATTGACCCTTGGACCAATGTATTGCGCGGTTCACGCAGATTCTTTACACCTTATTCCAAGGAAATATTAGAAGCATTCAGCAAAGCCAAAAACAAGGATGGGAAAAAATTAAAACCAACCGATGGACTGCAAGGTGTTTTGGATTATGCTGAGGCAATTACAAAAAAACTTGTTGCAAAATCACCAAAAGGCAAAGCGCACTTTGATTGGCTGGTCGGCAAATTAAAAATTTATGCTGAAGAAAAGCCAAAGGCGTTTGCTGGGGCGTTTAAACGCTCTTGGCAACTGAAGGCCATTGTTTCTCAACTGATTGTTGACGGTATTCAAGAAGGCAAAGTGGCCGAGGCAAAAAGCGCCATGGAAGTATTATCAACAATGAAATACGGCGTTTTTACCAGCAGAACGGTTGACGCATTAAAAAAAGAAGATTTTACAATGCTGTCTGATAAAGGGCTGTCGTGGAATAAATACGAACCTGTTCGTTTGGTAACAACCGCTATTGATAAAACTGCAAAATACGCAATGTTGGCCGTGGGGCGCGGGGTGGCCGCTGTACGCAATGGGATATTCCGTTCCAGAACAAAATTCCGTGGCAAAACAAAGTATTTTCAAGCAGCCGAAGATGTATGGAAAAAACGCAATAATGTCGGCAATATGGAAGCGGCGCTGGAAAATTTAACAAACGAGTTAGAATCAACAACGACACAACAAACCTTGTTGAATACACAAATTGCAGGTTTTGGTGGACGTGATGCAATGCAAAGCGATATTGACGCATATAGCAAATTGGAAGATGAAAACAAAGGATTAGAAAAACAATTGAAAGATGCACAATACCAATTGAGCATATCGGGTAATGAAGAAACACCCATTACTGACCCAGCTACAGGCAAGTCCATTAAATTGAAAGATTTGATTGAACAATTAACTAGTAAAATGGATGCCAACCAAGACCTGTTGGATAACGACGCAGAAAAAATTAACGGATATAGAACTTTGCTTAAAGAATCCGATGATGTCAACGATCGTGTTACAGGATTGAACGAGCAAAAGGCATCTATGCAATCTGTCCAAGATACTTGGGCGGATGACCATAAAGATAAATATGTAGAACTGATGGCATTCTGGGATACGTTGGAAACATTTAACAAATCTCACCAGTTGACACTTGCAGCTAAAAAGATGCGCAAAAACTTTTTGGATGTCGAAAAGAACAAAGATGCAAATGGCAATCAAATCGTTGGTGATGATGGCAAGCCAATTAACAAGGCCCAAAGCGTTAGCAACGAATTTTTGGCATGGTACAAGAAAAAATATGATCAACTTAATCAAGCTGCTTAATCAAAGTTGCAACAATAAAAAAAAGAGGCATTTGCCTCTTTTTTTATTGATTGTTTTCTTTTATTTTTGTTTTTGGTCTTGGCGTATCATTTGCATAATTGTGGGCGTGTTAAATGCGGTCCAAACTTTTTCAACCAAATCCATGTTTTCTGCACCAGCCCAACCGGCAACATCGCGCGCCAGTTGACAAGCACGGCTGATATTTTTATCCATTTTGCCCGGTGTTGAATTTTCTAATGCGTATCGCATTTCGGCGATCAACAATGGAAATGTTTGTTTAAAAAACTGTCTTTTATTGTTCGCATCAGGCGCAGCACGCATACAAACCACAATGTCTTGAATTTTTGTGTTGCGAATTTTTGGGTCATCAACTGTATTTGAATACGCGCAATTTGAACGCAAGAAACATGCGCGTTCGTATATTAATTTGGCACGCGGCGATATTTTGTACGAATGTCCGTTATAATAATCTTGGATTTTATCACGGGTTGATATTCTGTCTATGACACGGGTCAATAAATCGTATTGTAATTTCGGGTCATCTGCAAAATTGTTAATATCTGCCAATAACCATTCATAACAATCGTCTTCCCATAAATTGGTACCATTAAACATAACATTTAATCTGCATGGACCAACAACAAACGGGGCAACAATAAAAAATCCACGCAGAAACTGTTTGATATTAGGATCATTTATTTGTGTGTAAAATGTTAATAATAATGCATTGTCGGTTTTGCTGCGTTCTGTCGCCCATTTAGAATTACATTCGCGAGCCAAATCGTCCATACTGCGTGGACCTTCGTATTGTTTCAAATCGCCACGACACAAATACATTAAATTCCAAAAGAAACTGTTTGTAAATGTGATTCCCAATACATATTTTATAAAATCAGTATAATTTATTGTCTTCATGCGATATACCCCCCTTTGGTACATAGAATATATAGCACAAAAATTGACAAAATCAAGTAAAAGTGTAAACTTATTTTTTTCTGTGTGGGATTTTTCTGGCGACATTATCTTTGACAGATTTTGTCATTGTTTTGATTTTTTCCGCAACAATCGCGCCTGTATCGTGCGCCATGGCGCGCCATTTTTTTATTTTTGCACGCAATAACCGTTCGTATAACACAAATAAACACCCCACCCCCAGCAACGGCAAAACATAATAAATTATACGATATGCCAATAACGCACCAAATACAGTCGCCTTGTCAACATCTGGGGGCAAAGCCAATAAAAACACTGTTTCAAACACACCAATTCCGCCAGGAACCTGGCTGAATACACCGGTCGTTTGTGCCACCACAAACAATCCAATATATGTGCCAAATGATATATGCCAAAATGGAATCAAACAAAAATACAGCACCAAACCCGCCAAAACACTGTCTGTGATGCCCAATACTGTTTGCAAAAAGGCCGTTTTCGTCTGTGGAATTTTGAATACAATTTGCCCTATTTTGATTTGTTTGTCGTGAAAAAACACAGTCATCCCAAAATATGCCAACAATGCACCAATACAAAATACAAATAATGCCCCCAACCCAACATTGGCACCTGATGATTGTTCCAAAACATCTGGGGGAATTAAAAAGAAACCAATAGCAACAATCGCGGTACAGCCCAAGAAATATGTAAACCCAGAAAAAGTCAGCATTTTTAATATGTCGCCCCCAGTAATTCGCCAACGCGTATACAGTCGATAACGAATTGCACCCCCAGACACCACCGCATGGCCGGCATTATTACTGATTGCGAACCCCAGCATTCCAGCCAACATCCATTTCCACCACGAAACACGATGACCCGCGCCCACATAATTTAATGCCAAAAAATCGTATAAAGCCAACGCCAAATACCCCGCAAAACACGCAGCGCACGCGGCAATCAAATTTCGTTTTGGAATTGCAAAAATCGCATCTGTGATATCGTGCAAACTGTAATTACGCAGTTGCCACCACAGCATGCCAGCCGCCAAAATAAAAAAGAATATTCCAGCATAACTGATTATTTTCTTGAAAATTCGTTTTGCCCGTGCAGACATTTTCTCCTCGAACAGTAATGGGTAGCATAACAATTTATAAATAAAAATGCAAACATTTATTATTCTCTTGATAAAAATGCAGAAATTCAGTAATTATTATATTAATGAGAAAAGAAATCGCGGATTTTTTAAATACTGATTTACAATTTATCAAGGGCGTTGGACCGGTATTAGCAGAACATTTCGCAGATGTGTTGGGGGGTCGGCGGGTTGTCGATTTTTTATTACACAAACCCGCATATGTTCGCAATCGTGAAATTACAGAATCTCTGGCAGGGGTTGATACAGGTCAAATAATTACCATCCCGTTGTTGGTAAAATCACACAAAACCCCTGGCAAGGCCGCACCGTGGATGAAACGGGCGCGCGCAATGCGGATTTTGTGTACAGACAAAATGGGTTATTCTGTCGTTATCCAATTCTTTAATTCAAAATATACGGATTATTGGCTGGATAAATTACCAATCGGTCAATGGCGTATGGTCAGCGGCAAAATCGAAGGTGGCGAACCGCCGGTTATAAATCATCCTGAATTCATAGAAACTATTGAAAACGCTACAAAAATACCCGCTGCCCAGGCCATTTATCCCAGTGGCACAGGTTTAACACAAAAGGTGTTCGCATCTGTACGCAATCAAATATTTGCAAAATTAAAAACAATCTTATCAAACGCGGACGCACCCGAATTACGCGAATTTTTTGACGCATTGCAACATGTTCATTTTGCCAAAGATTCCAAAGATTTAGAACCAAATTCAACATATGTCGCAAAATTGGCATACTGTGAATTATTGGCACATCAAACCGCAATCGCAATCAGTCGCCGCAATCGCATTACCGACAAAAGTAAAAAAACAAAACGCGTTAAAACACACGATTATTTAACAAAATTCTGGGACACATTGCCGTATAATTTAACCACGGCACAATCACGCGTTGTTGATGAAATTTTCCATGACATGGATGATGATACCCCAATGATGCGTTTGGTTCAGGGCGATGTGGGGTCTGGCAAAACCATTGTCGCGTTGATTGCCGCATTAAAAATGGCAGAAAGTGGTGGTCAAACCGCATTGTTGGCACCAACAGATACCCTGGCCCAACAACATTTTGCAAAAATCAAACCTATGTGCGACAATTTAGGCATTGTTGCAGATGTATTGACTGGTCGCGACAAAGGGGTTGCACGGCGCGAAAAATTGATATCTGTGCGGTCTGGGCGCACCAAAATTATAATTGGAACGCATGCGCTGTTTTCCACAGATGTCGAATACAAAGATTTAGGATTGGTTATCGTGGACGAACAGCACCGTTTTGGCGTAAATCAACGCGAGGCATTACGCGACAAAGGACACAATGTTGATTTGTTGGCTTTGTCTGCCACCCCTATTCCACGGACTTTGTCTATGACAATGTATGGCGATATGGATATTTCTATTATAAATGAAAAGCCCGCCGGACGATTGCCTATACGCACGACAAAATTGCCGATTGCACGGACAAACGATTTAATCGAACGCATCCAGCAACAAATTGCAACCGGTGCCAAGGTGTTCTGGATTTGCCCGCTGGTTCAAGATGAAAACGGATTGGGCGTTGGTGCCGCCGTGGCACGGCATGAAATGTTAAAGAAATATTTTCCGTCTGCGGGACTGGTTCATGGTCAAATGTCAAAAGCAGACCGCGATAAAGTTATGGCTGAATTCGCAGACGATAATTCCAAAATGTCGCTGTTGGTCGCAACCACAGTTATCGAGGTCGGCATCGATGTCCCACGCGCGTCTATTATCGTAATTGAAAACGCAGAACAATTTGGATTGGCGGCGTTGCACCAACTGCGCGGGCGCGTTGGGCGCGGTAAAATTCAATCATATTGCATATTATTATATGGACTGAATATCAGTCCGGACGGATTAAAACGGTTGGATGTATTATGCGAGACAGATGACGGTTTCGTTATCGCTGAACAAGATTTAATGATGCGCGGGGTTGGTGAATTGTTGGGCACACGACAAAGTGGATGGATTCAATACCATTTCGCAGATTGGCGGGAACACAGGGATTTATTCAAATTGGCTGCGCGCGCCGCGGCGGACAATAATGTATCAAACATGGCGCGTGATTTAATGGAAATATTTGAATGTGGGGACAATATCAGTGCGTAAAATTTTGACATTTTTATTTGCTGTGTTTTTAGCATGTCCAGCGCATGCGTTGTCGATTATAAATGATACCGAGGTTGAAAAACTGTTATACAAAATCATTACACCTGTGGCAAATGCAGCCGGTGTGCCAGACGGACGATTAAAAATTCATATTGTAAACGATGATAATTTTAACGCGTTTGTTAGTGGGGGCGAAGATGTTTTTGTGCACACAGGATTATTAACCCGTATCAAAAACATAAATGCTTTACAGGCCGTTATCGCACACGAATTGGGACATATGACAGGTGGCCATATTGCACAAATGTCTGCGCGGATGGATGCCGAATTAAAACGCACAATTTTAATCCAGGCACTGGGCGTTGGTTTAATGGTGGCCGGCGGCAACCCCAGTTTGGGTGCGGGTGTTTTGGCGGGTGCCGGCGGTGTGGCGCAACAATCTATGTTATCGTTTTCACGCGATGAAGAACGCATGGCAGATGATATTGCGGTGGATTTGTTGGTCCAGGCAAACATAAACCCAAATGGTTTGATTACTGTGTTTGACCAAATGCAAGAAAACTTTGGCGCAGCCGAAGCCAAGATTAACAAAAACAAAACAAATCACCCGCTGATTGGCGAAAGATTACAAAACACCCGCGAAAAATTAAAGAATGTTAAACATTCTGGAAAATACAAAACTTATAACGATACAGAAATGGAATTGGCGCGCGCAAAATTGGTTGGGTATTTGTACCCTGAAAAACAGATTTTGGCCAGATACCCATACCGTGATACAACGGATGCAGCGGTTTATGCACGGTCTATTGGCAATATGCGTGGGGGCGCGTTGGATGCCGCACGGATTGGAACACTGACATTGATAAAGCGCAATCCAAAAAATCCATACTATTATGAATTACTGGGCGATATAGAATATCAAATGGGACATTATGATGCCAGTGTGGACGCATACGAACGCGCATTAAAATTAGATAAAAACGCACCCCAAATTCAAACAGCATTGGCATTGGTGTTAAGTGAACGACAAAAACCGGGCGATGATGCGCACGGGATTGAATTATGCAAATCATCTCTGCTGGCGGAACCTGCACCGTTAACATATTGGGTGTTATCTAAATTATACAATGACGGGCGTGAATTGTGGGCATTGGCAGAATTTTATAATATGACGGGCGACACAAAAAAGGCAAAAAAATTCGCAAAAAAAGCCCAGAAAAAATTACCAAAAGACACCCCAGAATATATCAAGGTCGGCGATATTTTAGATATGTAATATTAAAAACCGCCCGTTTGGGCGGTGTTTTTTATCTGGCGCTGTGATTATACAGGTTTTCGAATACCTGGGCTGGTATTAAAACATTAAATACATGCGATGGGATATTATTAGGACGGTTCAAATAAAACATATTGCCTTTGGTTGCCCTGATAAGAAACGCAGATTGTTTGGACTGACCCGAAAGCAGTAAAACCTCGTACACATCGATATCCCCTACCAGTTTACGTTTTAATTCGTATTTATCATGAAATATAATATTATCCAATGCTTTCTTTTGTTCTTGGATTTGACCATCCATCATAATCATCGCCTGGGCGCATTTTTGCCAAATGGATTCCGTCACATCCATTTGCTGGTTATTCAGTGTTAATACGCCACATTCATTTTTAATCCAAGCAAACCTTGTGCCGTATGGTTTATCAAAAATATCATACCGAAAAAACTGATGATCACCGCATTCGTAATCGATACCAGAAACCTTGGTAAACGCATATTTTGTTTGCGGGTTGCCGTTGGCAATACTTTCTATCAACACTGTTGTTTCATCCATAACCAAATCCTCTTGTTATTTTATGCCTAAAATAGCACAAGAATCACAAATGTCAATTTTTTTGCCACACAATCCACAGAAAAACAGGGTTTTCCCTTTTAACTTGCTTTTATAAAGTTGATTTGATAACCTGAGACCTGTCGCATAACAATGGGGTTAGTTTTAGTGTTGATTATACTACTGATTTCTACAATTTGCATGGCACTGATGGTTATCGTGGCTGCTTCCCTTGGCATGGGCGGGATTGCCCCACGGGGACAGATTGTATCCAATGTGTGCGACCCTAACGCAAAAGGATTATTATATGTCAAAAAAAATATATGTGGATGCTGTCCACCCAGAGGAAACACGCGTAGTAGTTGTTGACTCTGCGACAGACCGCGTGTCTGATTTTGATGTTGAAACCACCACAAAACCCCAGATAAAGGGAAATATTTATCTGGCCAAGGTTATTCGTGTGGAACCATCACTCCAGGCCGCATTTGTCGATTATGGAACTGGGAAAAATGGATTTTTGCCTTTTTCAGAAATTCACCCCGATTATTACCAGGTAACACCTGAACAAAAAAAGAAATTGTTGGAACTGGCGCATGCCAATATCGTTGATGACGATACTGACCCAGATGATGAAAATGACGAGGTCACTGATTACGATGACAGCAGTGCTGGCGAAGATAACAAGGAATTTTTGAAACGCGCACGCGAATTCAAAATCCAAGATGTTATTAAACCAAAGCAAATCTTGTTAATCCAAGGTGTCAAAGAAGAACGCGGATGCAAGGGCGCATCAATGACAACATATTTGTCTTTGGCGGGCCGTTTTGCTGTGTTGATGCCAAATTCCAGAAAACGCAACAGTTATGGAATTTCTAAAAAAATTACTGACAAGGCAGAACGCGCCAGATTGCGTGAAATTTTACACGCATTAAAAATTCCACGCGGTATGACGGTTGTATTACGTACTGCGGCCGCAGGCGCAACACCCGAAGATATCGCCAAAGATTATGATTATTTGGTAAATTTGTGGAACGACATTCGCAAAACAACATTAGAATCGGTCGCACCAGTGATTATTCACGCCGAAGATTCTTTGCTGCGCCGTGTGGTGCGCGATTTTATCGCCGATAAAACCGATACCATGGTTATCCAAGGCGAAGAAGCGTATGATGCTGCAAAAACTTATTTTCAACAATTATACGGCAAGGCACCGCGCAAACAAATTACTTTATACAAAGATGCTGCATTGCCTTTGATGGTCAAGGCCGGCGTGGAAAAACAACTGGAAGGGTTGCATGGCCCTTATGTCGTGTTGCCATCGGGCGGGTCTATTGTTATCAACCAGACCGAAGCAATGGTAACTATTGATGTGAATTCTTCCCGTGCGATTAAAGAAAAAGACATTGAACAAACCGCATTGAATACAAATTTAGAGGCAGCCGAAGAAATCGCATTACAACTGCGTCTGCGTGATTTGGCGGGTATTGTCGCGATTGACTTTATCGACATGGAAGAAGAACGCAACAATCGCAAATTAGAAATGAAAATGCGCGAAATTATGAAACGCGACCGCGCACGCACCCAGGTTGCTAAAATCAATGCTTTTGGTGTGATGATGTTATCGCGTCAACGCATGCGCAGCAGTTTCATTGAATCTTCGTATGTGCCATGCCCACACTGTATGGGCGCCGGGGTCGTCCCCAGTATTCAAACCGCGGCAATTATTTTGTTCCGTCATTTACAAGAAAAACTGTTGGCCAAGGCCGCACAGAAAATAATTATGACGGTACCAACAGATGTTGCGATTTATTTGTTAAATCAAAAACGCGCTGAATTGGCGGCAATGGAAAACGAATTCGAAACAGAAATCGTTATTGTCGGCGATGACAGTTTGATGAATATTGACCAATATTCTATTCAACGCGTGGCCCCAGAACAGGTCAAAACAGACGATGTGTTGGCGGCACACACACCATCAACTGATGCGAAAAAGAAAAACGCACAACATGTCGAGGCCAAGCGCACAACAACAACTGCGCCACGGCGTAAAGGCAAAAAGAAACAACCACAAAAGAAATCCATTTGGAGGAAATTAGTTGGTTAAAAAAACACCCTGTAAAAACAGGGTGTTTTTTTATTGCAAATGTTTGACAATCGGCAATATCAGGATTACGATTTAGATTATGACACAAAAAACCGTAAATTATTCTATTATTCCTATTTTCAACCAAGCGGCACCAATGGTGTGGGATGATTTTGTTCGTATTGAAAACCAATGCGACAAAGTGATTTATGGTCTGGGGCGGCCGTGCGACAATGTCATAAAACGCCGTATTAGCACATATCGTGCAAATCTGCGTATGTACAGGCATAATTTTGCCTTTGGGGCATATATCAATAAACAAATGATTGGTTTTATTCAGGGGTATTCTATTGATACAAACGAAGCGTTTATAAATCATCTGTATGTATTACCAAAATATCATCGTTGGGGAATAGGAACCCAATTATTACATGCCGCAGAGCAAACTGCCGCTATCATCGCCAACAAGGTTTCATTGGTGTCTTTGAGTTTGGCGGTCGATTTTTATGAACAAAAACACGGATACACTAAATCAGGTCGCGACATGGAAAAAGAATTATCGCCGGTTGCGAATGCCGTTGTGCCTGTATTCCAATGGATTAAACAAGATTTCAAGGTTAAATGTGTAATTCCCACAGATACCAGATTTTTAAAACGAGAAAAATTTCGCCCTATTTTTGTGCACACAAACGCAGAATATAAAATCGATACGATATTATTCTCGACAGATGCAGATAACAAATTACGCATACCGATTAATCAACCTATAAATTATCAAGAATTAATAAAAAATCTGGTCAAAACAAAATAAAAAAATTTGTCGATATATCACGCAGCTTTGCCTGCGGCGAGATGGGTCCCTTTCCAAATCGCAACAGCAATTTATTTAAAAATGATTTTTACAAAACTTACGACCAGAATGAGTTTTTAAGTATGCCTCAAAATCTTTTGCCTTTTGTTCATCATCAAAAGCAATATAATTTTTGATTTTCCAAGGTTTATATTTGTTAGTGTGTATAGATTGCCCATTGTTATGTTCACTTAGTCGTCGTTTAAGGTCATCGGTATAACCAATATAGAAAGCGTCTGGATTATTTATCGATTGTAAAATATAAACATAATACATTATATAGTCCGTCTTTTTGTCTTGTTTTTTTATAAAAAAACTGCGACTAAAAAGCCGCGACATTCCGTTTTGCATCGTGTCAAATCCGCTCCAATCGCGGCTTTGCCATCGGCAAAGACGGATGGGGCGGGCGACCGGGCTCGAACCGGCGACACTCGGTACCACAAACCGATGCTCTACCAACTGAGCTACGCCCGCCATAACTTTTTTGCATCGTGGATTGATGCTTTTCTGCCCGTCTGTTGCTGACGCAACAGATGCGGCACTGAATTTTCTTAATTGGGCGCGTTGCGCGCAATAACGAAAATTCGTGGTGGAGCTGATCAGACTCGAACTGACGACCCCTTGCATGCCATGCAAGTGCTCTACCAACTGAGCTACAACCCCACAAAGCAGAACATATTTTATATTTCTTCTTGCCAAATGTCAAATATTTTTGCTAATCTGGTTTACAGATATTTAAGGAGATATTTATGGACTATCAAATTTTAAAGCAAGAGGTCGAACAAAAGACCGCACAAACACTGGAAGTTTTGCAAAACGAATTCGCCGGATTGCGCACTGGGCGCGCGTCTGTGCACTTGTTGGATGGCGTGCGTGTGCCGGTTTATGGATCCGATATGCCATTGAACCAGTTGGCAACTGTATCTTGTCCAGATACACAATCATTAACAGTGACAGTGTGGGATATGAACAATGCAGGCGCGGTTGAAAAAGCAATTCGTGATTCTGGATTGGGTGTTAACCCCATGACAGCAGGCGCAGTTATTC
The DNA here is from genome assembly GCA_045593065.1 of Candidatus Enterousia sp. Taxonomy (GTDB): domain Bacteria; phylum Pseudomonadota; class Alphaproteobacteria; order Rs-D84; family Rs-D84; genus Enterousia. The sequence goes on from JAZNVZ010000002.1 coordinate 286,070, forward strand.
GCGTTAATATGCCGCCACTTACCGAAGAACGCCGTAAAGAATTGACCAAGGTCGCAGGTAAATACGCCGAAGAAGCAAAAATTTCTATGCGCAATATTCGCCAAGACGCAATGAACAAAATCAAACGCGCGGTCAATGATAAGGAAATTAGCGAAGATGACCAACGCAAATACGAAGAAGATATTCAAAAAGTGTTCGATTCGCGCGGCGCCGAGGTCGATGCAATGGCCAAGAAAAAAGAAGCCGATATTATGTCTGTATAAACCAATTTATATAAAACTGAACATTTTATAATAAAGGACGGATTACATGTTTAAATTGTTTAAAAAACATTCGGTAAACACAGAACCAACCCAAATTCCTGGGCATATCGCATTTATTTGTGATGGTAATCGCAGATGGGCAGAAAACCGCGGATTGCCACCACTCGTGGGACACCAAGCCGGTATCGCTAATTTTGAAAAAATGGCTGATTGGTTTATCAAGAAAGGCGTAACAACCATTACTTTTTTCATTTTTTCAACTGAAAATTGGAACCGCAGTGATGAAGAAGTTAATTTCTTGATGGATTTGTTTTATACCGAATTAAACAAAAATTTACAACATGCGTTGGAACAAAATTTGCGCTATCGCGTGATTGGGTCGCGCGACAGATTACCAAAAAAATTGGCAAATTTGTGTGATAAATTAGAAAAAGAATCCGCAGAAAACACTGGGGGTACAATCGTGTTCGCGCTGAATTACGGGGGTCAAGATGAAATTGTGCGCGCGGTAAATGCCGCCATTGAAAACGGCGAACCTGTGTCGCGCGAAACATTCGAAACATTCATGGACACTGGCGATTTGCTGCCTGTGGATTTGATGGTTCGCACCAGTAACGAATGCAGAATTTCTAATTTCTTGTTGTGGAAATTGGCGTATGCTGAATTGTTGTTTGTTCCTGAACATTGGCCTGATTTGGTTAAAAATGAAAAATTATGGCAGAAAGTTCTGGACGAATATGCAACACGCAATCGCAGATTCGGTGGCGGCAAAAAGAAAGATTATTCTGGAAAAAATAAAGGCAAATAATTATGTCCGAAACATTAAAACGCGTATTAGTCGCAGCAGGTTTATTTTGTGTCGTATGTATTGCAGGGGTGCTGGAACACTTTGGTATTCATGCGGTGCGCTGGATGGCAATGTTTGTGGCGATTGGCATGATATACGAATTCGTAAATCGGTTGTTTAATGCAAAACGCAATATCGTTATAAAACATGGAACTTTGTTCGGCGCGTTTTTAATTTGGTTGATTGTCGTGGTTGCTGCGGCATATGTCGTTGGGACAACTGTCAATAACATGGCGTTGTTGTTGGTTATTATTTGCTCTGCAGATATCAGCGCATGGTTTTTTGGAAACTTGTTGGGCGGCGATAAAATGTGGGAACGCGTGTCTGGGCATAAAACATGGTCTGGTCAAATCGCAGGTGTCGTTTGTGGAACATTGGCGGCACTGGCAATCGGGCCGTTGTTGGTCGGCAGATTTTTGCCTGAATTAATATGGATTGGTATTGCCGTATCATTACTGTCGCAGTATGGTGATTTAACCGCCAGTTGGATAAAAAGAAAACTGGGAATCAAAGATTTTGGTACTATTTTGCCTGGTCATGGCGGGTTATTGGATCGCTTTGACGGGTGGATATACGCATTGCCACTTGTTTGGTTGATGATATCTTTGTAATGTGTGGGGGACGAAAATATGCATGTTGTTATGACAATTTTGGCATTGATAATTGTTTTGGGTGTCGTGGTGTTCATTCACGAAATGGGACATTTTTTAGCCGCACGATGGGCGCGTGTCAAAGTTGACAAGTTTTCTATCGGGTTTGGCCCTGCCCTGGTTAAATGGCATGATAAATACGGAACTCAATGGCAACTGGCATGTTTGCCGTTGGGGGGATATGTATCAATTTACGGTCAAGAAGATATGTTCGACCGAAAAAAATTCACAGATTTGCCAAATGATAAAAAAGTTGGACATTATCTGTCTGCGCCAAAATGGAAACAATTTATTATTATCGCAGCAGGCGTTGTTATGAATTTTTTACTGGCGTGGATTATTTATTCTGCGGCGTTCATGTTTCATCCGCGCGAAATTCAATTACCTGTGGTTGGTCAGGTTATTCAACAAAGTGTCGCTTTTAATGCCGGGGTAAAACCTGGGGATACTATCGCCAAGATTGACGGCAAAAAAATATCAAATTGGGGCGAAATAATTTTGGCCAAAGAACTGGCCGCAAATCACAGTGCAGATGTGGAATTGTTGCGCGGCAAAAAGACCGTACGGGTCGCATTGTTGCCTGCGGAACGATGGGGATTGGTTGCCGATGGCAGCAAAACAGAATTTCGCAAAAAAGGGTTTTTCGATGGCATGTATTGGGGCGCACGCGAAACATACAAACAATCTAAAACTTTGTTGGTTGTGTTGAAACAGATAATAACCGGCGAACGGTCATCTAAACAACTGGGGTCGTTTATCACAATCGCCCAGGTGTCAGGTCAGGCATTGTCTATTGGGTTCTGGGCATTTTTATCCATTATCGCGTTGTTGTCCGTAAATTTAGGTGTAATCAATTTATTGCCTTTGCCGGTATTAGATGGTGGATTTTTGCTGATATTGATTATCGAATTTATAACCCGCAGAAAATTAGAAGGCAAGGCGATGGAATACGCATTCGCCGTGGGCTGGATTTTGATTATCGGTTTAATGATTTTGACAATGTGGAACGATTTAGCACGGGTATTTGGGTTGAATTAACATGAAAATTAAAACTGTTATTTTTTCTGTATTTGGTATTTTAGGCGTTGTTATGCCCAGTGTCGGCGCCACGGTATCACGCGTAGATGTCAGCGGGAATGAACGCATGGATGCGGAATCTGTACGGTTGTTGGCGGGCGTAAACATTGGGGATAATGTTGATGCAGGACGAATAAACGAAATTACTAAACGCATTCAAGACAGTGGATATTTTTCAAATATAAATGTATCAATGGCGGGCAATGTTTTGAAAATCGCGCTAACCGAAGCACCAATCGTGTCTGTGGTTACAGTCGAAGGCAATGACGAAATTTCCACAGATGATTTGAAAAAAGAAATTCGATTAAAAGAACGCGCCGCGTATGATGAAACAATTATTGGCGCAGATGTGCAACGATTATTAACTGTGTACCAACGCAAGGGTTTTTTTGGTACCAAAATTGACCCACAAAAAATCGAACTGGACAACAATCGCGTCAATGTCGTGTACGAGATTACCGAAGGACACCCAACATATATCGACAGTATCGATTTTACCGGGAATAAACATTTTAGTTCGCGGACTTTGCGTGGCGAAATATTGTCGCGCGAACATGCGTGGTGGCGGTTCCTCAGTCAATTTGATGTCTTTGACGAAGACAGAATTCAATACGACCAACAAATGTTGCAACAATTTTATATGCGCAATGGTTATGTTAATGCGCGTGTCGTTAATGCCCAGGGTCGGTTCACACCAACCAGAGAATATTATTCTGTGGTCTTTAATATTGACGAAGGCGAAAAATACGAGTTTGGCAAATTGACAATCGACAACCCTTTTCCTGATGTGCCAAACGAAGAATTATACGATGTTATCAAAATGGACCAAGGCGATACATATAATATCGATAAGGTTGAAGAAACTATATCTGCCCTGCGCGGCGCGGTTGCCAATCACGGTTATGCGTTTATAAATGTGGAACCAGTCCCTGTCAAAGATGACGAAAACAAAACTGTATCTTTACAATTCAAAATCGAAAAAACAAATCGCATTTATTTGAATTCCATCAATATTTTGGGCAATGTGCGTACATTCGACAGCGTAATTGAACATTCTTTGCCAATGCGCGCCGGCGATCCGTTTTCACTGCAAACAATCGAAGAAGGTCGTCAAAATTTAATGCACACGCGTTATTTCAAAAATGTGCAAATGGTGCCGACACGGTTGGCAGATGCAAATATGATGAATTTGGATGTAAAGTTAGAAGAACAACCAACCGGCGAATTATCTGGGGGTGTTGGGTGGTCTAATATTAACGGATTTATGGTTGATGCGGGTATTACCGAAAACAACTTTATGGGACGCGGACAAATCGTTCAAATCAAGGGGTCTTTGGCACAATATCAAAAGCAAGCATTGTTTAGTTTCACAGAACCGTATTTATTCGGTCGCGAATTGTCTGGTGGGTTTGATATCGCATACACAATGTATGATTATAAACAATTACGCGGGTATGATTACGATCGTGATTCTTTTAGTATTTCTGGGCGATTGGGGTGGAAATTAACAGACCATTGGTCGCAAACAATGCGGTTGTCTGCAGCATTCGATGAAAACAGCGACCCACAACAAGGCAGCGGTATGAAAAAAGCCCAACTGTATTCTTTGGGAACAAATTTTCGGTATTACAATTTGCACACTAATTTTGAGCAAAATACTCATGCTGGGGTTGTGGGAAACATTGGAACATCCTATACCGGATTTGGTGGAACCAGTACATATATGCGTTATTATGGTGATATTACCGCAATGATTAATTTCTGGGATGACAGGTGGCAATTAAAAACATCTGTTGAAGGCGGATATTTACAAGCGTTGGAAAATAGTTATATTCCCCGTGTATACCGCTATTTCTTGGGCGGGGAAACATTGCGCGGATTTGATGTCGCCGGCGTTAGACGGTTGAACAAAGATTCTTATTCGTTGGGCGGATTATGGAAAGTTAACGGCAGTACACAATTAAATTTCCCAATATTTATTCCTGACGAATATCAGGTCAAAGGATTTGTGTTTACCGATTACGGTATTTTGGGCGACCCGGACATACCCGCAGAGCATCCAGAACAAAACGAATTAAAAGACATGGGGGCTGGGTGGCGTACATCTGCGGGATTTGGTGTGTTTTGGAATACACCAATGGGACCGATGAATTTCAGTTGGGGTTGGCCGCTAAAAATTGACAAGAACGATAAAGAAAGACGTTTCTTGTTGTCATTTGAAACACAGTTCTAAAATGTCTTGACGGGGCATATAAAAGTTTTGAATAATTAAACTGTAAAGAAATGGGGGAAAGGGTCATGAAAAAATTTTTACTTGGATTTTTCGTTGCTGTGGCATTGGCTGGATGTGGCCAGGTTTACGACCGCGAACCAGTCGGTGTTGGATATGACAACAATGAATTAAAGTTGAGTCCTTGTGCCTGTATCATGGTGTACCAGGCATAGTGGCCACGCCAGATAAAACGGGGAGAAGAGTTGAAATATCCAGACGATTTTAATACACCTGCGTTCCCGGCAGGAAAATTTGTTGCAGTGTCCAGATTTATGGCCACGGCCGTGATGTTATTATTTTTTGCTATCATTTGTTTGTGCGGAATCATATTATGGATAAAAGGCACCCAAACAACCAGTCCTTTCTTGGTTTCTGTTCGGGCCGATGGGGAACGTTGGACATTGGTGGAACATGCAAATCATACAAACCAAATTCCTGCATATTATGTCATGCAAGAATCTTTGTTAAATAAATTTGTGCATGATTGGTTTACCATCAGTGATAATATTTTAACTAACCAGGCCATATGGTCAAACGGATGCACGCGAACCAGCCCAGAATGTCAGCCAACAAACACCGATAATGCCGGGACTTGCGCAATTTATTGTGTGACCAGCGATGCGGTTTTCGATTCTTTTCAAAAGGTTGTGTTGCCCACATATTCAACATTAGAGGCCGAATCAAACGCAACCTGGACCGTTCGCGATGTGCGCATAACCCCAATCGGTAATATTCAAGAACATGAAGGACTGTGGCATTTGAATATTGTCATACAAACATCAAACATGGGCAAATTGCGGTTTGTTGCCTTTGCGTTGATAAAACAGAATGCCAATATATATCTAAATAATTTTGGGTATTATGTTGATGAATTTAACTCGTACAGGATGAACTGATGACACAATCTAGATTGATTATTATTTGTGTTTCTTTGTTGTTGGCCATGTTGGGTCTGCTGTTCTTTGCTGGCGCGATTTATGACGCAGAAGATAAATTTACGGTTGATGCTTTCTTTTTTGAACCAAATCATCGTGCTGCCCAGCGAATATTGCCACCATCGTCCGCAGATGATATTCCGCAAAAAAATCTGCGCGAATGGTTAATCGCACGATTTGTTCATGAATATTTTTATGTGATACCGTCTGGGCAAAATGCACGCAACAGATTGGAAAAATATGATGGAAACGGTAAAATCAACGCATTGTTTGGATTGTCCAACCCAAAGGTATATCAAGATTGGCAAAAAAATGTTGCCCCAGAAATTGTTAGTATGGCAGATAAAAAATTCTTGCGCACTGTCCAATTATCGCCAGATATTACCGAAGATGAAAGCGGATATTTGATTGTCAAATATACATTACAAACATGGGACAAACCCAATGATGTTTTGGCACAACCGTCTGTACAATACGGAACATTATATATTAATGTATCTAAAGGCCCCATTCATGTGATACAAACTGAAAAAACACTAAACGCGTTGTTAGATGGTCAAGACCCCGCGTCTGCATTTAACTTTAAAATATTGGATATCGAGCAACACTAGGAATACATAATGTCTTTGAAATCATTGATTGCTGTTTTTATGAGTTTTACAATTATATGCGCCCCGGTATATGTTGGTTCGGCATTCGCTGATGATGAAAACGGATTTTTAGAATATGATGATTCAGAACCTGGCGATATTGACACAGACCAAGAAGACGCTTTCACAGACGGAAATAATACAGATATATCTTATGTTGATGACGATTCTGCAAACGAATTATCCACAGGTACAAATAACGCAACATTAAACAATGGCGCAGGATTGGTGAATGTCGCCGATTTTGATATTGCTGGAATTATGTTGGGAATGAATTTCGAAGATGTTTATCATTTGTATCGTTCCGGTGGATTATATTCTATGCGTAATCGCAATAGTTTGGTTTATACCATCCCACAAGATTGGAAATACAATCTGGATTACGAATGTCGCGAATCAGGGGTTGTCCAACCCAGCAAATTGGCAAAATGTATTCGCGGTTTGGCGCGCAGTCGGGGGTTGTTATATGTGTCCGAAATCCATCTGGTACGCCCAAAAACAGGCGAAACTATCGATGTTTATTTGACCAGTAATGCAACAGACAATGTTGTATATAAAATCGTCTATACCAATGATGCAGATATCACAGAAGGCAATAACGATAAATTCAAAGACCAACGCGAAAAAAAGATTTTGGCATTTTGGAAAAATGTTATAAAAAAATATGGCGCGCCTAATTCTGGGAACGATAAATGGATAACATCAACCAATACATATGACCCAAAAATGACCGCGTATTATGGTGCGTTGGAATTAGTGGACGAAGGTCGCCGCGCCATGGATGTCGCAACCGCGTCAAAGCAATCACGCGAAAATTTCCGTGCAAAACCGTATGCTTTTTAATGAACACTTATTATTCTGGTCTTTTTGCTGAATGGCGTGCGCGGATGTTTCTGCGGTTGCGGGGGTATAAAATATTGCAATCCAGATACATCACAGGCAAACGCACAGGACGCGCAGAAATCGATATTATCGCAAAACGCGGAACAACCATCGTTTTTGTCGAGGTAAAACAACGTCCAGACCTGACCACGGCATGGGACGCAATCACGCCCACACAAATCCAAAGATTGCGTAATGCAGCGGATACATATTTGATAAAAAAACGATGGATTGGCAGTGCACGTTTCGATGTTATCGCGGTTTGCGGTTGGAAAATACATTGGGTACAAAATGCGTTTTAAACCTTGCATACCGCATTTTACGGGGTATAATGCTTGGTATAAAACGGAGTTATATTATGAATTTTATTAAAACCGATATTGATGGCGTTTATATTATCGAACCTAAAATTTTCAATGATGCACGCGGATATTTCTTTGAAAGTTATAACGAGGCCGAATTCATCAAAAATGGTATTACCAACCGTTTTGTCCAAGACAATCAATCTAAATCTTCGTACGGGGTCGTACGCGGATTGCATTGTCAACTGGGCGAACATTCCCAGGCAAAATTGGTGCGCGTTTTACAAGGTCGGGTGTTGGATGTCGCGGTTGATATTCGTTGGGGTTCGCCCACATTTGGAAAACATGTGGCGGTGGATTTATCCGCAGAAAACCAGCGACAATTATTTATTCCACGTCATTTCTTGCATGGATTTTCAGTGCTGAGTGATACTGCTATTTTCGCGTACAAGGTCGATAATTTATACAACAAAGAAAGTGAATTTGGTATTCGCTATGACGATCCAAAAATTGGCGTAGATTGGAAGATTCCTGCCGATAAAATTATCACCAGCGACAAAGATAAATTAGCAAATCAATTACAAGATATTTACAATGGATGGACAAGATGAGTAAGATTTTAATTACAGGCGCAAAAGGTCAACTGGGGACAGAATTGGGTAAATTATTACCGTATTCTATTAAAACAGATTTTGATACACTGGACATAACGAACAAAAATGCCGTGCGTAATTTTGTAAAGTACAATGATATCGACACCATTGTAAATTGTGCGGCATATACCGCAGTGGACAAAGCCGAAGATGATATTGATAATGCCTATAATTTAAATGTTTTGGGTCCACAAAATCTGGCCCAATGTGATGTAAAAACAGTTCATATTTCCACAGATTATGTCTTTGACGGAACGGCACACACACCGTATAAACCAGACGACAAAACAAACCCAATATCTGTATATGGAAAGACAAAACGGGCGGGCGAAATATCTGTGTTGCTAAATAGCGCACCAACCATTGTTATTAGAACTGCGTGGTTATATTCACCATACGGCAATAATTTTGTAAAAACCATGTTGCGGTTGGGTGCCGAAAAAACAGATATAAATGTTGTAAACGACCAAATTGGAACCCCAACCTGCGCCGCCGATTTAGCCCGAGCGATTGTGAAAATTTTACCACAATTAAACACTGAAAATTCTGGAATTTATCATTTCACAGACGAAGGCGTATGTTCTTGGTACGATTTTGCAACAGAAATCATGAGTATGTCAGGCAGTCAATGCAATGTGCACCCTATTCCAACATCAATGTATCCAACACGTGCGGTGCGCCCGGCATACAGTGTATTGGACAAAACTGATATTAAAAATGTTTTTGGAATTGAAATTCCACATTGGCGCAAAAGTTTGCAAAGATGCCTGGGGCAAATAACCAGATAAATGCAAGCGGCATACAAAATGCCGCTTTGTTTTTTATAACCATGTTTTTTAATTGTTGCTTTTTTGTCTGTATTATCCTACACTGAATGCGAATAATCAAAAGGTTCAAATATGCCAAAAAAAAATCCACGCGTTTCTGTGTTAACGCCGATTTATAACACAAATCCTGTGCATTTGCGGGAAATGATTGAATCTATTTTATCTCAAACTTATACTGATTTTGAATTTTTAATCTTGAACGACAGTCCGCAAAACACCGAAATCGAGGCGATTGTCAAAGAATACGCAAAACACGACAAACGCATAAAATATATCAAGAACGCAAAAAACATGGGCATTACCCCATCACGCAATAAATTATTAGAAATGGCGACTGGCGAATATCTGGCGATTTTTGACCATGACGATGTGTCGGTGCCAACGCGTTTAGAAAAAGAAGTTGCATACCTGGATTCGCATCCGGATGTTGGGGTGGTATCTGGGTGGATGCAAGATTTTGGTTTGTCTAATGAAGTGCGTTGTGTTCCGGAATACGACAATGATATTAAAATCGTCATGACCGACAAATGTTGCGTATGGCATACTGCGGCCATGGTTAGAAAATCTGTTTTGGTTGATAACGGTATAGAGTATGAAGAATTTTATAGTCCTGCCGAAGATTACAGATTATGGGCCAGGTTGATGGGTTTAACACATTTTTATAATATCCAAGAAGTTTTGGTTAAATATCGTACTTTTGAAACCCAGGCTTCTAATATGCAGAAAGCATCTATGGCCAGAATGCATCAAAATATTCAATTAGATATTATAAACAAATTCCCTGCATATTACAACGCTTGGCGTGCTTCGGATTTATGCACAACACGGTTTAGGTTATCATTATTTGGAATACCTGTACTCAAAATAAAACACAATCGTATATTACTATTTGGGTTTATACCTGTTGGCAAAATTAAATGGAACTGATTATGAATTTATTACAAAAATTATTCATGCCAATGGAAACATACCGTTTTTGGAAACGCATTCATGCATTGCGCGCACGGGTTATATTGGACAAGCGTAAACGCCACAAATGGAAATATATGCAAGATAAATTAAAGGCAAATGAATTGGTGCGGAACGCATCGTGGGGGGTGTCATATTCTGTATTTGATGGCGAAGAATTATTAGAAGATTCTTTGAAAACAATTCGCCCGCATGCCGATTATATAAATGTAGTATATCAAAGACATTCTTGGTACGGGAACCCAGCAAATCCTAAATTGGTTAGCATGTTAAAAAAATTGCAAAAACAGGGGCTGATTGATGAACTGATTGAATATGTCCCAAATTATAAACTCAGTGCCGGCAAACAAGAAAGATTAAAACGCAACATTGGTTTGAAACACGCAAAAAAACACGGTGTTGATTATTTTATGTGTATGGATACTGATGAATTTTATATTGCTGATGAAGTAATCCGGGCAAAAAAGTACATCATAACGAATGGGATCACGCACAGTTTTTGCCCCGTTGTGACATATGCCACGCCAACACAACGGTCTTTGGTTCCTTCGTATTTTGTTCAATTCTTTTCGTTTATTGGCCCATTTTCAAAATTAAAATGGAACAAACATAATGTGACTTTGGTTGACCCAACCAGGCAATTAAATCATATTATGGGGGCGAAATATTATGTGTTGCCTGCACTGGAAATGCATCATATGACCGGATACAGAAAGAATTTAACAAAAAAATTTCAAAATACATCATCGGGTCGCGCACGCGGTACATCGGCTCACAGTTATCGTGATACCTTGTTAAACAACAGTGTCACGGTTCCAAATATATTCAAAATCAAAAAAATATAAAACTTGCACAATGGGGGACAAATGCCAAAAGTTAGTGTGATTATAACCTGTTTTAATCAAGCAGATACCGTTACTGAAACCATCCAATCTGTTTTAAACCAAACACTTAAAGATATCGAAATCATTATTGTTGATGATGGTAGCACTGATGCTAGTGTCAAAATTATTACCAAATATACAAAAAAATTTAAAAACATTCAATTAATTACACAAAAAAATAGTGGCGTATTGGTTGCCAGAACTAATGGAATTCACACTGCGCATGCAGAATATATTTTTATGTTGGATGGAGATGACAAGATTGCACCAACTGCATTAGAAAAAATGTATTATGCAATTACACACAAATATGGCGATATAATAACATCTCGTGTTATGCTGTTCGGTCTAGAAAATGCCGAAATGGTATTAAGGCGTCCAAATAAACTAAATATGGCAGACGCGAATTGTCTTGTGAATGCTGCCTTGATAAAAAAATCTGATTTTTTACTATGTGGTGGTTTTGACCCTAGATTTAGCACAATGTTAGAAGATTACGATTTGTGGTTAAATTTGTTGTATAATCATAATAAAAGAATATACAGAATACCAGAAATTTTATTTTATTACAGAATAAAACCATTTTATCAATCTAGAAATTTTAAATCCCGTGAAAAACTTTTAAAATCTTTGAGGCAATTATTGCGAACGAAATACCCGATTCATCGCTGGCATACAATCAATAATATAATTAGATATCCAAAACGTATTGCGGGTTGGTTTGTAAAAGAAAAAAATCGCTGTATTTATGTTTTAGGCATCCCTATGTTCATGCACAGGGAAAAACATAAATTGGCATACTGGTTCCGTTTACGTCCAAATTTTGGTGACATGTTGACTCCCGCTTTATTTGATTATTTAGGTCATCCTGTATTACATACAGAAGTATCGACATGTGATGTGGTTGCCATTGGTTCGTTAATGGAAATTTTCTTTTCTAACAATCATCACAGAATTGTTAAATCGCCTGTCATTGTTTGGGGGACAGGTTTTATCAAGGCCCCATCACAACACAAAAAATACCTGAAACGCCGTTTGGATGTGCGCGCTGTGCGCGGATATTATACTTTACATCGCCTACAACAATTTCAGGATGTTAAAATATCGCCAAATGTCGCTGTCGGCGACCCTGGGTTATTGGCCGGGTTGTTATTAAACGGCAAAATGCCGAAAAAGAAATATAAACTGGGCATAATTCCACACTATGTCGATAAAGACAATCCTTTGTTAAACAAGATTAAGGTAAAAAATTCTGTTGTATTAGATATTGCAACAGAACCCACCGAATTTATGAAACAAATCGCAGAATGCGAAAATATTATTTCCAGTGCCATGCACGGATTGATTGCCGCAGATTCTCTGGGGATTCCAAATATTCGTATGGTTTTATCAAATAAAATTATTGGTGGCAACTACAAATATAACGATTATTATTCGGCTTTTGGAATCAAAAAACACAATGTGATAAATTTATCTAAACAATCTTTTACTGATGCAGATTTGAAAAAACTGCGCGACATGTATCAAATTACCCCAGAGCAAGTACGCAACAAACAACAAGAATTGTTGGATGCTTTTCCGTATGATATTAAGGAGAAAACATGTCTGTAAAAGTTAGCATCATTATTCCTATATACAACATAGAACAATATTTGATAAGATGTATGGAGTCTGTGTGCAATCAAACATTGTCTGACATAGAAATTATTGCTGTTAATGATGCTTCACCAGATAATTCTCTAGCTATCCTAAAAAAATTTCAAGCACAAGATCCAAGAATTATAATAATAAATCACAAAACAAATAAAAAAACAGCTGCTTGCAGGAACGACGGCTTGCATGCTGCCACAGGTGAATATGTATGTTTTTTAGATGGTGATGACTATTTAGCACCGGATTTTTGTGAAAAATTGTATAAATTGGCAAAAAAAGAACATGCCGATATCACAAAAGGCGTCGCCAATATTGTCGACAACAAAGGAAATTCTCTAAGTATTGCAACTGGCAATGATGAACCTGACAAATATGGCAAGTTCGCAACTTTTAGTTATTTATGGACAGGTTTATATAATAAAAAGATGTTAGAACAACATAATGTAAGATTTTATATAGATTTTTTCTGTTTTCAAATTCAGGCTGTTTACTTTGCAAACAAAATCGTTCAAGATGATTCTGCTTTTTATAATTATGTAAGACATGAGAACAGTTGTGACAGTGAAACTTTCTCGATTGAAAAATGGATCCGTCTTAATTTAGGACATGGAAATTTTATGTACGATTGGATAAATACGCATGATTATCCAGACAATATCAAAAGCTTGTATTTGAGTAGAATCAAAGGATTGTATTTTTATGGGTTTCAACGATTGTTAAAACAAGATGTTGTGGAGGCTTGTAAAATTTTAGCAACAAACATGCAACAATATTATAATTGCGGATATGATTGCTCGAATTTGAAAAAACTGCAACGCAAGCTATATAAAAAACAACATCATACAACTTTCTTTGACTATATAAAAAACATATTGTGGCACAAAATATAAACAGGCGGCATATGTGCCGCCTGTTTGTGAACCATATTTTATTATTTACACACGACCACCATGGCGGGGCGCAAAACTGTGTCGCCGTACATGTATCCCGTTTGCATTTCTTGGAAAATTGTGTCAACCGCGTGCGATTCATCCACAGGAACAACTGATACGGCACTGTGAAACTGGGGGTTTAATTTTTGTCCAACACTTTCAATTTTTACAATGCCGATTTGCGCAAATGCAGATTCTAGTGCCATCGCCAATGATTTTATGCCAGAATCATCAGGATTGTGTTTTAACGCCGCATCCAGCGCATCCATAACCGGTAGGAATTTTTTCGCAATTCCCATACCCGCCGTTCGCGCCGCAGATTCTGTATCACGCACAGCACGGCGGCGAGTGTTTTCCAATTCCGCCACCGCACGCATGTATTTGTCGGTAATTTCTGCCACTTTGTCTTGCAATTCAGCCACCAATTTGTTGTCTGGGGCATCCGCCGCAGGAGTTGCGCCATCGTTTACAGACACGGATTCAACCGCAACCTCTTTATCTGTGATTTCTGGATTTTCTGTAATTTCTTGATTTTCTTGCATATTTGAACCTGTTTATTTTATTATATTGTTATTTCACACTTTGTATTATAGGTATAAAATCGTCCTTTTTCAAGGATGCACCACCAACCAATACACCATCTACATTTTCAATACTCATAATTTCAGCCGCGTTTTCAGCCGTAACCGATGCACCATACAAAATAGGAATATCTGTATAACCCATTTTTTCCAATGTGTTGCGAACAATTTTATGCGCCACAGCAATTTCATCCTGGGTCGGCGTTATGCCCGCACCAATCGCCCAACGCGGTTCATACGCAATGATAAACCCGCCACTGGTCGCATTTGATGGCACAGAATCCATGACACCCTGCTCTATGATTTGGTGCGTCAATCCGCGTTCGCGCTCAGCCGCCGTTTCCCCAACGCAAATAATCGGCAACAAATGACCTGATATTGCCATTTCTGCGCGTTTGGCAACATCTGGGTTGGTATCACGAAATTCGGCGCGGGCCTCGCTGTGGCCAACCAAGGTCGCTGTGGCACCTGTTGCATAAACCATTTGCGCTGAAATTTCACCAGTATGCGCCCCAGATTCATGTTTGCTGACATTTTGAGCCCCAATCATAACAACAGCATCCCCACCCCGCAACATAGTATATGGAACACATAAAATTACCCTGTGGTCAGTATCTAATTGTGAAATAGCCGCCACCATATCGTCCAACATTTCGCGTGTCCCGTTCATTTTCCAGTTGCCAGCAATTATTTTCATCAAAAACCTCTTTTTTTCATTGCGTTAGATTATCACTTTTGCTATGTTAACGCAAAAGGAAACAAAATGCTAGAATATTTACGTAATGCTTCGGAAAAGCCATTGGCTAAATTCTTGATTGCCATATTGGCGTTTTCGTTTATTGGTTGGGGTGTCGCTGAATGGATTTTTGGCGGCGCAGTCAGTGATACAAATGTTATAACTGTCGGCGGCACAGATGTCAGTGTAAACCAGTTTAATAACCATAAATCACAAACTCTGTCGAATATGACCCGTGAACAACAGCGGTCTATTTACACAGACGCAAACATGATGCGCAATTTTAATCATCGTATTTTAACAGATATCGCGCGTCAACAAATGTTGCAAAATCGCGCACACGATTTGGGATTTGTGGTGTCTGACCATCATATCGCTAATCAAATTCGCAATATACCCGCGTTCCAAGAAAATGGCAAATTTTCTCAATACAAATTTGATACTATGTTGGCTGCAAATGGCTGGACCGAGGCCACATTCGCCACCGTATTGCGCGATGATTTAACACGTTCTATGGTGTTGACAGGATTGTCGCAGCCAATTAAATTACCTGAATTTGCGGTTGATGCGGCATACAACGCACGTTATGCCACACGCGAAATTGAATATAAAACTGTGAATTTCAAAGATTTCAAGGTTGCAAATCCAACCGATGATATGTTGCAAACATATTATGCGCAACATCCAAAAATGTTGCCTGAAACACGCGATGTGTCGTATGTGTTTGTGTCTGCGGATATGTCTAAACCTGACGAATACGATGCTGGTATGGAACGCATGGTTAAAATCGAAGACGACATTATCGCTGGCGATAGTTTAGAAGTCGCTGCAAAAAAACACGGTGCAAAATTCGTTCAATTAAAGAACTTTGCGCGCAATGGCACAACAAACGATGCAAATATTACCCCACAAATTATCGCACAAATCTTTGAAATGGATGCTGGCACAGACAGTGAAACCATCGAAGGCAAAAAAGGATTTATTATTATGCATTTGGATAAAATAAATCCTGCGCACAGTGCTGAATTTGCTAGTGTAAAAAAAGAATTGGTGCCTGAATGGACACGCGCTGAAAAACGCAAATTGGCGTATGAAAAAGCAAACTCTATCTTGGTTGATTTGAATAAAGATGGCAAATGGACTGGGGCAACAAATAAAAAAGTTACCCGCGCCGAAGGTGCACCAATGGCGGTGTTGAACGATGCCTTTAATAACAAGGTTGGTACAAATAAAATCGTTGAAACCCCAGATGCGTTTTATGTATTGTCTGTAAAATCTGTGCAACAGCCAAAAATAGATAAGGCAAAACGCGACAAATTGCGTGCGGAACTGGAACAAATGCAGAATTATCAAATCCAGGCCGATTACGATGAATTTTTAAAACGCGAATATCCGGTCAAGGTTAACGACAAGGTTTATAAACGCTTTATCGAAAAATAAAATACGCCGCCCGATTGGGCGGTTTTTTGTTCCTGGAACCGTTATATGTTTTTCTGCTGATAATTCCAGGAATCACGACACATGTCGTCCAACGAATATTGCGCAACCCATCCCAATACGCGTTTTGCCTTGGCTGGATCGGCATAGCATGTTGCAATATCCCCTGGCCTGCGCGCGACAATTTCATATGGAATTTTGATACCATTTACCCGTTCAAATGTTTTAATCACATCCAGCACAGAATAACCGTGTCCTGTGCCCAGGTTGAATATATCGATTCCGCAATTATTTTCCAACGCACGCAACGCACAGACATGCCCGCGCGCCAAATCCACCACATGAATATAATCACGCACACCTGTGCCATCTGGAGTATCATAATCATTACCGTAAACGAATAATTTTTCGCGTTTGCCACACGCAACCTGGGTAATGTATGGCATCAGGTTATTTGGGATACCGTTTGGTCGCTCGCCCAGCAAGCCAGATGGATGTGCGCCAATCGGGTTAAAATACCGCAAAATAACCACATTCATATCTGGGTTGGCGTGTTGTGTATCGATTAAGATTTGTTCAATCATGTGTTTGGTCCAACCGTATGGGTTTGTGCAGATACCCTTTGGACATTCTTCGGTAATAGGCACAAATGCGGGCGTACCGTAAACAGTCGCACTGGATGAAAACACAATGTTTTTGCAACCGATTTCACGCAGTACCATCAGCAAAGACACCGTCCCAGCAATATTGTTATCGTAATATTCTAACGGTTTTGCCACAGATTCCCCAACGGCCTTGAGTCCTGCAAAATGAATGCAACAATCAATTTTATGTTTTGATAATATCGCACGCAGTTTTTCCGTGTCGCGAATATCAACCTGGTAAAAATCAATCGGGCGGCCGGTTATTTGTTTGATATTGTCCAAAGTTTCGATACTGGAATTAGATAAATTATCAATCCCAATTATGTTGTGATTTTCATTCTGCAATTCGACAATAGTATGCGATGCAATAAAACCTGTCGCACCAGTTATTAATATATTCACGCGCACCCCCATCGTGGTTTATCAAATTGTATCATGTGTTATTCAAAATAGCAACATCACATTCAATCATATCTTGTCAGCAACTGTAAAAAATGATACAATTTTTATCGCCAGATAATTATAATTTGGGCATGTTGACGATTCGTACAACATAAAACAAAAATTCAATTATTTCTTTGTTTTTTCATACTGGTTTATCGTTATGGTTGTATCGTTTGTAAAACTATCTTGTTTGTGATA
>JAZNVZ010000003.1:0-91270 GCA_045593065.1 Candidatus Enterousia sp.
TTGTTCGCGCATGAGGATTTGAACCCTCTGGTTGCGTTAGCAACCGGTTCGGAGACGGATAGTTGGTGAGAACGAGCAAAGGAAATGCGAAGTTCGAACCTTACGAGTCGATGACGAAGTCATCAATCCCTGCGCGTCCACGATGCTGCCCGCCAGCGCGGTCTGTTTTTTTGCAATTTTTTTTATCGTTTATGTGTGGTTTATTGTTCACCCAACGAATCCAGGATTGTGTTGTAATCAATTAATTTGCAATTCTTGTTGATGGAATTTTTGCATGCATCGCGCAACATTTTTAATTGATTAACAATATTGTCATATTGTTTTTTGTTGTTATTTTTCATGTCTTTTAATTGCGATATAAATAATTCATCCCCTGACAAACTTTTTTGACCCTGTAATCCTTTTAATGCATCAGTTTTTGCCAATAATTTATTGCCGCCTAATTCCATCACGCCAACACCAATGCCGGCACCACCAACCGCCGCGCCAATCGTTGCCAATGTGCGTGTGGTCTTTTTAGAATCCAAAATACGTTTTTCTAAATCATCGTGGTTTATCCAACTGCCACATGTAACCGTTTGATTGATTGGAAAATACACACCGCGGAAATCAGACAGGTTTAGACCAATGTCATTCGAACGAATGTCAACGCGCGCAAAACATGTGTTGTTTTCTGGATGTTCGGTGTCTTCTATCATTGTGGCATAATTTGTTGTGTCGCCGTTGCGAGATGCCCATATGAATGTTGCATCTGCACCAATGTTGTTCGACAAACATGTGTTGCGTTCCGCATCGCGATTATTAATCGGTGTGTTTGGGGCGGGCGTATCAGCAGATATTTGTTCATCAAAATTTGCCTGGTCCCATTTTAAACTGGATTTGTGGACATTGACCAATGCAGGGCCAACCATTGCACGTGTGCTGTGTTTGGTTGCAGTGCGCGGCATTGCGTGCGCAGCAAAATTTGGCACGGTGATTAAAATCCCAACAAATATATAAAATAATTTTTTCATTTGTGCGCCCCTTGTTCAAATTTTATCTTGGTTGTATTCCAACGGTGAATTCATCATCAAATGATGCGACAGTTTGTCCACCAATCGCGCATGATACACTGTCGAACCCTTTGGAAATTTGATTCTTTTTAACAACATGACTGGTAATTAATCCGCCCGCAGTACCCAATACCACCCCAGCAATAGAATCAGATGCCAAACGCGCAACATTGAATTTCCCATCGGCTGTTTTCCATACAGATGTGTTGCCCGCCATTGCGTTGCGTATGTTAACCAACCCATTTGCCAAAATGTTTATTTTAATATCATTTGGTATGTCGGCAGGCAATGGTTGACCATTGGCGGTCAGTGCGGTGGCCGCATCATAAATTGCCTGGGCAATTTTTTCGCGTTCAGATAAAAATATTATTTTGCCTTGTTCATCGCAAATGTTTTGTGCCGCCGTTAATTCTTGTTTTATAGAACTGTTGGTATAACTTTGTTTCTGTAAAAATGTTAATGTTTTGATTGTGTATTCATCGCATATATCATCGTTGCGAATAATGAATACATATACTGCACGTGTTTGCGGTGTGGATTGTCTGTTGCCAGTGGCGCGCTGGATTGCATCGCCGATTGATATGTTGGCACATGTTTCGCCAGAATTAGAACCACAAGTGGTGTTTACACCAATACTGGAAAGCAATTTTGTAACAGTATTGGCACGGTCTTTACTCAATTTTATATTTCGGTTATAGTCGCTGGTGTTATCTGCAGAACCAAATACCAATACACTGTTGATGTCAGTCGCGCCATTGAATGTATTTTTTAAAGCCGTTTTCAATACGGTTTCGCAATTTTGACCATTTATTGTTGGCAATATCGATTCGTCATTATTAAAATAAATAACATAATCAGCAATAATCCCAGTGGTGCCATTTTGATATCCTGATTTGGTATCAAAACATTTTGTTGGTTGTACAGGTGCCGCATGCGCAATGTTTGTAATTAATGTCGCGCATATAAAAAACATCGAAAAAATCTTGGTAAACATATACATCCCCCCCGTTGATATTTATGCAACCATTATATCATATAAAATAGTAAAAAATATATAATTATTCTACATCGTGAAATTTTCGCCCAGGTACACCTGTTTAACACGGCTGTCAGCGGTAATTTCACGCGCAGTTCCATGTTTCAAAATTTGCCCGTCATGTAATACATAACTGCGGTCGGTAATACCAAGGGTTTCACGAACATTGTGGTCTGTAATAATAACCCCCAAACCGCGGTCTTTTAATTGCGATACCAATGAACGAATTTCATTCACAGCAATCGGGTCAATGCCGGCAAATGGTTCGTCCAATAAAATAAATTTTGGGTCGTTTGCCAATGCGCGTGCAATTTCAACGCGGCGGCGTTCGCCACCAGACAGGGCGGTTGCGGGACTGTGCCGCAGGTGCGCGATTGAAAATTCGTTTAATAATGATTCCAGTTTATGTTTGCGTTTCTTTTTGTCTGGTTCGACAACCTCTAAGATTGCCATGATGTTTTGTTCCACAGATAATCCACGAAACACGCTGTTTTCTTGGGGCAGATAACCAATATGCAGGCGCGCCCTTTGGTAAAAAGGCAGGTGCGTTATATCTTGGGAATTTAAAAATATTTGACCAGATGTGGCATTTAATTGACCCGTGATACAATAAAACGCGGTTGTTTTGCCCGCACCATTTGGACCCAATAATCCAACAGATTCACCTTGGCGGACAATCATTGATATGTCGCGAATAACAACGCGTTTGCCATAACTTTTGGATAAATGTTCAACACGTAATACAGATTGTTTCATAATTTTATCACCATTTCTGTTGTTTGTATTTTGTCGCCCGTACTGGAATCAATATGGACATTCCCATATAATTTTACATTGCGCTGGGGCTGGTTATATTCAGCGTGATTTGCACGAATATAATCAGTAACCGATTTCCCGTTTTCTTGACGAACAACGGTGCCGTTTACAACATCCATATATATTATGTCAGGCGTAGAATATTCTTGGCGGCCAATTTTCGCGTTTATGGTAAAAGGATTGCCGTTTTTATCAATCCCCGCAAAACGGGCATTTGTCATTTTGAATTGATTACTGGCAATATCAAACATGTTTATCGCAGATATTGGTGTCCATAATAATTGCTTGGTAAATATGGCACCCGCAGCCAACGCCGCAACCATAACCAATCCCCATCCTGTAAATAAAAATTGCCACAGACGCGTTAATCGGCGATGTTTTTGAAAAATAATAAAATTTCTTTTGTCTTGAACCATGTGTTTATATTTGCACATGATAAAATAAAAAGCAATTTTTATATTTGTTATGATTGTTTTTTTATGATATAATACTCTCACGGAGAGATGAAAAATATATTCGCTATTTTTATCGCATTTTGTGTTGGCCTGACATCTTGTGGGGCGATGGCCGCGTTAAAGGTTTCCAATGCGTCTTCGTCTGCGGGGGCCAAGGTTGGCGCATCTGGCGTCCAGGTAAAAAAGGCATCTTTGGTACAAAAGCAAGAACAAACGGGTGTGGAAAGTATGTTGTCTGGGTCGCTGTTGCCTGGGGTTATTGGGTTGGTCGGTAATGTGGCGGCGTTGGCAAAACAACAAAAAGATTTAGAAGCAGAATGTATCCCAACATCATCAGATATCAGTTTTGTTAAAGATTTGGTCAAAGAGTGGGCAAAAACTGGCGTCAAGGCCGATTCTATGATTAGCAGCAGCGAAGAGTGTGATGCCGATAGAGAATCATATTCAGACAGTGTCTCGGCAAATTTGCCGTATAAACAAACCGCCTGTTTTGCAGATGTGTTTGATAGCAAGGGTGAAAATGAAAATGCGGTATGGATTGGATTCCCGATACCTGCAACGGCGACATATTATCCTGATGGGTGTGTGAGTGATTGCTCGCCTTCTAAAAAGAAAACGGTTAGTAATGTTTATGATATTTTTGATAAAATCGGTTTCGATGAAGAAGATTTAACCACGGCCGAGGCCAGCAAATACGAAAAATTTAGAGAAAAAGTCGAAAAGTGTTCAAGCGCCAAGATAAAGTCCAGAAAAAAAGAGGCGTATGTTGGATTCGTTCAAAATGCAATTTCTGGGGCAGGACAAAAAACCGGTACCGCCAATGTGTGGGATGCCGTTGGTAGTTTGAGTCAAAGTGGTGGCGGATTTTCTGGCGGGGTACAAAGTTTGATGCCTGCGGTAACCCAATTCTTGGACAAATAGTTTTTCCGCTTTACTGGGGAACAAAAAAATAGTATAATACAAGATAAGAAATATTAAAAAGGAAGGACCTAATGGCAAACAAATTTTTTTCGCGTTTTTTTATCGTGGCATCACTGATTGGTTTTGCAGGATGCGCTGGGACAGACAGTTCCAAGAATGAACAGGTCGCAAATGGCGCAACCCCAACGGTTGATTATGTCGAAGGTTTGGATGTTAATTCTGCACCACACAAAGATTCTTTCTTGAATCGTTTGGCGATGAATTATCGTTCTTATGCAATTTATAATGCCAGAACCAGTGGTTTCCCAGAAATGGGCGAATTGTTTGCTAACAAGGCCGTAACGGCGTTTTCTGGCGAAACACCTTTCCCAGAAACAGTCAGTAATTGGGCGTTGGATGAACGTGATGCCAATGTTTTAGAATCGGCATACGCAGATATGATTAACGAATTCAAAAATGATGCTACGGAAAATCAGCCAGAGGTCGCAGCCGAGGCCCAGGCCAAATTTGATTGTTGGGTTTCTGCAACATCAACAGGGCAAACAGATACTGCCCAACAATGCCGTGAACGTTTTATCGCGGCAATGGATGTGTTAAAAAACTGTAAACACGGTGGATGCAAGGTCGCAAAAAGTTTTAATTCCGCCCAGCAAGAAACAGCGGCGATGGAAACCAGAACTTCTTCTATCGAAATTGAAAACAAGGCGTTTTATCCAGAAACACGTTCGTTTAACTCGGTTGGTGGAAAGTCATATCCGCGTGATGGAATCGTGATTGTTAATAATATTAAAATGCCTGAAAATGCCGCCAGTTTAATTCAAACTGTGCCTGTGGGACAACAGGTGCCTATGATGTTTACTCAAAATATTTATGGTGGGGATAAAACTGTTTCCAACAGTGGAAATACTGTTGCGGTAAATGGTGGTGGTCGTGGTTGCAACTGTAATGAAGAAACAGGCGAGGGTTGCCCATGTGAAAATCCTGCATTGGGGGACGAGGTTGTTACCCGTGATGAATTTATCAATATGATGATGGCAATGCGTGCAGAAATCAAGGCCATTAATGACCGTTTGGATAATTTAAAACCAAATGACGAAAAGGCCGTCATCAAAGTTCAGCAAATCCCATTGGAACCAACACAACATGTTATGGAAGAAATATTCGAAGTGCACTTTGATTTTAACAAGGCCGTTATCAAACCAGAATACGATAAATTAATTCGCGAATTGGCAACAGCAACCCAAAATAACAAAAATATCAAGGTTTCTGTGGTTGGTCATACAGATACATCTGGGACAAAAAGTTATAATTACGCATTGGGTGGTCGCCGTGCCGAGGCCGTACAAAAGATGCTGATTAATTATGGTATCCCAGCCAGCCAGATTGTTGCGGTTTCTGCCGGGGAAGAAGATTTAAAGGTTCAAACAGGCGATGGCGTGCCAAATGCTGAAAATCGCCGTGTCCGCGTTGTCAAAGAAACACATTATACCGAGCCAGGCAAGGTTGTCCCAATCGCAGTCGTAGAAGAGGGCGCGTCTACGGATTTGGGTGAAGAATGTCTGGATTGCGAAAAATAAAAAATACTTGACAAAAAGTTTTTCTTAGTGTAAATTACTTTTTGCCAGAGAGATGACCAAAGAGGCAAACATATGACAAAAGATATTGACAATAAATTAAAATTTGCACAGGGCGGCCTTAATGTGCGTATGAAGCGCGAGGCAGAACAACCTGTGAATTTGGTTGAAATATTCAGTTCACGTGGGGTCGATTTGACAGGGGCTGAAAATCTCTAAAGATAATTTCATCTTGTTGAAAATGGGGCATAACATGGTGTTATGCCCTGTTTTTTTCTTGACTTTGTGCCGTTTTTGGTGTTTTTATAATTTAAAAAGGGGTAAAAGATGAAACAATATTTAGATATACTGCAAGATGTTTTACAAAATTGCAAAAATTGGCGTGATAATCGTACGGGAATACCGGATATTGGTGATGCAGGCAAAATGTTCAAGCATAATATGGCAGACGGATTCCCACTTTTGACTACTAAACAGATGGGATTAAAGAATATAGCGACAGAATTAGAATTTTTTATCAAAGGGTACACCGATAAAAAATGGCTGCAAGACCGTAAATGTTATATTTGGAATCAATGGGGGCGCCCATCCAAGGTCGAAGAAGAATATAATATCAAACTGGCAAAATTAGAAAATCCAACCGATGCCGACAAGATTCAACTGCATAATGATATTGCTGATAAAGAACGCGATTTGGGCCCGATTTACGGTTTCCAATGGCGGCATTTTAATGGCGAATACAGATGGAATCCAGACAACCCCGCAGATAATGTGAATCCAGATAATCCAGGCGTGGACCAAATGCAGAATGTCGTAGATAAATTGCATACAAATCCAACAGATAGACGCATGTTGGTCAGCGCATGGAACCCTCAGGCAATATCGGATATGGCGTTGCCACCGTGTCATTTTGAACACCAGGTTATTGTTCGTGATGGGTGTTTGTCTTTGTTATGGAGTCAACGTTCGTGTGATATGTTCTTGGGCGTGCCTTATAATATTGCCAGTTATGCTTTGTTGTTATTGTTGTATGCCAAAGAAGGCGGATATAAACCTGGATATTTAATTGGTTCTTTGGCGGATACACATATTTACAAAAATCATGTTATCCCGGTCATGAAACAATTAAAAAACAAACCATATCCGTTGCCAACAGTTGAAATTCCTGATGAAAACTGGAACGGTATTTTTAATTGGAAAGCGACAGATTTTGTGTTGAAAAATTATGTTCATCATGAAAAAATAACGGCCGAGGTTGCTCGGTAAAACATGTTTATATTGTTTTGAAACTGTAATGGGGGCAATACGCCCCTTTTGTTTTTGTTGCGTTTTATGATAAAATATACATGTTTTAATAAAGGAATCGCGGATGAAAATTGTTGGATTGGACACAGCCCAGGTTATACAAAGTCGTAATAAGTATGGAACAAATACTATCCCAGGGGTTAAACCTAAAACCGCGTGGCATTTTTTATTAGAGGTTTTTCACGATAAAATCAACTTGATATTGTTTGGGATGTTGGTTGTGTTCTTGGCATTGGCGTTCGCAGGTTTTGGCAGTTTTTTAGAACCGATTGGAATTGGCGTGGTATTATTATGTGTTGCGGTTATTGGGACACTGACAAAACTGCGCGCACAAAAATATTCATTGGATTTAAAAAATCGGTCTGGGGTGCGATATGTAATCGTGTTGCGAAACAAAAAAATTAAACGAATCAAGACAGATGATGTCGTCGTGGGCGATGTTATCTTTTTACAATCTGGGGAAACCGTTCCTGCGGACGGTTATGTAATTGATGGTCGCATCAGTGTTAATAATTCTGTGTTAAATGGCGAAAGTGCAGAATGCCAAAAATCGCCAATACCCGGGTTTAAATATAATCGCATGGCGCGTATTACCGCAGATGATTATGTCAGTAAAAATTTGGTCTTTGCTGGAACAACAGTTCAAAGTGGCGAATGTTATATGGTCGCACAAAAAATCGGCGCGCATACAGAAAATGCCAAAACATTGTTGGCAATGCGTGAAATAACCGAGGTTAAAACAGACCTGGATATTAAATTAGATAAACTGGCCATCAAAATAGGGCAGTTTGGTTATATCTGTGGTGCGATTGTGGCGATTATATTAATAACAAATTCTGTGGTTGATGCTGGGGGGATTTTCGCATTTTTATCGTCTGGGTGGTTGAATGTCGTACATCAAATATTAAATGCATTAATTGTGGCGTTGACAATTATTGTGGCGGCTGTACCCGAAGGACTGCCGTTTATTATCACAATTATTATATCGCAAAACGCCCGTAATATGATAAAGCATAATGTGTTGGCAAAAAATACTCATAAAATTCCAGAGGCAGGAAATATACAAATTTTATGTACAGATAAAACAGGAACACTAACATACGGCAATTTAATCCCAATAACAAATTATCTGGGCGATGGCAGTCAGGTCGATTTTGATTCTGTGTTGCCTGTATCGCGATTTATTGCTGCGGATATAATTTTTAATACAGGTGCCACATGGGATGATAATGGGGTAATTGTTGGTGGAACCAGTACGCAACGCGCATTGTTGTCTGGGTTGCATCAGCAATCAAAACTGGTGCATGCTGTCATGCGCGAAATCAAGGTCTTAGATAAATTCCCTTTTGATAGCGCAAATAAATTTTCAGCAGTGCGCATAAAACGAATACAAGATAATAAAGAGTTTGTGTTATATACAGGCGCGCCTGAAATTATATTAGATCATGTGGTAAAATATATCGATGTTAATGGTGTTGCTCATAAAATAAACAAATCAAAAATGATGGCGATTATTCGTGATAATGCGCGTCAGGCCAAACGAATGGTGGCAATGGCATTTGGAACAAATAAAACAGTTGATGCAAATGTGCCAGATAATTTGACACTGATATCATTGGCCA
This sequence comes from Candidatus Enterousia sp., assembly GCA_045593065.1. GTDB lineage: Bacteria > Pseudomonadota > Alphaproteobacteria > Rs-D84 > Rs-D84 > Enterousia. The sequence goes on from JAZNVZ010000003.1 coordinate 8,782, forward strand.
GCATTCGTGATGATGTCCGGCGCGAGGTCCCAAATGCTGTTGCGCGTATGCACGGGGCAGGAATTCATGTGATAATGATAACAGGCGATATATTGGATACAGCGCGCGCGATTGGCGTGGACACAGGCATTGTCAATAGTGATGATGATTTGGTTTTAACAGCAACCGAATTAGATAAAATGACAGATACGCAAATCAAAAAGAATTTATATAAATTAAAAATTGTTGCGCGTGCTGTGCCACGGACAAAATTGCGTCTTGTTAAAATTGCCCAGGAAATGAATCTGTGTATCGGTATGTGCGGCGATGGCACAAATGATGCGCCGGCGTTAAAACGCGCAGATGTTGGGTTTGCAATGGGGTCTGGTACAGATGTATGCAAAGAAGCAGGCGATATCATTATAACAGATGATAATTTTGTGTCGTTGGCGGACGCTGTTTTATTTGGACGAACATTTTTACAAAATATTACAAAATTTTTGATGTTTCAAATGCCAATAAATATAATGTTGGTTGTACTCAGTTTGATTTACCCAGTTGCGTTTATGGTGCCGGCATTTGTCGCAGTTCAAGTGTTGGTTATAAATATTGTGATGGACAGTTTAAATTCTTTGGCATTTGGGGGCGAACCTGGCAAGTTAGAATACATGAAGGTGCCGCCGCAACCAAAAGGCGCATCGTTATTCACGCATAAAATGATTACCAGAATATTCGCAATTTGTATAGAATTTGCGGTTGTTTTTGCATTGCTGGGGGTGCCGTATGTGCGTCAAATATTTGGTGATAATCCGGCGGTAAATTTAACTGCTAGATTTGCGTTGATTATGTTGATGGCGGTATTTAATGGGTTTAATGTACGCACAGACACCAGACACCTGTTGCGCGGCATCAGCAAAAACCCAGCGTTCGTTTTTATTGCCGGCGGTATTATATTGGGAACAATATGTATTGTGGATTTTGGCGGAGATTTATTCCAGGTTGTGCCATTATCGCACGAGCAATGGATTGCAATATTTGGTTTGGCGTTTTTAGTTGTACCTATGGATTTAATAAGAAAAACATTTAGCAAATAAAAATACAGCCGCAATGGCGGCTGTATTTGTGTACTGGGTGGCATGTTTAGTCAATAAATCCCCATGCGGCACGATATCCATTGTCGCGTTCAAAGAATATTGTGGCACCTTGTAATTGGTCTGTGCTGACATTTTTAATAATAAATGTTTCTTGCAACATTGGATTTGATTTGTTGCGGCGTGTCAGCGGCATTTCCAATGACATTGTATTTGTACGGCAGCATGTGTCTGGGTTTGTGCATTTTGCATCGCTGCATTGATATATTTTTGTTGTGTAATCTACGCCATTGCGTAATTTATCAACATTTACGACCATTTTTACACCTTGGTCAATGTCGTAAAATTTGACATAACCGATTTCGCTGGCTTCGCCATGATTGTTGCGAGTGTACATTTTAGAGTGCACTTTGTTTCCGCGATTTTGTTTATATTTTTTATGGTTGCAATCTGTTTTGCCACAGTGTGCACATACGGCTTCGTTTTTTTGATTATGGTATGGACAGTTGTTGTCTGTGGTTGTGGTGCATGCGGCCATTGTAATTACTGTGCCCAATACAGCAATAAGTTTTATAAGTTTTTTCATGTTTGTTCTCCTTTTTTTTGTTGTTTGGTGAATACAGTGTTATTGTATAGTATTTTATTTGTTTTGCGTTAGGTATGTTTTCAAAAAACACCGGATTTAATGCGTATAGCGCGTTTTTTTAAGAATATTGTCTTGTTTGTTTTTATTTGTTTAATATGTATCGTTTTATATGCGTATAACAAGGAGGCGAATATGTACGAATTATTGCAACATTTAATTGCATTAAAATATTCTTGCAAAATAAATCATTGGTCCACAGATGATTATTCTCGGCATTTGTTGTTTGACAGATTGCACGAAGATATTGATGATTGGGTTGATGAAATTGCAGAACGTTATTTTATGGCAACCGAAGATAAAAACGTTTTCAAAGCGAATTTATTAAATCCTAAATTTGTTGAGTTAGATATTGTAAAAAAATGTATTCAATTAATCGAAGTGATTGAAAGAATAGTTGCAAATCAAGAAGTAAATCAAGGTATGGTATCATTGTTAACTGATATAGAATCTGGTTTGTTGAATAAATTGGCTTTGGCGAAATTATAATTCGGTTTTTCTGTTGAAACAAAATGCCCAACATTCTTGTTGGGTGTTTTTTTATGCCTATAAAAAACCCATACATTGTAAAATGTATGGGTAAGCAGATTATAATAATGTTTCCGGGTCTTAGAACATAAATCTAATGCCGATGTCGCCACCGAAATTATGCATACCTGATGCAACATCAACATATGTATAACGGGCTGAAACATCAACAGCAAATTGTTCCATGTCAAATGTCATACCCAGTGCCGCATTTGCAGCAACGCCGGCTTTGTCGCTGGAATCGGATACTATGCCTGTGCCAGAACGTTTAATATCGCTGAATCCAACACCAATACCCAGGCCTGCGAATGGACGAACGATTGTGAAATTGCCGAATTCCATGTATGTGTTCCATAACAATGTTTGCATATCTGTTTTGACTTTGACATCAAAATCACCGAATCTGGCCGTGTCTTCGGCTTCGCTGTAAATAGACCATTCAATTTCAGAACGATATTGTTTATTGATTTCTAAACCCATGGCAACACGACCTTGGAAATTAACATCTGTCATGGATTCTTTGGTGCCCAAGAATTTATAATTTGTGTTGTTGTATGCAATACCACCATGCAAACCGATGTATGGATTTAAACCACCAATTTGCCAGGAACTGCCATCGCGAGGATTGCCCGCGAATGCAGGACATGCGATTAATACAGCCAGTGTAGAAATAGCTATTTTTTTCATAATGTTTCTCCTTTTTGAGTTTTTTTGTTGTTTTTATGTGTCGATACTTGGATGTTATCAAATGTATATTGGTTTTTATATAGGTATGGCTGCCCAAGAATTTTTTCCTTTATTTTTCATTTATGTTTATTAATATATTCGGCATGAAAGGAAAATTAATTACATCTTTGACAGTGCTGTCGCTGTTTATGCCTGGGGCTGGGGCAGACCAATTTGTAATTGATTCGCCATCAGGTATGGCATCTGTGCCCATGGGTGCAGATTTATTAATAAATAATGGTGGTGTGTATAATTTGTCTGCGTTGGATGGTATAGGCGCGGGTTCAATAAATGTAAATTTTGATTCGGGTGGTTCAAATTCTATTATTATATTTAATGCCGATTCGGGGTTCGATGGTGTCTTGGATGCCAGTTTAAAAACAGACAACTTTGTAAAAATTCGGTTAGATGATTATGTGGCGCAAAATACTGATGATGTTGTATTACGGTTTACTCATTTTGACGCGTCTGGGGCGGCAGGGTTGTTGCATCCGTATGTAGAAAATGATTCTAGAATGTATTCTTATAGTTTTGAACCGTGCGCAACAGGATATTGTGTTGTGCGTAGATTGTCAAATTCTTATACAGAAACGCAAAACAATGCCCGGCAAGCAGTTCATGTTGCCCAGGTCAGTGTACAAAATAACCCAGTGAAACTGTTATATCCGGTGGTTATGATTAATTCTCATGAATTATTTAGTGTATATGATTTTGGTGATGATACACATTTTTCGGTGTCGCCAGAATATTATCATGCCAAGGGTATGCACAATGTTGGTGCACGAATAAATGTTGGAACACAGGTTGGTGGTAAATTATCTGTCGGTTTGTCTGGATATGCAGCAACAGGTGAATTCAAAAATGATGTCAGTGGTTTTAATGTAAATGTATATGGTGGAAATCTGCGTTTGCATTATCAGTTAGACGAGGTTTTATTCCTGCGTGGTGTTGGTGGGATAACCATCGCAAACATAGATTGTGATAATGTCGCAGATGGCGCGGAACATGTTGATAATCCTGACGCATTCAGTGTTTATGGTGGCGCAGATTTTGGGGCAGTATTTAATTTTGAATCTGGTTTATATATGTCGCCATTTGTTGGATATGCGATGAATTCTGCGCGCGTTGTTGATGTACATGAAAACGATAATTTTGCGCACATGGGGAATGATATTGGATACAAATATTTTATGGATGGCGTGTCATACAACTATTCTTTACGCACAGGTATAAATTCAAACGGTTATTTTGATGCAGGTGTCGGTATTGGAATAATGTCTGTGAATGATAAAATTGGCGGCACTGTATCATTTGGGATTATGGACAGTGATTTTGGTTGGTCGACCAAGGTTTCTGCAAATATTCGATTCGTATTTTAATCAGCAATTTTTCCGCGCAAACATGATTTGTTTGCAGATGTAATTTTTATGCGTGCCATCGGTGTCGGGTTATCTGTACTGATGATACATGGTTGCATATATGGTGTGCGATAAATGTGTTTAGTGCCAGTTTTGTCTATGCCTTCGTATAAACAATCAAAAACTTTATTCACGCAAGACAAATTAAATTCGCGTTGTTGTTCATTTAATAGCGCGTCTAATTTAATTAATCGTTCGCTTTTGATGTTTTCTGGAATTTGGTCTGGCATAATTGCCGCCGCGGTATGGGGGCGGGGCGAATATTTAAACGAATAAGAATTAATGTATCCAATGCGTTTGGCAATTTGCATTGTTTGTTCAAAATCGCTGTCTGTTTCCCCAGGAAACCCAACGATAAAATCGCTAGAAATTTGAATGTCTGGACGGGCGGATTTAAATTTATCAACAATAGAAATGTACCCATTCAAATCATAAGGTCTGTTCATCCGTTTCAATATGGTTTCAGAACCACTTTGAATTGGCATGTTCAAAAACGGTAATAATTTTGGTTCGGTACGAAACATATCGATTAAATCGTCCGTCATTTCGGTTGGATAACTGGATGTGAAACGAATTCTGCGCACCGAATCGATTTTTGCTGTTTCACGAATCAAGTCGGTCAAATTATATTTTTTGCCGTCTGGGGATGTGTATTTATAACCGTTCACATTTTGCCCCAAGAAACAAATTTCAATCGCACCGACATTCGCTGCATGCATTGTTTCCGCCAAAATATCGTCATATGGTCGCGAGATTTCGGGGCCGCGTGTGTATGGAACAATACAATATGTGCAACAATGATTGCATCCTTCTTGGATTGGAATATATGCAACAAGTGGCGATTTTGTTATTGGTGGCAATTCATCAAATTTTTCAAGACCACCCAAATTTATGTCTAATAATTTTGTGTCTGGGTCGTTTAATATTTCCGGCAATTTATGATAACTTTGTGGACCCAAAACAAAATTCAAATCTTTGATTTTTCGAAATGCGTCCGCCCCAGATTCGCGCGCGACACATCCAACAATTCCATATATTGCATCTGGCTTTTTTGCACGGCGAATACGGCCCAATGCGGAATAAACTTTGTCGGTTGCCTTGGCACGAACAGAACAAGTGTTTAACAGAATAATATCTGCATCACTGACATCATCTGTTTGAACAAAACCGTGATGTTCCAGCATTGCGGCGATGCGCAATCCATCGTACACATTCATTTGGCAACCAAAAGTTTTTATATAGAATTTTTTGGACATTTTTTATTTTGATTTTTGTGTTATGGTGCGCGTTTTGGCGGCATAAATTTTATTTAATGTTGCATTATTATTTGTTTGTGGTTTTGGGGCATCGGTGGCTGGTGCCGGGCGGGTTTCATATCTGGAACCTAATACAGGGTCATCGATTAAAACCAAAAATTCTTGTGTGTTGTCAGCCATGTCGTTCTCCTTTATTTACATTTTGTTCTGTTAAAAATTCTTTGTTTTATGCGATTTGCGTTATAGGTTTTTGCGCTCTGTTGTGATGCCGGGTATATTGTTTATTTGATTCTGGTACAGATAATATAGGTTGTGCCAATAAAGATTCTTTATATTGCCTAACTATCGCAGAAAATTCTAATTCTGTATCAGCAATCAGTTGTTCTGCTATGGCCGCCAGTGTTGATGTTGGCTCTTGTATTATGAATACAGTCGCCTGTGCACGGTCGTCAGTTATGCGAATATTGTGTATGCGCATGAATTCTGCGATTTTTTGACGAGTGGTATCGTCTAAACTGGGTGCCAAATAAACAACTGGGTCGCGCATAAATTATCCTAATTTCTTTTTCATAATTTCATTTACGACTGCTGGATTGGCCTTGCCACCGGTTGCCTTCATCACATTGCCAACAAAGAACCCAAGCAATCCAACCTTGCCAGATTTATATTGTTCAACCTGGGACGGATTTGCGGCGATAATTTCATCGATAACTTTTTCAATCGCGCCTGTATCGGTAATTTGTTTCATACCGAATTTATCCGCGATATCGCGCGGTGTACCAGTTTCCCCATCCAACATTTTGATAAATATTTCTTTGGCTTGTTTGCCATTGATTTCGTTTGCCGATATCATATCAACCAATTCTGCCAGGTTTTCAGGTGTGATAATGCGTGGTTCGTCAGTATCGCGTTCACGAATTTCATTTGTAATGTCATAGTTTTCAGGATGTGCAAACAGTTCACTAATCATCCAGTTTGCAATCGGTTTTGCGCGTTCAGGTTTATCGCCGACCGCCATATCAAACCATTTTGAAATATCGGTCGTTTCGGTCAGTCGCGCCGCATCATATTCCGCCAGACCATATTTTTCGATGTACCGTGTGCGTGTCGCCGCTGGCAATTCTGGCATGGTGCGGCGAATGCGTTCAATGCGGTCATAGGTTATTACCAATGGCAATAAATCTGGGTCCGGGAAATAACGATAATCCAATGCGTCTTCTTTGCTGCGCAGAACAGATGTGGTGCCATCGCCTTGGTTATAACGCATGGTGTTGCGTTCGATTGTGCCGCCAGATTCCAGAATTTCTATTTGACGGCGTGCCTCGTATTCGATTGCGGTTTTGATAAATTTAAACGATACCATGTTTTTAATTTCACAACGTTCATTAAACGTGTTCGTTCCTGCACGGCGTACAGAAACATTGACATCGGCACGCATAGAACCTTCTTCCATATTGGCGCGTGATACACCCAATGCGCGTGCGATTTCACGAATTTTGCGCAGGTATTTTTCGGCCTCGTCAGGAGAAGAAATAAACGAATTGTTTTCTGGGTTTTCAACATCCAAGAAAGTTACGATTTCTAATAATGTAACCCCAGTGCGATTATAATCAGCAAAAGATTTTGTTGGGTGTGCATCGTGTTTTAATTTTCCTGCATCTTGTTCCAGGTGGGCGCGTTCAATTAAAATCTTTTTAGGATTTCCATCATCGCCAATGATTTCAATCCAACCACGACCAACCACGGGTGCTTCGTCTGCGGGTTGCGATATTTGATATCCCTGGGGCAGGTCAGGGTAAAAATATTGTTTGCGGGCAAAACGACTGACGTGGGAAATTTCCGCGTTGATGCCCAAACCGAATTTGATTGCTTGGTCAACACAGTATTCATTTAATACTGGCAACATACCCGGCATCGCGACATCGACCATGCATGCTTGGGTGTTTGGGGCAACAGATGGATTATAATCCGCGGATGCGCCACTGAAAATTTTACTGTTGGATAAAACCTCGATATGGGTTTCTAAACCAATAACTACTTCCCAATCACCTGATTTGCCTTGTATCGTAAACATTTTTATTTTTCCTTGCTTTTTGTTTTTTTATACTTTAATATACCCCGTACGGATGGCCAGATAGCTCAGTTGGTAGAGCAAGGGACTGAAAATCCCTGTGTCAGTGGTTCGATTCCACTTCTGGCCACCATTTTTATTGCTGTGTTATACAGCATTTTTTTATTCCCCCATAATCTTTGTTGGACGATTGTCGACCCCGCCGAATTGCTGGATATGTTTTGCCAACTGTAAAACGCGCAAATCATCAAATCGTTTCCCTACAACCTGCATGCCCAATGGCAGATTGTTTTCAGCCATGCCGGCCGGAACACTGACCGCAGGAACACCCGCCAGGTTCATCGCAACGGTGAATAAATCCAATGCGTAATATTCCAATGGTGTTAAATCTGCATCCAAAGGTAATGCGGTGCCGGCACCCGATGGGCACACGATTAAATCGCACCCGTCAAATGCGCGATTAAATGCGTCTGCAATCAAACGGCGCACGCGTGCGGCCTGCATAAAATATACATCGTATGATGATGATGACAATACCGCCGTTCCAATAATCATACGGCGTTGAACCTCGGTCCCGAAACCAGCGGCGCGGGTCTTTTTATATGTGTCGATTAAATCGTTGCCGTCCACACGCAGCCCATAACGCATGCCGTCAAAACGCGCCAGGTTTGATGACGCCTCGGCTGGGGCGATAATATAATATGCCGCCAAAGCATCCAAAATGTTTGGAATTGAAACCTGGACAATTTCGGCGCCAGCAGATTTCAAATCGGCAACGCGTGCATCAAATATGCGTTTCATGTCGGGTGAAATTTCGACATCGGCAAATTCTTTGATTATACCGATGCGTAATTTTTTGCCCGTACCTAAAATCGGTTCCAGTTCGCCCGATACATGAAAGTTTTGGTTTGGGCTACTGGTTGAATCTTTTGGGTCATGTCCCGCCATAATTCCCAATAACAATGCAGCATCATCGACCGTGCGCGCGATTGGGCCAGGGGTGTCTAAACTGGATGCAAATGCAACACATCCCCAACGCGAACACAATCCGTATGTTGGTTTTACACCAACCAACCCCGTAATGGATGCCGGAAAACGAATCGAGCCGCCTGTATCAGTACCTGTGCCCCCCATGGCCAATCCAGATGCCACTGCAGATGTTGTCCCGCCCGATGAACCGCCCGCGGTCAGGCGGCGATTTAATTGCCAAGGATTCACAGGTGCACCAAAATATGAGGTTTTAGAAAATGTGCCCATCGCAAATTCGTCCAAATTTGCCTTGCCCAATAATACTGTTCCTGCATCAATGTATTTTTGCGAAATTGTAGATTCATATTCTGGGATGAAATTTTCCAGCATGTGTGATGCCGCCGTTGTGCGAATGCCGCGTGTTGCAAATAAATCCTTCATCGCGATTGGAATACCGTCCAGAACGCGTGGTGTTCCCGCCGCATAACGTTCGTCCGCTGCTGCCGCATCTGCCAATGCACGTTCAGGAGTCGTGGTGATATAGCAATTTAATTCGCCGCCGAATTTTTCAATGCGGTTCAGGTGCGCACGTGTCAATTCAGTCGCAGATATTTCCCGTGATTTTAATTTCTTTAATGCTTCGATAATTGTAAAATCTATCATTTTTATTTTTCCTGTATTTGATTTTATGTTTTTATTTAATCTGCGTCCATAACCTTGGGTACGGCAAAGTATCCGCGTGAAACACCCGATTTGTCCGGGGTGTTTGCCAAAATTTTATCACGCATGTTTGGTTCGGTAACCGTATCCGCGCGCATTGGCAAATCATGTTCACATGGGTTTAATAATGGTTCAACACCGGTGGTGTCAATTTTCTGTAATTTATCCAACCATTCGACAACACTGTCTATGTTCATTTGTTCCAATTTTTCGTCAGGTATTTCAATCCTGATTAAATCTGCGAATTTTTGTAATTGTTGCTTGCTAAATGCCATTTTCAATCCTATATTTATAAAGTAAAGGAATTATACAATGATTTTGCCAAATTTCAAGGATTTTCCGCGCGTTGGGCGAATATTGGGGATTGATTGGGGCGCGCGGCGTACAGGTGTCGCAATCAGTGATGAAACGCATCAAATTGTTTTTGTGCGACCTGGGGTCGTGTCAAACGGTACAGATGATTTGGTAAAACAAATATTGTCTGTGATAACGGCAGAAAAAATTGTTGGTATTGTGATTGGATTGCCGTTGCGTATGGACGGAACAGAATCCCCAACCACACAGAATGTGCGCGCGTTTGCAGACATATTGGCAACACAAACCAATGTGCCAATTTGCTTTGTGGACGAAACATTAACATCGGCATCTGCCCAGGAAGATATGGGACGGGTGCGCGTGCGCGATATTAAACAAAAATTGGATTCACAATCTGCGCGGGTGATTTTAGAAAACGCGATTGCAATTATAAATAGATTGTAAATTTTATTGTATCAAATTTTTTGTGGAATAAAAAACGCCACTGTTAAAAAGTGGCGGATTTTATGCGTATAGCACATTTTAATCTTCGGTTTTTTCAGGAATTCGACCGTCTGTGGATAATAATACTGCAATCCAACGTGTCGAATCAAATTGTGCGGTAATAATAAATATTGCAGCCAAAATCGGCACACTGAAAAACATACCTGCGACACCCCATAACAATCCCCAAAATACCAAATTGATTAATATTGCTAATGTGGACAGGTTTAATGTTTTCCCCATTAATTTTGGATCAATAATATTTCCAAATATGGTTTCCAGAACAATCAAACCGCCAGCGGTTAATAATGGCAAATGTAATGAATCCCCAGAAATCATTGCGTATAAAATTGGCAGTGCGCACGCAACAATAGAACCAATCGTTGGAATGTAATTCATAATGAATATCAAAAACGCCCAAACGCCAGCGAATTCTAATCCAATGGCACGCAACCAGATGTATGCACATATACCCGTGGCGCCAGCAATGGCTGTTTTTACAAACAAATATTTTTTCATGTTTTTATCAAAACTTTCAACAATATAACCAAATTTTTTTGTTTTGGATTTTGATTCAAACAAGTTGTTCATTTTATGATGAAATGTACTTTGTTCTACAAACAAGAATAAAATGTAAATCAAAATCATGCCCAATGATGTCGCAATATTTGCCGCAGATGCACCAACTGTTTTTACAATGTCAGTTAGTTTTGGGAACATGTTTATATCAAATGTTAATCCTAATTTATTGAACATATATGTACTGAATGTAATCAGTTTTTCTTGAATTTCTGGGATACGCGCAACCAGTTCCGAAAACATAGGGTTTATTTGTGTCGCGAATGCGTACAATAAATAGCATAAACTGGTGGCAGACAGTAATATTGACAATATATTAAAAAATTCTGGCCAAAACACAGGACATTTCTTTTTGCAATAATTAAACGGCAAAATTTTGCGAAAATATGCCGCGATTGCGTTTATTAAATACCATAAAAATATTGCAACCAATAATGGAATTAATATGGTGCGACCAAACCATAACAATATAACCAGACCGGTAAAAATAATTATTCCATTCATGTTTGTTCCTCCCTTTTTTTATTGAATTTAATGCGTATAGCGCATTTTATGATTTTATGTTTCCGTGTTCCAATTCTGTTATTTCTGTTGGTGAAATCAAATCGGTAAATTCTGGTTGATGACTGATAAATAAAAATGTCGTGTTTGGCATTTTGTTTATTGTTTCGGCAATCTGTTTTTGTGTTTGTGTGTCCGCCCCAGAATCAGGTTCGTCCAGAATTGCGAGTTTTGGTTTGGTTAATAATAATCGCAACAGCATTAATCGTTTGCGTTCCCCGCCAGAAAAACCAACATTAACACTGCGCCCCATCCAATCTTTTGGAATGTTTAATTGTTCGCGTGCAGATTCCAGCATTTCCATAAATTCAGCCATTGATAAATCGCGGCCTGTTTCAAAAAGCGTGTGTGCAATCATACTGTGTTTCAAAAAATTTACAACGGTTAATCCCGGTATTTCAGGAACATTTTGCGCACCCAGAAAAATTCCGCGTAATGCGCGTTCTGTGGTGGTGGCGTTTGTAATGTCTGTACCATCGAAAATTATTTGGCCGTTTGTTATGCGGTATTCTGGATTGCCAGCAATAGTTTGTACCAATGTCGATTTTCCAGACCCGTTGTGTCCCGCTAATAAATGGCGTGCGCCAGTTTTGACAGATATGTTTATATCGTTTAATAAACATTTGTCCCCGAATGAAACAGATAAATTTTTTATTTCCAGCATTTGTATTATTCCTTGCCTAGTGCCATTTGTATTAATTGTTTTGATTCTACCAAGAATTCCATTGGTAATCTAGATATAATTGGGTTGGCCGTTGCGCCGATTATCAAAGCAATCGCTTGGTCTGTGGTGATGCCAGATTGTTCCAGAAAAAACAGTGTGGCGACATCAATAGCGCCTGTGGTGGCCTCATGCGATTGGATGTTGGTATTGTTGGTATGAATAATTGTTGGGATTGTATTCGCAGTAGCATTTTCACCCACAATGGTTGTGTCGCATTTTGATGCGTTTGCACAATGTTCGCCAGTAAAATTAACCAAACTGCGGAATGTTTGTTTAGAATCATCTAATGCAACCCCATATGACACAATGTTCGATACAGAATTATTTCCAATATGAATCATTTTCGTTCCTGTGTCAGATTGTTGGGCACCACGCGTAATTGTCAGTGAATAAAAATCGCTATGCGCATTGTTTCCGGACAAAATTGTTGATGGGTATTTCCATGTCATGGCCGACCCAATTTCAATTTGCGTCCAATCAAGTGTCGCATTATTTTCGCATTTGCCGCGTTTCGTTACAAAATTCAAAATACCACCGACAGGTTTGTTTCCTATATGTTTCCCAGCATACCAATTTTGTACAGTTGAATATTTTACATACGCATTATCCAGCACAACAATTTCAACAACACCGCTGTGTAATTGATGATTGGGACGGCGTGGGGCACTGCATCCTTCCATATAACTTAAATTTGCACCAGTATCTGCGATAATCAGTGTGCGTTCAAATTGACCAATTTTTGCGGTTTCGATTCTAAAATAACTGGCCAAATCAATAGGGCATTTTGTGTGTGGCGGAACATATACAAATGTGCCGTCTGAAAATACCGCAGCGTTTAACGCTGCAAAAAAATTGTCAGTAGCAGGAACAACACTCCCCAGATATTTTTTTACCAGGTCTGGATATTGAATTACAGCATCACTGAATGGTAAAAATATAATCCCCAGTTTTGCTAGTTCTGCGGTGTATGATGTGTGCACAGATTGACTGTCGATGACGGTATCGGTTGCCATACCCAGTAATGCCTGTTGTTCGCTTTCAGGGATGCCCATTTTTTTATATGTGTCAGCCAAATCTGAATTATCAATCGGTTTTGCCCCAGCAAAATATTCCAATGAATCGTAATCGATTGGGTCAAAATCTATTTCTGCCCAATGAGGTTCTTGCATTTTTTGCCACGCGTCAAACGCCGCCAATCGCCAATCTAGCAACCATTGAGGTTCATTGCGTTTTGTTGATATTTCTCGAATAAGATTTGCATCCAATTTCAAATTTATTCACCCGTTTCTGCCAGTTGTTGCGCCTGACTGAAAAATGTTAGAGATTGTCCCAGCAGGCCATCTGTAAATGTTGATGATAATATGCCATCAGGTTCAGTCGTTGTCAAATATTGTAATAATCTGTTTGCCCCGGTTATATAATTATTAATGTTATGCGCAATACTGGTATCCAGTTTTATGCAGCGGCGCAATTTTTCCAACGCAAATGGATTTTTTGAATATTCGTCCATAATCCCGCCCAGTGCGCGCCATAACGGATGTTCGTTTGTATTGCGCGGCATAACATCGATTGCCGCCATCACAGGAATTAGATTTTGCAACAAATCTTGATATACAATTTCGGCGTTTTCGGCAACCGCGTTTGTTGCGTTTTTACTTTTTAACAAAGATTGCATTTTTGTAATCAGGTTATATTGATATGTTAATGTTTTTGATATGTTCATGATTTGTGCATTTATGCCGCGTATGCTGATAAATACAGCAATAACAGCAATGAAAACAAATGCCAATAAAGATAAAATAATAATGTCTTGCATTGTAATACTCCTGATTTGGTTTTTATGTTAGTATAACACACATTTTTGCGATTCGTATGTTTTTATCTGGTAATAACGAAAAATCGATTTTTTTGGTCTTGCACAGATTCGGTCAAATTGCTATAATAAGAATATCTAGATGGAAAGAAAGGACATTTAAATGTTTCGTAAATTTTTGATTTTTGCAATGTTTGCAACGGCTGCGGGGTATTGTTTTGCTGAACAATCTGCCCCCCAGGTTACCACAGCCGAGGTGTTTGCCGACCAATACAAATCTGGGACAGAGGTTGTTGACGAAACCATAACAACAACCGAAACGACAGAGGTTGCCCAATATAACACAGACGAAAATGTGCCGGCATGGCCGATTGCGGGCTCTGATGCAGATGTTGTCGCAAAATGTGATGATGCCCAGAAAAAAACGGATAGTATTCGTATTGTGTCTAAGATTGGCGATGATATGATTGTTGAAAATGGGTTTGAATTTACAGGAACAGGATGGACCGGTGGGGCAAACATGTTGCATGGTAATCGTATCCCAATGGGTTTTGATGACGAATGCGAAAATGGCGCAGAAATGCCTTTGTTAAATCGCGAAATGTTAGAAGACGATGGCGGAAATGTCTTGGCGATGTCGCGCAGTGGTCGCAAACATTGTGCCAAGCGCAATAAACAATACGGATTTATAGCCCAAGACGAAGGTATGGAGGGCATGGATGGCGCAGATACAGCCACATGGGAAATGGAATTTAACAAAGATATGTCCACAGAAAACACTGCTACTAAAAATGCAGATGCGCCACAGCCCAAGGCAGACGAAGTGCGTTCTTGGGTGGTGGCCAGTGGTCAAACCCTGCGCGAGGTTTTGCAAAATTGGTGCGACAAAGAAGGTTGGGATCTGGTTTGGGCGACTTCGCGTGAATATCCAATCGAGGCCAGTGCCGTATTCAAGGGTCGTTTTACAGATGTCGCATCTGCGTTGGTGCGTAATTTTGGACGCGCAACGCCGGTGCCGTATGCCAAATTTTACAAGGGAAATTTGGTGTTGGTAATTTCTACTAATGAAGAATAAATTTTTGTATCCGCAGCGAGGAGAATAAAAATATGAAAACGTTATTAAAGAAATTGGTTTTGTTTGCGTGTCTGGGGGCGTTGTTCGTTGGTTGTTCACGCGAACAGTCGGTCAAGGTTGCATCAACTGTGGATCAAGATTTTATCAATGCGTACGATGCGTTTGAAATGGCAAAAAATCCACGTGCCAAGGTCGCCAGTGGTGATACGGTATCTGTATCCGAAGGTGTATGGTTGGGCAATAAATCAATATCATTGGAACATCGTAATAATTTGCCTGCGCAATTTGAAACAGATACAGGGGTTACAATTTTGTTGGATGAACCTGTTACATTGCAAGTGTTGGCAAATAACATTAATACTGTAACAGGAATACCTGTTAAAATTGATAAGCAAATTAATGGCGAAAAATTAAAAAAGACCGTAAATGTTGCATATACTGGTAAATTGTCTGGGTTGTTGTCTCAGGTTGCCACAGATTTAGATTTGTTGTGGTATTATGATAAAAATTCAATCGTGTTTTATGAAACAGAAACAAGAACATTTACATTGTATGCGCTGGGGACGGATATTTCTTATCAAACCGCGGTCCAAGCCGATAATTCTGGTCAGGTGATTTTGGAATCAACCATGAAAGAATGGGACGAGGTTGAAAAAGCATTAACCGCGATCGTGGGCAAGGCCGAAAATAGCGAGTTTACAGTTTCGCGCAGTTTGGGTACAATCACTGCCACAGCACCACCATCTGTGTTGGCGCGTATCGGCGAATATGTTGAAAAACAAAACAAAAGATTATCTCAGTTAGTAACGATTGATGTCAAGGTTTTGCAGGTGTCAATTTCTAACGATTCCGCGTTTGGGTTGAATTTGGCGGCGGCAATTAATTCTACATCAGGGTTGAATATTGTTGCGAATCCTAAAAATAATTTGGGTGTGGCTGGGGCCAGTTCTATGAATATTGCCGTATTGTCGAATGCGTTGTCTGCACAGACAGGCGCAACCCACATGGAAAATGGCAGTGCGGTTGCCGGGGCATATACCAATGACCAAATTATGAATGGGTCTTTGGCACGTGGTGCGGGCAGTGCCGGATTGATTGAGGCATTGGCAAAGCAGGGCAAGGTGTCTTTGGTAACTAATGTTGGTGTAACAACGCGTAATAACCGTGTCGCACCCGTCAGCAACATGACATCAACAGGATATATCAAACGTTTTGAATCCAGAAACTTTACAACAGTTGAATCAAGTACTGTGGACCAGGCGGATTTGCAGACAGGTTTTTCAATGCAACTGTTGCCAAATGTTTTAGAAAACGGTAAAATATTGTTGTTGTTCCGTATGTCTGTGCGCGAATTGATTAAAATGTCAACCCAAACCATTGGCGAGGTTACATTGCAATTACCAGAGGTTGAAGAACGCAGTTTTATGCAAGAAGTAATTATGGAATCTGGTCAAATGTTGGTTGTGTCTGGGTTCGAAAAACAAAAGAATAATGATACGCGTTATGGGTTGGGTGATCCGGACTTTATGGCGTTGTCTGGGTCGCGTTCAACGGCATCTGGACGTGATGTGTTGGTGGTTATATTGACCCCCCAGGTGTTAATCAGTCCGTTGGATTCAGAACGCAGTATCCAACAAAATTGGGGTGCGCCATTGAATTAAGGTTTTTCTAAAGAAAGGAGAAAGAATCAGGCGGTGAAAACCGCCTGATTTAATTTTGTTATTAAAAATACCCCGCAAAATGCGGGGTGAAATTTTTTATGCGACTGTCGCAATTAAGCAATTTTTGCCACTTTCTTGGCCAAACGTGATACCTTGCGGGCAGCGCGTTTTTTAGGCATAACCTTGCCAGCGGCCTTCATTATTTTGCTTTCTGCACTGCGTACAGCGGCAGTTGCGGCAACCTTGTCGCCAGTTGCGATTGCGGCCAATGCCTTTTTGGTTTCGGTTTTAACAGCACTGCGGCGTGCAGTGTTAATTGTGTTTTTCTTGATTGTGACCAAGATTCTTTTTTTAGATGACTTGTGATTTGCCACTTTATTTTCCTTTTGTTTTTTATATGTTTCTGTTATTCTATATTAACAAAAAAGAAAATCAAGAGGAAATATCAAAATGTTGTGTTTTTTTATCGTTCTGGTTGCATATGTCCTAGGGAGTGTCCCTTGTGGACTAATTTTAACAAAAATGATGGGGCGCGGTGATTTGCGCCAGGTCGGCAGTGGCAATATCGGTGCAACCAATGTTATGCGTGTTGGTGGGTTGCGTATGGCGGGTTTGGTGTGGATTCTGGATATGTTCAAGGCCATCGTTGCTGTATTGTTAGGGACATGGATTGGTGATATTGGATTTGGCGCATGGTGTGGTTTTTTCGCCATTGTGGGGCATTGTTTCCCAATTTGGTTAAAATTCCATGGGGGCAAGGGTATATCTTGTTTGTTCGGTGTTTTGTTGGCAATAAATCCAATAATGTTTATTGTTTGTGGTGTTGAATGGTTGTTGGTTGCGTTAACATCTGGAAAATCATCTGCGGGCGCGGTTGTTGTTTTTTGTTTGCTGCCAATATTAGGATTTGTGATGAATGTGTCTGTGGGGTGGGCATTTTTAGCAATCGGTGTTTTGTGTGCTGTTCGTCATCGTGATAATATTGTTCGTTTAATTCAAGGTACAGAATCCAGCATTGAATGGAAATGGAAAAAATAAAAATACTGTTATTATGTTCTTTGTTTTTTTGTCATTTTGTGTTATAATGTGGCAAAGAGTTTTTATAACATAGGTGGGAAAATATGAAAAAGTATTTTGCTTTGTTGATGTTATGTGTGTTTATGATGCCTGCGTTTGGGGCGGGACGTTCTATGGTTAGCGGTATTAGACCGTCTGGTATTGGTGTCGCACGCAATGCCGGTGTTGTTGGAACATCTGGGAATAATGTTGTAAATGGTGCGGCGGTGGTGCCTGCGGGAAATGCACAGGCAACTGTTAATACACCTGATACAAAATCGGCGGAAAAATCACCCGAATCCGCGCGTCAGCAAGAAAAAATGACTTGCATTAATAATAATATTGGTATTGGAAATACTTTCGTTTGGGCATCCAGATATAGTAATACATCTAATTATTCCACAATGGTCGAAGATGTTGAACACCCGGAAAACAATGTGTGTTTCGTTTTGGTGGGTATTCGTTCCGAAGATGCGGCTGTTAATACCGCTGATATTCAACCCAGATATTTTGAATGGGGTCAAAATATAACTTGCGGTAGTTGGGTCGATGAAGAAAAATTAAAAGACAGAATTTTAGATGCAAAAAAGAAAGGTCGTGTGTGGGCAACGATTGGTACATCTGTGGCTGGTGCTGGGGTTGGTGTTGGTATGATGGAGGCATTCGGTAATAAATTGATTGGGGGCAAGGTTCAAGGACAAAAGGCATATGCCGAAGGTTCAATCGAATGGTATCAGGCCAAAGCAAACGAATTGAAACAAAAAAATCCAACAGAGTATAATAATTTCAAAACATTAGTGGCAGAATTAAAAACAGTTTGCAACGCATCTGGTGCTGATGCCCAGTGTAAGGATAGCAAATATCAAAATTTGATGAGTTTGTCATTAAATTAATGTGCACGTGTTTAAATATAATTATACCCAGTGGTATCATCGCTGGGTATTTTTTTTTGGTGTTGAAAACGATAACAGTTTTGTGTAATTTGTCCTTATAAAAATATTATGTTGGTAAATATGAATGATTTATTTGATAAATTATTGGTTTTGCGTTCGCCTGGCATTGGACCGGTGGCTTATGAAAAATTAATAAAACAATTTGGGTCGCCTGCGGCGGCGGCAGATACTTTGCGCGATAATCGCGAATTGGTTGACGCGGTGCATCGTGAAATCGATTTGGCAATGCGTTTGGGTGCGTGTTTTGTATGTGATACAGATGCAGAATACCCCGTGGAATTAAAAAACATCAAAGGCCATCCACCTGTTATTTGTGCACGTGGAAATTTGGACACATTAAAAAAACCGATTGTCGGTATCGTTGGTACGCGTTATGCAACCGCCACAGGAATACGATTTATCAGTGATTTAGCAGAATGTTTCGCAAATCATAATGTTGCAGTGGCATCTGGTATGGCGATTGGTACAGATACTGCGGCGCACAGTGGTGCATTGCGTGCGGCGGGGAATGCCCAAACGATTGCGGTGTTGGGCGGTGGTGTGGATTATGTTTGGCCGATTGAAAACGAATCGTTATATAATGAAATTATTGAACGCGGTGTTGTAATTAGTGAAATGCCCATGGGGTTTGTACCACGTGCCACAAATTTTGTTCAACGAAACAGATGGATTGCGGGCATTTCAAGTAAAATAATCTTGGGCGAGGCCGATATTAAATCTGGCAGTATGCGAACAGCCCAGTTCGCAATGGATTTTGGACGTGAATTGTGGGCGGTGCCATCGCATCCCGCAGATACGCGTTCGGCAGGACCTAACTCATTAATTGCGCGCGGCGTGGCAAAATTGTGTTCGGGGGCAGGGGATTTTTTCCATGATGTCGCCACAAGTCCTGAAAACAGGCAAAATATTAATTTGAATGCGAATCTTGAAAACGATTTGTTAAACGCATTGGGCAGTGTGCCTGTTCCTGAATCTGTATTGGCAGATGTTGTCAAAAAAACTATTACGGAAATCAAGCGTGATTTGGTTGTTTTGGAATTGCGCGGGTTGGTGCAAAAACAAAACGGTGGATATATTAAATTGTGATTCTTTTCTTGTCTATACAGTGTCTATACACAAGGCAAAAAATGGGCAAAAAAACGAATCGTTGTCAAAAAATAAAAGTTGAAAAATTGTTCAAGATTTTGTTGAAAACCATATATTATGTTTTACATTGATTCTTGTAAAAAACGAAGAGAAACAAAAAAACCAATAGGGTGGTCGTACAAAATAAAATGATTGTGAAATAATAACTGGGACGGTTATAAAACACAATCATTCCAAATGTCCCCCCCACAAGAGCGAGAGAGTTAAAAACAGTAGGCAGATATAAATATTAAATTAAATCTGGGAATGTGGTAAAAAACATATTCTGGATAAAATTTAATATTTATGTGCGGGTGTTTTTTACAACCCCTTGCGCGGGCAGGAAACTCTTTTTAGAAAGGAAGGAAAAGGAGAAACGGCATGCAGGCAGCAACAATAAAACAAGACACAAACATCACTGCAATCAAAAATATGATTGAAGGACGGATGGATTTTGCGGCTTGGACATCATGGATTGCGCCATTGAATTTTGAAATTGCTGATAATACCTTAATCTTGACCGCCCAAAATCAATTCTCGGCTGATTATATTTCAAATACTTATGGTGCAATGTTGAAAAATATTGCGTGTGAATTTGGGTTGGATGTAAAACTGGTCGTGCGTGGGACGGCGATATTTGTGGCAAATGACAATAATATGCAATCTTATACACCAACCACGGACGAAAAAACAACATCTGTGGCATTTGACGCGTTTATTTCGTCTGCGGAAAATGAATTTGCATTGTCGGCCGCGAAAAAGGTTGCATCTGGGGCGGTTGCTTTTTCACCACTGTTTATTTATGGGCCGGCGGGTTGTGGTAAAACATTATTGGCAGAATGTATTAAATCCGAATCGCAAAATGTCATCATGATGACGGGTGGCGCGTTTGTGGCTGAATTTGCACGTGCATTACAAAAGCGCGCAATATTTGCATTCAAAGATTATTGTCGTAATTGTGATACATTTATCTTGGACGATGTACAAAGTTTGGCTGGTAAAACCGCAACAATGAACGAGTTTTTACAGTTGGTATTAGATTTGCGCGCGGCGGGAAAAAATGTTGTTTTGACATCCAGTGCTGCACCAAATAATTTATCTGGATTTGACAGACGCGTTCAATCTTTGTTGGCATCTGGTTTGGTGGTTGATATGACGGCACCAAATGCCAATGTTAAACGCGTAATGTTGATTCGTGCCGGTGTTAAAACAGATGTCGCAGATGCATTGGCGAATCGTATTGCGGGCGATGGTCATGTGATTAATGGCATCGTAAATAAAATCAAAACATATACAGAATTGATGGGCGGCAATGTATCATTAGATGTCGCAGAACATTTATTAGCAGACACATTGGAAAAATTCAAAACGCCGATTGCAATGGTTAAATCATTAAGTGAAAAATTGGGTGTTACATACGATGCAATTTGTTCTGCGGGACGCGCGAAATCTTTGGTGTTGGCACGTCAAATAATAATGGTTGTGTTGAAAAATTCTACGCGGTTATCATTAACAGAAATTGGGAATTATGTTGGTAATCGCGATCACGCAACAGTTATGTACGCGATAAAACAAATTGAAAAATTACAAGCAACAGATTTGATGTTGGCGGCACAGATAGAACAATTAATTGCAGAATGTCGTTAAATATGATATAATACCCAACGAAGGTAAGAGAAAAAAACTCATGAAATCCGCAGAACTCTACACACACACACACACACACACACACACAAATAGTCCTTGCCGGACTAATATGTTCAATATTTAATTTTGGCGCATACGCCGATGCCCCCCAATCTATACCAGATGATGTAACTGCGCCACAATCTGTTTATGATACAGACAGTATTCAATACAAAGAAAAACTTGTTCAAGAATTACGTGATGAAATCACCCAAATAGATTCAGAAATGTTGCGCTGTAAAAAGGCCAAGAAAGGTTGGGTTGCGGCGACCATTATTGGTGGCGCGGGTGTTTTGGCAACAGGCACTGCGGCGATTGTTCAAGCCAACAAGTTGAAAAAAACGGGTAATAGCACAGATAATAAAACTGCGCCAAAATCCACAGACACAACGGACGAGAAACAATGAAAAAGGTAATAATTTTATCTTTGCTGATTTTGCCGTGCATTGCGCGCGGGGATGACGATGCGCGTATACAAATGTTGGATGCGGAAATTGCGCGCCTGACGGCGGAACGCGATGAAAAATACGCGGCGTTGGAACAATGCGAGAAAACAACCCATGGATTTAAAATAGCGGGCATAGGCACCTTGGTTGCGACAGGTGTCGGTGTGTACGGCAATGTAAAATTGGCTCAGAAAATAAAAAGTGGTGGCAGTTCCAGCGGCGGCAAAGGGACTGTATTAAAAGATACGCGTAGTAGAGAAGAGATGGTTGTCAGTTCCTGTGAGTTAGTGTGTGACACGACTAATCTTGAAAAGTGTGCAGAATGTCTGGAGAATTAGTAAACAACGAAACAAAAAAGGAGAAAAAAATGAAAAAAATATCAAAAATCGTTTTGGCATCATTGATTGGTGCCACAGCTTGCAATCTTGCAAACGCATCAAGTATCAACCCAGAAAAATTAAGAAGCAAGTGTATTAGTAATGAGAAAACTCGCTGGGTTGAAAAAACGCAGACTTGTGTTCCAGTTTGGCCTTGTTCATCGAAAGATGAAGGAATTAAAAGGGGGTATTGTATAGGTCATGTTATCAACATAAATAGCATAGCCAATGCTGAAAAAATAATAGACGAATATACCCGCTCGCAAGGATTTGGGGATGCTGTTGGTATAGAACGTTTGAATACTGATCAGGTTGGCGATGGTTCTTCGGTTGTCGCATTAGGGGTAAGAACGTCAGATGGATCATATTTTGGTGTTGCTGCAAATATTGAACCAACGTGGACTGTTGGGTCGCCAGCTTTCAAGGGAAGTGCTATACGAGAGGCGCTGTGGGCGTATGGTGCTATTGATTCTGATACGCTTGACGATAAATCAATTAGCTATGCAAGGTGTGCCGATGCGCGTCTGTTAGCGGGAGAGTTGTGTGGCGATGAATTACAGATGTCGTACGATGAATCAACTCACAAGTGTACTATTAAGTAAACGATGTTTTATGTCAATAAAAAAAACCGCCCGATTGGGCGGTTGTTTTTTTACACAAATAAATCTTTTACAAATTGGGCGTGTTCGGTGATGAATTTAAAACGGAACTCTGGCTTTTTGCCCATTAATTCGGTTACGATTGTTCGTGTTTTTTCAGTGTCTTCGGCACCATCGTCTGTGCGTGGTGGCAATTCAATACGAATTAAACGGCGTGTTTTTGGCGACATGGTGGTTTCTTTTAATTGATTCGGCATCATTTCGCCCAAACCTTTGAATCGGGATATTTCCACCTTTTTGTTTTTATATTTGCCGTTCTTTAATTCTTCTAGTTCTTCATCCGTATCGACATAGAACGATTCGGTGCCACATGTAAATTTATACAATGGTGGGCAAGACAAATATAAATGTCCACCGTAAATTAATTGCGGCATATATTGATAGAAAAATGCCATCAACAAGGATGCGATATGACTGCCGTCTACATCGGCATCGGTCATGACGATAATTTTTTCATAACGCAATTTGTCCGGATTCCAATCTTTGACCGTACCTGCGCCAATGATATCAATCAAATCATTTAACTCGCGGTTGGCACTGAAACGTTCATCAGAATTAGACAACACATTTAATACCTTGCCACGCAGAGGCATAATTGCCTGGGTCGCGCGATCGCGTGCCTGTTTAGCGGTACCACCAGCCGATTCGCCTTCGACAATAAATAATTCGGTTCCGTCCACCCCGTGTTTAGAACAGTCAGCCAATTTTGCCGGCATACGAATCCGCTTGGTTGGGGTTTTGCGTGCGATATCTTTGACCTGTTTCGTTTTTATACGCGCGTTTGCCAGATTAATAATAAATGATAATAACGCGTTGGATGTTTTTGGGTCAGATGCCAAAAACATTTCCCACGGGTCGCGCAAAACATTTTCAACATAACGCGCAATTTCGGGGTTGGATAATTTTTCTTTGGTTTGACCTAAAAATTGTGGTGTTTTATAAAACACAGATACAATAGCCGCAACCGAATCGAATACATCATCGCTGACGATTGTGGCGGCCGCCTTGTTGTTTGTTTTTTCGCCGTACGCTTTAATTCCTTTGGTGATTGCAGATTTAAATCCACTTTCATGGGTGCCACCGTCAATGGTCGCAATCGTGTTGCAATAAGATGCGAAAAATCCGTCATCAGATGCCGCGCCATTTTCGTCTGTTAAAAATGTTAATGCCCATTCAATGCGACCAGAATCATCAGGAAAATCAAGCGACCCCGAAAACATTTTTGGTAAAATACGCGGTTTGGAATCTGTTTTTTCAGCCAAGAAATCACTGACCCCGTTGGGATAATAGAAAGTTGTTGTGGCCGGGATATTCATATCATCCGTCAACAATTCTGGATTACAAATCCAATCAATTTTTATGCCACGTGATAAAAACGATTTCGCGCGTGCCATACGGTAAATCTTGATAGGTTTAAATACCGCGTTCGCGCCAAAAATTTCATCGTCAATCGTGAAACGAATTTTTGTTCCGTGCGCGCGTGTCGCCGCGCCGCGTTCGATTGATGATGTCGCGCGACCACGCGAAAATGTTTGATGCCATTCGTATCCATCGCGTGCAATTACGACATCCATATTTGACGACAATGCGTTCACAACCGCAGACCCCACACCATGCAAACCACCAGATGTTTTATAAACATTATTATTAAATTTACCACCAGAATGCAGTGTGGTTAAAATAACCTCTAACGCGGATTTTCCAGGATATTTTGGATGTTCGTCCACCGGGATACCGCGTCCGTCATCAGTAATTTCAATGGTTTTAGAATCAATTAAATTCACAGTGATTTTTTTGGCGAAACCGGCCACGGCCTCGTCAATACTGTTGTCCATAATTTCCACGGGCAGGTGGTGCCAGGCCTTTTCGTCTGTGCCGCCAATATACATGCCAGGTCGCAGGCGAACAGGTTCCAGACCTTCTAATACCTGGATAGCGGACGCGTCATAAGATGGTTGTTTTTCTGTCATAGCACCTATATTATTAGAACATTTTGATTTTTTTCGCAAGTTAGATTTTTTATTGTTTTTTTGGCGGTCTCACTTGAATTTTTTTATAAATGGACTATATCTGGGGGGACATCAAGAAAATACAAGGTCGTATTCATGAATAAAAATCCGTATGAAGTTTTGGGTGTGGCGCGCGATGCCACGGATGCTGATATTAAAAAAGCGTATCATAAACTGGTTATGAAATATCACCCAGATAAAAATCCTGGGGATAAATCCGCAGAAGAAAAATTCAAAGAGGTTAATAACGCATTCGATATATTAAAAGACCCACAAAAACGCGCCGCGTATGACCGATTTGGTGATGCAGCATTTGCTGGTGGAAATGGTGCGTCTGGGGGTGCAGGAAATCCATTTGGTGCGGGTTTTGGCGGTTTTGCTGGTGGCGCAGGGATGGATGATATATTGCGCGAGGCAATGCGTGGTTTTGGTTTTGACGGTTTTGGCGGATTTGGTGGCGCGCGCGGTGCCGCACAACAGCGCGGGCGTGATTTGTTGGATAATGTGACAATATCGTTGCGGGATGCGTATTTTGGCACAACACATACTGTTAAATTTTCTGGTAATGTCGTATGTGATAAATGTGGTGGTAATGGTACAGATGACGGTAAACCGGCACCGATTTGTCCGCGATGTGGCGGCAGTGGTATGGTTCAAACCCGCCAAGGATTTTTTGCTGTTGAACATCCGTGTCCAGAATGCAATGGGTTGGGGCGCAAGATTTCCAAAAAATGTTCTAAATGTGATGGTACGGGCACTGTGCATAAACAACGCACATTAGAAGTAAAAATCCCAGCAGGGGTCGCCGATGGTACGCGTTTGCGTCTGGGCGGTCAGGGCGAGGCCGGTCAAAACGGTGCGGATGCAGGTGATTTTTATATTGATATTCATGTTGCAGATGATGATAAATTTGAACGCGTTGGCAATGATTTGATTTTAAAGGCCGATGTGCCGTTCACGACACTTGCGTTGGGGGGTGAAATTGAAATCGAAACCTTGGACGATAAAAAATTGTCTGTTAAAATCCCGGCGGGTACACAAATTGGTTCGCGTCTGCGCGTGCGTGGGCATGGTATGCCAAATCCGCATCGCAGTGGTTCGTTTGGTGATTTGTTCGTTGAAATTACCATGACCGTGCCAAATAAATTAACCGAAAAACAAAAGAAGGCATTGGCGGAATTTGCTGGCGCAAAACCTGGTAAAAAATCCGGGTGGTTTTAGGTTTTTTTAATTAATGTAAAAAAAATCTCCCAAACGGGAGATTTTTTAAGGTTGTCTTCTTTATTTAATCTTTTTTAATTTTTCGGCAAATGTAAATGTGTATTGAATCGCAGATATCCAAGATGCAAACAATGATGCCCAAATCAAAATAATACCAGATTGTGATAAGAAATTCATTGTGATTAACCATCTGCGCGAAACCGTGTCTGGGTTAACAAATGCGCTGATTGCGAATAATGCCAAGAACACAATGATTGTTAACATTTGCAATGTGGTTTTAATTTTGCCTAATGAAAAACGCGCCTTGGGTACAGGCATTTCCATTTTCTGGGTGCCCAAGAATTCGCGCAGGCCACTGACATACAATTCACGCGCAATCATCAAGATTACAGGAATCACAATGAACCAGAAACGCAACATCAATGCCAACATAATTAATGTGTTTACAACCAATAATTTGTCGCCAATGTGATCCAGCACACCGCCCAGTTTAGAACATACATTGAATTTGCGTGCCAAAAAACCGTCCATCCAATCACTGATAGCACCGGCGGCGAACAAAGCCAAAGACAGCCAATACATTTGCATCATCAATGTCGGTATAATCGCAAAGGCAACGCAAATGCGGAAAATTGATAACAGGTTTACGAAAAATTTCATATTAAATCTCCTTTCTGTTTTATATGAACATTAACATTATAACAACTCTGAATGAAAATGTGCAAAGATTTTTTTTGCCGCCGCACCACCCAACATTGGAACCCGTTCCAGTTGTTCTAATGTTGCGTCCATAATGTTGCGTACAGAACCAAAATGACGAATCAGTGCGCGTTTTTTTACAGGGCCAATGCCATCAATTTCATCCAGTACAGATACAGTCATTTGTTTTGCACGTGTTTCACGGTGATATGTTATTACAAACCTGTGCGCTTCATCCCGGACGGCACGCAACATCAAAAATAATGGGGAATCTTTTGGTAAATCAGTATAAATTGAACCGTCTGGTAAAATAAAGTGTTCATCACCATTGCGGACCTCGCCCTTGGTAACACCAAATACAGGAATGTTAGGCGCGGTTTTATGGGCGATGTTCCATTGCGCCATGCCCCCATCAACAATTATTAAATCCAATTTTGGACCATGCGCGACTGCGCGTGATACGAATTCAGCCATCATACCAATATCGTTGCTGGCGTTGCTGCGATTTTGTAATTTAAAATGTCTGTAATCAGTTTTTGAAAAACCATCGTGGCCAAAACAAATCATCGCGCCAACAGAATTCTTGCCAAACAAATGTGAATTATCAAATACGCCTGCGCGTTCAATTTTTATGTTTAATAATTTTTCCAGTGCAGAAACATTTTTGTCCCAATCCATATTTTTTTCGTGGGTTGTGCGTGAACGTTTGCCACGGTTTGCTGTTTGTGTTAATGCAATTATTTTATCGCGTATTATTGCCGCAGTTTCAAAATCCATGCTGTCTGCATATTTTTTCATGTCATTCGATAAATCTTGAATAATTGGTTCGCTGTCCCCAGTAAGAATCCGCCGTGCCAACGCAACATTTTGTTGATAATCTGGAACAGGATAACAACACGGTGCGCTGCATCGGCCAATTTGATACATCAGGCAGGGACGCGTACGATTTTTCATAAATGTGTCAGTACATGTGCGCAGGCGGCATACCTTTTGAATCATTTTGATTGTATCATTTAATGCAGATACTGATGGATATGGCCCAAACACATCGCGGCGTTGTGAAATCTTGCCGCGAAATTTTAACAGTCGTGGAAATTCGTGTGCGGTCAATGCCAACATAGGATACATTTTGTCATCCATCAGCATGATGTTATATTTGGGTTTCAATGTTTTAATCAATTCTTGTTCGCGAATAAGGGCATCGGCCTCGGTCGCACAAATGTCCCATTCAACCCGGGTGACCAATGTACGCATAATCTGTTTATGTGGTTCCAGTTTGGAAATGTCCAAATATTGACGCAACCGATTCGACAGATTTTTTGCCTTGCCGACATACAGCAATGTGTGGTCGCTGGCATACATTCTGTATGTTCCAGGCGCACTGGGGGCATTCGAAATTAAATCTGCAAATTGAATATTCATGATTTATATGATAGAATATAAATTGTAAAAAGCAAATAGAGGTGAAAAATGAGACAAGAATCAGGTCGTTCTATGGTTGAAATGTTGGGCGTGTTGGCAATTATGGGTATTATTACCGTTGGCGCAATCAGTATGATTTCGTATGCTATGCGTATGCAAAAACACAGCAGGGTCAGCGATGATGTGTATCAAATCGTTCTGGGGGTGCGGCAAATGTTGGGCGAACATGACGATTTTACCAGAATTGATAATTCTACAATCTTTACTGCGTTGGCAATGTCAAACAGAAATCCATACGGTGGAAAATATACAGTTGGTGTAAACCCTGTGAATTCGCGTCAATTCGTTGTAAAAATTGACGGGTTGACAGACAGTGATTGCAAGGCATTGGTAACCAAGGCGTGGACAGATTCTGTTGATGGTGCCACGGGAAATTGTGTTAGTATGGGCAAAGATAATGTTGTATCTATTGTTTATGGGGAATAATTTTATCGTATGGCAGATGTTATAACGGTTTCTTTGGTCGAAGATGGAACAAAACTGATGCGCTGGTTTATGCGTAAATTTCCAGCGATGCCTAATCGGGATTTTTTTAAGTTATGTCGTGGTGGACAAATTCGTGTGAATTCTGCGCGCGTGGATGCAAATCGCGTTCTGCGCGCAGGTGATGCGGTGCGTATTCCGCCAACCATCGCAATGTATGCAAAACGCGAAAATGTTAAAAAAACAGAAAGTGGCGAGGCATTCTCTATGTCTGATTTAGAGGCCTTGCGCAAGACAATTATTTATAACGATGACGATATTGTCGTGTTTAATAAACCTGCGGGCTTGGCGGTGCAGGGTGGTACAGGTATTAGAAAATCTGTCGACAAAATGGCGGCGGCGTTATTTCCATACGAAAAAATATCTTTGGTTCATCGTTTAGATAGGGACACCAGTGGTTTGTTGGTTGTGGCTAAAAATCAAAAGGCCGCCCAGGTTTTGGCAAACGCGTTTCAATCTAAAACCGCACACAAAGAATATTTGGCTTTGTTAAATGGCACGGTGTCGCCAAAGTACGGCACGATTGATAATTACATCGTCAAAGGTCAGGTATTTGACAGCCCTGAACGCATAAATGGTGGAACAGGTCAGCGTCCCCAGCGTGCAATTACAGAATACCAGGTTTTGTCGGATGCGGGTATTGTGTCTTGGGTTTTGTTTTCGCCCAAGACCGGTCGTACGCATCAATTAAGAATTCACAGTGCGTTCAGTTTGGGTGCGCCAATTATTGGGGATGATTTATATGGTACCGACAAAAAAATAGACGATGGTTTGTCCGCAATGTTGGCGACCAATAAATTATTTTTGTTTGCATACAGGATAACATTCCATCACCCACGCACAAATAAATTGATAACATTAAAAGCGCCAGTTCCAGATTTTATGAAATCTGTGATGAATTTGTTAGAGTTTCAATTACCGGAATAAAATCATGACCAGACGTAGAAGAATAAAATTTTTGTTGCGTGTGATATTCCTGTTCTTTGTTGGATTGGCGGTGGCTGTGATTATCGCTTTGTCCCAGGTTAATTTAGAAAGTTTGCGCGGAAATGTGTTGTCTGTTTTGCAAAATGCAACAGGGTATCCTGTGCAAATAGATGGTATTGTTTCTTGGAAATTTTCTTTGCGTCCGCGTATTGAATTGAACCAAGTGCGTGTCGCAAATGCCGAATGGGCAACAGAAAAATACGGGTTCGCTGCAGAGCGTATGGATGTTACATTAGATTTAATATCGTTGTTGCGAAATCGTCCCACAATCCGCAGTGTTAAATTGTATGATACGGCTATACGCATAGAAACCAATAAAAATGGCGAATCTTCGTTGCAGCCAATTAAACCAGATACAGAAAAACCGGTCGATACAGAAATTGCAAAATTTCCTGTGCATAATATTCCGTTTGGAAGCATTGAATTTAAAAATTTATTGGTGGTTGATGGCCCAGATAAAATCTTTATATCTGGTTTGCAGTTGCGATATTTACATTTGAAACATCAACGCAAATTTCATGGATGGGTAAAGCCCCGTCATGATGTATACCCGTTTATTGTTGTGTTTGATGAATATAATCCTGATAAAAATTTGTATCCGGTCAAGGTCGCACTGTCCACAGGTGGCGATGCGTTGATTGCGGATGTTGCATTGGATGCGCACAGCAAAATTCCAACAGATTTTGTCGTCAAAGGCGATATCGTAGATTTAACTGCAATACGCGATTTATTCAAAATCGATTTAACAGGGTTGCCTAAAATTACAGTGGATATTGTGGGCGGATTCCAAGACCCGGATATTGTGGTAATTCGTAAATCGTCTGTTAAAATGCGCGATACAATCATAAATTTGTCCGGGACATATGATTGGGGAAAATCTGTGCCGCAAATAAACGCAAAAATTTCTTCGAATAATTTAAATTTGTTAAAATTGGTGCCTGAAATGTATTCTGGATGGGTGCGTCCAAATCGTGAATTAAATGTGTTCCATGATATAAATTTACACGGCGCAGATATTAAAAATTTTGATTTAGATGTCGATATAAATTTAAAGCATTTTATCGTATATCGTGATATGGATTTGAAAAATACATCTGTGCATTTGGTATACCAAGACGGTTTGGGGCGCGTTGATGCAGATGTTGGAATTGCTGGTGGTAATATGCAAGTAGGTGGTGATTTTACCATTGATGACACTGGACGCATATTTGTAAAGGCGGGTATATATGCACATAATTTAACAATCGGCAAATTAATGGACGAAATTAGAATACATAATTTTATTGTCGGTTTGCCAATGGATATTTATGGATATATAGAAATGGATGGGCGAAATATGTCTGAATGGATGCAAACAATTACTGGGCCGATTGTTGCATATTCTGTGGACAAGGGTTATGCTTATCCAAAACTGGTTGAAAATATTTATGGGGCAGATGTATTAACATCTTTGCGTCATAATATTCAAGATTTGTTTAGCGAAGATAAAAAACACGACAAGGCAAAAATTTCTGGCGCGGTGGCAAATTTGAAATTGCGCAACGGTGATATACAAACCAGAAATGGCGTTGCGATTGAAACCAGTTCTATTAATGCCAGATTGGCTGGCAATTTGAATCTGGGAGCTGAAACGATAGATTTGGCATTAACAACTGTGCCGGTGCGTGGATTAAAAATATCTTTGACTGGCAATGTTGTGAACACTGTTGAAATTGTCGGTAATTTGGCAGAACCTGATATAAAAATAAATGGTGCGGCATTAACAGGCAAGGTTGTGTCGGCCACTGGGCTGGGGTTGTTGTTGTCGCCGTTTACTGGCGGAATGAGTTTTGTTGCCGGATTATTAGCAGGCGGATTGTTGGAAAATTGGTTGGCAGACAGCGAACCTTGTAAAACTGCACTAAAAAAAGGTGCGCCTGTTCAAGATGATGACCCTGAATGGATGGAAATGCCAGTTCAAGATTTGGCAAACAAAATGATACGGTCTAAGGAGTAAAACAATGATGGCTCATATTGCGGACATTATTCAATTAATAATTATTGTCGCATTAATATGGTATTTTTATAAACGATTAATACAAAATACTGCATCTGAAAAATTGGTGCGTGGTATGTTGGGGTTGGTGTTGTTATGGGTGTCCAGTTTTGTGTGTGCAGCAGTTAAATTGAATTTGTTGGGTGGTTTTTTGCATTGGGTTGCATTGTTCTTGTCGCTGAGTTTAATCGTTGTGTTTCAACCAGAATTGCGTAAATTTGTTGCGCTGATGGGAAATATCCAAGGTTGGCGGCGTTTGTTGTTTGGACGCGGACATGGTGTGCCAAAACGCGATACATCATCGTTGGATGCGATCGTCAGTGCGGTTGAATATATGTCATCAAAACATACAGGTGCATTGATTGTATTCCCGTCCACACTAGACGAATCATTAATAGAACGCAAAGGTGTCGCGGTGGACGCAAAAATTACCAATGAATTATTGTTAACAATATTCTTTAATAAAACACCGTTGCACGATGGGGCGGTAATCATAGAAAATAATCGTATCGCGTATGCTGGGGCAATTTTGCCGTTGTCGCAAAATAATTTAAATTGGAAATACGGAACCCGTCATCGCGCAGCATTGGGGTTGACCGATGTGTCGTCTGCGACTGTTTTGGTGGTCAGTGAAGAAAGCGGCGACATATCAATCGCAGAAAAAGGCAAAATAACCAAATACGATGATTTGAAAAAATTGCGTTCAAAACTGGAAAAGGTTATGAAATTATAGTTTTTTTGTATGATTTTATACCGTCAATCGTGGGATTGGCGGTATTTTTTTGTTGTGTGTGTTTTGGTCTTGCACCGAATCGGTGTTTTTTGATAAAATGCCAGATAGAATGTAGGAATAACAAAAAACAAGAAAAGAAAAGTTAGGAGTTTTGTTATGGAATTTTCTGTGTTTCGTCAGGTTTTAATCCGCGCGTTGGGGCATATGCAATCTATTGTTGAAAAACGTGCAACATTGCCAATATTGATGAATGTTAAATTAGAAGTGGCGGACGATTTGATTTTGTCTGCGACCAATGTGGATTTAGAATTGGTTGAACATGTGGCGGCGGATATAACATTGGCGGGCAAAACGACTGTACCGGTTCAAATGTTGTACGACATTGTTCGTAAATTGCCAGACGATGCGGAAATTTCTTTTAAACAGGTGGGCGACAAATTGGTCGTGTCCAGTGGTCGCGCCGTATTTCAATTACCAACATTGCCGGCGGAAAATTTCCCGGCCATGGCGGGCAGCAATTTAACCACAAAATTCCAGATGACAACTGGCGATTTGGCGCATTTGATAAATCAAACAAAATTCGCAATTCCCACAGACGATGTTCGTTATCATTTGGGCGGTATTTATTTCCATATCGCAGACGAGGGTAAAACAAAAATGTTGACGGCGGTTGCCACTGATGCCCAGCGTTTGGCATTGTGTGCAATGGCGGCACCTGTGGACAGTGTCGAAATGCCGGCGGTAATTTTGCCACGCCGTGTGATTGGCGAATTGTCTAAATTACTCGAAGACGCCAATGTTGACGATGTGTCTATTGAATTATCTGATACCAAGGCGCGTTTTACCATTGGTACCGCAATTTTGACCAGTAAATTGGTTGATGCACAATACCCAAATTATCGCGTTGTTATCCCAAAGGGCAACGACAGAATCGCCATTATGGACAGGAAACAATTTATCAATGCGGTTGATTTGGTGTCGGTTGCATCTATGGATAAAACAAAATCTGTACAGTTGACTTTCTCGACAAATAAATTGGTTATTAATGCGTCCAGTCCTGATGCTGGTACTGCAACCCAGGAATTAGATATCGAATACAATGGCGATAATTCGTTTACGGTTGTGTTTAATGTGAAATTCTTGCTGGATGTCGCGGGCCAGGTCGAAGGCGATAAATTCCAAATGGAAATGCAAGATGCGTTATCGCCAACAACGATTAAATCCACAGACAAAAAGACGGATGCGTTGTTTGTGTTGATGCCAATGCGCATGTAAAAAAAACTGAAACAAAAATATAATGGGTATCTGCTTGTTGGCGGCTCGTTTATGTAACATTTGTACACCGCACTCGCCGCCAACTGCGCATCTACTCCATTATATTTTTGTTTGTTGAATTGGCTGGGTATCTGCTTGATTCCGGTTCGCTCATGTAGCGTTTGTACACTACGCTCGCCGGAATCTGTGCATCTACCGCATTATATTTTTGTTTGTTGGATTGGCTGGGTATCTGCTTGTTGGCGGCTCGTTCATGTAGCGTTTGTACACTGCGCTCGCCGGAATCTGCGCATGTTCTTGTCATGCCGCCGCAGGGCGGGGCCCAGTTGGACAAAATTCTGTAATGGCCGGGGCACGCATTGCATGCGATTGATGCAATAATTAAAATATCTTGCTTTTTTGTTCGGGAATTTTATAATTTGTCAGTAAATTTTAACCAAAGGATTGAAAAATGGCGACATTTATTGCAAATGATATGCGTGTGGGTTGGGTGATTGCTCATAATGGAAAACGTTATTCGGTCACATCTATTACCAAGGTTAAACCAGGCAAGGGCGGTGCATTCGTCCAGGCCGATTTGCGTGATATCGATTCTGGAAACAAAGGTGGCGACCGTTGGCGTGCCGAAGACAAGGTCGAAAAATTGATGGTCGAAGATTTAGAATGCCAATATTTGTATTCTGATGGAACAGATGCATATTTTATGAATTTGTCTGATTATGAACAATTTACAATGCCTGTCGATTCGTTGGGCGAACAGATGAAGTTCTTGGCGCCTGAAATGATGGTGCGCGCTAATTTTGTCGAAGGTCATCCTGTGTCAATCACTTTGCCGAAAACTGTTGTCGCAACTGTGGTTGAAACAGAGCCCGCATTAAAAGGACAAACCGCAACCGGTTCGGGCGGTAAACCTGCGTTGTTGGATAATGGTATTCGTGTCCAGGTGCCTGTGTTTATTGAACAAGATGAAAAAATCGTTGTTAACACAGAAACATTGGAATATGTCGAACGCGCAAAATAATGTGTTTTTATTCAATTAAAAATGGCGAAAAATTTTTCGCCATTTTTTTTATTAAATTTTATCGTTGCTGTGGAAAACTTCGCGGATTAAAAACATACATGTGTCGCGAACACCATCGCGCCCCGCCAATAAATATTCACGCGGATTAAATTGTTGTGGGTGCGTGTATAAATATTTTCGTATCGCTGCGGTTGTCGCCAAACGCAAATCACTGTCGATGTTTATTTTGCAAATGTTTGTTTGCGTTGCTGCAAATTTTAATTGTTCTGGGTCAATACCAATCGCGTTTTTTATGTCGCCACCAAATTTGTTTATGTCGTCAACCAGGTGTTCTGGGATACTGGATGCGCCATGCAAAACAAGCGGGGTGTACGGGATTTCGTCTTGGATTTGTTGCAATATATCAAATCGCAATTTTTCATCTGCGTTTTTGCGTTTGTATGCGCCATGACTGGTCCCGATGGCAATGGCCAAAGAATCACATTTTGTTTCAGTTATGAATTTTTTTACGGCACCCGGGTCAGTATAAACAGAATTTTCGTTTGCTGTATTTTCGTCTTCGATGCCAGAGAGTTGACCTAATTCGGCCTCGACATTAACATTGCGCGCATGTGCGTATCGTGCAATATTGGCGGTTGCGGTTATATTTTCTGTGATGTCGCGTTTACTGAAATCCAACATGACACTGGAAAAGCCGATGTTTATCGCATCCATACAAGATTCAACCGATGAACCATGGTCCAGGTGCAGTGCAATCTGTTGGTCTGGGGTGATTTTTGCGCCAGAAATCATGCCCATCAGCATATCGCCCCCCATATATTTTAATGCCGATTCGGAAATCGCGATAATCGCCGGACTGTGGCACATGCGCGCCGCAGATATTATCGCGGTCAATGTTTCCATGTTGTATGCGTTAAATGCAGGAACAGCGAAATTGCCGCGCAATGCGTTTTTCAGCATGATTTCAGTGTTGCAAAGCCCAAAATCTGTGTGTTTCATGGTGGTTCTCTCTCTGGTTAAATTGATTATATCAACGAGGCACAGGAAAAATCCAGGATTTTTTTGGTGAATTGCTTGACTGCCCATTTTTTTGTGCAATAATCGAATTAGAAGTGGGTGAAAAAGTCATCTGCAAGAACAAGTAAAAGGGATGAAAAGATGAAAAAAATTTTAGCTTTGACTGCTTTGGTCGCATTGGCAGGTTGCTCTGACTATTACGATTATTACAAGGGCGGTGTTCGCTATACCCAAGATGGCGATAATTGCATTTATTACAGCAATGAAACAGCGCGTCATTATTCTAATAATGTAAATGCGGCTGATTTGGGTAAAAAAATCGTTTACCGCAATACACGTTGTGCTGATTTGTATGCACGTGATACATTGGATCAAGAACCACGCGCAGAACGCCGTGTTTTGACACCTGCGACAAATGTTACATATATCGAAGACGAAACAGTCGCGGCACCACGTCAAATCGTTGTTCAACCAACAGAAAAAAAATCTTGTGGCTGCAAGAAAGCAAAAAAAGCAACAAGACAATATGTTGTTGTATCAAATATGTAAATATATTATTTGATTATTAAACATCGTCCAATCGGGCGATGTTTTTTTGTTTGTGATATTATTTTATTTGAAACGCGTTAGATTTTATGGTAGAATTACATTATAAATTAAGGAGATTTTAAATGAAAAATTATGCAAAGGTTTTGGTTTTTGCCGCGATTGTGGCGTTGATTGTTGTTCCGGCGATGGCGGCGGGCGGGGATGCTTGCGCTGGTAAAGAAGGTGTGTGCGGTTTGGTGTGCAAAATGCAGGACGTATTTAAAACATTGCGTATTTTGGCATTTGTTGGTGCTGGGTTTTATATGGCCGGTTGGGCATGGACCTATATTTCCAAGGGCGAGGCCAAAATGGATGATATCAAAGGTAAAGGTATCGGTTTGTTGGTAGGGTTTACATTGTTGTTTGCAATCGGTATTGTTATATCGTTCTTGATGAATACGGCCGGTTCGGATGGGACCAAGTGTGTGGCCGAGGGCTGGTAAGATTCTAGAAACAGGTGGCGAAAAGCCACCTGTTTTTTTTATGCAAAAAATTATTTTTTATATTTGATTATTTTTTATCTTCGATATTTGCCAAAGAATATAACACAGATGATATTAATGATTGATAGGGCACATGTTGTTGTGCCGCCAATTCTTTGATGCGGTCCAGAATTTCGTGCGGAATACGCATATTTATAACACAATCTGATTTATTAAAAGTACGGTATGCAGCATATTCTTTTAATAATGCCTCTATATTCATAACGAACAGTTGTTGCATAACATTTGGCATGTTGACACTCCTCTATACTTTATTCAACACACATGTCTGTACTGATGACTATAACATTGTATTTACACTTGTCAATACATTTGTGCGCACGGTTGTAATTACGGGCGTCAGCACGATTGTGGGGGCGTGTGTATTGTGTCGTTGATGCTTTAAATCCAGTTGCATTTTGTGTTTTTGTGTCCTAAGATTGCACCATAGGAAGGTTGTACAAGGAAAGGATTTGCTATGTTGAAAAAAATATTTTGTGCTGTGGCATTGTTGTTATTGGCGGTTGTGCCAGGACACGCTGAATTAAAGGTTGATATTGTTGCGGGTAATGTTGAACCGCAATCTGTTGCGATTCAACGCGTGGAAACTGATGGCGGGGTGTCCAAGGCCGATGCTGAAATGGTGCGAAATGTTGTCGAAAACGATTTGAAATCAACTGGGTTGTTCCGCATGATAAACAAAGACGCGTTTCCACAATTTGTAAAATTCAATGATATGCCTGATTTCAAATTATGGTATGCAATCAAGGCCCAGATTTTAGTTCAATCTAAAATGACAAAACAATCAAACGGTATGTATAAATTGGAATTCTATGTTTGGGATTTAAATAGCAAAGAACAAATAGAAGCCCAGAGTTTGGCGGCATCTAAAAAATCTGTACGGCGCATGGCGCATTTGATGGCAGATGCGATTTACGAAAGATTAACAGGCGAGGTTGGGTATTTTGATACTCAAATCGTATTTATTGCAGAAACAGGAGATGTTGCCAACAGAACAAAACGTATGGCAATTATGGACCAAGATGGTTATGGAATGCGGTATTTGTCTGACAAAAATACTTTTGTTATGTCGCCGCGTTTTTCGCCAAATATGCGTACGGTTGTGTTTTTGTCTTACCGTGATGATAAACCTATGATTTGGACATTGGATTTAGATTCTGGGGCGCAACGCAGATTGGGCGAATTTGGCGGTATGAACTTTGCACCGCGTTTTTCCCCAGACGGTAAAAAAATTGCAATGTCTTTGGTGCGTGGCCCAGACACACACATATTTGAATACAATATGGAAACACGCGAATTGCGCCAGTTGACATTTGGACATTCGTTAAATACATCGCCATCTTATTCGCCAGATGGAACAAAATTGGCGTTTAATTCTGACAAATCTGGCAGTCAGCAAATTCACATTTTGGATTTGGCAACCGGCACAGATGAACGCATAACTTTCAGTGCAGGGCGTTATGCTACGCCGGCATGGTCGCCTGATGGACAGTTTATTGCGTTTACCAAAATTGCTGACGATACATTTTATATCGGTGTTATGAATCCTGATGGTAAACACGAAAAGATTTTGGCAGGCGGTTGGTATATGGAGGCACCATCATGGGCCCCAGGTTCACGCCGTTTGATTTATTACGAAACAGAAAAATCTGATGATGGCCAAGACAGAATGAGTCATTTGCGTACTGTCGATATCACAGGGCAAAATCTGTACGATATTGAATTGCCAGATGGTATAAATGGGGTTGAACCAACCTGGTCGCCAAAATTGCAATAAATATGATTTTACACAAAACAATTTTTATCGCTGTCGCCGCTGCGTTCGTTGCGCATGGCGCGTGCGCGGTGCCGGCGGTTGTGCGTTATGTCGTTGATGGCGATACTTTTTCTGCGGGTGTAAGATTAGAAGACGATACGATTATATCTGTGCGTGTCCGTCTGCGTAATGTTGATACCCCAGAATTGCATGGTGCGTGTATTGATGAAATTGTTGCGGCGAATGTTGCGCGTAGCAGGTTGGCCGAACTGATACCGGTTGACAGCGT
Organism: Candidatus Enterousia sp.; assembly: GCA_045593065.1. Lineage (GTDB taxonomy): Bacteria > Pseudomonadota > Alphaproteobacteria > Rs-D84 > Rs-D84 > Enterousia. Next base: position 47,794 of record JAZNVZ010000003.1, read on the forward strand.
TGTCGAATTACAAAATATCAAAGATGATAAATACCTGGGGCGCATAGATGCCAATGTCCTGGATTCCCGCGGGCGCGATGTTGGGAAAATTCTCGTTCGCGAAGGTTTAGGTCGTCCGTATAGTGGGGGCAAGCGCTCTGGTTGGTGCGAGTAAACAAAAATATAATGGGTATCTGCTTGATTCCGGCTCGCTCATGTAGCGTTTGTACACTACGCTCGCCGGAATCTGCGCATCTACCGCATTATATTTTTATTCTGTGGAATTTAAGCACTGTGTTTGTTGATTGCTTTGTGGATTTCGTCCAAATCTGCCGATGCCGGTAATTGGTTTTCAAAATACACATTGGCAACACCTGGGCGAATACGACCGCGTTTTGGCCAATATAATCCTGTGTCGGTGCCAATCGGTAAAATTGGCAATTTTAATTCGTGTGCTAAATACAGTAAACCACGGCGTAATTCTGGACGGTCGCCTGGTTTGACACGCGTGCCTTCGGGGAATATAACCAATGTTTCGCCGTTGCGGATTTTTTTAGCAACATTGTCTGTTAATTTGCGCATATTCGTTCGACCGCGTTTGCGATTGACAGGTTGCAGTCCAATGCGTAAAAACATCCATCCATAAATTGGTATCCATGTTAATTCACGTTTAATGATAAAAAATACATGCGGAACATTGATGTATATAATTGCAATCTCTAAAATAGACATGTGTTTTGCCGCGATAATTGCCTTGCCATCTAATCTGGTATTAGAATTTGGATAATTTGGGACACCGTCTGTTTCCCGTGGCGGAAAATGAATTTCGTATTTTATCCCACCGATGCTGCGTGCGATTGCCAATACCCCCAATGTTTCTGTACGAACCATGAATTTTGCCAATTTGCCAGACAATAACCCAATCGCCAGTAATGGTGTCCATGCAATAAAATAAATCCCCAGTACAAGTTTAAAAATAATTGTTCTTAACATTTTATCCTTCTTTGAATCCAAATAATGTTACGATGTATTTTAAATATTCAATCGTCCAACGTTCCAATCGGCGGGGCGCAGGCATCCCAGTTAATGGCGCAGAACATGTGATGATTTCTGTGGTGGGAACCTCGTGATGAATTAAATGCACGGCGCGTTTCATATGTTCTTCGGTTGTAACGACAACGATTCGGTCCAAATGTTGCTGTTCCGCAATTTTACGAATCGCTAACGCGTTTTGATATGTCGATTTAGATTTTGTTTCCATCATGACACGGGCGCGCCCAGGATTGAAATTATGACTGCCCACGCCAATAATGTGAATTTTGGCGTATGGATATCGTTTCGTTTGTTGTAATGCGTATGGAATTCTGCGTGCATCGCCAGTCAAGACAAATATATTATCGTTTGGCAAAATTGGCCCACACGATAACGGCGATGTTAATTTGAATATCATTCCGCCTAATACGAAAATACCCAGAATTAAAAAAGATGGTGTTATTAATTTCATTTATTTAATATTCTGTGTGTTGTGTGTTTTGTTACATATGTTGCAAATATCGTAATAAATACAGGCAACAATCCCAATAATATCCACCCGTATATGTTTAAATCCAGCATAGCCATTAACCCAACACGGGCAGAATGTGCAGACGATATAATTAATAATAAAAATGGTATCGCCAGTAAAAAACCATATAATGTGGCGCGTGTACAGATGCGCGCAACAATAATTTGCATTTGTTTGGCAACGAAAGAATCACTGGCCCCGATTTGATTTAAAATTTCCAATTCACGTTTGTGCAATACCGCAGTATTGTGCGCAATGTATGTTATACATGTGGTTATTGATATCAACATAACAATCAAAACCAGTCCAGAAATTATAATTAAATACCATCCCGCCCGCACAGGTGTTTCCAGTGCGGCTTTATGGGTTAAAAAACGCGCGTATGGTGTTATTTGTGTTTGAACGGTTTTTAAATCTTGTTTAGTGGCAAATTTAACCTCCCACATTTGGGGCATATATTTTTGCAGTGCGCTGCCCCCGGATATCCAAGGCGACATCAAATCAGTCATTTGTGATGTCGTCAATTCGTGTATCGATGCAATAATGTTTTTGTTTTTTGCCAAAACATCGCGTATTTTGGGAACATCATTGGTGTCTGTGGTTTGAATCGTTGCATACAAATCCCACCGAGAATTCATACGCATTGCCCCAGTGCCAATCATTAAAGCAATCCCCAACGCCAATACAGACAAAAATGCCAACACTGACATAATTGCCGTCATAAATGTGCTTTGTTCTTTGAATAATGAAAAAACGAGTGGTTTGGTTTTCATTGCATGTTTCCAATATCTTCGAATTGTTTTGATAATTCATTCAAATAGTTTTTTGGGGCGGGACCTTTCCATAATTTTTTAGCCCCAGTTTCGGCATGTTGGGCCACAAAATGCACATGATGGTTTTCAATATGAATTACCGGGAATTTATATGTGTTAATTAAACTGTTGTTATGTGTTGCCAAAATAATCGTTGTGCCAAACATCTTGTTCATTTGAATAAACAGTTCCATCAAACGGGACGCGTTATCATCATCAAGATTGCCGGTCGGTTCGTCCGCCAATAAAATTGATGGCTGAACAATAATTGCACGCGCAACAGATATGCGTTGTTGTTGTCCCCCACTGAGTGCCAACGGGTTTTCGTTTGCATATTTGCCCAGACCAACCCAATCCAGAACCTTGGGCACCAATAATTTAACCTTGGATTCTGGGACATTACGAACGCGCAATGGCAACGCAACATTGTCAAATACAGACAAATGCGATAATAACGAATATTCTTGAAACACAATAGCCATTTTTTTGCGGATGTTCGTGATTTCATCGCGCGACATGTCGTTTGTTATCTTCCCAAATAGTTTTATTTGACCCGTCCGTGGTTTATGCAGTTGATAGATTAAACGCAACAGGGTTGTTTTTCCCGCGCCAGATGCCCCTGTTAAAAAATAAATCGCGCCGCCAGTAATGTTAAAAGACACATCGGTCAACACATCGGCACCGTTATCATACGCGGCCGATACATTCGTCAGTGATATAGATGCCGATTTTTCTTCCATTTCAAAACTATATTAGAAAAAAATATGTGTTGGGTCAAATATTAAAATATTTTAAAAAAATAGCTTTTACGATTTGTAAATATACTAAATTTATGATAAAATTAAGTGTAAAGAATTGGTGTAGGAATGATTAATAATCGCATTGCGTATGCTGTTTTTTTATCGATTTTGCCTATGACGGCACTGGGCAGTATGGCATATGTGCCATCGCGCCCGTGTGATTGTGTGTTGGGTTGTGATTATACGGCGGATACTGCACCAAATGGTTATGGCGCAAATGGTTGGAATTATTATCGTGGTGCCCCAGGATATCACGATTTTCAACGCGTTCAACCCGTAAATGAAGATACAGAACAAACCCAAGACCAACCGTTGAATCAGGCAGAAAAAACTGATAATTCTTGGCAAGATGTGGGAATGTATGTGGCGGCGAATTTGGGTGCAAATATGTGGTCTTGGAAAAACACATATGAATCCAATTATGCGGGCGTGGATTTGAGTCAATCCCAAGATAAATATTCGTTTGAAAATGTTTGGGGCGCATCGTTGGCATTGGGAATGGGGTTTGATGAAAATCTGCGTGGCGATATTGAATTAGGCATAACATCAAAATTCGAAGACAGTGATGATATTGCAGAATATACATTGCAATCACAATATATCATGGCCAATGTGTACCGTGATTTTGAATCTGGGTTTTATTTGGGGGTTGGATTGGGTGCTGCCAAGGTAACAGCCGGATTGGGTGGTGCGTTATTTGATTCTAAAAAGCAAGAAGAATCAATTACATCTATCAAGGTCGGTTTGTCGGCGGGTTATGCCACCAAAATTGCAGACAATATGTTTGTCGATTTTCGATACAGATTGTCCGGATTAAAGAGCGCAGAAATTTCTAACAGTTCATTTTTATGGGATGATGTCGAAGGCGATTATGTTTCGTATTCTTTGCGCATCAAAAGTGATTTGTTAGTAGAAAATGCGTTGTCAGTTGGTCTAAGGTTTTATTTTTAAACATTTGGGGACAGAGAGATGAAAAATAAATTTGGTATGTATTCGTTTATTTTGACAAGTGCGATTTGTATGTTTGGCACATCAGCATTTGCTGCTGCCAGTGTGCGTGCATTGGGAACAGGAAACAATGCCGTGGTGGGAACATCTGGGGCTGCGGTTGTCAAATCTGCATCGCCAAATATTGTGGCGCGTCCAGGCGCATCAACCGCTGGGGCGGGGCAGGTGTCGCGCGCATCTTCGTTGCGTTTTTCGCCAACGGTATCATCTGGAACGATTAGTGGGGCAAAACAATATACGGTAAATACATCCGGCAAAAACCTTGGGGGCAGTGTTGCTGTATCGCCTTCATCACGATTGTCTATTGGTAAATATTTGAATTTGTCGCATACGAATTCGGTTACCCCAACCAGTGGCGGAACAACCCCAACTGGTGGCACAGGGGGATGCACCGCGTGCACAAATGATATAGACGCGTTGCAACAGGCATTGGATGAATTGCGCGCCAGAATAGATGCGTTTAATGACAGTAAACAAAATACTTTGATTGTTGGGGAACAATCTGGAGAATACATTACTATCGATGGCGACAGCCAAAATGTTATTAATATAGATATCGATTTGTTAAAGCAAGAATTGAACGAGGCATTGGGTAATGATAGGCCCGTGGTTACAGAATTAGATAATACATATAAATTATGGTGGTGCTATGCTGATGAATTAGAAACCGCTGTGGCGGGTGATAACATAGCGGACGCAACAAATATGGTGGCCGGTAAAAAGTGCCCAATTACCCACAGAAATTTGGTTATTGATTTAGGACATGTGTTGCAAAATTATGATTTGGTGACAAATAATACATCTATTAATAATGCTATTGCACAGTTGCAGGCAGAATTAGAAAACAAACAGGTCGTGTTAACACCTCGTGGTGGCATAATTACGATTGGCCCAGATGCCGAAGACGAAACCAAGACCGCAATCAGTGTGGACGAAGATGCTTTGCGCGATGTGTTGGGGTTGGCTGAATTGCGGACGGCCGAGATGCGCGTTACTGACCAGGGCATGTTGCAGTGGCGTTATATGGACGAATTTGAATTAGATAACGAAACGCCAAAATGGACAGATGTTTATGATTTGACGAATTTGTTGACTAATTATGTGTCTATTCCTGCGTTCGAGGCAGAGCAAGCGCGCGTCAATATCGAATTGGGCAAAAGAGAGTATAAATTAACCCCAGATGTGCAGTATAATTATGAAGGGAATTGGATGCCACTGGTGTATATCAATCGTGCCAACGAAGAACGCCCTGTAATTGGTTTGGAACTCAAAGCGTTGAGGGCGTGGGTTTTGGAACAAGTACACATGAATGGCAATGGTGAATACCGTGTTTTTGAAATGGTAAATGACGGTCCAATATTGAAATGGCATTACATAGGGGAAGATGATTGGAAAGAATTGAATTTGAATGATTATTTCGCATCACGAAATGATTTTAATACATTGCAGTCAGATTTTAATAGTTTGAGCAGCACCGTAACCAGTGTTAGCAGTACGGTTACCACAATGGAAAATGCGATAAACGAAATAAGCGAAAATTTGGCCAAAATTACGCCGCCTACGGATGGTGGATTGTATATTTTGAGTGTTGACGAAACCGATGGCCCAGCGTGGCAACCGATTGAAATAGTTGATGCCGAATATGATGGCGAATAAGTTTTTGCATGGTGGAAAAACGCCGGCGATTTGCCGGCGTTTTTTTTCAAAAAAAAATATCGCCGTTTCCGGCGGTATTTTTCGAATGCCCAGAAAGGAAGGAAAGGAGAAAAAGAAACGGGCATTCTAAACTGTAAAAAACTGGGCGGGGTCCAAGGTCCAGAGGAGAGAGAATGTAGGAGGGAGTCTGAATCCCTGGGCCCCTATCAAATGGATTAATCCCTTTGACGATTCGTAATGTAATACATTTTATTATGTTTGTCAAGTGTTTTTGTCAAAAAAATTTTTCGTATATTTTTTATGCCCGAAATCCTGGGAAATCGTCCTGGTTGATGGGGGAATGACTGTGGCGTAAAATTATGGTGTCAGTTTGTACCAAAAAAAGGGGGGCTTTATGACACATGAAGAAGTTTGGCAGGCAATCGAAAAATTCGCGCAAGAGCACGGAATGTCTTGTTCTGGGCTGGCAAAATGTGGTGGATTGGACGCAACAACATTTAATAAAAGCAAACGTTGGTCTAAATGTGGTCAGCCGCGTTGGCCGTCCAGTAATAGTATCGCTAAAATACTAAGTGCGACTGATACCGATTTGCGCGATTTTACCAAGCATATGGAAAGATAAAGCGATTCGTTTTATTTGCAAAATATGGAAAATATTTCCCAATGTGTACTGCCCACAAATTGGTCGACAGGAATGACATTGGTTAATTTATATCCACCGCGCACCAGTATGTTTTTATCGCGCGCCCATGTGTCGGGATTACAAGATATGTATATAATGCGTGCAACATTTGATGCGGATAATTCTGTGGCCTGGGCCATGGCACCTGCGCGTGGTGGGTCCATAATAACCGTATCGTATTGATTTAATTGTCTGGTTTTCAATGGGTTTTTGAATAAATCGCGTTTTATCCCAATGCCAGAGATATCAAATCCATCGGCGTTTGTGGCGAATGTAAAATTGCCAATTCCACAGAATAAATCAGCCACCCGTTTTGCGCCCGCGACATTTTCAATAACCAAATCGCGAATTGTGCGTTCAGTGGTTTCGGTGGGTTGCAAAAATGCCCCGTCTGGGAAATTGATTCGTTTTTCGTCAAATGCGATAACAGGTGTATTATACGCACGAACAATTTTTTCGTTCCATGTAAATCGAATAATCTGCGCAGGTAATTTTTGTACAGCATCGCGAAATTTTTGGGAAAAATATGGCACATTGCTGGTTGAGTTCACAACAATCCCGTTTTCGCATTTTGTTATCAACACAGATGTCGCACATTCCCATGGCAACGCCGCCAGATTAGGCAGAATTTCATTAATTTCAGGCAATACATTTGGGCAATTTGTTATGTTTACAATGTCACGCGACATTGCTTTATAAAAACCGAATCGGTTTGGGGCCGCCACGAAATCTGCACGGCGGCGTGTGCCAGGCGCGCCCCAGATTGCGTTTGTGCCGTTTATACCGTGTGGCAGATTTTCCAATTTTTTTGTGTGATAATCAGGCGCAGTAAAATCATACGCACACCCGCCACACAACCCAAAAAACGGACATTTTGTCATAAATTTGCCTTTTGTTTATGCTGTCAGTGTATCATAATTTATGTTGATTCCAAGTTGTTTTCTGCATATCATACATATGTTATGAAAAATACAGATAAAAAAATTGCTTTGTTCGCGGGCGCATTGTCGTTGCCGTTTTTGGCGCGTGATGTGTTGCGCCGCCGTGGTTGGGATGTGTATGTCGTGGGGATCAAGAATTTTTATGACCCGGCATTAAAACCCGATTTGGTAATTCGATTAGGTGGGGCGGGGCGCGCTGCACGGGAATGTCGCAAACGCGGAATAAAAAAATTAACATTTGTGGGTGCATTGGGACATATTAATTTGGCGGATATTCGGCCTGATTTTTGGTCTTTGGGCGTATTGCTGAGTGTATTAAAACATCAACGGGGGTATGATTCTATGGCGGTTGCATTTAATAAAGCATTGGAAAAACGTGGATATGAAATTGTTGCGGCCCAACAGGTTGCACCAGAATTAACATTTGAACGCGCGGGCGTACAAACCAAAACCAAACCAACCCGTGCAGATATGGCGAATATTGAACGTGCGATTGATGTGTCGCATACCATTGGAACGGCGGATATTGGTGCGTCTGTGGTTGTTGATAAACAAGTTATCGCGGTCGAGGCCGCCGAAGGCACTGCGCGTATGTTGGAACGTGTTGTTGAAATGCGCCAGAAAAAACACGGTCGGGCATCTGGGGTGTTTGCAAAAATGACAAAGCCAGGTCAAGATTTGCGTATTGATATTCCGGCGATTGGTGTTGATACGGTTCGTGCGGTTGCGGCGGCGCATTTGCGTGGAATAATTGTTAATGCTAAAACATGTTTTGTGATTGACAAACCGGCGGTGATTGCGGCGGCTAATCGCGCAAAAATTTTTATTGTCGCAAAGTAATTTTTTTCAAAAAACTCTTTTTTTTTATGTCTAAAAAGTGTATAATATATGCAACATAAATAGGGGGGATTTTGTCGCATTATCAGGAATTTTTCCCCAAAAACAAACAAACGAACGAACGACATATAAAGGAAAGTGTGATATGAAAATCAAAAATTTTGCATTTTTTGGTGTTATGGCATCAATTTTGGGCGTCTGTGCCGCAAATGCAGATACGCCAACGGCGAAGCGAATCGCATCCACGCATTATGTGGACGAGACGGTTGCCCCAAAACAAGATAAATTAGACACCACCGCAGGTACAGGAAATGTTACATTTACTGGCGAAGGTAATGCAATCACAGGTGTTAGTGCATCTGGTGATGGTACGGTTCAATTTACCAAGGGTGCAACATTTTTGACCGCCACAGATATTACTGGTAAACAAGATAAAATTTCGAATGCGACAAATGGTAATATCACAACCACAGATGCATCCGGTCAAACACAAGATTCTGGAAAAACATTTACAACAACAGTTGACAGCAATAGTACGAATGCTCAAATCCCAACAGCGGCTGCGGTTCAAAGTGCGATTACCACAGCCACGGCGGATGTTTCTGGCAAGGTCGATATTGCCCAGGGTGTTGGACATGAAGAGCATATTGTAGTTACTGATATTAATGGCAATGTTACGACTGCGCCATCAATTAAGTATACCCAAGTTGATGGATTGGTGGGCGCTTTCCAAGCATATAATGATTCAGCCGTTGATTCCGGAACATATGAAGTTATTTCTGCTGGAAACTATGTTGGTAAGAATTTGATAAAGTTGGACGGAGAGAAACAAAATAAAATCGATTCCCGTGTGCCTGCGGTAGGACAAGGAGAGCCAAATTATCTGGCGATTACACCAAATAGTATCACGGTTGGTAAAAACCTGGCGTTGTTGGACCGCGCAATTCAAGAAAATCGTGGCAAACTTAACAGCAAACAAGACGCATCAGATTCAAATGTGCCTGTGGCAGGACAAGGTCAACAGTATGCCGTAATTTCCGCTGGTAATAATGTTGGTACAAACTTGGTTGCATTGGATACGGCAATCACAAGCAATCTTGCCAAAATTCAAGAAAATCGTGACAAACTTGACAGCAAACAAAACGTAGCAGATTCAAATGTGCCTGTGGCGGGACAAGGACAATCATATAACGCGATTACCAGTGGTAATTCTGTTGGTACAAACTTGGTCGCATTGGATACGGCGATTGGTACATTGTCTGGGACGGCGGGCGATGCAGTGCAGGGTGTTAATGCAACCGTATCTGGCACTGGCGAGGCCATTACCGCCGTGGCAGAAAATGCAACAACACATAATTTAGATTTGACCAAATCTCAATTATCATACGCCGGTGCAATGAACAATGCGTTGCCAGAAATCAACGGTACGGCAAACTGGACAACAGCAAATTGTACTGATGATGACCCATGTGTGTTGACCATGAAATCAAATGGTGTGTTTGTGTGGACACATATGGTTACACAATAAAATAATCATAACATTTTAATCCCCATGATTTTCATGGGGATTTTTTATTTTGTTTTTAACATGTATTAATGTGTAAAAAAAATCCCTGTCTAATCGACAGGGATTTGATTTATATGCAAATCACATGTGGTGATTATTATTGCACATTGCCCAGGTTCATGTTTGTCCATGTGTAATTTGTACCATCAAATGTCAATGTACATGGATTAGACCCAGTGCACGATGTGCCCGCAGCATATGCACCACCATTAAAGTTTGCCAATTCATATGTCATACCGTCTTTGTATGTAATTCTGCCACGGCCAACACTGATTTGTCCGTTTGTTTGGTCAACTTCGACAACAGGTTGATTGGTTGCGGTATCTGCAACATTTGTAATTGTGTCTTGTTTGCCCGCAATATCCGCAGCAGTCAAAAATGTTGCGCCTTTTTCAATGGTTACAACACCGTTCGCCGCAGTTACCGCGGTTACCGCGTTCCCAGAACCGTTTTGCTGCGATACAACAACATTAGTATTGTTTAATGTATCTTGTTTGCCAGAAATATCAGGAATTGCAGGCGTGTTTGTCAAATCTGCATAATCACCAGATGTCGCAACTGCGGCCAATGTTGGTTTGTTTGTCAAATCATTATAACTGCCAGATGTCGCAACCGTTGCCAATGTTGGTTTGTTCAAGATTTGTGCCGCCCCCGTTGTTGCGTTCCAGTCAGATTGAACATTTCCAGATGCCGCCGCGTTTTGAATTTCGTTCATAACCGTAGAACCATTAGGTACAGTGCCGATTGTGTTGTTAATACCGCTGATTGCACCGGCAACGGCCTGGCCAGATGGTGCGATTGTTGTATGTGTGGAATCAATCGTGTTTTCAACAAAATCCGCGTTTGTTGGAATTGTTGGTTTGTTTGTCAAATCATTATAACTGCCAGATGTGGCAACCGTTGCCAATGTTGGTTTGTTCAAGATTTGTGCGGTACCGCCGGTTGCGTTCCAATCGGCATTAACCTGGGCAGGAACATCGGCAGATGTGATATATCCCGCATCATTTGCTAATTCGCTGACATTATCGCCTGGTTGCAATGCGGTCGCGCCTTCTGCCGCGCCACCCGCAACTTCATCAATCGCGGATTGGATTGTTGTCGCGGTTAATCCGGATGTTTGGTTGTCGTAATCAGCCGCCGCAGCATTTTGTTTAACATAATTTACAGTTGCAACCTGGGTTACAGGGTTAGTGGCGTATGCATTCGCAGCGGCAAATATAGATGCCATTACGCCAAAAAATGCAAAGTTTTTAATATTCATGTTTTGTTCCTTGGTTTTTTGGTTGTTTATTTGTTGGTGAGCAGAATTTTTTATATTCTCCCCCCTGATAATTACTTTATATTTTATCATAAAATTGTATTAAAACAAAACTGTTTTTACAAATAATTAATATCAAATTATTGCCTTTTGATATTTGCGTGGTATAGTTGCAACAACAAAAAAGGTTGATGATATGAAAAAACAAACGCCGCGCGGGGAACGCATCGCATCCAAAGTCCAAACTATTGTTGCAGAAATTCTGCGCGATAAATTCAGTGATGATTCGTTGATTGCGGCTGTGTCCCTGGTTGGCGCAGATGCACATGGTGGTTTGTCTTTTGTGCGGTTGTATTATTACACAAATAATGACCCGGTTTTGACCCAAGAAAAATTGGATTCTATAACAAAAACTGTGCGTTATGAATTGGCGGGACGTTTGAATCAAAAATACACACCTGAAATTAAATTTGCATACGATGACACAATCGACCGTGCAAATCGAATCGAAGAATTATTGAAAAATCTGTAATAAAGTGGGGGGCGCGGGGGATGAAACTGGGCGAATATATGTTGAGCAAGGCCGAAACCAAAACATATTCTTGGTTCGTGTTTTTAATGACTGTGTGCGAATCGATTTTCTTGTTCGTCCCGCCCGAGGTTTTTATGACACCACCCATTGTGGCCAGCAAGAAACGCGCCGTCCCGACCGTTGTGGCGGCATCCATTGGTTCGATTGTTGGTGGTGCGATTGCGTATATGATAGGACTCTGGCTGTTCGATTCGGTTGGCGTGTGGTTGATTGAAAATTTTGCATCCATGGAACGGTTTGAAATTGCAAAACAATTATTTATAAAACACGGTGTGTTTATTATATTGCTGACGGCGGTAACCCCAATACCATACAAATTAATGGCGATTTGCGCGGGTTTTATGGGATTCCCGGCGTTGCTGTTTTTGGGGGTGTCGGCGATATTTAGAACAGGGCGATTCGCGATTGTTGGATATTTACTGTGGCGATTCCAGGAAAGTGCAAATAAAATTGTTAAAAAATATTTTTGGCCTTTGACGGCGGCGGCAATATTGATTGCAGGTGTCGGTATATTACTGATGTTTTTGTTATAGTATGAATTACGTCACCCCGCCGCATAATCGTCATTCCGGCGCATGCCGGAATCCAGTTTGCGGAGCAAACTTGCTCACTTATTACACAAGTCCGCCTATGGCGGACTGGATACCGCGCGTCCGCGGTATGACGTCCGCGGTATGACGGGGCAGTTAGTTCTCATCCCGCTTTGTTTATTCCCACACCACAGAATCGTCACCCCGCCGCAGGGCGGGGTCCAGTTGGCGCAATGCGCCAACTTGTGTAATAATGCAAAAAAACACAAGTTTTGCGGAACGCAAAACTGGATACCGCGCGAAATTCACCCACGAAAATTTGCAATTTTCGCGGGGCCCGAAACCGCGGTATGACGATTCTGCGCCAAGAATGGAATAAAAAATGTAAAAAATTTCAAAAACCATTTTTTTTAACGAAAAATTATGATATAATGTTGTCAACTGTTGGGGGGGAATTTTGTCCTGATATTTTTCTAATAAGTATTGTGCAAACCCGTCCCAATCAACCAATAACAAACAAACGAAAGAAACAAAGGAACAAAACATGAAAGTAAGAAATTTCGCGTTTTTCGGCGTAATGGCCGCAATTTTGTCCGTTAGTGCCGCTAACGCAGATACAACAAAACGTATCGCATCAACAAATTACGTTGATAACAAAGTTGATAATCAACATAATGGTCAGGTTATCACAGCAACCGACACTACTGGTGTGATAGGATATAAACAGATTGATAGCGCAGTAACACAAGGTTCTTCCAACTTGGTTACATCTGGTGCTGTTCAAACAGCTATCGCTAATTCACAAAATGCTACAACATATACAGCGGGTGATGGTTTGGATTTAAATAATAATGAATTTACTGCAAATGTAGGTGATGGTCTTGCTATCAATGCTACAAGTAAAGCAATTGAATTAGATGCTGCAACACAAGCATCGTTGGCTTTGGCTGATACAGCATTGCAACAACACCAAGATATTTCTGGCAAACAAGACAACTTGGGTGGTGGTGCTAATGATGGTAAGGTTGTTACAGCCACAGGTACGGCGGGTTCAGTTACTTATACTGGAATTGATACCACAGTAGGAGCAAATGCTAACAACTTGGTTACATCTGGTGCTGTTCAAACAGCTATCTCTAATGCACAAAATGCTACAACATATACAGCAGGTGACGGTTTGAGTTTAGATGGTAATGAGTTTAATGCAGAGGTTGGTACAGGCCTTGCTATTAATGGTAGTGGAGCAATTGAATTAGATTCTGCAACACAAGCATCGTTGGCTTTGGCAGATACAGCATTGCAACAACACCAAGATATCAGCGGTAAACAAGACAAGATTGCTAACGCAACAGCTAATGATATCACAATAACAGATGCGAATGGTCAAACACAAGATTCAGGTAAAGCATTTACAACAACAGTTAGTGCAAGCAGTACAGATGCTCAAATCCCAACAGCACTTGCTGTCCAAACAGCTATCTCTGGTGCAGTTGATACCGCAATCGATGGTGTTACATATCCAACTGTTAATATTACTGGTAATAATGCTTTGGCTAATATTGATGGTACTGCTGCGGCGAACCAAGACACCCATTGTTCAGCAAATGAACCTTGTGTATTGACATACGAAGGCAACGGTGCTTACAAATGGTCATCTATTTGGGGTTTGCCAACAAACAACTAATTGTTGACCGTTTCAGCATAGGTTTATGTTGAAATAAAAATCACATGTTTTGATTCCGTACCCCCGCGCAGATTTGCGTGGGGGTTTCTGGTTGCTCCGTTTTCGCTTGCAAATGGTGTTATACTGGTGTATCATTGCCGCAAAGGATGCGCGGGAAATGGACCAAAAATATATTAGAAATTTTTCTATTGTTGCACATATTGATCATGGTAAATCAACCTTGTCTGATCGCCTTATCGAATTTACTGGTGGTTTACAGTCCCGCGAAATGAAGGCCCAGGTTCTGGATTCTATGGATATCGAACGCGAACGCGGAATTACAATCAAGGCGCAAACCGTTCGTTTGAAATATCGCGCACATGACGGACATGAATATCAACTGAATTTAATGGACACACCGGGACATGTGGACTTTTCTTACGAGGTATCGCGGAGTTTAGCAGCGTGCGAGGGCGCAATTATCTTGGTCGATGCAACCCAGGGTGTCCAGGCGCAAACATTGGCAAATGCTTATTTGGCGTTGGATAATGATTTGGAAATGTTGCCGGTGTTAAATAAAATCGATTTGCCGTCCAGTGATGTTTCTGGTACGCGTGAACAAATCAGCGATGCGATTGGTTTGGATGCATCAAATGCGATTTGTGTGTCGGGTAAAACAGGCGCGGGTGTTCCAGAATTGTTGGAAGAAATCGTTACAAAATTGCCGGCACCACATGGTGATGCGGCGGCGGCAACACGCGCGTTGTTGGTGGATTCTTGGTATGATTCTTATTTGGGCGTGGTGGTGTTGGTGCGCGTGGTTGACGGAAGTTTGCGCCGTGGTCAAAAGATAAAGTTTGTTGCAACTGGCGCAGAATACACTGTCGAAAAAATCGGTTATTTCACACCTAAAATGGTTGATGTTGACGTATTGTCCACGGGCGAGGTTGGATTTATCATTACAGGTATGAAAACAATTCACGATTGCAAGGTTGGTGATACTATCGTTGATGCTAAATTTGGTGGGGACGCGTTGCCCGGATTTAAACCGTCTGTGCCGGTGGTGTTTTCTTCGTTCTTTCCAATGGCGGCAGATGATTACCCCAGTTTGCGCGAAGGTGCAGAAAAATTGGCGTTAAACGATGCGTCTTTTACTTTTACGGTTGAAAAATCGTCTGCGTTGGGATTTGGATTGCGTTGTGGATTTTTAGGACTGTTGCACATGGAAATTATCAGCGAGCGTTTGGCGCGTGAATTTAATTTGTCGCTGATTAACACTGTCCCCAGTGTGTTATACAAATTGCACCTGCGCGATGGAACGGTTATGGATTTAGAAAATCCAGCCGATATGCCTGACCCAACGCGTGTCGATTTTATCGAAGAACCCTGGGTGTTGGCAACAATCATGATGCCGGATAAATATTTAGGCGGTATTATGGAATTGTGCGCATCACGCCGTGGTGTCCAAGATAATATTTCTTATGTTGGTAATCGTGCGGTGTTGACATATCGGTTGCCGTTGGCGGAAATCGTGTTCGATTTTTATGACCGTGTGAAATCGATATCTTCGGGGTATGCTTCGTTCGATTATTCTGTGTGCGGGTATCAGCAATCTGATTTGGTCAAGGTGTCAATATTGGTTAATGACGAAAATGTCGAACCGTTGTCGTTTATGTGTCATCGGTCATCGGCGGAATCACGCGGTCGACAAATTGTGGAAAAATTAAAAGACCTGATTCCACGGCATCAATTCAAAATCCCACTCCAGGCCGCAATCGGTGGAAAAATTATCGCACGCGAAACTATCGCTGCATACCGCAAAGATGTTACCGCAAAATGTTATGGCGGCGATATCACGCGTAAACGCAAATTGTTGGAAAAACAAAAAGAGGGTAAAAAACGTCTGCGGACATTTGGGAATGTCGAAATACCTCAGTCGGCATTTATCAACGCATTAAAGGTTGGTAAGTAAATTATAGGTAAAGGAGCGTGCTTTCATGTCTATTACAAAAAAATTAAAAATTAAAAAATCACAATGGCGCGAATTTATTAGATGCGCAAAAATAATGCGCGATGCAAGTGCAAATGTGGCACGCGCCGAAGATAAAATACACCTGAAAAAAACTTATAGTTATGATATCGAACAGGTCGGTTGGGACAATGGTTCTTGCTTGGTTACGCATGTGTATCCTGGCAAGGATGAATTCGGTGCTCAGGTGAATAAAAAATATCGTGATGTTTGTGAACATTTTGAATGTTGCAAATGTTCATATTGTGTGCATCACCGTGATTGGCACAATTATAGGGACGCCAAGAAATCTTATGAATTGGCAAAAATTGCGTTCAGGATAGCCAGACAAAAATTTTTTGCAAAAGTAAAATAAAAAAAACCAAAGGAGGCGCACATGTGTATAAAAAAAATTTGTCTTAATAATATAAAAAAATTGCGTATGCATCGCGCAGACCAAGATGCGTATGATGAAAAATATAATGCGTACACAAAAACTTTGGATGCATTGAAAAAGGTAAAGACCCAGCACGAAGCCGCCCAGGCCGATATTACAAAAACTGTGTATCTGGATGCGGGTGATGCTGCGCCAAAGCAAGAAATTTGCCGTATGGTCGTGTACGAAGATATGCAACCTAAATATATTCAAACATGTTCGTATTTCAAAGATTGTGATAACGCCGATTGTCCGCATTACAAAAAGTTAGCGCGTTATATGCATGTGGATGAACAACTGGTCGTGGCAAAAATCGCATTCGAACGCGCCGAATCTGTGTGGAGTAAACAACGATAAAAAAGGTCGTAATGATGTCTGTGAAAAAAAGGTTTTTAGATTTTTTGAATCGTTATGATGATGTTCGTCAATGGAGTCGTGCATTGGCGAATGCTGGCATAGAACTGTGGGATGCACAACATAATATTACTGTCAATTATTTTTGGATTGGTGATATGTTGCCTGATGACAGTTTGTCTAATGGCAAACCTTGTTTCCGTGCCTATGTTCGTGATATTGATGATTACATGCACGCGGACAGGTCGCGTACGTTTGTTTGTGAACAAATCCGTAATGGCGCAATATGCAAATGTACTGATTGCCAGTATTATCAAAACTATGCAAAATATTTGGCTGTATTGCGCAAGTATGATGCAATCCAGGCACTGAGAGATGAAGCGGTAAAAAATTTGTACGCAAAGCAAAAATAAAAAAGCAAAAGGAGAAAAATTATGGCGCACCAGTTTTTCTTTAATCCGTATATCTTGGATGGGCTGCCAACGCCCGCAACAGGATTTGATGTCGTGCAAGATATTTCGGAACCACGGTTGCGTTTGTATATAACCAGTCGTGGCGCAAAAACTTTCTTTGTGCGTAAACGTGTGCATGGCAAAGACACCAGAATCATTATCGGTTCGTATCCAGAAATGGATATCGAAACTGCGCGCAGTATGGTGGCAACAGTGTTGAATGATGCGACCAAAAAAATTCCAATGCGCCGTAAACAAATCGGTTTTCGTGAATTTTGGGGGGAATATTTGAAAAACAAGGTGCGCCGCTGCGAAGATTCCCAGGTGAAATTGGTGCGCGCGGTTAATCAACATTTGCCAGAATTGTTCGATAAAAATCTGGACGAAATATCCCAGACCGATGTGAAATCTGTGATTGAAAAAATCAAAGGGCCGGCAATCGCTGCGCGTATGCAAGAGGTTTTAACCAGTATATTCAAATATGGTATAGACCAAGGGTATATTAAAACAAATCCTGTGGCCGGATTGCCACGATTGGCGCATGTTCGCCGTAAAATCCCATTAAACGAAAACAATTTCCCAAATTTGATGGATGCTATTCGCGCAGTGGACAACGAAACTATGCGAAACACTTTTTTGATGTTGATTTATTCGTTCTTGTCAAAAAGTAAAGTGTTGGCGATGCGCTGGGATGAATTAGATTTTAATCGTTATACTTTACATGATTGGCCGTTGCCTGATGTCGCGGTGGTGTTGTTGGAACAGATGCCCCAAGATGGCGATTGGGTTTTTGTTGGTCGCTGCAAAAATCATTTGATGGACCCACGGGTTGCGTGGAATAATGTTGTGCATGCCGCAGGTATTCCAGGATTGCGTATGGATGATGTACATAAATTCTTGATGCGGCGACTGGTATGGGCGGCTGACCGCGAAGATTTGCGCGCAAATATGAATTCTTTGTTAAACGAATTGTCTATATATTAAAAAATATGTTTGTCAAGTTTTTGTTATAATTTGTTATAATCTCTTGACACCAGGTGCCGAAAATGATAAATTTGGTTAGTATGAGAAAATGCCCGTGGTTTTTTGTGGGGCGTGAAAGTTAACAAAAATAAAGGATTAAAAATGTCAACTTTTGAACAAGTTAAAAAGATTATCGTTGAAAAATTGGGTGTTAAAGAGGCCGATATTACAGAAAACGCCACATTCGTGAATGATTTGGGTGCAGATTCTTTGGATGTTGTCGAATTCGTGATGGAGGTTGAAAAAGAATTCAATATTACAATCCCAGACGAAGATGCTGTGAAATTGGAAAAAGTTGGTGATGCTGTTAAATATATCGATGCACACAGAAAATAATTTCCAATTAAAATAAAAAATTATCCGCCATGTGTGTGGCGGATTTTTTTCTGTATATTTTTTCTAAAATATATTATGATAGGCCTGTTATAAATAATAAAAAAGGATTATTGATGAGAAGAGTTGTCGTAACCGGCATGGGTATCGTTTCGCCCGTTGGTACAGGTGTTGAATTCGCATGGAAAAATATTGTACGCGGTGTGTCAGGGGTGCGTAAAATCGATACTTTTGATACCACAGATTTTGCGTCTAAAATTGCGGGTGTGCCTGTGCGTGGCGATGGGGCAGGGGAATTTAATCCCGATACAGTTGTCGAACCACGCGAACAACGCAAATATGACCGCGCAATGTTGTACGGTGTTGTCGCCGCAGACGAGGCCATGCGTGATGCAAATTTGACGGATTATGATGGCGACAAAGATATGTTCGGCGTGTCTATTGGCAGTGGTATCGGTGGCGTTCAAACAATTTATGATACATGTTTAGAATTGTCTAAATCTGGGCCACGATTTGTCAGTCCGTTCTTTGTACCAAAGGCAATTATTAATATGACCGCAGGTCAGGTATCAATAAAATATGGTTTGCGTGGGCCTAATATTTCTGTGGCAACTGCGTGTGCAACAGGTTCGCACGCCATTGCCGAGGCCGTGAATTTTATTCGTAATGGCACAGCAGATTTAATGTTGGCCGGTGGGACCGAGGCCGCAGTTACCGAATTAGGATTGGCGGGCTTTTCTGCGATGAAGGCATTGTCAACACGTAATGATGACCCGACACATGCTTCGCGTCCATGGGATATGACGCGTGATGGGTTTGTCTTGGCCGAAGGCGCAGGTGTTTTGGTACTGGAAGAATATGAACACGCTGTCAAACGCGGCGCAAAAATTTATGCCGAGGTTGCAGGTTGTGGTATGACCGCTGATGCGCATCATATTACTGCGCCCGCCCCAAATGGCGAAGGTGGTCGCCGGTCTATGCAAATGGCATTACGTGATGCAGGAATGAAACCTGGGGATATTGATTATGTGAACGCACACGGCACATCCACAGGGTTGGGTGATGTTGGTGAATTGGTTGCGGTGCGTGAATTGTTTGGCGATGAACATACATGTATGTCATCAACAAAATCAATGACAGGGCATTTGTTGGGGGCGGCTGGTGCGATTGAGGCGATATTCAGCATATTGGCAATTCGCGATAATATCGTTCCGCCAACAATCAATCTGGAAAACCCAATCCCAGAGGTTGGCAGCTTTAACCTGGTGCCAAATGCAGCACAAAAACGTGAAGTGAATGCGGTAATCAGTAATTCGTTTGGGTTCGGTGGAACAAACGCATCAGTCATATTCAAACGCGTAAAATAATATTTGTGTTTTGATTTTGTGCTGCTAATATATCGAACATATCGGGGCATAGCTCAGTCTGGTAGAGCGCTACGTTCGGGACGTAGAGGTCGCAGGTTCGAATCTTGTTGCCCCGACCATAAAATTAAAATTGGAGCCACAGTGCCAATTTTAATTTTATTGTGGTGGTGACGAAATGATTTGGTACCTTGGCATTGTGCAACAATGCCGGTTCGGAACGAAGCGAAGCGGAGTGAAAGGGGCCCACGAATGAAATGAAGTGGGAATTACAATCTTGTTGCCCCGACCATAAAATTAAAGTTGGTTAAATGTCTGAAAAAGAAAAAATCGTTCGTGTCGGGGTAGGAATTTGGATTTTAAATTCATCTGGCCAATTATTGTTAGGTCAGCGTTTGTCTGTTCATGGTAATGGGACATGGGCACCACCGGGGGGACATCTGGAATATGGTGAAACGATGTCCAGGTGTGCATCGCGTGAATTAATGGAAGAAACAGGAATAATTATACCTGAAAATAAATTTCACCAGATTGGTTTAACAAATGATATTTTCCCAGATAAACATTATATAACGATACATTGTGCTGTATCTGGGGTTGTTGCTGTGCCACAAATTATGGAACCAAACAAATGTGCAGAATGGCGTTGGTTTAATACGGATAAATTGCCGTCTAATTTATTTTTGCCTGCACAGAATTTTTTGAATCAGTATAAATTGCAGAAAATTTTTAACCCTTTGACAATGTGAATTCTTTTTGTGATAATTTTGTTGTCATGGCAAAAAAATTCAAAAATGTTTTCAAACGTATAACAAAGCGCAACACTTTTGTGGTTTTGGCTGTGGCGGTTGTGTTTTTCGCAATATTGATGTTTGGTTTTGTGTCAAAAAAATCTGTTTTGATTACTGTGCCAAATGGTGCATCTGTATCCCAGATTGCAGATATATTAAAGAAAAATGATTTAATCGATTCGGCATCTTCGTTCAAATTGGCTGTGCGCGCCCAAGGCGGCAATATCAAGGTTGGACAATACAATGTCCCCAGTGGCGCATCTGCATGGCGAATCGCAAAAATGATGGTAAATGGTGATGTTGCGCTGACCAAGATTACAATTCCCGAAGGTTTAACATTAAAACAAATTAAAAATTTATTGGCACGCGATTCGACACTGACTGGCGATGTTGATTGTGTGCAAGGGAATATGAGTCAGGTGTGCAGAATTCATGATGGTGATGTTTTTCCTGATACATATCATGTTGCGCGCGGTACACCGCGGTTGGCGGTATTGGATTTGGCGCGGCGCAAAATGGATTCTGTGCGCGGCAAATTCGAATCGCGCAATATGCCGCGTCCACTGACCAGTTGGAATCAAGTGATAACATTGGCATCTATTGTGCAAAAAGAAACCCCAAAGGTCAGCGAAATGCCCATCGTTGCCAGTGTGTATTTGAATCGTCTGCGCCGCGGCATGCGATTGCAGGCCGACCCAACCGTTGTTTATGTTTTGACAGATGGATTGGGCGATATGCAGGGCGCGCCGCTGCTGACCGGGCATTTGAAATTGGATAATCCATATAACACATATTTGAATGCAGGATTACCACCGGGGCCCATTGCAAATGTTGGTGCGGCGGCGATAAAGGCAGTATTACGCCCAGCGGATACAAATTATTTATTTTTTGTTGCAGACGGCAAGGGCGGACATCGTTTTTCAAATACTTATGAAGAACACTTGAAAAATCATGCTGATTGGCGACAGATAAAAAATTCTAGAAAATAATTTGCCTGAAATTGTCAGGCAATTTTTTTATAATTTTTTGAATCATTAAATTTTTTAATAAAAAACCACGGGTTTCCGTGTGTTGCGCGATGTTTGTGAAATGCGGGGAAAAATTCGCGCCGATTATACCATGAAAAATTGGTTTGTGCAACAAATCTTTTTTTTGACAATGGGAATAGAAACGTAGTAGAATGAGATTAACAGGATGACAGATTTCCTGTTCAATTAACAAATAAAGGAAAGGATTATTTATGAAAAAATTAGCTTTATCTTCTTTGGTCGCATTATTTGCGGTTTCCAGTGCTAACGCTGCTACAAATTTCTTTGTTGGCGGAAACACAAATATTCAGTTGAACGATGACCATGCAACAGTTTTGAGTGTTGCTCCTGAATTTGGTTGGAAAATGAATTCAAATTGGGATTTGGGTGCGTATGCAAACTTTGGTTATGACCATAAATATATGGAAAACACTTTTGGTATGAAAGGTGATACATACTCTTATGGCGCAGGTGTGTTTGCACGTTACAAAGTTGCACAAATGGGTGGTTTGAAACTGTTATTGAGAGGCGATGTGAACGCTGGCTTTACAACATATAGCCCAGACGATAGTGATATTGATGCTGAAACATCTACAGCTATCAATGCTGCTATCATCCCAATGGTTACATATGATTTGACAGAATCTTTCACATTGTATGCCCAGTTGAACTTCTTGGGTGTGAACGCGGGTTATACATTTGAAAACAAAGACCTGGATATTGAAGACGGTTGGAGATTGGGCGCATTTGCTGATTCCGACAATGTCATGAATACAGGCAACTTTAAAATTGGTTTCAACTATAACTTCTAATGATTCCAATCTAACGATTAATCCCGGCCAATCGGTCGGGATTTTTTTTATGAAATCTTGTTGAAAATGGTCGATTTTTTGAAATTTATTGTTGGGTGGTGCGGAAATGCAAGAAATTTTTTATCTGCAACCCAAAAATTGGCGGTTTTTCCCAGAAAAATTCTTGACAATTTGAAACATCGCGTTTATACTGAACCTGCTTTCCGTGTAAATAAGGAAAGTGAAACATACAGAAAACTGCGCTTTTTGCAGATTTATAACCATGTGCACGCACATGGAATAACTCTGACGGGGTGGTTTTGTGTAACAAAAAGTAAAGTAAAAACAAAGAGATTTTGAATGCCAACAGTAAATCAACTGATTCGGAAACCTCGTAAAAAGAAAGTGGTCAAAAGTACCGCTCCTGATATGATGGCCAGTCCGCAAAAACGTGGTGTTTGCACACGTGTGTATACCACAACACCTAAAAAACCTAACTCTGCGCAACGTAAAGTGGCCCGTGTTAAATTGGCCAATGGTCGCGAAGTTACTGCATATATTCCTGGCGAAGGACACAATTTGCAGGAACACAGTGTGGTTATGATTCGTGGTGGTCGTGTAAAGGACTTGCCTGGTGTTAAATATCACATTATTCGTGGTGTTTTGGATACCAAGGGTGTCGAATCAAGAAAACAAGGTCGCTCTTTATATGGGGCAAAAATTAAAAAATAATACACCCGTTATATGTGGGTGAGTAATCCAGGTAAACCTGGGTGAAGAAATAAAGGATAAAATATGTCAAGACGTAAAGCTGCAACAAAACGCGAAATTTTGCCAGATTCTAAATATAACAATCTGGTTGTTGCAAAATGTATCAATGTCGTTATGTGGGACGGCAAGAAAGAAGTTGCTGAAAACATTGTATATGGCGCATTGGAAAAATTAAAAACTCTTGCCAAAGACGGCAAAGATGAATTGGCCACATTTTTAGAGGCCGTGGATGCATTAAAACCATCTGTCGAGGTCAAAGGTCGCCGTGTCGGTGGTGCAACATACCAGGTCCCAGTAGAAGTTCGTCCAGAACGTCAACAAACGTTGGCATTGCGTTGGTTGATTATGTTTGCACGTAAACGTGGCGAACGTTCTATGCAAGAACGTTTGTTTGCAGAATTGCGCGATGCGTTAAATGGCACAGGCGGTGCATTCAAGAAAAAGATTGATACTCATAAAATGGCAGAGGCGAACAAGGCGTCTGCTCATTTCCGTTGGTAAAATAATAAAAGAAAGGAAAATACAATGTCTGTTGGAAAAACCGCGCCTTTACATATGTATCGTAACATAGGAATTATGGCGCATATTGATGCGGGTAAAACAACCACATCTGAACGTATTTTGTTCTATACAGGTAAAACATATAAAATCGGCGAAGTGCACGATGGTGCCGCCACAATGGACTGGATGGCCCAAGAACAAGAACGCGGTATTACAATTACTTCGGCTGCGACAACATGTTTCTGGCGCGATCATCGTATTAATTTGATTGATACCCCGGGGCACGTGGACTTTACAATGGAAGTAGAACGTTCTTTGCGTGTGTTGGACGGTGCGGTTGCGGTGTTTGAATCTGTGTCTGGTGTGCAACCACAAACTGAAACAGTGTGGCGTCAAGCCGACCGATATAATGTTCCACGTATTTGCTTTATTAACAAAATGGATCGTATTGGTGGTAATTTCTTCCGCTGTGTTGATATGATTCGTGAACGTTTGGGCGCAAATCCATTGGTTTTGAATTTCCCAATCGGCGCAGAATCTGATTTCCGTGGCGTGGTTGATGTTTTGGAAATGAAAGGTTTGATTTGGGAAGATGAAACTGGTTCTCATCCAGTTACAATAGAAATTCCCGAAGATTTAAAGGCCAAAGCACAAGAATTGCACGATAAATTGATTGAAGAAGCCGTAACCCAAGATGATGCCGCCATGGAAGCATACATGGAAGGTAAAATCCCAGATAATGACACAATTAAAAAATTGTTGCGCAAGGGCGTGATTGCACAGAATTTTGTTCCTGTGTTGTGCGGTACTGCATTTAAAAACAAAGGTGTTCAACCATTGTTGGATGCGATTGTTGATTATTTGCCATCGCCATTGGATATTCCTGCAATCAAAGGTACCAAAAAAGACGGTGAAACACCTGACGAACGTCATGCTGATGTCAAAGAACCTTTCAGTGCGTTGGCGTTCAAGGTTGCCAATGACCCATTCGTTGGAAATTTGATGTTTATCCGTATTTATTCTGGTAAATTGCAATCTGGTTCATACATTTATAATTCAACCCGTGATAAACGCGAACGTGTTGGCCGTATGTTGTTGATGCATGCGAATACCCGTGAAGAAATCAAAGAAGCATCTGCGGGTGATATTATCACATTGGTTGGTATGAAAGAAACAATTACAGGTGATACATTATGTGATGAAGCAAACCCAATTATTTTGGAAAGCATCCATGTTCCAGAACCTGTGATTTCTATTGCGGTTGAACCAAAAACCAAGGCCGATATTGAAAAAATGTCTTTGGGTTTACAAGCGTTGGCCAAAGAAGACCCATCGTTCCGCGTTTCTGTGGACGAAGAATCTGGTCAAACAATTTTGTCTGGCGTTGGTGAATTGCACTTGGAAATTTTGGTTGACAGATTGCTGCGTGAATTCAAGGTCGATGTTAATGTTGGTGAACCACGTATCGCGTATCGTGAAACATTCCGCAAACCAGTTACCGAAGAATATACCCACAAAAAACAATCTGGTGGTTCGGGTCAATATGCCCAAGTTAAAATTGAATTTGAACCATTGGAACCAGGTAAAGGGTACGAATTCGAAAATAAAATTGTCGGTGGTGCGATTCCAAAAGAATACATCCCTGGCGTTGAAAAAGGGTTAAAGATAGCACAACAAACAGGTGTTTTGATTGGCTATCCAACTGTGGATTTCAAAGCAACATTGGTTGATGGTAAATATCACGAAGTTGACTCTAATGTATTGTGCTTTGAAATTGCGGCACGTGCTTGCTTCCGCGAAGCGATGAAGAAAGCATCGCCAAAATTATTGGAACCGATTATGAAACTTTCGGTCAATACACCGGAAGAATATGTCGGTGACATTATCGGTGACTTGAACAGCCGCCGCGGTCAAATCAATGGTATCGAAACACAATTCGGTAACCAACTGATTTCTGCATTTGTTCCGTTGGCGAATTTGTTCGGTTACGTGAAAACCCTGCGTTCTTTGTCACAGGGACGCGCAAACCCATACATGGAATTGTCGCACTATGACGAAGTCCCGCAAAATGTTGCCGATGAAGTCATAAAGAAAATGACAAAATAAAAAAAAGATTGCGATTTTTGATTTCTGGTTTATGATTGTATTCGAAACCAGATTTCAAGAATCTCGTTAACAAAACAAAGAAGCCCTAAGGAGAAACTCATGGCAAAAGAAAAATATGTAAGAACCAAGCCACATGTCAATATTGGTACTATTGGTCACGTTGACCACGGTAAAACAACATTGACTGCTGCTATTGTGCACTATTATGGTGTCGGTATTGACGCACAAAAAGGCGTTGATCAAATCGATAATGCACCAGAAGAAAAAGCACGTGGTATAACAATTAATACTGCCCACGTTGAATACGAAACAGCCAGCCGCCATTATGCGCACGTTGACTGCCCAGGACACGCGGACTATGTTAAAAACATGATTACTGGTGCGGCACAAATGGACGGTGCTATTTTGGTGGTTGCTGCAACTGATGGTCCAATGCCACAGACACGCGAACACATCTTGTTGGCACGCCAAGTGGGTATTCCAAAAATCGTTGTTTATTTGAACAAATGCGATTTGGCGAACGATCCAGAATTGTTGGAATTGGTTGAAATGGAAATTCGTGAATTGTTGTCTGCTAATGATTTTGATGGCGACAATGCACCAATCATCCGTGGTTCTGCTATTTCCGCATTGGAAGAAAAACAAGACGGTTTGGGCAAAGAATCTATTGATGCTTTGTTGAAAGCATGCGATGAATACATCCCAATGCCAGAACGTCCAGTTGATAAACCTTTCTTGATGCCAATCGAAGACGTGTTCTCTATCACAGGTCGTGGTACAGTGGTTACAGGTCGTATCGAAGCTGGTGTTATCAAAGTTGGTGACGAATGTGAAATCGTTGGTTTGCGTCCAACACAAAAAACAACTGTCACAGGCGTTGAAATGTTCCGCAAATTGTTGGATCAAGGTGAAGCCGGTGATAACGTTGGTTTGTTGTTGCGTGGAACCAAGAAAGAAGATGTCGAACGTGGTCAAATTATCTGCAAACCAGGTTCTATTACACCACATACAGATTTCGAAGCAGAAGTGTACATCTTGCAGAAAGAAGAAGGCGGACGTCATACTCCATTCTTCTCGAACTATCGTCCACAATTCTACTTCAGCACAACTGATGTGACAGGTACTATTACATTGCCAGAAGGCAAAGAAATGGTATTGCCAGGTGATAACGTTCGTATCACAGTGCAGTTGATTGCACCTATTGCGATGAGCGAAGGTCGCCGTTTTGCTATCCGTGAAGGCGGACGCACAGTTGGCGCAGGTGTTGTATCAAAAATCAACAAATAATTAAATTGACAGCGGGGAAAAGTTTGTTAAACTTAATCCCCGCTGTTGCATGACAGTAAATAAACAAAAAAAATAAGGAAACGAACAAAATGGTACCAACATCTAAAATTCGCATTAAATTGACGGCGTTTGATCACCGTGTATTAGTTGAATCGGTTGACGAATTAGTCAAAACGGCCAAGCGCACTGGCGCAGATGTGGTGGGACCTGTTCGCTTGCCGACATTAATTCAAAAATTTACAGTCAATCGTTCTCCACACGTTGATAAAAAATCACGTGAACAATTCGAAATCCGCAATCACAAAGCGGTTGTCGATATTGTTAATCCAACCCCTCAGACAGTTGATGCCTTGATGAAATTGGATTTGGCGTCTGGTGTTGATGTAAAAATTAAATTGTAATTGTTAGGTTAATAAAAGGTGTGTTTGTTAACCTCTGGCAAATAAAAAAGGCATAAAAAAATGAAACGTAGCGGATTAATTACAACAAAAATAGGAATGACCCGTCTGTATGATGATGCAGGCGTGGCACATGCTGTCACAGTATTGTCGGTTGGCGATTGTGCTGTGATTGGTAATCGTACAATGGACAAGAACGGCTATGTCGCTAACATCCTGGGGGTGTGCGAGGCCAAAGCAAAACATGTTGCAAAACCACAGGCGGTGGCGGCAGAAAAAAGCGGTATTAAACCATATCGCAAGGTTGTCGAATTCCGCGTATCGGATGATTGTGTCATCCCAGCAGGAACACAATTATCTGCGTCTCATTTCGTTGTCGGACAATTTGTTGATGTCCAAGCGACCAGCAAAGGTAAAGGGTTCCAGGGCGCAATGAAACGTCATAACTTTGGCGGTAAAGAAGCATCCCACGGTGTGTTAAAGGCCCATCGTTCATTGGGGTCTACGGGTATGCGTGAATGGCCAGGCCGTGTTTTAAAAGGCAAAAAAATGGCCGGTCAAATGGGTAATGAAACCGTAACAGTACAAAATTTGAAAATCTTTGGCACAGATGTCGCTGAAAATTTGATTTTTGTCGAAGGCGCTGTGCCAGGTGCAAACGGCACATTTGTCTTGGTGACAGATGCTGTTAAAAAAGAACAAACAGAATTGCCAGTCCCAACAGCCACAAAAGCAGTTGAAACTGAAGCAAAAGCAACAACAGAAAATAATGTTGCAGAATAAGTAAGGTGGAAAAAATGCAATTAGATATTATAAATTTTGATGGTAAATCTGTTGGCAAAGTCGATTTGGCTGACAGTGTATTCGGTGTTGCTCCACGTGCGGATATTTTGCATCGTGTTGTTACTTGGCAACGTGCAAACGCCCGCGCAGGCACACATGCAGTGAAAACTGTGTCTGATGTCGCCGGCAGTGGCCGCAAGGCATTCAAACAAAAAAAGACAGGTAATGCGCGTCAAGGTGAAAGATATAATGTTCACATGCGCGGCGGTGGTGTTGTTCATGGCCCAGTCGTCCGTGATCACAGTATCGATTTGCCAAAGAAAATCCGTAGTTTGGGTTTGAAAATGGCTTTGTCTTCTAAATTACAAGATGGCAATTTGATTGTTATCGATTCTGAAAAATTAAAAACTGCAAAAACAAACACAATCGCAAAACAGTTGAAAAAATTGGATTTGAATTCTGTGTTGTTTGTAGGTGCCGCAGAATTGGATGAAAATTTCAAAAAATCTGTTGCGAACATCGTTAATGTCGATGCTTTGCCAACGATTGGTTTGAATGTTTTGGACATCTTGAAACATGAAAAATTGGTTTTGACAGCCGATGCCGTCAAATCCGTAGAGGCCAGATTGGCATAACGAAAGGATTAAGAGATGGCAGAAAAAAAAGTTAAAGAAAATAAAATCGTTGCGACAGCCGGGATTTATGATATACTGGTTCGTCCAGTTGTTTCAGAAAAATCTGCAAAATTGTCTGAAAGCAACGGCGTTGTGTTTGAAATCGCAATGTCTGCAACCAAGGCAGATGTTGTGCGTGCAATGCAAGCGATTTACGGTATTAAACCAACCAAGGTAAATATTGTTATTACCAAAGGCAAGGTTAAAACTTTCCGTGGACGCAGCCGCGGCACACAGCGCGACATTAAAAAAGCATATGTGTCTTTACCAAAAGATGCCACATTGGATATGGCGGTAGCGGCACAGAGTAAATAATCTCTTGGACAGAGAACCAGAATATAAATGGTGTTATTGTTCAAGATAACAAAAGGTAGAAAAAAATGGCATTAAAGCATTTTAAACCGGTTACCGCAGGAACACGTGGTTTGACATTGGTCAGCCGCGCGGAATTGCATCGCGGTAAACCAGAAAAGGCCTTGACCGTTGGTTTGAAATCCCACGGTGGGCGTAATAATTTTGGTCAAGTGACCGTAATGCACCAAGGTGGCGGTCATAAACGCAGTTATCGTTTAATCGATTTTAAACGCAAAAAGGTTGGTATGCCTGCGACAGTTGTTCGTTTGGAATATGACCCAAATCGTACAGCGTTCATTGCATTGATTGAATACAAAGATGGTATTCGTTCATATATTTTGGCACCACGCGATTTAAAAGCAGGTGATATTGTTATTTCTGGTGAACGCGAAGATATTAAACCAGGTAATGCAATGCCATTGAAAAATATGCCAATCGGTACAATCGTGCATAATGTCGAATTAAAACCTGGTGCAGGCGGTCAGTTGGCGCGCAGTGCAGGTTGTTATGCCCAATTAATGGGTAAAGACGGTGTTTATGCCCAGATTAAAATGAACAGTGGCGAGTTGCGTAAAGTTCATTCCGATTGTTTGGCAACAGTTGGCGCGGTTTCTAACCCTGACCAACGCAATGTGAATTTGGGCAAGGCCGGTCGTGCCAGATGGTTGGGTGTTCGCCCATCTGTTCGTGGTATGGCGATGAACCCGAACGATCACCCAATGGGTGGTGGTAATGGACATTCCAAGGGTCACGAACCAGTTTCACGTACAGGTATTCCAGCCAAGGGATATCGTACCCGTAGCAATAAACGTACAAGCCGGATGATTATCCGTAGCAGACATTTGGCGAAGAAAAAATAATAAAAAAACGGAGTAAATGATGTCTCGTTCAGTATGGAAAGGTCCTTATATTCATCCGTCACTTTTAAAGAAAGTCGCGGTTGCAAATGAGAAAAATGACCACAAACCTATTAAAACATGGTCCCGCGGTAGCACAATCGTGCCACCAATGGTTGGTTTAACATTTGAAGTACACAATGGTAATAAATTTATTCCTGTGTCTGTTGTCGAAGATATGATTGGACACAAATTGGGTGAATTTGCACCAACACGTACTTTCAAAGGACATGCAGCAAACAAAAAAGCAGCAGCAAAATAAGGTAGGGTAATTATGACAAGATATGGAATAAAAGACAATCAGGTTCGTGCGTTCAATAAAATGATTCGCATCAGCCACCAGAAATTGAATCTGGTTTGTGATATGGTTCGCGGATTGCCAGTTGACCGTGCCGTTGATGTTTTGAAATTTTCCAAGAAACGTGTTTCTGACGAAGTTTTGAAAACATTGTTGTCTGCGGTGGCGAATGCCGAACATAACAAAAATTTACCTGTGGATACTTTGTTCGTCAAAGAAATTTGGTGCGGCAAAGCATTAACAATGAAACGCATTATGCCAGGACCACGCGGTAGCGCACGTCCAATTTTGAAACCTTTTTCCAATTTGACAATCGTATTGGAATCAGGTAAGGCACCAAATGCAAAAAAACAAGAACCAAAGGCAAAAAAAACTAAATAATATAAACGCAAGTGGTATAGGGGCAACCCTTGAATAAAACCGTTATGGTTTCAAGAACACTTGGTTAAAAACGTAAGGAAAATAAAAAATGGGACAGAAAGTATCACCTATTTCATTACGCGAATTCATCAACAAAGTCACTGACTCTCGTTGGATTGCAGGCAAAAAAGATTATGCAAATCTGTTGGCCGAAGATATCAAAATTCGCAAATTTATTGAAAAAAAATTGAAAAAAGCCGGATTGGCAAAGGTCGTTATTGAACGTTTTGCTAAAAAAGTTGTTGTAACAATTCACACATCTCGTCCGGGAATGATTATCGGTAAAAACGGTGCCGATATCGAAGCATTGCGTAATGACATTAAAAAATTGGTCAAAAATGATCAGGTTGTTGTCAATATTTATGAAGTACGCCGTCCAGATTTGAATGCACAGTTGGTTGCACAACAAATCGCACAACAAATCGAAGGTCGTGTTTCATTCAAACGCGCAATGAAAAAAGCGGTTCAAAATGCACAAAAGGTTGGTGCCCAAGGTATCAAAGTGATGTGCTCTGGTCGTTTGAATGGTGCAGAAATTGCACGCAGTGAACAAATTCGCGAAGGTCGTATTCCATTACATACTTTGCGTGCTGATGTTGATTATGCGTCTATTCAAGCAAAAACAACATACGGTGTTATCGGTGTAAAGGTTTGGATTTACACAGGTGATGTCGTTAACAAAGAAAAGTTGGCTTCTGAAATGGCGAGACCATCAGAATATGCCGGCACAAGCGAAAGAAAAAGCAAATAAAATCATAGAAAATAAGGATTTTAATCATGTTAATGCCAAATAAAACAAAATTTCGCAAACTGCAAAAAGGTCGTATTCACGGTGTCGCCAAGGGCGGTAGTGAATTGGCTTTTGGGTCGTTTGGGCTGAAAGCGATGAGTCCTGAACGTGTAACAGCACGTCAGATAGAGGCCGCGCGCCGTGCCATTACTCGTCATATGAAACGTATGGGAAAATTATGGATTCGTATTTTCCCAGATGTGCCGGTTACAACAAAACCTGCACAGGTTCGTATGGGTAAAGGTAAGGGTGCTGTGGAATACTGGGTATGCCGTGTAAAGCCAGGTCGTATCATGTTCGAATTAGATGGTGTTAAACCAGAAATCGCATATGAAGCGTTCGCATTGGCAGCAGCAAAATTACCAGTAAAAACGAAAGTCGTTGAACGTAAAATCAACTAAAAAGGTGAACAAAAATGGCAGAAAAAAAAGCAAAAACAGAAGCTTTGACAGTAGAGGCGTTGGAAAGCAAATTGGTTGATTTGAAAAAAGAACAAATGAATCAACGCTTTCAATTAGCGGCTGGTCAAATGCCAAAAACGCATGTTATACGCAAAACCCGCCGTGAAATTGCACGCGTGAAAACAAAATTGAACGCAGCAAAAAAATAAGAATCAGTGTTGATTTTGGTTGTTTTTTCTAAAATTTAGTATATTATAACCAAGATTGACAAAAGAAAAATAGAGGAATAACAGTTATGCCAAAACGTATACTGCAAGGAACAGTTAAAAGTACAGCGAACGATAAAACGGTCGTGGTCGAGGTCGAACGCCGTTTCCGTCATCCTTTGTACGGTAAATTCGTGAAGCAGAATAAAAAATATAAAGCGCACGATGAAGCCAATGAATACAAGGTCGGTGATGTGGTCGCTATTGAAGAACATCGTCCAATTTCCAAGACAAAAACTTGGATTGTAAAAGGTCGCGTTGGTGTGGCCAAAGACGGTTCTGTGGATGTGATTGATTAATTGTTAATCACGCAAACAAGGTTGGGTTTTTTGAGGTCAATTTAGACAGTCGAGACCCGTTAACAAAGCCGTGGGGGATTGCCCCATGTGCAGGAAAAGGTAAAAAAATGATACAGAATGAAACAGTTATGACAGTTGCAGATAACTCTGGTGCACGCAAAGCAATGTGCATCAAGGTTTTAGGCGGTTCTCATCGCCGTTATGCAACAGTC
This sequence comes from Candidatus Enterousia sp., assembly GCA_045593065.1. Lineage (GTDB taxonomy): Bacteria > Pseudomonadota > Alphaproteobacteria > Rs-D84 > Rs-D84 > Enterousia. Next base: position 80,719 of record JAZNVZ010000003.1, read on the forward strand.
GGTGATAAAATTGTTGTCGCCATCAAAGAGGCGATTCCACGTGGTAAAGTGCAAAAGGGGACTGTGCAACGCGCAATTATCGTGCGTACCAAATTCCCAGTAAAACGTCCAGATGGTTCAATCATCCGTTTCGATGATAATGCGGTTGTGTTGATTAATAAAAACAACTTTGAACCGATTGGAACACGTATTTTTGGGCCTATTGCACGTGAAGTCCGCCGTAAATACGATGTGCAAAAAATCGTGTCTTTGGCACCAGAAGTTATTTAATAGATTCAAAGGACTAAGAGATGAAAATCAAAAAAGACGATGAAGTAATAGTTATTTCAGGAAAATACAAAGGCGTCAAAGGCAAAGTGTTAGAGGCGCGTCCTGCAGAATCACGTGTTGTGGTGGCTGGTGTTAATCGTCATAAATGGCACATCAAACCAACACAAGACCAGGCCGGTCATATCATTGACCGCGAGGCACCAATTCATGTATCCAATGTTGCATTGGTCGATCCAAAAACCAAAAAAGCATCTCGGGTTGGATATGTTATGAAAGGTGATAAAAAGGTTCGTGTTTCCAAAAAATCTGGAACAGAATTATAAAAAGGTAATCGTTTCCGCTGTTACGGAAACTAAAATGTAAGGAATAAAAAATGCAAAGCAGATTGCGTGATATTTATGAAAAACAAGTTGTGCCAGAATTGGTCAAAGAATTCGGGTACACAAATGCGTTGGCTGTGCCAAAAATTACCAAAATCGTTTTGAATATGGGTGTTGGCGAAGCGGTCAGCGACAAGAAAAAACTGGATGCGGCGGTTGTCGATTTGACAGCGATTGCTGCGCAAAAACCTGTGGTAACACGCGCGAAAAAATCTATTGCAACATATCGTTTGCGTGAAGGTCAAGCCATCGGTACCAAGGTTACATTGCGTGGTAAAAGAATGTATGATTTCTTGGATAAATTGATTGCTGTTGCGTTGCCACGCGTAAAGGATTTCCGTGGGTTGTCAAAATCTAAATTTGATGGTCGTGGAAATTATGCTTTTGGTATCAAAGAACATTTGATATTCCCAGAAATTTCTGTTGATAAAATTGATTCTATCCGTGGTATGGATATTGTAATCGCAACAACAGCAAAAACAGATGACGAGGCCCGTGCATTGCTGACAAAAATCGGCTTGCCATTGGTTTTGAAATAAAACAGTAAGGAAAAAAAATGGCTAAATTATCATTGATTAACAAGCAACACAGACGCGAGCAGTTGGTTGCCAAATATGCGAAAAAACGCGCCGCAATCAAAGAAAAAATGTCTGTTAATGCAACACCAGATGAACGTATGGATGCAATGAAAAAATTGGCAAAGTTGCCACGTAATGCAAATCCAACACGTTTACATAATCGTTGTTCGGTTACGGGTCGTGCACGTGGTTATTCACGCATGTTCGGTCTGTGTCGCCAACAGTTGCGTACAATGGCGTCCGAAGGGAAATTGCCAGGCGTTCGCAAATCCAGTTGGTAAAATTTTAAATGCCAGTTGTGGACAATGCAGCTGGGTTGTAAATGTGGAATATTCCACAAACAAGGAGTACAAAGATGTCATTATCACACCCAATCGGAGATATGCTGACCCGTATTCGTAATGGTCAAGCGGCCGGTAAAGAATTTATAAGTGTCCCAAACAGCAAATTGCGTGCAGCAGTTTTGAATGTGTTAAAGGACGAAGGTTTCATCACTGATTTTCGCAAAGAACAAATTGACGAACACCGTTCTAATTTGGTTGTTGAATTGAAATACAATGGTGGCGTTGGCGCAATTCAAGAAATTTCTGTTGTGTCCAGACCTGGTCGCCGTGTTTATTCAGGTTGTGCAAAAATGCCAAAAGTTTTGAATGGTTTGGGTATCGCAATCGTTTCTACACCTCATGGCGTTATGACTGATCACAAGGCGCGCTTGATGAATGTTGGTGGCGAAGTGTTGTGCAAGGTTATCTAATAGAAATAAGGATGAAGAAATGTCTCGTGCAGGAAAATATCCAGTTAAATTGCAAGATGGTGTATCTGCGGAAATCAAAGATAATGCCGTGATTGTCAAAGGTCCAAAGGGCGAATTGAAAGTTGTATTAGATACAAAAAATGCCCATTTGGTTGATGTAGAAATCAAAGATGGAAACATTGTTGTTACACCAAAAGATGCTGAAGATAAAACATCGCGCGCAATGTGGGGAACAATGACACGCAATATCAAATCTGCGGTGATGGGTGTTACAAACGGTTTTTCCAAAGATATGTATATGAATGGTGTTGGTTACAAGGCGTCTGTGAATGGCAATAAATTGACATTGGTTGTTGGATTTTCTCATGATGTTGTTATGGAAATCCCAGCAGGATTAACTGTCAAGATGGGCGAAAAACCAACAGAATTTACAATCAGTGGTATCGATAAATGCTTGTTGGGATTGTTTGCTGATAAAATCCATAAAATCCGCAAGGCAGACCCATACAAAGGCAAAGGTATCTTTTACAAGGGCGAACAAATCCGCCGCAAAGAAGGCAAAAAGAAATAATAAATAGATGATTTCCGCTGTTACGGAAATCGAAACAAAAGGAAACAAAATGTTAAAACATTTGAATTCAGAAGAAAGACGCACTTTGGCAAATCGTGGTGCGTTGAAAAGAAAAAATCCTGGAAAAATCCGTCTGTCGGTTTTTCGTTCTGGTCGTCATATTGAAATCCAGGCGATTGATGACACACGCGGTCATACATTGTGTGCGGCATCCAGTAAAGAAAAAGGTTTCAAAGGCAAAGGTTGGAACATTGCCGGGGCAGAATTGGTCGGCAAGGCATTTGCTGAACGTGTTGTAAAGGCAGGTATTGCGGATAATTGTTATTTTGATCGTGGTGGTTTTCGTTATCATGGTCGTGTAAAAGCTCTGTGTGAAGCAATTCGCGCAGGTGGTGTAAGAATTTAATAAAACGGAGATTATTATGGCACGTTTTGATGATAAAAAATTGCAAACAGATAATTTGGTAGATAAATTGGTATCTATCAATCGCGTTTCTAAAACTGTAAAGGGCGGTCGCAATATGTCTTTTTCGGCGTTGGTCGTTGTTGGCGACAAGGCCGGTCGTGTTGGATTTGGTAAAGGCAAGGCGTTAGAAGTTCAGGCCGCTGTGCAGAAAGCAACCAAGGCCGCAAAAGCGAAAATGATGCGCGTTCCTTTGAAAGAAGGTCGTACATTGCATCACGATATTTCTGCTAAATATGGTGCATCTAAATTGGTTGTTCGCAGTGCGGTGCCTGGTACCGGTATTATTGCAGGTGGTGCGTTGCGTTCTGTGTTTGAATGTTTGGGTGTGCAAGATGTCGTTGTGAAATCCCAGGGTTCAAATAATCCAAACAACATGATTCGTGCTGCGTTCTTGGCATTTGCAAAAATGAATTCGCCAAAGACCGTTGCTGCACGGCGTGGTAAAACAGTGGCTGAAATTATTGCTGGTCGTGATGGCAAAAAGTTAGAGGCCGCAGAAGAAACAAAATAATGCGTTACCCAAAAGGGAGATAGAAATGGCTAAAATAATTGTAAAACAAGTAAAAAGCATTATCGGTCGTCCAGAATCTCAACGCAAAATTGTTGCAGGTTTGGGTTTGGGACGTATTGGTAAAACAAAAGAAATCAACGACAGCCCCAGTGTTCGCGGTATGGTTGCACGCGTTTCACATTTGGTCGAAATCGTTGAAAAATAATTTTAATAAAACCGAGTGCGTAATCTTGCATTATGCGCGACACAGAACTATATACAGTTCGTAGGACAAAAAGGAAAATAAAATGAAATTAAATGCATTGATGGATAACAAAGGCGCCCGGGCAGGTGTTAAACGCGTTGGTCGTGGTTTGGCATCGGGTTATGGTAAAACAGCTGGTCGTGGTACCAAGGGTCAAAAGGCGCGTGCGGGTTCTCGCAAACAGGCGACATTCCAAGGTGGTCAAATGCCAATCTTGCGCCGTTTTCCAAAGTTTGGTTTTACAAATCCATTTGCAAAAGAATATGTAACAATCAATTTGGGCGATATTGAAAAATTTATCGCATCTAAAAAAATTGATGCTAAAAAACCTATCACAATGGAATCTTTGTTGGCTGCAAAAATTATCAACCGCAGATTATCCGGGTTGAAAGTTTTGGCCAAAGGCGAAATCAAAACTGCCGTGACTGTTGTTGCTGACAAATGGTCCAAGGCCGCCGAAGAAGCGATTGTCAAAGCAGGTGGAAAAATTTCTAATAAATAGGCTTTATTCATGAAAAAAATCTTAGGCATAGTTGTTTTATTAGTGGTATGTGCGATTGTTGCAGTGTTCAGTGCTGGGAAAAGTGACTATGCCTATGTTAGAAGCTTGGTGGCAACGGATTGTAGCAACGCGTTTTTGGTGACCAGAGAGAATGACAGAATCGTTCGTTGCGTTGTTCATGTTGAGAATCCAACAAAGAAATTGATAAAAATTGCTAGTAAATCTCCGGATAGTGCGTTTGGTTATGCAGATATACTTCCAGAATTTATATCTACGTCGGTTGGGTATGTATTTGTTTCATATACGCCAGATGATGCTTTACAAGGAGAATATGCAGAACGTAGCTGTAATTATAAATTAGTGTATTTGCCTGTTGATAAAGATAATACTCGTGTTTTTGGTGATGGTAATCTTAATGCAGTTATTGTATGCAAAAAGAATTAATTAAGGAAGGAATAAATGAAATCCATAACGAATATTTTCAAAAACCTGACAGATTTGCAAAAGCGTATTTTGTTTACTCTGGGCGCTTTGATTGTTTATCGTATTGGTTCTTTTATTCCATTGCCGGGCGTTAACGCATCGGCTGTATTGCATTTGTTCACTGGCGAAGGCAGTGGAATGTTGGGGATGTTTGATATGTTCGCAGGTGGCTCGCTGTCGCGTATGTCTGTTTTGGCGTTGAACATTTTCCCGTACATTTCGGCATCCATCGTGTTGCAGTTGTTAACAGCAACCAGCAAATCATTGACTGATTTACGCAAAGAAGGCGAATCTGGTCGTATCAAAATCAACCAATATACGCGGTATTTGGCGGTGGTTTTGGCAATCGTCCAGGGTTGGGCGGTTATTCGTGGATTGGAATCAATGGCGCCGGTGAACGGTATTCCTGCGGTGGTAAACCCAGGTTGGTCGTTTGAATTGACTGCATTGGTTGCGTTGGTGGGTGGTACTGTGTTCGTTATGTGGTTGGCAGAACAAATTACTGCGCGTGGCGTGGGTCAGGGCGCATCGTTGTTGATTTTCGCAGGTATTATCGCAGATGTTCCATCGGGCATTGGAAAAATGTTCTCGCTGGGCAGTGTCGGGCAAATTTCCCCGACAATGATTATGTTGATTATCGCGTTTGTTATTGGTATTGTTGCGTTGATTGCGTTCTTTGAACAAGCACAGCGCCGCATCCAAATTTTGTATCCGCGTCAGGTTATGGCGAATGGTGTTGTGAATACAAATGCGTCATATTTGCCAATCAAGGTTAATATGTCTGGCGTTATGGGGCCGGTGTTTGCGGCATCTATTATGATGTTGCCGGCATTTATCCAACGTTTCGCACAAAGTGACAGTTTGGTTGTGCAATCTATTATCGGGTTCTTTACATATGGTGCGTGGTCATATATCGCATTGTACACAGTGTTGATTATATTCTTTGCGTATTTCCAGACAGCAGTTGTGTTCAATAGTGAAGAAACCAGTAATAATTTAAGAAATGCTGGCGGTTATATTCCGGGTGTTCGTCCAGGTGAACAGACCCAGACATATTTGGACAGTGTTGTGTCGCGTACAACTGCGATTGGCGTTTGTTATTTGATTGTGGTTTGTGTTATACCAATTATATTGAATACTCATGCGGGTATGCCATTGGTAATTGGTGGAACCAGTGTGTTAATCGTGGCAGGTGTGGTGTTGGATACAATGAATCAAATCCAATCTTACTTGGTTGCGAAACAATATACTGGTGTTGTGAACAAGGCACAAAAGCAAGGTCGTTTCCGCGGATAATTGTGGTTGCGACAAACGGAATTTGACTTTTGTCTGTTTTGATATATCATATGCAGGCAAAATCAAAAAGGTTTCAAAGTTTTGGGCACCCCAAAATTTTGGATTTTAATCGGGCGAAATAGTTTCGTTCAAATGTAAAATAAAAAAGGAAAATAAAAGATGGCACGTATAGCAGGTGTTAACATCCCATCAGAAAAACGCATCGAAGTTGCGTTGACATACATCCATGGTATCGGCCCAGCAAAAGCCGCTCAGGTTTGTGCTGCGTTGAAATTAAAAGATGGTTTGCGCGCAAAAGATTTGACTGACGAAGATGTTATCAAAATTTCTAATTATATCGAAGAAAACTTTAAAGTAGAAGGTGATGTTCGCCGCGAGGTTGCAATGAACATCAAACGTCTGCAAGATTTGAAAACATACCGTGGTATTCGCCACCGTAACCGCTTGCCGGTTCGTGGTCAACGCACACAAACAAACGCCAGAACACGTAAAGGTAAACGCGTTGTGGTTGCTGGGTCTGCGACCAAGGGTAAATAACAATAACAGGTAGAGATTAACACGATAGTTAATTGAAGACATCTAAATAAAGGTTAAAAAATGGCAATTACTAAATCAAAAAAGAAAGTTGTAAAAAAAGTATCGCACGGCATCGCGCATGTTGTTGCGACAAATAACAATACACGTATCACAATTACAGACCCAACGGGTGCCGTATTAACATGGGCCACAGCGGGCGCAAATAATTTCAAGGGTGCAAAAAAATCGACACCATATGCTGCAACGATTGTCGCAGATGCGGTTGGCAAAAAAGTTGCTGAAATGGGTATGAAAACTGTCGATGTGTTGATGCGCGGTATTGGTCAAGGTCGTGAATCTGCTGTGCGTGGTTTGGCAAATGCTGGGTTGATTGTGCAAAGCATTACTGATACAACACGTATTCCACACAACGGATGCCGTCCAAAGAAAGTGCGCCGTGTGTAATATTTTTGCACAGTATCGAAATATAAAAATCCGCCATTTTTTATGGCGGATTTTTTTGTTATCTTTTTGTTGACATTTGAAAAACTACGGTATAGAATTGATGCACGCATTGGAAATGTGGTATTTTTAATGTGTGCCGATTGGCGAAAATAATAAACTAAGCCGAATGGAGATAATATGATTGAAAAAAACTGGATGACTTTGATTAAGCCAAAAAAATTGAATATCAAGGTCGATGAAAAAAATCCTAATATTGCAACTTTGATTGCCGAACCTCTTGAAAAAGGTTTTGGTTTAACATTGGGTACTGCATTGCGCCGCGTGTTGTTGTCGTCTTTGCAGGGGTGTGCACCTGTGTACATTAAAATTGATGGTGTGCAACATGAATTCAGTTCTTTACCCGGTGTTCGCGAAGATATTTCCGACATTATCTTGAATTTAAAGGGTGTTTATTTCAAAGCAAATGCCGAAGGTCAACACAAGGCAACAATCAAAGCCCGTGGCCCAGTTGTGGTAACTGCGGGGATGATTGAAACATCTGCCGGGGTCGAGGTTATGAACAAAGATGTCGAAATTTGCACTTTGGACAAAGATGCAACTTTCGATATGGAAATCACTTTGGATTCTGGTCGTGGTTATGTCGCGGCAAACGCACATGATGTTGATTTGCCATTGGGTGTAATCCCTGTGGATTCAATTTTCTCGCCAATTTTGAATGTGTCGTCCAGTGTTTCACAAACCCGTGTCGGTCAATCAACAGATTATGATAAATTGGAATTGACTGTCAAAACAAATGGCGCAGTTTCGCCCGAAGATGCTATCGCATTCGCAGCACGCATTTTGACAGACCAGTTGGTTGTCTTTATCAACTTTGAAGACCCTGCCCAGGTCAATGCACCTGCGGACGATGACAAGGCCAAAGATGCGTTGCCATTTGATCCAAAGTTGTTGAAACATGTCGATGAATTAGAATTGTCTGTTCGTGCAAATAATTGCTTGAAAAACGACAAAATTAACTGGTTGGGTGAATTGGTTCAAAAGACCGAGGCCGATATGTTGAAAACACCAAACTTTGGCCGTAAATCTTTGAATGAAATCAAAATCCAACTGGAAGCAATGGGATTGGGTTTAGGTATGGAAGTCCCAGGTTGGCCACCAGAAAATATTGCAGAGTTGGCTAAAAAATACGAAGACCCATACAAATAAAATAATTTCTGTGGGGGGGTGTGTGATTGTTGTTCCTTATGTATCACTTGTACACTGCGGAACCCCAATCACTGCCAATCCCCACACATAAATTATTTTTAAAAAGGGTTGAAAAAAATTCCATAATACTGACAAAAATGTTAGGTTGTGGCGTCTCGAAATAAATCCCCGGAAAATCCGGGGCAGAAACAAAAAGGAGTAATCAATGAGACATATGAAATCAGGTCGCACTTTTAATCGCGATACAAATGCACGCAAGGCCTTGATGATTGGCTTGGTGAAAAATTTAATTGAACGTGAACAAATCAAAACAACATTGCCAAAGGCCAAAGATTTGCGTGGTGTCGTTGAAAAATTGATTACACGTGCCAAGGTTGATACGGTTGCCAATCGCCGTTTGATTGCGTCCCAGTTGGGTAATGGTACATCCAAAACTGTTAACAAATTGTTTGCTGTGTTGGGTCCACGTTATGCAAAGCGTCCTGGCGGGTATACACGCGTGTTAAAGGCGGGTTTCCGTTATGGCGATGCGGCACCAATGGCGATTATCGAATTGGTTGACCGCGATGTTAACGCTAAAAAAACAGTAGTAAAGCCAGCAGAAGCAGCCAAGGAAGTCGCAACAGATGCAGCGGAAACTGCCCCAAAGGCAGAAAAAGCCGCTAAAAAACCTGCGGCGAAAAAAACAACAACAAAAGCGGCGGCAGAACCAAAGGCCAAAGCAACAGCTGCGAAAAAAACTGTGGCTGTGAAACGCCGTGCAACAGGTAAATAATATTTGTTGTATAATTAAAAAATCCCCGCAATTTTATGCGGGGATTTTTTGTTTATGATTAAAAAAAGTGTTTTGTAAACATGCCAAAATATGATAAAATAACAAAGATAATTGTAGGAGCGATTGGATGAAAAAATTCGTTGCATTGGGTGTTTTGTGTTCGTTGTTGATTGGTGCAGACGCAATTTCTGCTGTTCGCGGACGTGGTGGCGCATCTGGGGGCGGGGCGACAACGGCGGCGGCATCTGGGGCTGTGCGGGGACGCGCGCCTGTATCGGGGACGGCGGCGAATACAACATCGGCGGTTGTGCCGGCATCTGGGGCAACATCTGCGCGTGCGGCGGTGCGCCGTGGCGCGACATCATCGGTACAAAATGTGCCTGGGGGAAATGCTGTACTGCCTGGGGGTGGACAACAAAAAGTCGCGCAACCCGCAGGACGCACAGGTGCGCGTGCGGCCACAAATCAAAAGGCGATAAACACAAATACTAAAATCGCGGGTGCGACCGCAAACACGGTTGTCAGCGAAGAATGCAAAACAAAATATTATGGTTGTATGGATTCGTTCTGTATGTTGGATAATACCAATGGCGGCCGTTGTATTTGCAGTAATAAACATGCGGAATACGAAACAATTTTGGCAGAAATTCAAAAGTTAGACCAACAAACTTATGAAATGGCAACAACAGGTGTCGAACGCATAAATATGGGCAACAGTGCTGCTGATGTTGATGCCATGGTCAGCAAGATAACCAAATCTATGACCGCAGCCGAAGCGGCCGAGGCCAAGAAAAAGGCCAGAACTTTGCGGTTGGATGCATGGAAAGATATCGAAGCCGAAGACGAGGATTTATTTGCAGTGGTTGCCGAAGATGATTTAACAAACAAAACAGGCGATGCGTTATATGCCGCGGTTGACAAGATTTGTGTTAAACAAATTCCTGAATGTTCTGGCAATATGAACATGTTACAAATGATGTATGCGCAACAAATTAAATCTGATTGTGGTGCGTATGAAAACAGTTTGAAAAAACAAAAAAATGAAAGTGCAAAAAAATTAGCAACTGCGCAACAGGCCATGCGCGAGGCGGCATTAGAACAATATCAAAACGCAAACAAGTATGATTTGGGACAATGCACATTGCGTTTCAAAGAATGTATGCAAACAACAGCGGGTTGTGGCGAAGATTTTTCACAATGTGCATCTATTGTTGCGCGTGAAAATGCCAAAACAAAAAATTATGCTAAAAACAAAAATGCCCAAGAACATGTGATTAAAACAGGCGTAACATCTATTTCTGTGACTGCATCGACTTATGATACATTATTGGGTAAAAAAATCATTTGTGAATCCGTTACAAACCAATGTCAAAAGGTCAAAGACCAAGTGTGGGATGCTTTCTTGTTGGATGTCGCACCCGCTTTGAAATCCGCAGAACTCGCCGCTGAATCTGATCTTAGAATGAACTGTATACAAAATATCTCTAACTGTTTCCAACAGGCATGTAAAGATACAATGGACCCTAATGACCCAG
>JAZNVZ010000004.1:0-3492 GCA_045593065.1 Candidatus Enterousia sp.
AACCCGCGTCCCAACCGAATTGAACCCAAAACGGGTGCGGGTTTGCGTATGTGCGCTCAAACGCCGCGCGGCTTTTAATTGTCGCGGCAAAAATAACTGAAAATTTAAATTTGAAACCCGCGTCCCAACCGAATTGAACCCAAAACGGGTGCGGGTTTGCGTATGTGCGCTCAAACGCCGCGCGGCTTTTAGTTGTCGCGCCAAACATTACTGAAAATTTAAGTTCAACACCCGCGTTTAAGCGATACCGTAATTCCCGCCACCAGTGCGCCTGTTGCCGCAAGCCGCTTGCGGCCCAATGGGCGCGGGGTACCACAAACTTAAACAAACTGCAGAAAATAAACAAAACCAAAACTGCCGCGCCCCCGCATCGCGGGCGGCAAACACGGCGCACCCCCACCACCCGCCCTGAAAGAAGGCGGCGGCGGTTTCGGCGCGGCGCGGCGCCGTGGCGCGGTGGTCGGTTCGGCGGTCGGGGTTCGGTTCGGGGTTCGGCTCGGTGGGCGGCGCGATCGTCCCATTTTTTTCGTTGACTTTTTTTTGAACTTTTGTTATAATTTGGTTAGAACAAATTATGATAGGAGTTGTTGAACATGGTATTTCGGTATGGTGAACGGGGTCTTGAGGTTTTAATATTTTGGGTTCGCCGCGCAAACGGAAAACTTGACAAAACACTCGTGTTCCGTGGCGTTTCCCGTTCGGATTTGGCTCGCGTGCTTTGGCGCTTCCGCAAGGCGCGGCGCGTTCTCGGTTGTTCTTCCCGCGGTACATTCGGTGGCGGCTTCCCTCATGGTTCGTTGCGTTGGGTTGCTTGTCATTCCGGGATTTTCAAACATTTCAGCCGCGGGAAAATGCGCAGTATAAAATTCTCTGCCCCTTGCTTGCGTTCCGTGTTGGGCTTTGTTGGTTGATTCCCGTTCCCTTCGGCGCCCTTCCGGGGCGTCTTTTTTTGTGGAACGGCGGCGGGTTTCACCCACCAACCCAACCCAACCACCCCGCCCACACCCCCACCCCCCACCCCAGATAAACCCCTCCACTCATTTTTCATATTATTTTCATATTATTTTCACTTAAACTAAAAGGGATAGCCATGATTTTTTTTAACAAAAATATTGAAAAAATTTATAAATACATATATATTCATGACAACCAAACAATTTTAATTAAAGATATTTGCAGAGAAACTAACATTTCTAAAGCGACCGTAATAAAGCATATTAAATGGTTAATTAAACGGGAATTAATAAAAAAAGACGGCAAGCATTTTTCAATACTGCCGCCGCCGTGAACTAAAAATTATTCCTCAGTGTCATTAATTTCAAAAAACTTCGTCATTAAATATTTTTCTTTCTTTGCGTTTCCTTTATGAACTAATTTTGGAGATAACATAACCGCACCCGTTTTGCGTGCGATGACGCCGCAAGCCTCAAGAGTACGAAGCGTATCATTTACAGTTTGGAGGGAACAACCACTACCAGCGGCAATCTCCCGAACCGTTTCCAACAATAAATTATTTGAATCCATTTTTTGCAGGATATACTTCACGACCTGCATTTTTTTGTTGCCAATCGAATCAATCATATTAATAATAGTTGCTAAATAAGTAATTGCGAACCCCGTTCGAGGAACTTCTTTAACAATAACGTCAACTTGTTTAATATCGCCAATAACCTCTCCAGTATCTGGGTTTACTTCTTGGTAATATTCCTGTTTCTTGATTTGAATTAAATTCGGTTGTTTATTCATACAAACTACTCACCTTTCTAAAAAATTTTGGGGAAATTGACTGAAAATTCAACTGCCTTTTTGGTAAAGGACCTCCATACATTTGTTACAATATATTTATAACAAACTTTTTAACAAATGTCAACATTAAGTAGAAAATAAGTTCTAAAATTACAAGAACAGAATATAGGCAAAATCATAACAAAATATCAAAAATCCCTGAACAAGCAAAAGTCAACAAACCGCGTCAGAATAATCTTTTTTACCACTATTTATTTTTTGTCTCTTATCTTATATAATAATAAAAAAATTTGGGGAGTGATTAAATTGGCATTAGCAAAGGACGGTTATACATCAGCAATCCAGGGGACAACCAAAGTTAACGTTGCAATCGACGCCGACGGGTACATTGCGCCAAGCGATGCAACAGCGGCAGGCGTTAAAAGTTTTTCAATCAATAAAGTTTCAGCAGACAATTCATTGACCGACAATACCGACGTTTTGAATTTTTTTCTGAACCTTGCGAACGGGGTTCAAGACAGTTTATCAAATACTATGCAAGTTAAATGGAGTGTATAATTATGGCGGCAGTTGGAAAACTTGCAATACGTGCAGTATTTGCAGACGATTCTAAAGCAACAATTACCATTGATAATATTAACCCACAAACTGGAGTTAATCCACAAATCAAAAGTATTATAATAAATTTTAACAACGAACGCGGCGGAACTCTTGCCGACAAAATGAAAAGTAAGAACGGTTTTAGCTGGATAGGAATCGACAGCGCAATATATACAGTTACCAACCGTCAATACATTTTCTAAGGGGGAGTTAACATTGGTGAGTACAGATTTTATTGGAAATGTAACCACGATATATCTTAAAACAACTGACACACTTGAGAATACTTATGAAACTAACATTAGTAAGGGGTTCGCCGTGAACCCAGCGGCTACATATGCACAGGTTGATACCGCCGTTAGAGCACTCAACCAACTTACTACAAATACTTACGATGACACAACTTTGGTAACCGCAGTTAGTTTAAATGAAGTCATGGCAGGATAAGGGGTGAACGATTTGGCAGACATTGTAACCAATTCAAACATTTTGGGGATTGGTCTTGAATATACCAAAACTGAAGACGGCAGTAAAAAAACCGTTTACTTAAAAGTCCCAAACCCGCGACAAGAACTTACTGAGGCTTTAATTAAAGAGAAAACCAATTTACTTATTAACGGGCAAGGCACAGCAAATCCAATTCTCTTGACCCCAGATGGACAAAAATTTGATAGTAGTACAGCTATTGTAACAGCGTATACAGAAACCAGCGAAAAAATAGAGTTCGATATTGGAATAAAAAAGTAAATTTTGAAGTAGTGCGCTCAAACGCCGCGCGGCTTTTAGTTATCGCGGCAAAAATAACTGAAAATTTAAATTTAGAACCCGCGTCCCAACCGATGAAAGAGAACCTTAATTAAAAAACTTCTTAGCCGTCCCCAAACCCCCACCCAATCCCCAAATTGTGGGCGGCGCCGCCCACATTTCCTATAGCGCGGGCGGGGTGGCTGCGGCGATAAAACTATTTTGTAATTTTTGCAATACTGACGCCTTGCCTGAGCCCGCCCGCGCTCAAAAAGTTTGCGTATGTGCGCTCAAACGCCGCGCGGCTTTTAATTGTCGCGGCAAAAATAACTGAAAATTTAAATTTGAAACCCGCGTCCCAACCGAATTGAACCCAAAACGGGTGCGGGTTTGCGTATGTGC
>JAZNVZ010000005.1:0-251317 GCA_045593065.1 Candidatus Enterousia sp.
TATATGTTTTAACAAATTTATTTCAAGCACTTTTTTCAAAAAATTTTATTTACTTGCAAAAAGCGCGAAGATATATATAATTTAATTCGCTATTGGGGTGTCGTCTAATGGTAGGACAAGAGATTTTGGTTCTCTTTATCATGGTTCGAATCCGTGCGCCCCAACCACACTTCGCCTCTACGAGGCTTCGTGTGGCAGGCCACACAAGGCGAGAAGCATAGGCGAAGTAGTGTCGCCCGAAGTTTTAACGAAGGGGGACTTATAAATGTTTTATGTCTATCTTATAAAAAGCGTTTCCCATCCAGAACAAAAATACATTAGAATTTGTTCTTAAATATTGTTTACATTGCGTGTTTGATATTTTACAATCATTTTGAATCCAATATTAATATCGCAAATGTATGTTCTGGATGATAATGCGATTTTTGACCAAGGGGGTTGTTTTATGAAAAAGTTTTTTATTTTAACATCAATTTTGACATTAGCCGCATGTGGCGGTGGTTCTGGGGGCGGTCAACCAGACGGTGTTGTTGTCGTACCTGGCACAAGTTATGTTGACCCGGTTAGAAAAAGCAACAGCGATGTAACAGGCATGGTTTCAAATAGCGAGGCCCAAATTGTTCGGTATGTTGAATATAAATTAGGCGAAGATGCGGCTGTTGTTTTGCCACCAAGTGCAAAGAGCACGGCAAAGAGTAATAATAAATTTAACACCTCGATAGAATTGGTGGAATTGGCAGATTGGTTAGTTAATGTGGCAACAGAACAAGAAATTGCCGAAATGTTTGATAGTTCTGTTATCGAGCAAAATAAAATCAAGGCCGCATTAAAATTAATGGATGGCATGTGGTGTTATGTCGGTGGCAATTCTGCGGAAACTGCGCGCCGTATCAAGCAAGAGGGGCATTTTGAATCTGCATTAGCCGATTTAAAAGAAAAAACAGAATTGTTTGATTTGCGAAATGTTAATTTTACAATGGCAGCCACATCTGGCAGCGGCGGTGACGAAGGCGGTCATGCCAAAGATACATTGAAATTCCATTTAGACCCCACCACAGGACAAATTGATGCGTTAGAATATCATGTGTTGGAATACCAAGATGGTAATTGGGTTGAAGATGAAGACGCGGCCGCAACTTTTGAACGAATTGGCGAAACAGGCAATAGTTTTAATATTGGTCAAACCAATGGCGAAGGCCATGTGATAAATGCGCGTGCCAAAATTTTGACATATGGCCGTGATTTAGGATTGCAATATTCTGATTTTGGACAAATAAAATCTGAACAAGATATAACTTATCAAGATGGACACACAGAACATCAATATGGATATGAAGCATTTGCTGGGGGATATCAAGACCCAGAAATAAAAAAAGCATCACCAGATGTGGCAATGAATTTTACTGGCAAAGCCGCAGGATCTGTATCTAATAATGGTATCGACAAGAATATCAAGGGTGATGCAACATTGGCATTTAATAATGGTACAGAAACTTTAAATATGTATTTTTCACATACCGAAACCACCAATGACGACATTCCATGGTATGATGTTAAAATTGTTAGAAACGGACCATCGGGAAATACTATCGCATTTACAACCAATGAAACTTTGAATGAAAATATCCCAGACAATTTCAAATTCAATGAAAATGAATTTGTGAATAGTGTAAGAACGCCAACAAATTACCATTTGGTTGATGGATACAATGGCGAAGGTTATGGCGATAAAACCACCGGCACAGGTTATGGCAAATTAGATATTGGTTATTATGGCCCCCGCAATGATGGCGTTACCGAGGCAACTGGTATCACACAATATGTAGAATCTTTGGGCGAAAACGGCGAAATTCGTATGAATGTTGGTTTTGGCGTAATAAAAGATTAAACCTTGATAAAAACATTTTTATGTTAAACAGGACGATGTTATGAATAAAAAATCAACATTACATCTTGTTTTGAAACATCATTGGTTTAATAAAATCGTATCTGGCGAAAAAACATGCGAATATCGCAAGTGTTGCGATTATTGGAACAAACGATTGAACAACAAGCATTATGACACCGTTGTTTTTCATCGTGGTTATACGAACACAACTGCAACATATAAAATTATATCTATCTGTATCACACATGCACCAAATGATTTAGGCCTGGCCGAATGTTGGGCAATTAAATTCGCGTAATTGCCCATATATATTTGATTGTTTTTTTGTTTATGATACAATTCGTGCAAAGGATTTGACATGTCTGGTTTTTATGCACAGGTTTATGATATCGTTGAAAAAATCCCGGCTGGGCGCGTTGCTACATTCGGGCAAATCGCGCGCATGATTGGGCAACCGCGTATGGCACGATTTGTTGGATACGCATCCAATAATCCAAAAAGTTGGAATTTGCCTTGGCATCGTGTCGTATTCAAAGATGGTTCATTATGCGGCGAACCGTTTCGCACCCAACAATATCGGGCTTTACAGGCCGAAGGTGTTAAATTTACCCGCGACAAACGCGTAAAAATCAATGAATTTTTATGGCATCCTGAATCCGAATCAATGCCTGCCGACATTCGTGATTGGCCATTAAAATTTTAACAAAAGGCACATACGCGAATTGTACATAAACATATTGCAAACATTTTATCAGTATAAAATATAATAAAACCGTAAAAAAAACACCCGTTTGGGTGTTTTTTTATTTCTTTTTTGCAAAAATAGTTTCTGGGTCAGACAAATGACACAGGCCAGTGATAAAATCGACAATCACCCAAATAACCGCGGCAATACCTGGCACAACCAATAACCAACCAACTGTGCCCATCAGCAACAATGCCAGCCCTGAACCATTTTTCCCTATATAAAAACGATGTGCGCCCAGAATCCCAACGAACCAGCACAACAACAAATAAACAACCATTGATTTATTATCAACCAATTTGTTTACTTTGTGTGTTAATGTTTCTTCGTTTGGCGCACCGCATTTTGGACAAGCGCGAGCCGTACTGGAATGTTTGTATCCACATTCACGACAATAAATCATAACCATTTTTCATCCTTTATTATTTTCTGTTAAAATGTAAATCTCAATCCCAGGTTTGGTCCATAACTGTACACACGCGGGAAAGTAATGTAATCAAACCCGAAACCTAAATCTATACTGAATTTCCAGATATTGAAACTGAGTCCTGTATCCGCACCCATAATAAAACTGACACCGTCTTTTTTCCTAACGCGGTCAATGTATTGTTCTGTGATTGTATAATCGTACCAATTCGGCCCCAATCCTGCGCCAATAAACATTGCAAAATGTTTTGTGAACACATAATCATAATATCCGTTTATGCGCACAGAATTATTACTGAGCGCAACTGTATGTCCAGCAAGTATTTGGAATAATTCTGAAACCTCGGCATGGGATTCGTATGCCAATTCTGCGCGATAACGATTTTGACGCGCGCCGATTGCAAATGAACCTTTGGCACCAAAGTCAAAAAAATCATCGTGTTTAATTTTTACATCCGACACCATAAATCCCACATCGCCAGAAATATACGGCCGCCATTTGTTTGATGCGGACGCATCTACATTTTCTGCGATTGCAGATATTGGCGCCAACACCAAAATTAAATATGTTAAAAAATTTTTCATATTTTCTCCATTAACCATATTCTAAATTTTAGAATAAATTCCCATAATGTGCAATTTAAAAAACCGCCGAATTTAATCAGCGGTTTTTGTGTTTCGTATAATTCAAATTAGAACAATTTGAATTTATAACTGGTGCCTGCGCGGAAAGATACATCTGCATTAGACAATCCTGCACCCGCATTCACAGACCATCTGTTAGACAGCCCCATCGCCGCACCAAATGCCGCCGCAGATTGACCGTTATAATAACCGTATCCACCACTGACGGCAACCTCGCCTTTTTGAACACCGGTGGTTGCAACCGCAGACAACGCAACCGCACTGGCGATGCCCGCAGACAAATCTTTATCTAATTTATCTACGCGTTCATCGGTGTATGCATTTGCAGAACCTAATGCCAGCGCACTTTGATTATAAATCGCTTCATCTAATTTTTGCAGATTCATTGCAACACTGTCTGTGGATGTTGCGTAATGATTCGTTGTATCAAAATCACGCATATCACCAATATGGCTATCCAATGCCACCAAATGATCTTCGACAGTTGTACCAACAGCCAAATTACCTTTGTACTGCTTGCCTGTGGTTGTTTCTGTCGCATCCGCAGAACCAACCAAACCATGCACCGTGCCCATGTTTCTGTCTAATTTTGTTACAGCCGCCACAACAGAATCGTTATCATGGAAATTGTTATATTCGTCATCCCCAGGATTGCGTGTCATTGTTGTCGCGTTTTTCACAGTATTTTTCACAGAACCCGCCGTATTTTCATCGCCATTCAATGTATTAACTTTGCCTGTCAATGTTGCAATGTTATTCTTGTTGGTTGTGATTTGATTTGTGTTGGCATATACTTGGTCATCCAATGCCGTCAATGCCGCACCCACAGTTGTACCGTTGGTTGTGCTATAACTGTTTGTATCAGTATCGTATGCCGTAGATGCGCCAATGTAATGACCCGCAGTTGTTTGACCCCAATCGCCCAGTTGATTGTGCACACTGGACGCATTCATCAATTTATCACTGAATGTGATATCACTGCCATTGGTTTCTACTTTTGTGTAATAATTAGTGCCTTGGATTTGTGTGTTTGAATTAACCGTTGCACCACCCATATTCATTGTAACAGCACCCGCAGTACCATATCCAGCATTTGCTAAATTAATCGCCGCAACAGTTGCACCTGTGGTATCTGCAAATGCATCATGTGTACCGTCAACCAAGTTTGCATCCATATACAATTTTCCACCAGACACAGAACCAGATACCGTATCAATCGTTCCATTGCGTGCATCCAATGTGCCAGAGCCAGCCAATTCCCCAGTAAAATCAGCCCCAGATGCCAATGTCATGTTTGTCGCGTTCGCAGTGCTGTTAAAGTGTGTTGTACTGCCACTGGTTAAATTTGTTGTTCCGTTGCCAGAAATAACCGCGCCACTTTCAAATGTTGTTTCCCCAGAAATATCAACTGTTCCATTATTTGCTAACTCAGCAGTTGATGCAAATGTGTCATCTTGGAATGACGCATGGCCATCATTGGAAACTGTCCCAGAATATGTTGTTGGGTCAGAAATCAATGTTCCGTGATTAACAACATTAACGCCGATGTTTGAATCATTGATATTCAATGTTGCGTTTGCATCATTAACCAATGCACCATTGCCTGTCAAATTAGCATTATTCACAGACAATGTTGAACCTGTACCAACATTCAAATCTGTTCCCAATGTTAATTGATGGCCTGGGTCTTGTTCTGTTGTATTACCAGTCAATGTGAATATTGCGTTTTCAATAACATTGTCCGCACCATCAAATGTTTCGTTGGCTGTCAAGGTGTATGCAACCTCTTGGGCGGAACCGTCTGTGTAATCAACCGCGGCATTGATACCCCCAGATGTTCCTGCGACCTTTATCGTGCCAGTCCCAGCATCACCCCCAGTCAATGTCAAACCATTTGCAGAATCAAACCATGCAAAATTTGCATCGCTGTTAACAGTTATATTTTCACCTTCGGCAACTGTGATTGTTTTTTCATCGCCATATTGAATACCTGTACCCAATGCGTTTGCCAATTTGTATGTTAAATTTGCGTTATCAGCCGCGGCGTATTTATCAGCCACACCCGCAACATAATCAATATCGCCACTGATACTGGCACCATCACCCAACACGATACCCGCCGTATAATCATCGATAGTGCCGTTGATTGTGTTGATAGAATTATCGATGTGCATTACACCGCCGTTAATAGTCAAATTATTAGCAATCAAATTTTCAACAGTAATACCACGCGTTTCATCTGCGATATTGACCGTACCATTATCCACCGTCAAATTATTCAATGCAGTGTAATAACGACCATTTGTGTCGCCTGTGCTATCTTCAACCGATGTAGCATTCCAAACAGCGCCATCTTGTATTGTCAAAGTAGCATTGTTCACAGCCAATTTATCAACCGTTGGTTTTACATCATAAGAAACAACTGTATTACCAGTCCATCTAGAATTCTCGCCATTCAAGACGATATCAACGATTGCATCAATACTGGTGCCAGATGTGTTTTTATCAAAATTGAAGTTAATATCGCCATCCATGACAACTGTTTTGTCGCCATTGGTGTTTATATATGTTTGTGCATTACCACGTGTCAAAACAGCATTTTTAGCATCGATTTTTGTATTACCAACCAGGTTAACAACACCTTGACTCATTGCACCGACACCATTGCCATTTGTTGCAGTCAGGTTTATTTGGTCTGCTGTGATATTAACCGTAGAAACAGAGTTTGGCGATACTGTTGTGCCATTACCAGCATGAACCGCAGCCGCACCTGTGGATGTAATATCAACAGTATGTCCGGTGATATCGATTGTTGGCGCATTAGTTGCACCAGTTTGATTCAATGCGATTACACCGTATGATGTTGCATCAATATCGATTGTATCGCCCATAATAGAAACATTTGTTCCGCGACCAGTTGGATTATAAGCATCATTATATTCGTATGCATTAACAGCCCAATCTCCCCTGACGGAAACATCTGTATCCATAGATTGACCAACATTTACATGCGCACCATAATATGCATCTATACCATCACCTGTTCCGCCATCAATACTAATCGATTGAGTGTTTGCATCACCCAAATTCAAATTACCATAGTACATTAATGTACCGTATGAAGAACCGCTGATATCAAGAGTGCTTCCAGTAAAACCGTTTGTTTGACCCTGGGTTGCACCATAAATGCCAATATCTTGACCGCTAATAACACCATCTGGATATAATGTCGCTAAATCAACACCGTCTGCAACATAGTCAGGGGACAAATACACCGCGGTTGTTGTTGCATTCACTGGGGATGCAATCAGTCCCAATGCAACCGCATTACATAAAATTCCATAACGCAACACCGCACGATATGCAGATGTTAATTCTTTTAATGTGGTTTTGGATTGTCTTATCATATTTTCTCCATTTTGGTTTTGTTTATCTTCCTAACTTTCTGCTTTTATTGTTAAACACATTTTTCAATTCTGCAATGTGTATTATCATATTTTTTCTATTGACATATTTTTATGCAAACATCTGGGCAACACAATGTATATACAAAATAAAATTTGAAATTTTTTTTGCATATTTTTTTCGTTCGTGTATTGCAAATCAATTACATAAAATTCGATTCGTTAATGAACAATATATGCAAATTATTATTAGGAATTTTTTGGTGGTAATATTTATTTTTATTACTAACATATATAACTATGAAAACAAGGTTGTCTATTTTATTTGTTATGTCTGCATGTACATTGGGAATAAACGCCTATGCGGAAACCGGTGATAAACCATTAATTGTTGAAACACGATATGCCGATTGGGCTAAACAACAAGAAGCAAAAAAAGAAGCCGCGCAAAAGGTCACCAAAAAGAACGAACCAACAACAATCACTATGTCTGCATTGGATGCGGTGCGTTTGGCTGGGCGACTGGTGGATATGCATGACTATGACCAGGCAACACGAATTTTAACCATGATGCCACAGACAAATAATTTGCCTGTGGAAATTGAACGATGGTATTTAATCGCACAAATTGCACAACGCCACGGCGATTATGATACTGCAATTAAAATATATCGCAAAATTTTGGACGACCAACCTGACCTGGTCAAGGTGCGTTATGAACTGGCACTGTGCTATATGGCAAAAAAACAATGGTATCGCGCAGATTATCATTTGCGTTTGGCTATGGCGGGCACCGATATCCCACCCCAGATAAAACAACAAATGATGTATTATCGTTGGATTGCCCGACAAAACAAGAATTGGAATGTGTGGTTTAATTTTGGGGCGGCGCCTGACAATAATGTAAACCAGGCGTCTGGATATCAATTATGCGGCACATACGGTGGCAGTTTTGTTGGTTGCGCAGATGTCATTAAACCTGTGCATGATATTGGATATAATTTTTTGTTGGGCGGAAATTATGAATTTCGTTTAACGCAACATTGGCGATGGAAAAATGATGCCAGCGTTTATGCCAATATTTACGATAAATATCATGAATATGATGATGTGTATTTGTCTGGCTCAACCGGGCCACGATATGTTTGGCAAAATGGCGATGTGTGGTTGGCTGGGGTTGCGGCACGCAGATGGTATGGCGGAAATCAATATTATAAATCATTTGGCGGAAAGTTAGATACGAACTATGACTGGACCCGCAAATTATCGACTGGGATTTCTTTGCGCGTAATGAACAACCAATACGATGACGAAAATTATGCCAGAATTTTAAACGGGCAAACATATTCTGGAACTGGCCGTGTGTCTTATTCTTTGGACGCAACAAAATATTTAATATTGCGCAGCGGTATCGACCGCGATACCGCCAAACGCGATTACTATGCAAATTGGCGATATGGTGCAGGCATTGGTTTTGGCACAGAATTACCATGGGGATTTCATGCGTATCTGGAACCATATTTTTCTTGGACAAATTACGATGCGCCACGATGGGTTGTTGTTGCAGATGAAAATTCCGTGTTAAAATATACCCGTATGACCGAGCATGATTTTACACAAAGGTATGCGTTGTCGCTGTCTAATAATAAATTCGATATATGGGGATTCGTGCCAACATTGACATTCAGTTATACTAAACGCAATTCTAATATAAAAATGCGCGAATATGACAAAGCAACAATCGAATTTACTATGCAACAACGGTTTTGATTTTTATTGACATAAATTATTTTTAGTGTAAAATTTATATAAATATTACCAAAGGTAAACAAAAACAATGAAACAACAAAATAAAATTTATTCGCCAAAATTGCGCCAATTTTACCTGATTTGCGGATGTATTTTGCCATTGTGTGTTATGTGCCACAATCGCGAACGACAAGAAGAACGCGACAATTTGGATGCCCAAATTGCAGATTTAGACAAACAAATTATTGAATCCAAAGATTTACATACTGCACGTGTCCCACAAAAATATCGTGGCACCCAGTACAGATATAATAAAACAACCGACAGTTTGGCGATTCGCGCCGACACATTGGATTTCTGTATCGCACAAAACGACAGTTTAATATCTGCGGCTTTTAACAATTACGCCACCCGCATAGGTCGTGATTTTCAATTATCTAAATTTTTATCGCCTGACGATATTGCGGTTTTTCAAAAAAATATTGCCGTATTGGATTCTGGGGAATATGTACGCGAAATGGCACGCAATCGTGTATTGAACAACCAGGGGTCTTTGCATGATTTGGCTTACTTTTTTGAAATGTTGGATTTCGATTCGATAAACACAAAACTGGAAAATAAATTAGCATGGAATTTTTATGCCGATACAATCGAAACTGATACAGATGAACCGCTGGAATCCAGTTATTTGAATTTTGAAAATCCAGAATTGAATAACGCATTAAATGCCGAAACAAACTTATTATATATGGCATGGAAATACGCCGAACAAAACAATGTCGCTGACACAAATGCCAATCAAATTGCCGATACAAATATTGTTGCCCCAGATACAACCAATGTTTCATGCGCAACAACACATGATATTAATTTTGCAATCCCTGAATTTGATTCTGTGCGCACGCAATATATGCGCAACGACAGCGTAATTAGTTCATACTATAACACCATGTCAAACATGTTGAACAGCGAAGATACATTAGAACAATATAAACGAACGATTCGTAAACAACGCGATTCGCTGTATCAACGCAGACAAGAGTTAGACAGATAAAGTAAAATGGGGCATATCGCCCCATTTTTATTGATTATTTAACAGTTGTTTTGCCGTTTTCAATAAATCTAACGCAACATCTATGTCATCATGCACAGATGCCGCAACATCTGTCGTCATTGGTCGTGCAATAATTTGTGCCCCAGATGTTGGTACAAATTCTGTCGCAGTTCGTGGCAATTTGCCATCGTGGATTAATTTTCTTACCCCAGCAATAGTCAATCCGTTTTTATACAACAAATCACGAATGACAATCAATCTGTCAATCGTATCGGCACGATAATAACGGCGACCACCATTACCTGTTACAGGACGAATCGCAGTTGAAAATTGTTTTTCCCAATAACGCAAGGTATGCGCCGGCACAGATAACCGTTTTGAAACATCGTTAATCGAAACAAAATATTCGTTATCCATGTCGCGCATTCCTTTTTTATTTATTCTGCAACAGATTCCGCAGACGGCACATCATCGGCCACGTCATTATCTTCGGCAACGATTGATATCGCAGACACAACCTTTTCATTTTCAGCGGTACGGAATAATGTAACACCTGCGGTTGAACGACCTGCGATACGAACATCACGCACCGGTGTACGAATAATTTTTCCACCATCGGTTACCATGATAACATCTTGGTCATCGGCAACAGGGAAAGACCCCGCCACAGCCGTGTTTTTACCACCCAATTTAATGTTGGTAAATCCGTTGCCACCACGATGTGTCGTGCGATATTCATAAGAACTGGTGCGTTTACCAAAACCGTTTTCAGAAATTGTTAAAATGAATTCTTCGGTTGCCGCCATTTTCGCCATCTGTTCATCGGTTAATACCAAATCAGTTGTTTCTTCATCGGCGTCACCTGCTTCTTCTTCGATACCGGTCGCGGCACGACGCGCAGCGCGGCTTTGTTTAATATACGCAGCGCGCACTGTTGCATCACTTTCGCCATGATTTAACATTGCCATACCGATAATTTTGTCGTTTGATTGCAAAGACAATCCACGAACACCTGTTGAATTACGACCTGCAAACACACGAATTTCATTTACAGGAAAACGAATACAACGGCCACGATATGTTGTTAAAAACACATCTTGAGATTCGGTACATGGCAAAACAGAAATCAAACTGTCGCCATCATCCAATTTCATAGCAATCTTGCCGTTTGCGCGAATCGAATCAAAATCCGTCATACGATTACGGCGCACTGTTCCACTGGCAGTTGCGAACATCAAGAAATGTTCAACACCCGATTCTTGGACGCGTTTAACATCTTCTTCGGGAACTGGCAAAATTGCGGTAATTGTTTCGTCTTTTTCCAGTGGCAATAAATTAATCAATGGGCGACCTTTGCCGGCGGCGGTGGCCTCTGGCAATTTATATGTCTTTAATTTATAACACAATCCCTTGGACGAAAAGAACAACAATGGTGTGTGCGTATTTGCAACAAATACATTCACCACATAATCATCATCTTTGGTTGTCATGGCATTACGGCCCTTGCCGCCACGTTTTTGTGCACGATATGTATCCAGCGCAACGCGTTTAATATACCCTGTATTTGATACAGTTACCACCATATCTTCGCGCGCAATCAAATCTTCGATATCAATATCAACAGACGCTTCGGATATTTCTGTACGGCGCGGCGATGACCAATTATCGCGCACAGCCGTTGTTTCATCACGAATAATTTGAATTATGCGTTCATGACTGCCTAAAATATCTAGCAAATCTTTGATTTGCGCACCCAATTCAACCAAATCGGCATGCAATTTATCGCGTTCCAATCCAGTCAAGCGATGCAACTGCAATTCCAAAATTGCACGCGCCTGGTCTTCGGACATATAAAACATGCCGTCTTTGTATTCTGTATTTGGGTCATCAATCAATTCAATATACGATTGAATATCAGATGCCGGCCAACCACGCGCAATCAATGCCGCGCGCGCCTCGTCAGGATTGGCACTGGATTTAATTAATTCAATTACCGCATCCAAATTTCCAACCGCAACAGACAGTCCCAACAAAGTATGCGCACGATTACGCGCCTTGTTCAAATCAAATATTGTGCGGCGGCGAATCACTTCTTCGCGGAATTCGATAAACGCGTCCAACACAGAACGAATCGTAAACAACATTGGACGACCACGATTCAACGCCATCATATTCACAGGGAAATTCGTTTGCATTTCTGTATATTGAAACAGATGATTCAATACGACATCTGGGATTGCATCGCGTTTTAATTCAATAACGATACGCAAACCTTCTTTGGATGATTCATCACGAATTTCGGCGATTCCTTCAATTTTTTTATCCTTGGCCAGTTCAGCAATTTTCACAATCATTTGTGCCTTGTTTACCTGGTACGGGATTTCATCAACAACAATAGATTCATGGTCATGAATGTTTTCAATATGTGTTTTTGCACGAACAATGATTGAACCACGACCAGTTGTATGTGCCTTGTACGCACCGGCGCGCCCCATAATCACCGCACCTGTTGGAAAATCAGGCCCAGGGATAATGTCAAACAATTCATCATCAGTAATATTATGATTATCCAAAATCGCAAGTATACCGTTGCAAACCTCGCCCAAGTTATATGTTGGGACATTTGTTGCCATACCAACCGCAATACCAGAACCACCATTTACCAAAAAGTTAGGAAATTTTGTCGGTAAAACCACAGGTTCTTGCAAAGTTCCATCAAAATTTGGTTGCCAATCAACGGTATCTTTGTCCATATCTTCCATCAACGATGCACCCAGTTTGGAAAGGCGTGCCTCGGTATAACGCATAGCCGCAGGTTTATCACCGTCGCGCGAACCAAAATTACCCTGACCTTGGACCAATGTTTCGCCCATAGAAAAATCTTGGGCCATACGGGCCATTGCCTCGTAAATTGAACTGTCGCCATGGGGATGATATTTACCCATCACATCACCCACGATACGCGCAGATTTCACAGTTGATTTTGTCGCAGGTGCAACATCATTCATAACATACAAAATACGGCGATGCACCGGTTTACAACCGTCCCTGACATCAGGCAGCGCGCGGTCAACAATAACAGACATCGCGTAATCTAAAAACGATGTTCGCATTTCATGTTCCAACGATGATTGTGGAATTTTGATTTCTTTTATTTCATTTTCTGACATGCTTTATTTTCCCCTATTTATTGTATATAAACAATAGCAAAAATTTGGCAAAAAGGTCAAGGAATAAAGCCAAAATTTTACATTGACAAACCATATGTTTGTGTTATGATAAACATGAACAAAACCTGGGGGATGATAAAATCATGACGAACAAATTTTTTCTGCCTTTGTGGAATTTATTTTTGGCACTGTTTGTGTATTTTATCATGCTGGAATTTTTAAAGAAATGCGGCCTGGTATCTGGCAAATCTAAATAATTTAATAAAAAAGGTTGCGTTTTCAAAAAACATATGGTTAAATACATGGGCAAAAGGATTTAATTATGGCAACAAAAAGAACATATCAACCATCAAAAACCCGCCGTGTTAAAACACATGGCTTTCGTGAAAAGATGGCAACAAAAAGCGGACGCGATGTTTTGAATCGCCGCCGTGCCAAGGGCCGTGCCCGTTTGGCGGTTTCCGCAATCAATTAAAAAACCCGGCAATCGCCGGATTTTTTTATTTTGATACTAAATCATTGTTGTCTACCAACACACGCAGATACCCCATCACAAAATTCCCACAATTTGACATACATTGTTCTTTGGCGTCATTGTCCGCCACAGTGTTTTTTTCAACCTGTTCTTTGCACATATCCAATAATTTCAATGCAGAAAATGGCACAGATATACATTTTGTAGCAAATGGCGTTAACAAATCTGTATTTTGAAATACAGAGCATTGTTCGCCATCAAAACTTTTTTGCCATATTGCCACCATTAATTCAAATGATAACGGCAAAATATCATCGGTCAAAATCATTGAATCTGTTATCTTGGTGGAATGTACCGGTGTTTTGTCCTTGTCGCCATCGTGTGATGCCGTGGCAACCATCGTATGTTCTGGCAACACGACAACAGAATCGCCATCCGCATATGCCATAAATGGAGCAATCAAAACGACAAATATTAATAAAATTTTTTTCATTACTTTAATGCCTCCTCGCAATTTTCAGCCACAGATATAACCTGTTTAACATTTTTGATTTGTTTTATATTCAATATTGTCCCAACCAACGAAGATGCTGCCGCTGCGCCACCCAATGCATGACTGGCCGCCATATAGGCGCCCTGTTTTTTGTCTTGTTTCAAAGAATTTTCGTCTGTCAAATCTATATCAGAACGTTTCATTTTTGTGTCTACTACACTGGTTGCTGTGGCGGCGGCACCTGTGGCTGCACCAACGGCACCTGTGATAATCCCGCCTCGCGCCAATTTTTTTATAGATGTTAAATCAACACCTGTATATTCGCCACACGCATCAACTATACTTTTTGTTGTATTTAGCAATTCTTGATTTGCGGATTCACCATCTTCAAAACGAACGCGCGTTTGTGCAGCATTTAAATTTTGAATTGCACTGGCACACGCACGAATTTTTTCAGTTAATTGTTCCGTTGTTCCTGTTTTGGCAGAAATAACTGCCCCAGCCACATTTGTCGCAGTGTTGGTTGCAAACAAACCTGTCCTGATGCCGCCCAACACGTCTGCTTTCTTTTGCATATCCGCCATACGTTTTTGTTCAGCCGCAATGCCAGATTGCATCGCCTGTTTTTCGGTTTCTGGATACTGCCGTGCCTTTGATAAATATGCACCGATTTCAGCACCCAATTTTGACCAATCTATATCCTTTGGCGCCCCTTTGAAATTTGTTCGCGCGATTTTATTTGGAACCGTATCTTGGATACTATTCAATACTTCTTGATTGACCTGGATTCTAAATTTTGTTTTGACAATTTGCTTATCTTGTTTCCATTTTGCCTCACCCGCAATCACCCCCCCGGCACCGACCGCCGTTCCTGCGGCGTTTACAGCCGTCCCTGCGGTAACCATCGTTTTTAATGGTGCTAATTCATTTGTTATCCCGGCACATTGTGCACGCGCATTATTCAGCGCACTGGCCAATTCGATTTCTGCATCTGTTTCAGCATGCGCCACCATCGGCAAAACACAAATCAGTAAAGCAATTTTTTTCATGATAAAATCCCTATATTCTCTATATAGGGATTTTATCACAAAAACCGTTTTTTACAAACTGTTAATTTATTTTCCAATGACACACAACCGTGGCATGTTGCATGTCGCCAGTCATAATTTTATGATATGATACATCTGGTTCTAATTTTACCAAAACAGAAACATCAGGGCAATTTGCACTGATTTCATGTTCAAAATAAATTTCAATCCCAGAAAGTTTATGCGTATTGCGGAATTCAAAACCAACACTTTCAGTTGCCCATACCGCATATACCGCATTGTTTATATGCTGATTAACATCAATATCGTCAAAACGACATTTGATTTCGTGTGTTTTTTCGGCATCAAATTTAGGCGCCTTGTTAAACGCAATATCCCATGCGCGTTCATTAATACTGCCCCAGTTTTCCAAATTATCTAAACGCAACAGACGGCGTGTTTCCAGATTTATCAACACCCATTGTGATGTTGCACGAACCAGCAACCGCCCGTCATCCCCCCTGATTTCAAAATCACGATATGCACGCAAACCATCGTGATACGATGGCCATGTTATCAATGTAATTTCATCTTTGGTTCTGGGTAATTCAATAACATCAACCATATTGTGTGTAACAACCCATGCAAAACCGCGTTCTGTACAATATGTACGCCCCGCCCCCAGTTCTTCGGCATGCGATTCTGCCGCGCCCTGCAAAAAGTTCATCAACATAATTGGTCGCAAATAACCGTATCTGTCGCATTGATATGCCTGGACAGCAATATGTTCAATATGTTTTTTAATTTCCATTATTTGTCCCCCCCATTTTCTGCCACAACAAAATCAACAGTGTCGCCCAACACAATATTATTAGCACGCGCCGCAGATTTTATCAAGCCATGCAATTCAGGATTTGTGTCCTGGGGGATTGTCAATGTTTCCAGTTTTGCACCGTTTCCAATTTTGCGGTCTGTACGCAAACCACGCACAGTTTTTAATATATCCAGCGCAACTTGCATTTTTGATACATCTGTATCATATTCTGCGTTAACATCTGGATATTGTGTCAGGTGCAATGTTTCGCCACCTTCGACATCCTTATAAATTTTCTGCCATAATTCTTCGGTGATAAATGGAATAAACGGTGCATACAAACCAATTATCACACGCAACACTGTGAACAAAGTCCATTGCGCAGACAATTTTGATTCAGCAGAATATTTTTCAGGCGACCAGAATCTGTCTTTGATAAATTCCAAATATTGGTCGCAGAATATTTCCCAGAAAAATGTATCCACCGCAACACGCGCATTGAAATTGTCATATTTGTCTAAATTACGGCGCACATCGGCAATCGTTTTATTTAATTCCGCCAACACCCAGCGGTCTTCGATAAAGCGATTAGCAACCGGAATTTCCTTGGCTGTTTTTGGTTCAAAATCTGTTAAATTCATCAACACATATTTTGATGCGTTCCACAATTTTGTCAGTAATTTAGAACCGCGTTTAACCTCGTCATCACTGTATCTTAAATCTGTTCCTATTGGTGCAGTCGCAATCCAATAACGCAACGCATCAACCCCAAATTTTTCAATAGCATCTAATGGGTCGGTACCATTGCCCTTGGTTTTTGACATTTTTTGACCTTTGGCATCACGAACAAGTCCATGAAAATTCAATGTCTTGATTGGAATATCGCCCATAACATACATCCCCATCATCAACATACGCGCAACCCAGAAAAATATAATATCCGCCGCCGTATACAACAAATCTGTTGGATAATATTTTTTTAATTCAGGTGTGATTTCGGGCCAACCCAGTGTTGAAAACGGCCACAGTCCAGACGAAAACCATGTATCCAAAACATCTGGGTCGCGGGTTAATTTTTTACCACCAGATTGTTTAACGGCATCTGCCTCGGTTTCTGCGACATAAACATTGCCATTTTCGTCATACCATGCAGGAATATGATGTCCCCACCATAATTGACGCGATATTGTCCATGGACGAATGTCGCGCATCCATGCCATAAATAAATTATATCTGTGTTCTGGAATAAATTTAACACGGCCAGATTCCACCGCTGCAATCACAGGTTCTGCCAATTTTTTAGCATCAACAAACCATTGTGTCGTTAACATTGGTTCAACTGGCACTTGGGCGCGTTGAGAATATGGTGTTGGAATAATTTTATCTTCTATTTTTACCAACAATCCTGCCGCATCAATATCTGCAACAATTTCTTTGCGTGCAACATACCGGTCCATGCCACGATATTTTTCAGGCACCACAGGATTGTCATTTAACTTTGCATCAGGTGTCAATATACACACAGGCGTTAAATTATGACGCAATCCAACCTCGTAATCATCAAAATCATGCGCAGGTGTGATTTTAACCGCGCCGGTACCCTTGTCTGGGTCTGCATGAACATCAGCAATAATTGGAATTTCAATATCTGTTAAAGGAATAATCGCATGTTTGCCAATTAAATGTTTCAATTTTTCATTTTCAGGATGAACAGCAATCGCCTGGTCGCCAAACAATGTTTCAGGACGCGTTGTTGCAATTTCAACAAATCCACCCCCAACCAATGGATAATTAAAATAATAAAACTTGCCGTGTTCTTCACGCGTTTCAATTTCCAAATCCGACACAGATGTTTGTTGTTTCGGGCACCAATTAACCAAACGTTTATCACGATAAATTATTCCTTCGTGATACATTTTCACAAACAATTTTGTAACCGCGTTTGATAAACCCGCGTCCATTGTAAATCTTTCGCGTTTCCATACAGGCGTAACCCCCAGAACATGCAACTGATTCATAATCTGGCCGCCCTTGTCTGCCTTCCATGCCCAGGCCGCATCCAGTTTTTCTTGCAAAGTCAACGAATGCGGATTTATGCCGCGTTTCGACAAATCTCGTTCAACCAATAACTGGGTCGCAATAGATGCATGGTCGGTTCCAGGTTGCCACAAAACATCAAATCCGCACATGCGTTTATAACGGCACATAATGTCCATCAACACATTATCTAATGCGTGCCCCATATGCAAATTACCCGTTACATTTGGCGGTGGCATCATGGTACAAAACGATTTCTTGGATGAATTAACATCATTATCCCAAAAATTATTTTTATCCCAAAATTCTTGAATTCTGGTTTCCAAATCACGCGTTTCGTTTTTGCCAAGTTCTATGTTCATTTTTTTGCCTTATGATTTTCGAAAATTATTGCGAGTTAGATTTTACAACAAATAAAAGCAAAATCAAGCATTTCAACAAATTTATAATGCGCGCACAACACGACAAAAAGATACGCCCGACACCGATGCCGCACCCGCACGCATCAACACGCGGCGCAATTCCATAAATGTCGCCCCAGATGTCATAACATCATCAACCAACAATATATGTTTTCCACGAATTTTATCTGGTCGCACAACCGTGAAAACACCACGAATATTTTCAGCACGTTGTTTTGCCGTTTTATGCCCCATATCGCCCCGATATTTACGGCGCACAGAATCGTAATCAACACCAACATCCATGGCGCGTGCAATGTGTCGCGCCAACAATGTCGCCTGGTTATAACCCCGATGGAATAAACGCCGCCACGCCAATGGCACAGGCATCACAACATCTATGTTTGATACATCAATATCACGCAAAGCCCAAATCATCGCGTTTGCCATGAATCGTGCATACTTTATTTTGCCACAATGTTTGAACGGCAACATAATTTGTTTAGACGCATCATCATATACGCATGCACTGCGAATCCAATCCAATTCATTTTTGCCCGCCGCACATATTGGACATAATGTTTCATCGTCTGTATCATAACCTGCAATAAAAGGATATCCGCATTTGGCGCAATGAGGTCCGTCAATCCAATTTACCGCCGCCCAACAATCTGTACATAATTCGCCATGCACAGACACGCCCGCATTACACAATGGACATGCGGGCGGATAAATAAAATCAATAATTTTTTGAAAAATTTTGCGACAAATTACCATGTCATACTGGTATATGTTTTGGTTGTTTTTTTACCAAACTGGTCGCGCTGTTGTTTTGTTAATGTTTCGTATTGAGTGCTGTCGATATTGCGCAAAACCAATCCGCCATCATCATCACGATTTGACAATACCGGCAAAATGCGTTGTTCCGGGATACCATTATCACGCAACACCTGTTCAATAATTGCCAAACGGCGCGCTGTTAATTTACGTTCCCCGGAATCCAGTGTGGCATCTTTTGGAATTAAAATTTGCACTGCACGTTTTGGATCATTGATAACAATTCCCGCGAATGTTGTTAACAACTGATAATTATCACGCGACAATGCCGAATCAAAATTACGGAAACTGACCTTGATTTCAAACGGGCGAATTTGAGCACCATCCATTTCCGACAAATTGCTTTCTGCAGAAAATCCCGCCATTGATGTTGTCAATGTTGTATCGCCTGTATCGGCGAAACTGTTGCTCATTGCGGACAAATGTTTGTTTTCCGATAAAAATGTTTTGCGAAATGCCTGGCGCAATTCAGCGGGCGACAATCCTGCCAAACTGTCCATCACGGGCGATTCTTTCTTGGCCTGGGGGACAGTATGTTTTTCAACCCGGCGCACCAAAACATCAGGTTCATTCATTGGCACAACCGTACGCGCAACCCGCACATTATTATCCGCACCACGGGACACAGGGGCGTCTTGGACACTGTCATTTGCACGCCGTTGCAATTCCGCCAACCGGGCAATCTGGGCATCAATTTGCGCCATACGATTCATCGTGGATTCTAATTCACGTGCAACCTCGCCCCGGGTAATGGGCGCAGAATTGTTTAATGCGAACGAATCATCTAAATTTTCATCAGGCAATTCAAAGTCATTTTGCAAAACTGCAACCTCTGTCGCCATGGGCATACGCAATGGTGCATCTGGGGTAATTTGATTTGCCGCCCATAAATTCGAACTGGGTAAATTTGGCGACAACACATCAACCTCTGTCTGTTTGGAATTATGTGCGACACCAGACACAGATTTACGCGCGACAACATTTCGTACAGTTGCACCAGATGCCGCACCACGCACAGTCGTTGTATCGCCAAATGCAGACCGTGCGGAAACACCGCCCCCCGCCACATCAACCATCGGCAATTTACCAATCGCAAAACCCGGCAAAACCGCCAGAAATGCGAACACTGATATGAATTTGAAACGCATAATTCCTTTCCTTCCTGTACATATCATAGAACAAATTACGAATCGCACGCAAGTATAAAATTCATATAAAAAAACCCTGAATTTAATCAGGGTTTTTATTTATTTTTTTCGTTTGATTATTTTGGGCATCCGGATTTGCAAATGCAATTTTTTACGCAGACCTGTACGCATATTTTCCATTGCAAAGAACAACGCCGGGGTCAGCACGAATGTCAAAACCAAACTGGCCAACATGCCACCAATCATAACCGCGGCCATACCCGATTTCATTCCATCTGCAGACCATAATTGCGGCAACATACCCGCCATAACAGCAATAGATGTCATCAAAACCATGTTGCGTTTAGACATTAATTCTGTCCACAACGCATCATAGGGTTTTTCGCCATTACGCACGCGTTTAACAGTTGGTTCCAGCACTAAAATATTATTATTCACCACCAAACCAACCAACATAACAAATGCCAACATTGCGCCAACATTCATGGATGCGCCCGACAAGAACAACAACACAAACACACCAATAAAACTGGTGATAATAGATGTCGCAATCGTTAAAGGATGTGTGATTGAATTCAAAATCGCCGCCAACAACATAAATGTTAACACAGAAGCCAAAATAAATGCCATTCCAATTTGACCAGTTGTTTCACTTTGGATTTCAGACATACCGGCGAATTTCGCACTGTATCCTGGTTGCATCTGTGTTTGTGCAATTATGGTTTCTATTTTTTTCTGGACAGGACCAATCGTTGATTTACCGATATTAATATCAATTTCTGTTACGCGCGATTTATCCAATCGACTGATATTCGGGGTCGATGGAACATTTTGAATTTCGCCCAATTCTGCCAACGCAACCATACCGCGCGGAGAAT
The DNA here is from genome assembly GCA_045593065.1 of Candidatus Enterousia sp. Taxonomy (GTDB): domain Bacteria; phylum Pseudomonadota; class Alphaproteobacteria; order Rs-D84; family Rs-D84; genus Enterousia. Next base: position 21,193 of record JAZNVZ010000005.1, read on the forward strand.
TTACAAACACATTATTAAACATAAAGTTTGTTTTAAACGGACGCGCAAATTCCAACACAATAGGATATTCTTTGCCGTTTTCTTTGTATTTATATGAATCGTTGCCATACAATGCTGTACGCAACACAGAACCAGCATAAGAATTTTTAATACCCCATGCACTCATTTGTTCTTGGTCTGGGACAAAACGAATTTCATTGTTCGGTTTTTGTTGTGCCAGAACCGCGCTTTGCACTTCTGGAATATTATTGATTTGGCGAATCAATTCATTTGCATATTTTTCACGTAAAACATCTTCATCGCCATAAACATTCAAAACCATGTCCGATGAAATTCCGCCATTTATGGCCTCGCCTGCACGAATTTGAATTTCTGCATCCGCAATTCCAGATAAACTTTCCAACATCTTTTGCGCTAATTTTTTATCGGATATGTTGCGTTTACTCCTGTCGACTAAATTGGTTTTAATTGATATATTTTGTAATCCGCGTTCACCGATTTTGATAACGGTTGATTCGACTTCGGGATAAGTACGCAAAATTTTATCTATATCATTTGCGACCTGGGTTGATTTGTCGTATGTAGACCCCATAGGCGCACGCACAGTTAAATTAATTGTATTCGCATCTGTTGATGGTTGGAATTCATTACCAACAAATTTCATTAACTGGGTTGCACCAAACAAAATAACAACACCCATTAAAATCACACGACCCGCATGTGCAAATTGATAATCATACCATTTGCGTAAACGCGTATGTGTTTCTTGTTGTTTTGCAGGCATCGCATTTGATTTGCCACGATGGTTTGTCAAACGCAAGAATTTTGCAATCATCATTGGTGTTAATGTAAACGAAAACAACAACGATAACAAAGTTAAATATACAACAGTCATACCAAATTGAACCATAAATTGACCCACGATTCCGCCCATAAATGCCAGTGGTAAAAACACCACAACATTGGTCCCCACGCCAGCCAATACAGAAACGGCAACTTTTTTAGTTCCATCAACCGCAGCATCTTCGGGATTTTTTCCTGCGCGCATTTCTTGTAATGCTGATTCAATCAAAATAATCGCATTTGATACCAATGTACCCAATGCAGATGAATACGCCAACAATGTCATTGCATTAACAGTAAAACCACTGATGCTGACAAAAAATATTCCAGCAACCAATGATGCAGGAATCACAACACCTGCAATAATTGTTGAACGCCAATTTTGTGTGAACGCCAACAAAATTAAAACCGTAAACAAAATACCCAATAAAATTCCATTGATTGTGGTAAATGTGTCTTCGGCAACTTTGGTTGAAGAATCTGCCACTATTTCCATTTTTGCATTTGGATATTTAACTTGCATTTGGGCTTGCAAGTCAGGCAATATTTTTCGCAATGCGTTTGATATTTTTATTGCGTTACCGTCCGCTGCCTTAATCACAGATGCAACAATAACATCTTGACCATTATATTTTGCGCCCTTGTCAATATCACGCGCAGAATCGTGCACCGTTGCAACATCTGTTAATCTAAAATTTTGTCCTTCGCTGGTTACAATTTGCAAGTTTTCAATTTCAGCCACACTGGCAAATTCGCCCATAAACCGAACATTAGATGAACCGATGCCTGTTTCGATTTTACCGCCTGGGACATTCAAATTTTTATTACCCAATGCCGCAACAATATCCACAACCGTTACGCCGCGCGCCGCCATTTCATCTGGGGACATTTCAATACGAATCGCGCGTTGTAATCCGCCAAACACATTCACACTGGCCACGCCCTTGATACCAGTAATTTTATTAGATAATGTTTCATCTGTGTATTCATACAATTCGCGTGCACTGTCGCCATAGATTGCAATATCAATCACAGATTGTTGCAACGGATTTAATTTTTCTACCACGGGCTGTTTCATATCATCTGGGAATTCTGTGCTCAGCGCATCCAATTTTGATTTAACCTCGGACGCTTTGTCATTCACATTAACGCCCAGATTAAATTCTGCCATTACATATCCGCCGTTTTCATATGCCTGGGAAGTAATTTTTTTCAGGCCTGCAACCTCGGACATGGCGTCTTCGGCCTTTTTCAAAATTTGTGATTCGATTTCTGCAGGTTCTGCCCCAGGATAAACAAACGATGCAGTTACATACGGAAAATCCAATGACGGCGTGCGTTCAATATTCATATTTGAAAAAGAATATAATCCCAACACAACCCAAAACAAAACAAACATTAATGTTGTAACAGGTCTTTTAACGAAAAATTTTAACATTTTGATTACTCCTTGTCTGTTGCAATACGAACTTTTTCGCCGTCAGATACTTTTGATAATATAACAATATCGCCATCGTGCAGTCCTTGGGTTATCAATGCAACATCTGCATCACTGTGTGCAACGACAACCTTGCGTAATGCCGCGTGGCCATTTTCATAAACAAACACCTGGGCATCCACAACCGCATAAACAGGCACAAAATACCCATTTCTGGTATATTCTACATATTGCAATCCATCAGGAACATTTACGGTTTTTATAACATACATACCTGTATCCAGATTAATTTTTTGCGACACAGATTTTATTTGCCCTGGGCCGACCCTTTGTCCCGCACGAAACAACCCGACACGATTGCCTGTAACATTGGCCTGGTTGTATTCGACCGTTATAGGTTCGTGCAATACCCCAGATGTGTTTTGTGCAACCATCGTCAAAACAGGTGTTCCGTTTTGCGACACATCGCGCGCCATATTAAACACAGTATATTCGTGTTGCGCAATTAATGATGTAACTCTAAAACCAATCCAAAACAACATCGCAATCACAGACAAGACAACCATTATCCGGGTTGCATGTTTTGTATTTTTGATTCTAAAAACTTTCAAAAATCGTTCCATTTTACTCCCCTAACTTTTTAACAGATTCTGCCGACATCAGTATTTTATATTTAGCATTCAACAATCCCATATCTAATTGATACAGGCCGGATGCAACCTCGGCTAATTCGACCGCAGATGTTTGCCCCGAACCAAAACGCGCCTGGGAAAATTGATACGCCTTGGCCGCTAAATCGCGTGCATTTTGCATATTAGCCAAATTGTTGCACAGATGATTATATTGACGAATTGCCGTATTATATTGTTCTGTTGTAATCTTTTTAACCTTGTCCAGGTCTTGACGCGCAACCTCGGCATTCATGGCATCGACTGTGCCATTGGCACGATTTAGACCGCCTGTGAAAATCGGCACCTGGAGCGATAATCCCCAATACGCAGATTGTGAACCTTTTTTGCCAAAAATATCACCGGCATCGCTGCCCATTGTTGTATAATTATACGCACCAATCGCCGCCAATGTTGGATTTCCATTTGCGCGTTTAGATGACGCCTGGGCCTCGTACATATTGACTTGTTCTTGCAAAACATCCCATTGCGGACTGGATTTTAATTTCTTTTCTGGCATAGATTGAAAAGACGCCGGGAATCCATCTGTTAAATTTAATGGTTCGTCTAAATCAATCCCGGCAAAGATTTTCAACATTCTGTGCGCAGTATCACGATTAAATTCTGCATCCGATAAATTAATTTCTTTGGTTGCAATATCTGTTTCAATTTTAACCAGATTACTGCGATTTGCACGCCCTGTGGCGGTTAATTTAGATTTAGAAACACGGGCGTTATCTAAATCTTTTTGCGCCAATTTTACAATTTCATCCGTCATTTTTGCGGTCCAATACAAATCAGCCGCACTGTATGCGACATCGCGCCGCGTTATTTCACGATTAGTCCTGGACATCTTGATCGCACTGCGCACGCCGTCAACCGCATTACCGATTTTTCCAAATGTATAAATTGGTTGTGTAATCGAAATCCCCGCCATAAATAAATTATCAGGTATTTCTATCCCAGACGCATCACGCCCCATAGATTGCAACAAGCCACCTAATTCAGGCGGCAATTTAATGCCGTTATCACTGGTTGGATTTGCAACATCAACCATATTCATATACGATGCATTGGCACTGATATTAATCCAGCGATTCGCGTTCACCGCATCCAATGATGCCTTGGCCTTTTTGACATTGGCCTCGGCCTTTTTAATATCGTTTGATTCAGCCATAACTTTTTCAACAGCATCGTTCAAAGATAAATCCATTGATAACGCCGTGTTTGTTAACGCACACCCACATAACACAGCAACACATAATTTTAATTTACGCATTTTGTTCCTCCACCCGTTTCAAGATACGATTTATATCGCCCAGACATTTCGTTACAGTTTTTTCTTCGTCTGGGGTTAAACAGTTGCAAAATGATTCGATAATGTCAAAGACATTTTCACGAAATTGATTAACAATTTTGCGCCCATGCGGGGTTACAGAATACCATGTGTTTCGTCTGTCTTGGTCATCAACCGTTCGTGCAACCAAACCTTCGCCTTCTAGTTTTCTAAACATGATACACAAATTTGGTGTGGGGATACCCTGGCGATGAGCAATTTCTTTTAACATTGATTTACCAGAAATTGCCAAATCAACCAAAACCATTAATTGTTGGCGACTGTATCCCAAATCTTGGGACGGATATTGATGAATGCGCATCAACATGCGTTCGACAATCATGCCGTTTTCTTCTATTAAACTGATAAATTCTTTGCGCGCCATTTTTAATTCCTTGGTATAATTAATCATTAAAAACTTTAACGATTATATATATCTAATTTATTTTTTCAAGTATTATTTATTAAAATTTTTAATTTTTATTACTTGCCATGTTTTTGAATTTTGTATCGATTCGATTGTCATCAAAAAATTGCGGCAAAATTGACATATTCCGCGGTTGACTTTTTGCGAAACATTGGGTATTGTATGGGCACACGATTTTGTTTTGGTCCCATCGTCTAGTGGTCCAGGACACCGGATTCTCATTCCGGCAACATGGGTTCGAAGCCCATTGGGACTGCCAAATTTCATTATTGCGCGCAACGCGCACGATTAGGAAATTTGGGCATAATAATTTGATATATTGCTTTTTTATGCGGTTTATGGTATAATATTGCTAATTCAACAGACGGCATTTGCCGTCTTTTTTTGTTCCGCATTATGCGGATTTTTTTATTTAAGAAAAAAGAGGTAAAAAAATATGAAAACGAGTGATAAAGGCATAAATATGCTAAAAAAATTAGAGGGCAATAAACATATTATTTACAATGACCAAACAGGCAGACCGGTTAATATACATGAACCGCTACCAAAAGGTGCAACAATCGGTTATGGACATTTGATAAAACCTGGCGAAGTTTTTAAAAACGGAATAACCGAGGCAAAAGCATTGGAATTATTGCGCACCGATATAACAACAGCAGAACGCGCAATTAAAAACAATGTCTCGGTTCCGTTAAAACAAAATCAATTTGATGCACTGGTGTCTTTGGCATATAACATAGGCGCAAAGAATTTTGGAGATTCAACTGTTGTTAAATATATTAACAACCAAAATTTTCACAGCCCATTATACCCAAATTTAGAATCTGCATGGAAAGCATGGAACCGTTCCCAGGGCAAAATATCAAAAGGTTTAATCAATCGTAGAAAACACGAATGGAATTTGTTTCATCGTGGCACATATTGATTTTATTTCGTAATCGTATCCGCTATTTTTTGTGCCGCGCGATTTTCAACCAATGATTTTTGTGCCATTTTTTCCAGACGATTTGGATTATCAAACAATTCTGTCAATGTAGATGCTAACCATTTTGCACTGAATTTAGATTGTTCTATCGCAAATCCGCCACCCAATTTTGCAAATGCCGCAGCATTGGCGGCCTGGTCTGGGTTGATATTTAATGGCACCAAAATTGCGGCGCGCCCTATGGTTTCTAATTCAATAACCGTACTGGCACCACTGCGCCCGATAACCAAATCAGCATCACGGATTGCAGATGCCATGTCGCGAATAAAAGATAAAACATTCGCGTGGATTTTATTTTCTGCATAAAAACGTTGTAATTTTTCAACATTTTCTGGACGCGTTTGATGTGTTATAAATATTTTTTTATTCTTCATCGCAGCAATCGCCAATGGCACAACATCATCCAAAATTTGCGCCCCCAATGACCCGCCAGTTATCAACAGATGTCCTTTGTTTGGTATTTTTGCCCCAGCCGCAGATAAAAAATCATCACGCACAGGCAATCCTGTGTATACCACACGGGTCTGTGATTTTGCCGGCATACCAGATACAGATGGAAAACTGGTCATCAATGTTTTAACCCAACGCATCGCAAATTTATTCGCACGACCAATCGCCGCATTTTGTTCGTGTAAAAATGTCGGTATGCGCCACACATGTGCCGCAAACACAACTGGAACCGATGCGTATCCGCCAAATGCCACAACGCGTGCAGGACGACAAAACACAAAACGCAAAATTAACGCCGCCGCAGACACACCAATTTTGAACAACGCATACATTTGTTTAATTCGGCTCTTGGCGCCAACGCCCGATGCCCATATATGAACAAAGCGCGTTTTTTCTGGCGCAGATGTGCGCACCATTTTATCAGTACGACCATCGCAAGAAATTGTGATTTTGTGTCCACGTCTGGCCAATTCTGCGGCCACCGCCATCGCTGGAAATACATGTCCGCCTGTACCACCTGTTGCAATCCATATTTTCATCCATCACCCCTTTTTATATATTTTTATTTCCATTTATCTTCGCGGATTAGTGCCAATGTTAAACCGAACAGCAAACAAAATCCTAAAAACGAACTGCCCCCGAATGAAATAAATGGTAATGTCATGCCCTTGGGCGGCATAACATGCAATGTTGTCGCCAGATTCATGCAAATTTGAACAGAAAACAATGCTGTTGTTCCAGTTATCACATACAACACAAATTTATCACGCGCAGCCGATGCAGATTGAACAAGACGTTTTATCACCAACCCAAACAATACCAACAACAAACATCCAGCCAATGCACCAAAATCTTCGACCAATGCCGCATAAACAAAATCGTTTTCTGCCATTGGCAAATTTTCCGCAGCAAATGCTTCATCGCCCATACCGAACAAACCACCCTGGCGGATTGCGTTGACCGCATAACCGACCTGGGTCAACGGGTCCAATGGTTTAAAGAAATCCATTATACGTTCGTGCACGTGGTGCCATAATAAAAACGCAAAAAAACCGCCACTGACCAAAACACCGCCAAACAACAACATAATCTTTTTGGGCAACCCAGCAACAATCAACATGATGCCCAGCACCAAGAAATACAACATGGATGTACCAACATCGGGCTGTTTAAACATAATCCCCAATACCATTAAAAACACAATTACATACGGCCACCAAGAATACCAATTAAATTTCCATACTTCACGATTCATAAAAATATTATCGCCGTATTTTTGTTTCATGCGCGTTAAAAACCACGCAGTAATAATTACAAATCCGGGTTTCATAATATCAGACGGCATCAAATTCATTCCACCAAAAACAACCCATCGCGCAGATCCATTAACAATCTGGGGATGAATGAATGTCATAAATAACAGTGGCAAACAAATTAAAACATTTAACCATGCCAACCGCAACACCCATTTTTTATTAAACATACTGGTTATAAATAATGTCCCCAGACCAACAACATAAAATGGAAACATTTTTACAAAAAAATGATACCACGGCAGCGCACCATGAACACGGATGGAATTAGCACTGCCCGTAGAAATCGCAGCAATCATTCCAACAAAAATCATGATTCCAACATACAACAACAACCATCTGTCTGTTCCAAAATACCAATCAGTTAATTGGCTGTCATCTGTACGCCGTGCAACATCTTGTATAACTGCCATTTTGCCACCATGTAATCTATTTATGCGAACTTTAACAAAATCAATGCCACGCCAGAAAACAATACAGATGCAACAAAAAATCTGTCTACGATTTTTGTTTCTGCCCAGCCCAATTCTTCAAAATGATGATGCAGTGGCGCACGCAAGAATATGCGTTTTCCTGTGCCTGTTAATTTGCGTGTTATTTTGAATCCAACTGTTTGCAAAAAAGAAGACAATAAAATCAAAACCATCATGCCTGCGGCAACACCCATAATAATCTCCGATTTTAATAACATCGCCACAGTCCCCATAAATCCGCCCAATGCCAGCGACCCAACATCGCCCATGAAAATTGCCGCAGGTTTAGCATTATACCACAAAAAACCCAACACCGCCCCGGACATTGCACCCAATGGCGCATATAAACTGCTGGTTTCTGGCAAGAATACCACACTGTCCATAAAACCGATTCTGGTTGCACCATACAAAGCCACAACCAATACAATCAATACAGGCAAATACAATTTAGATAACATCCCATCTAGACCATCTGTGATGTTGGTGGCGTTTGCACTGCCGCAAATAACGAAATAACCAAATATGTAATATAAAAATCCCAATGTGATTGGCACACCCAACACACTGAATGTCCAAGAATTCAATGGCCACAATATAGATGAACCAACCGCGATTGATAAATCTGGGACATATGGTGGCATACTTTTATTTATTAAATAAACCAACAAGACAACAAACAGTGCCTCGGCCCCCAGGCGAAATGCAGGCGACAAACCGTTTGATGCTTTTTTAGATTGAGACGACACTTTTTTATAATCATCCATAAAACCTAATGCACCAAACATAACCAACGCCAACAATGATATCCACCCTGCGGTATTATCCATCGGCATAAACAACACAGAACCAACCAATACAGAAAACACAATCAACAACCCGCCCATTGTAGGGGTGCCGGCCTTGGCACGATGTGCAGCCGGGACATTTTCACTGATTGGTTGTCCTTTTTTTTGCCAACCGCGCATCCAGCGGACAAATCCGCGTCCGCACACAAACACTATTAAAAACGATACTGCAAAAGCCGCCGCAAATTGCGACCAACCACTTGCAAAAGCAAAAAAACCTGTTGAAATTAAATAATCTGCCAGCATAAAATTCTCCTTATACTGACATTTTACCACAAATTATACGGTTTACCAATAAATTTACAGATTTTTTATTAAAACACCCCACCGACCTGTGGCGCATATTGGTGCACAGTTTCGCCATCAACCTCTATAACAAAAACATCGGGCGATTTTGGTTCGTTGGGGCCTTGATTTGGCTTAAACGCCTCGGTAATAATAGTTCCGTTTGGATCGCGCGTAGCCGCCACACCATTAGAACGATTTACACGCACAAAATGCAAACCATCTGGAACCGAGAAAGGTTGATTTTTTTGATTTGCCAATGCCTGGGTCATAAATTCAGAAAACACATGTGCCGCCGTATACGACCCTGTGCCCTTGCCCAATGGACGCGGTGTATCAAATCCCAAATACACACCTGCAATTAAATTTTTAGAAAAACCGATAAACCACGCATCTTTGACATCGTTTGTTGTGCCTGTCTTGCCGGCGATTGTATGACCAGGCACCTGGGCCTGACGACCTGTACCGCGTTCAACTGCGCCTTGTAATATAGATATCAACTGATACAAACTCTGTGGGTCAGACAGTGCCTCGCCTAAATCGGCATCTGGTGGTGGTAACATATCATCGTGCCATTTTTCTATTTTCGATTCGCCACCATAAATTGTACGACCATAGCGGTCTTGAATATAATCAACCATTTTTGGTTTTATCACATGCCCACCGTTTACAAACGCAGAATACCCGGACACTAAATTTTGCAATGTTGTTTCCCCAGATCCCAATGCCATAGATAAATTCACATCATCCATATCATCAGGATACACCCCGAATCGTTTTGCAACATCAATCGCATTGCGCACACCGATTTGTTCCACCAACCGCACAGTTGGCACATTACGCGATGTTTCCAATGACAACCGCAATGGCACATCGCCCAAGAATTTTTTATCATTGTTTTCAGGTTTCCATTCTGTATTTGCATCTTTCCACCCAACAATCGGCGCATCTAACAGCAATGCCTGGGGCGACATACCGCGTTCCAGTGCCGCCAAATACACGAATGGTTTAATCGTACTGCCGATTTGGCGCATTGCCTGGGTTGCACGATTAAAAGAACTCTGGGCGAAACTGCGCCCGCCAGCCATAGCCAAAATACGGCCAGTATATGGATTCATAACCAAAATTGCGCCTTGTAATTTTTCTTCGCCACTGCGACCAGCATTGTAATCATCTAGCACTTTGTTCAATGCAGAACTGGCTGCGCGTTGCAATTCAGGTTGAATTGTTGTTTTGATATATAAACCTTGGTTATATAATTCTTCGCGACCGATTGCATCCAGTAATTGACGGCGCACTTCTTCGGCAAAGTATTGGAATGTGTCTTCCATTTGGGCGGTAAAACCACTGTTGATATTTAACGCCTCGGCTGCGGCGGCATCGGCCTGTTCGCGCGTAATAAAACCTTCGTCCAACATGCGTTTTAATACATAGTTGCGGCGGTCAATCGCCTTGTCGCGATTATTTGGCGCCTTGGGCAACGATGCCAAGAACGCGCATTCTGCCAATGTCAAATCTTTGACAGGTTTATTAAAATACATCAACGCCGCAGACCCCACACCATACGCACGCGCACCCAAGAATATTTGATTTAGATACAATGTCATAATATGTTTTTTGGAAAAAGAACGTTCCAGACGCAATGCCAATACGGCCTCTTTTACCTTGCGAGAAATGGTGCGGTCAGGTGTTAGGAAAAAATTCTTGGCAACCTGTTGTGTGATTGTTGATGCACCAGAAAATTTTGCATTAAATCCCATAATGCGCAAAACATTGCTGGTGGCGGCGCGAATGATACCCTGGATATCGATGCCAGGATGAGTCCAGAAATTTTGGTCTTCGGCGGCAATAAATGCGTTAACCAGTTGTGGCGGCATATCGTCAAAATCGATAAACACACGGCGTTCAGCCGCATATTCAATCAGCAACGACCCATCCGCAGCATATAAACGCGTTGCCACAGGTGGCGCATATGTTGCCAATTTTTTATAATCCGGCAAATCATTACCATACACAAAAATCAATATAGCCAGTCCTGCGATTGCCGCAGTTCCGCACCAAAACAAAATATTTAAAAAAATCTTTAAAATTTTTTTGAATGTCATGCTTATAATTATACGATAATATTTTGTATTTTGCAATTTTTTGTATAAAAAAATATTATCTGGTATTGAACAGTGGTTTTACTAATGCCCATTCATTACCGTCCCCCCGCCGCATTGGGGGGGGGGGGGTGGAATTAGGGGTGGGATGATAAATCAAATAAAAAACCGCCATTTCGGCGGTGATTTATAATTCTATATGACCGTTAGTTGCAATTATGTTGGCGCCATAGGAAATTTTTCCCCCTGCCTCGCGCACAATTAAATCGCCTGCGGCAATTTCTGCAAAATCCAACTGGTCAGACACATACGCATCCAATTTGCCAGCGGCAACACCCGCCAAATCCAATGCAGGACACCCAGACACGCGCACATCGCCCACGCGCGGTGCATTATCATTTGTATTATATGCAATCATTGCATCTGCGATATCTGCGATTTGCGACACACGAATTTTTGTAGAATGAAATGCGGAAAACACGCATGCGCCAGCACCACTTTCGGCATAATATAGTTTTTCCAATATTGGGGCATAAATTAATGCGATTTTGGTTTCGTTATTCGACCGTAATGCCAACGATATTGCAAAATTTGGGTTTGCGCGCACCATATTTGCGGCACCAGATATTGCCAACACAAATTCATCACGGCCATCGCCCGCACGCGAAACATTTGGTGTCAACAATCCCGCAGATGGGCGCACCAATAACAAATCATTTAAAATACTTTCTTCGATTCGGGCAGAGGCCTTGGCCACAAAATCACGAGCCCCACGTAAAGATTGTTGGAGATTTTCAATTTCCCCAAAATCATGACGCAGTCCTGCGGCGGTTTTATCCAACGCCGCGAACATTTTGTTTAATTCGATAGAGCCCTTGATTAGCAAGTCCATTTTGTCCCCCCGAATACACGAATTTAGAATTTGAATCCGGCAAATTTGCTTTTGAATCCGGCAGCACGTTGACCCTTGGTGTCGACATTATTGCGTTGACCGGTCCATGCAGGATGATTCAAGTTATCTGTGGACAAAACCAGGTCTTTTTTGACCGAAGAATACATTTTAACGGTTTTACCATCTGTCATAGTAACATTGATTTCATGATATTCTGGATGAATTCCTTGTTTCATTGTGTTTACCCTTTGTTTTATATATAAAGCCCAAAAATTATACATGGTATTTTTTGAAATGCAAGCGATTATTACAGTGTTCAGTTTTCCGCCACAAATGGGGATGCACCCCCAATCGTCATTCCGGCGCAGAACGGGCCCCGCCGCAAAATCGTCATTCCGGCGCATGCCGGAATCCAGTTTGCACAGCAAACTTGCTCACTTATTACACAAGTCCGCCTATGGCGGACTGGATACCGCGCGTCCGCGGTATGACGGGCAGTTAAATTGATTTTTCATATTTTAAATACAATCACATCAGCAGTTTAGAACATTTCACAATTACCCCGCCATCACACAATCGTCATTCCGGCGCAGAACGGGCCCCGCGAAAATTGAAATTTTCGTGGGTGAATCCCCGGAATCCAGTTGGTGCAACGCACCAACTTGCTCACTTATTACACACAAGTCCGCCTATGGCGGACTGGATACCGCGCGTCCGCGGTATGACGATTATACGAAATGGGGGGTGGAATACCCCCACAGGCGGGGAATTTTTGGGTGGAATTAAAAACGGGTGGGGAAAATTGGAAAAATAAAAACAGGGGCGCAAAAACGCCCCCATTTTTATTTTTCCAACATATTAATCTGCATCAATATTGATGGTGATAACATCGCCGAAACTGCCGACCTGTTCGCCGTTGACATAGCAATGGATTTTCGAACCAATGTTTTCCATCCATTCTTCTTGGGCTTCTGTGAACTTTGCGCGATTTTGGGCCTTCATAATCTGTGCAGTCATAACACCACCCGCGGCACCTGTAATACCACCGCCAATGACATCAACCACACCACGGCCCAAACCTTTGTTCCAAACATTGCCGTCCTCGGTTGACACTTTTTCATCATCTGACTTTGCCAACCAGGCATCACACTTGTCTTTCAGTGTGCTGGCGTTTGTTTTTACAGTGCTGGCGTCATCATCGCCGGCGTCAAAGTTTATATCGCTGCAACTAGTATAATCAAAACCACTTATAAGACCTTTCAAGGTGTTACACGTAGACCGCAGTGTACTAGCAGCACTGGATAGTGTTTTTTTCTGGTCGTCTGTGAGCGTGCTCTTGTCCGCTTGGGTTATAACATTGTCCGCTTGGGTTTGACATTGCTTTAATGCATTATCAATCTTTTTTATCGAATCCTTATTAGATTTGTTGCTGTTTGTTTTAAGCAAACCACCCAGACCTGTTTTTGTTTGTAACAAATCTGTCCCCGCGATACCAACAGCAGAACTCAATATAGATATCCCAGCAACGCCCCACTTTTGATTTTTGGACAAAGAACCATCCGCGTTTGTCCCGGTTTGTTTCTTTGCTTTTAGGTTAGAAATTGTTTCTATATCAGTACTGCTCAGCCATGAACCACATTGGAATGTATCGCCCGCCGAAAAGTATGCCGCCGTGCTTTTAGCGCCTTTTAAATCAGTTACCAAAAGCTTGGCACCGGACAAATACTCTTGTAATTCTTTGTCATCACTGCGCAAATCAACCCTGATACGACAGAAACCACCATATAAATCGTTAGTACTTGGCGCTTCATCTAGTGTCAAACCAGTTTGTTCATATGAACCCGACAAACTTTTGCCTTTTAATTTTGCCCAAACATATGTGGGATTTGGACTGGTTCCGCCATTTTGTGCCAAGCAGATATTTTGTTCCTTGGTTAATTTGGCCTTGTACAAAGCCTGGGCCTCGCGCTCTACTAAATCAAGAACATCTTGGAACACGGTTGCCACAGCGGCATTATCTAATGCACTAGTTCTATCCACCATATGAGCCTTTGTACAATTCGTATTTGTAGCACCAGTTTCATATCCACAAATATCAATCGTGCCATCAGTGCATTCGCACCGTCTTTTACCGTTTGCATCAATGTCTTGTACCTTATTCGTACTGCTTGCGGCCATAGCACCAGATTGTCTCCATGCATTCGCAACAGTCGTTGAGCCACCCCAACTGGTTATACCGCCAATAGTTTGATCGCCTTTATCCAATTCAATTTTAGCCATAGCCAAACTTTCAGCGCATACATCAGATGTTCTGACCGTAGACGCACACAAACCTTGGACAACAGTGTAATCCAACACACCGCCCATTTTGTTCATACTATCATTATATTCTTGGTTACTGGATGAATATGTCGTGGCAAATATGTCAGAACGGTTACGATAGCAATTTTGATAATCTTTACCGCACATAGATTTTGCACAATTTTCCACGTATGTTTGACATTCTCTCTTCATCTTGGCAATTGCAACATCGTTATATGCCGCAGATAAATCCGCATTCAATGCCGCAACGATTGGTGCCTGGGAGTCAGTACTTGATGTTGCGCGTGGGAATAACACCTCAAATGCGCCAGTATCGGCCGCCGCGACACTGGAATAACCGGTCAAACCATCATCTGATTGAAGCGCCGCCATAAATATACAATTCGCATCGGTGTCAACAATTCCCTGGCATCCTTTTTGGATAGAATCGTATGTGTTTGTGCCATTGATTGTGCCGATTACAGAATTCTTAACTTGACTAGATATGGGCGTCCCAAACACCTGGGAATAACATGCCGCACCAGAACCGCCGCCGCATGAATTTATCACACATGACTTAAATGTTGTCAAACATTTATCTTGGGCATCTTTGTTAAATTTAGCAACCGCATCTTGAACCTTGGAATTCAGGATTGTTTTGCGGGCAGTGTATGCATCGTCAAAAACATCGGCCTGGTTATCTTCTTCCAACAAATCTGTTCTTGTTGGTGTTTTACCATTGCGGAATGTCATAAAGCAATATTTGTTTCCGCCAACCGTTTGTTCACATGCCCCGCGGAAGAATTTACGAACATCGCTACTCTTGGTTGTGCCAGTGGCAACCGCGGTCTCTTTGTTAAAATCAAACAACCCAGCACTTGGTTGAAGCGGAATCTTGCCAGATGTGGTCGAACCGCCCGCCGCAGTGCTTTCGCCACCGACCCAATCAGCCGCGTTTAATGTTGTGAATGATACACCTTCGACACAGTGATATGGATTTTTTTTGCATGCGTTGGTAAAGCAACTGTCGATAACCTTGTAGCAAGTGTTAACCGCGTTCGATGCCGCCAATGCCGCACCATCGTCAACCCATTGTTTTACAATTCCGGCGAGTGTAGAATCATCCAAAGAACTGAGAATTGGTTTGGTCGTTTGATCGTTACCAAACAAAGATTGAAATCCCCCCGTTGGACAACGCGATAATGTGGAATCACACATGGTTGCCTGTCTTGCAAATTCGGCCGCATTGGTACACAATTCAAAATCTTCGCCACAGATTGTATCTTTCTTTAAACATCTTTGATATTTTTTCACACAATCTTCGGTTGATAATTTATTACGAATCGCCGCACCAGAAATATCCATTCCTAATATAGAACTGGCCGTGGGATATATATATTTTGTATCATCAGCCGTGGAACCTTCGGCTTCGTCAGCCAAATTGTTCAATGTCGCACCATCACCAAACAAATCTGTTATGGCCTTGTCAGAACATTGATACAAAGAACTGAAACATTCGCCCATGTGACCATGGAATAATACAGTTGTTGTGCATTCTTCAAAATTAGCATCACAGGCATTAGCGCCCTTCATACATTTGCGGTATGTGTCAACGCATTCTTGGTCGTCAACCAACGCAATTTCTGTGTTGGTTGTGGTCGTTGTGGTCGTTGTGGTCGTTGATGACCCAGGCCGCATGATATTTATCAATGATGGCAAACGGCGCGATGCCGCCCCCAAACCACCAGCGGTCCCAACAACACCAACACGTCCACGCGCCGGCGCAACCGCAGCCACAGCAGCACCAAATACGCACATTACAGCGATAAAACTAACAGAATTTTTGAAAAAATGCATCTCCAATCTCCTATACTTTCTATACATTTTATCATATATCCAAACAAAATAAAAGCGAAAAAATACAACCAGTTATAAAATTTAATGTATTGTACCCGCACCCCCATTTCGCCATCACACAATCGTCATTCCGGCGCAGAACGGGCCCCGCGAAAATTGAAATTTTCGTGGGTGAATCCCCGGAATCCAGTTTGCGCAGCAAACTTGCTCACTTATTACACAAGTCCGCCTATGGCGGACTGGATACCGCCCTACGGCGGTATGACGGGGCTGTTCATTCCCCGTATTTTCTATCCACAGGGTAAAATTTGCAAAAATGTTAAGAATTTTCTAAAATTTCTTGCAGTTCCAACATATCATTTGGCAACGGCGCCTTGAAAGTGACACTTTTGCCCGTTATAGGATGACGAAAAGACAAATATGATGCATGCAACATTTGACCATTATGTGTTTTCAAAAATTCCAACAGTTCCGGGTTTTTCACACTGCCTAACCGGGTTGAGCCACGCCCATACACAGGGTCGCACAATACCGGAAACCCGTGTGCAGATAAATGTACCCTGATTTGATGAGTTCGGCCAGTTAGCAAATTGCATTTGAAATGAGAAACACCCGCCCGCGCCCATGCGTCAACCACCATAACCTCGGTCGTGGCGGGTTTGCCCCCAGATTTTACCATCGTCATTTTTTGACGATTCCGGGACGAACGCGCAATGTTCCCGGTTATTGTCGCAGATTCCCAATTCGGCACACCCCATACAAACGCATCATATTTACGGGTCAAATCGTGGGTCGAAAATATTTTTACCAATTCACGATATGCGGCATCCGTTTTCGCAAAGACCATAACGCCGGATGTATCTTTGTCCAAACGATGAACCACCCCAGGTCGCACATCGCCACCCAATGATGACAAATTCGTATAGCACAACAGATTTTGAACCAATGTGCCTGTTTTGTTCCCCGCAGATGGGTACATCACAACACCACGCGGTTTGTTTATGACAATGATATCATCGTCTTGGTATAAAATGTCCAAATCAAAATCACAAGATAAATTATCCGCAGCCGCCGATGCACGCGGCGCGTCTGGCACAATAACAATATACAATTCGCCCGCCCTGACCTTGTCCGCCATTTTTACCGCCGCACCAGACCGCGACACCGAAAACTTTTGAATCTCGCTGCGTGAAAATTCTGGCATTTTATTGGCAAGAAATTTATCCAGGCGCAATCCAACATCGTCATCGTTCACAATAAATTCATGCTGCATCAATATCCCTTTATTTATATTCACGCCAATCAGGCCCGCGCGTACATTTCGACAAATCAATCTTTAATTCATAATCGCCAGATACAGGACAATTTAAAACCCCAGTCGTTTCTGCCTGAATCGCATCAGCGGTCGCATTGCGCCATGCAAAACTGACCATTTTGGGTGCATGCACACACACCAATCGCAATGTCCCAACTGCATCGCCACGCGGCGATACCCAGATGCGGACAGAGTCCGCCTCGCCATAACAGGGAAATGAATCCAGGTAATATAAAACCAAACCATTTTTTAACAATGCTGGGGTGCCACCGGAAAATTTTCCTGTGTATTGCGATAACGGTAAACCCGTAACCCCAGCCCAATCAACAGTTGTGGAAAATAAACTGACCCGTGGGGCAGGCGGTATCGTGTTTATGTCGTCTGCAAACGCAGGTATACAAATTAAACACAACAAAAGTGCAACCAATTTTTTCATTTTTCAAAATCCCCCAATTTCACAACAATCTTTTTAACACCCACAGACGGCGCACGCAATGTATAAACAAACGGTACACGCGCACCCGCGTCCAGTAATGTCGCCGGCGGATTAAATTGTTCGCCACTGTTTATTTGACGGCCATCCCCATCATATGTTACTACTATCAAATTTGGCGCACCGTAAATTGCATCAGTCCTGTTTTCTAGAATCCCAGATACAATGAAATGTTTTATGCCATTTGCATCAGGTGCCAATTCTGTTTTTACAATCGATGCAACCAGTGGATTTTTTACCACAGAATTTGCACGATAATGCGTTATCACCACAATCGTAAATATTATCGCAGACAGTAATGCACACACCGCCGCCAGAAAAACCATAAATTGATTCTTGCGATTCGGGGTTCGAACCATCCAACGATGACCACAAATTGCACACCGCACAGGCGTTGCTGGAATTTTATCCAATGTATATTCTGTTTTACAAAAATCGCATTTTATCTTCATGTTAACACCATTATATATCACAATTTATTGCAATTTCAACAAACTATATTTTGCACGAACATCTGCGGCAATTCCAGATAATGCGTTCAGGTAATCTGCGGCGGTCGCGTTTGGATTGCTGACCAATGCAGCAAATCGGCGACCGGCCGTGGTTTTCGAATCAAATTCTGCATGCCCCAGATATGAAATCATACGATTTAAATCCCCCAGATACAGGTCTGCAAAACTGGCCGTGCCCGCCACAGCATCCCAATAATAATTCGAATTCGATGGGTCCAGAACTTTACTGGCCACGGTTAATCGCGGCGTGACAGAACCTGCATAACCAACCGTTACTTGCATGGCATTAATACTGCCATAACGCATACGCAACGAACCGTTAACTGTTAAAATTACAGGTTTGGCATCTGGGTTGTCGATGGTCAATGCCGGCAATGTCAAATTCGTTACATATAAATCATTCGTGGTGAACGATGAAAATTTTCCTGTGTCTGTTAATGATAAACGGCCAGATATTTCCATGCCCCTGGAATCAGATGTCAATATACCTGATACAGTTGCGGTCTTGGTATAAAATTCGCCGTCAATCGTGGTGCGATTATCAAATATTATTTCCCGAGATTTAATTTTACTGACCGTTAAAAATTCATCAAACGAACCAGACATAAAATTTACATTCGCCGCCCCAACAATATCACGTCCCCCAAGGTTTAATGCAGAACGCATCGTTGCATCTTCGGCATTATCAGTCGGCATGCGCCACAAATATAACGCGTTATCACGATTAACCGGCGTGGTACTGACAATGCCGCGGTCTGCATTCACACCTAAATCAGCCACAGACGCATGCCATGCCCCATTTGCGCCGTATGCCTGGTTGCCTTGGACGAAACCAACATGACCACCCGCCAGATTCAAAATTTGATGTGTACGAAACGGCGTAATTTTATCAGAATCATAAACCACAACACCCTGCAAAGTTGATTGACCTTGGAAATCGCGCGATTTAACAACGCGTAATTGGTATTTGTTTTCTGGATTGTTTATAATACCGTCTGGTAATCCATATTGTTCTAAGGCCGTCATTTCAACACGAATAATACGCCGTCCGCCAGATTGCATCAATGTTTCGCGATTTTCAATAATGTATCTTTCCAGCGCATTTTGAACATCAGTCATTTGTTTTGTAATTGCAATATTTTCACTGCGCTCAATCGCAGCGCGTTGATATTTAAAAACAAACGGAATTATTAACATCGCGATTGCAACACTCAACAACAATTCAACCAGCATATTTCCGCTTTGTGATTTATGCGATAAAAATTTATCTTTCTTGTTCATTTATTGACCCACACTTTCTTTGGTTTGCCAATCACTGGACATAATTGCACTGAATTCGTCCTTGTTCGGTGTTGGTGTTATTTTTGCACGACCAATTTTCAAACTAGCAAATGACGGTAGTTGATTTGATGGAAATGACCAACCCCCAATTCTTAATGGCGCAACCCCAGAAACCAACAATTCCCCAGATACAGTTATACCAAAATCGCCATAAAACATCATATCCCCCGCATTTACATATGGGGTGTATACCGAATTAGATGATATGGCAGTAAACGAATCGATTGTTCTGCTGGTTGATGATTTTATTTTGAATAAATTTCCAATTTTTACAGAATTTTTAACCACAGCCCTGTCCGCAATTATCGCCCCAGAATTACTGAAACTGTTGCCATTTAAATTATCTGCGGTAATTGTATTAAAACCACTGATGTCGCCCAATGCACGAATTGTTTCGATTGTGGCGTATGTTCCTTGAATATTAGCGCCCGATGAAAAATAAACAGAATCCGCATTAACATCATCGCCGCGAATAAATGTTGCATTTGTGTTTTTTGCAACCACAGAATTTGCATCCAGTGCGCCAACATTCAATATGTCTTTGCCGCCCATATTTAAATTACGAAACATCGCATTAAGGTTGTTTGTTTTATCTGGGGTGTCGGTATTTTTATTTTTTGATGTCGCATCGCCACTGGTTGTGTCTGTTGCGCTGCGATGTAAAAAGTTTGTCCTGTCTTGGGTAGAAAAATTATGTGATATGCGATAAATCAAAAATCCCGGTTCAAATTGGGGCGCAGATACCGCCCAATTATTACCGTATGCAATTCCATCTTCGCCAACAACGGCGGCATCACTGCCAATTTGATGTGCAATTTGATTTGTACGAACCGCAGATTTTGATATATCAAACGCCAAATATATATCTGTAATTGTTGTGTCGTTATATTTACGCCGGTCAATAATTCCAGCCGTAATAGACGGTGAAATTTCTTGCAAATTTTCAGGGGTCAAAATGATTTCAATCGTATCGGGCCAATCCTGTTGATTTGTGCGCACAAAGTTTAATGTATCATTTTGCAAATCAACAATTTTCTGTGCCATCGATATATTTGCAATATCGTTATGAGTGTTTTGGATTTGCTTGTACATAAAAGGTGCCGCAACAGCAATAATTGATATGGTTAAAACAACCTCTATCAACGATGCACCACGCGACACATTATTAAAAATTTTTGTTTTAGATACAATCACTGCCACCTGCCATTAAACATTGTTTTGCGTTTATTCTTTGTTCTAGTCGCATCCAAAATAAATATTCGCACAATATATGTTGTGCCAACGATGCAGAATTATATGTTTCGCCCACAGCATTTACAACCGTTTTACAATCCATTGTTGCATCATCATCGCGTTTAGGATTTTTTAAAATTGCAAACGCATCATTATTTATGCCGTCAACCTGAACATCTGGCAATACGGTGGTACCCGCAGGACGAATATCAATAATCGCCGCACCTGTTTGACCAGAATCCAATGCACGCGATGTTTGATCGCGCAAAGTAATATGCGATGCAACCATATTATCCACAGTTATTCCGCTGGTTGCGTTGTATGTTATATTGTCGTCATTGATATACGCATCTTGACCACTGCTGACATTCAAATAAGACCCAACCTCTAGGCGTTCAACCGCCAATGCGACATAATCTGTTTCCATACTGCCACGGACATCCCATTTAATTGGCCCTGTAAAACCCGTATAGCCCGCCGTGATATCAAAAGAATCAACGGATGCAGAATTTGATTCAAAATTTCCTGTACTGCCATATCGAGAAACAGTTTTTCCAAAAACATTGTTTGCCTTTAACGAACCGCGCGTTAACGCCAACGCAGAACCGCCAGATTTTGATTGAAATATTGTCTTGCCCGCCGATAATTTTTGAATTTTATTTTTAGAATTTCTTTCTGTTTCATTCCCAAATATATTTAATGTGTCAAACGCGGCTGTTTCCGCAACCAGATTATGCCCAATAACATTATTAATGTTTTCAATGGAAAAATTATTCATATCTAAATCTGTTAAAAATGCAGAATTCAACACATCCGATTCGTTGCGGCGAACAACATCTTGATATAATGTATTTAACGGCACCCCAACCATCAACCCAGATGTTGTGCGTTCTGCATAAAAACCGATTCTGCGAACCATTTCTGCAATTTGCATCCCGGTTAATTTTCCACCGTCTATCATCAATGTACCACCAACGCCAGTATCATCTTTGTCCACAACCAAATAAATATTTTGGCCAAACGCAGTTTGTGGAATATATCCCAATGGTAATCCATACGGTTCCAATGTATCTGCAAAATCATTACCACTAATTATTGTTTTCCCATATGGCAAAGTATCAACATTTTCACGAATAAAAATACGCGCCGCAGTCCCCGCAACATCAATCTGGTGCACAGAAGAATACATTTTGGCATCTATATCATTTGCAATCATGCGGTTTGTTAAAACCGGCACAAACACAAACATCAACGATATTGCCAATAATGCTTGTAATAAAAAATTTCCCTGCTGTGTACGCACCCCCGATTCCCCTACATCAAAACAATTTATATATGTTTAGGTTAGCAACAGAAAAAAAATATTGCAATCAGTTTTAAGATGATTTATGATTATTTTGTTGTCGGTTGATTTTTATAAATAATAACCGTATTTTTAACTTAAATTATAAAAGAACAAAAATGCAAAATAAAAAAAATCAGTCATCTGTTGGTTTGATGATTCAACGTTGTCATAAATGGCGCATGCGCCGGAAACAATTAACTGACCAGGCACGCACAACCGCGGACGAAATTGAACGCGAACGGCTGCTCCAGGCGGCAGAACATTGTGTCCGTATGACAAACGCTGAACAGGAAAAAATTGATTCTATGCGCGACAGCAAAGACAAGGCCGCCGTGGCTGAGGCCGAGGCCGCCGTTGCCGCCGCTGAAAAAGGTGCAAACGAAAATGCTGACACCAAACAGGATGAAGATGAAGAAATGGGCTTTCCTGATTTCATAACAAATTTGAATTAAAAACTTGTTCACTTAATTGTTGAAATTTTACTTTTCTTTGGTATGCTGAATACCACAAGGAAAGTTTTAACATGGACAATAATTATACAGTACTGGCACGCAAATACCGCAGTCAAGATTTTAAATCGCTGATTGGACAAGATGTTTTGGTAAAAACACTGACCACGGCCATTAACACTGGACGTATTGCACACGCATATATTTTTACAGGAATTCGGGGAACTGGAAAAACCAGTACTGCGCGAATCCTGGCCAAGGCGTTAAATTGCTTGTCGGCAAATGGTCCAACCGCCGAGCCATGTGGCGTATGCGAAAATTGTCGTGCGATTGCGGCGGGTCAACATATTGATGTTATGGAAATTGATGCGGCATCGCATACCGGCGTTGATAATATTCGCGATATTTTGGATGCGGCACAATATCGTCCAACAAACGGTCGATACAAGGTATATATAATTGACGAAGTACATATGTTATCAACCGCGGCGTTTAATGCGTTGTTAAAAACACTGGAAGAACCACCTGCACATGTCATATTTATTTTGGCAACAACCGAAATTCGCAAAGTACCAATTACTATATTGTCGCGCTGTCAACGCTTTGATTTGGTTCGTGTGCCTGTTGAAACATTAAAAAAACATTTTGCATGGATTGCATCCCAAGAAAATATTGATTTATCAGATGCCGCAGACGAATTATTGGCGCGCGCCGCCGATGGTTCTGTGCGCGATGGATTATCTTTGTTGGACCAGGCAATCGCACAAACCGGTGGCCATGTTGATGAACAATCTGTGATGGAAATGTTAAAACGCGCAGACCGTAATGTCGTTGTTGATTTTATGGATACTATTTTATCTGGGGATACGGCGCGGGCGTTGGAAATGACAGATACAATTTATACAAATGGCGCCGATTTAACAATGCTGTTGACAGATATGATGGAATGGACCCATTGGGCAACACGCATGCATCCAGCCATTAACGCAGGCGAATGCACCAGTTCACCATATACCGCTGACCAACGCGAAAAAATTCGCAATATTGATGCACGCGTGTCATTAAATACCCTGTCCCGTGTTTGGCAGGTTATGGTGGCTGCTGTCAGCGAAATGCAGGTTGCCGGAAATCAAAAACAATGTTTTGATATGCTGGTTGTGCGAATGATGCATATTGCCGATATGCCATCTGTCGCAGAAATATTGAAAAACAATACTGTTGCGCAAACTGTACCACAACCTGCCAAGGTCGCAGAATCAAAACCTGTGGTTAACAACACAATAAATTCCGCAGATGAATTGGGTGCCGCAATGCAAAATGACAAACAGATATTGTTATACACATACTTTTGTGAAAATATCGAGGTGTGCAATATCGAAAACGGCAAATTAAATTATTTCGACAGAAAAGGCGACCCAGATTTTGCACATAAATTGGCAACATGGTTGGAACAACACACTGGCAAACGATGGGTGTTAGAACATTCTGCAACATCTTGCAATATGCCAACGGCGGTTGAACATAAACAGCAAGAATTGGCGGCTGACCCAATGATGGCCAGTGCAATGGGATTGTTCGAGGGCGCAGAAATAATCAATGTATCTAAATAATTTATGATATTGGGGGGACAAATGAAAACAGAATCAGGACGTTCTTTGATTGAAATGCTGGGGGTGTTGGCGATTGGCGGCGTGATGACGGCGGCGGCATATGGTACATATCACATGTTGCGCACATCACAAACACGGAACTTGGCAATATCACATATGGAACAAATTGCACGCAATACAAAAATATTGTTAGAAATGCGCGGCGATTACAGTCCTGTGTCGATTGATTATTTAATAAAAAATGGTGCATTAACAGATAACATCGCGCCTATTGGTGGTGATAATTGGTCAATTACGCCTGGGGTTCGTGGCGAAACATTCGCGATAAACCTGACAGATTTGTCCCAGGGCGATTGCATATATTTTGCAACCAAAGAAATAAAATGGGCTTTGCAAGTTAATGTGAACAATATTCCAAACGGCCGCAGCGAAAGTTGTATGTCTGCGCCAAAAAATTTAATATCTGTTATTGTTAAATAAAAAATGAATTTGAAATTTGTTCTTGTATGTTTGTGTTTAGGCGGGTGTATGCAATACACCAGTCCGCCGCACGAAACATGGGCACAATATTTGAATGGCGCCAGTTTCATGGACATGAACGAAACAACAAAATTGGCAAAACGGCCTGTGTTTTTGGGTCATGGTGGGAATGTATTAAAAACAGATTATGCAAACAATCCAACATTGGAATACGGCGACAAGGCAACAAACGACAGTATTGCTGGACGGGAATATATGGCAAAATTGGAATACGATTTATATGATGCTTTGCGCACCGCAGGGGTATCTGTGGAACGCGCAGGCACAGATGTTGTTGTGATTTTGGTGCGCAATGCAATCATGAAAAATGATGCCGCCGATATTTCTGGTAATGGCGATGATATTTTATCAACCGTTGCACGCATTTTAAGAAAATACGATTCAACATATCTGGAAATCGCAGGATATACAGACGCAATGCGCGATGCCACCGCGGCAAAACGCATGTCGTTGGACATGGCACAGCGTGTTGGTGTATTTTTATCCCGTAAAGAAATTAAACCGGTGCGGATGTTTATTGTGGGACGCGGTTCGGCGCGCCCGATTGCCGCCCAAGATAGCATCGGGCGATTAACCAATCGTAGGGTTGAAATCCGCATTGCCCCCGCACGATAAAATATCTCTTTTATTTTGATTTTTTTGTTGTTATACTGGACACGAACAGAGAAAACAAAAAGGAAGTACTATGGTAAAAACAAACACAAATATCACTGTTAAAAACTATAAAAAAACTGGCATTATCGCGGCAATCGTTTTGGTTGTAGCGGCATTGGGCATATGGGCAATCGCATCATCACATCGCGATGTTAGCGTTAATGATGCTATCGCTGGGGTGTCCACAAATGCTGTATCGGGTGCTGATTTGCGTATGGCTGTTATCCGTATGGATACGGTACAAAATAATGCAGCCGCATTAAAAGATTTGCGCAATCAACGCGAATCTTATGAAAAAAGATTGCGTGATGAATTGACCAAAGAACAAAAAGCATTGGAAAAAGAAAAAACAGAAATTGAAAAATCCCAAGATGTTTTATCCCAAGACGCACTGCAACGCCGCGTGGTTGATTATCAACAACGCGTTGCCAAATTACAACGCAATTTGTCTGAACGCGCACAAAGCATCGAAGAATCTTATCAAAAAGCATTGGCCGAAATTCAAGACAAACATCTTGATCCTGTTATCGAAGGCGTAATTGCAAAAAAGAATTTGTCTTTGGTAATTGATGGCCGTTTTGCCCGCACCGGCAAATCCATTGAAAACTTGGACATCACAGATGAAATTGTTTCTGCTTTGAATAAAAAAGTATCATCTGTCAAAATGGCAAAACCAAAGGGTTTTTAATAAGAAACCAACAAATAAAAAATACCGGCGATTGCCGGTGTTTTTTTATATTTTTTTATTCTTCGGTCTTTTCTTGTTCGGGAACAATTTCATCGTTTGGGTTTGGGGCGGAACTCAGGTAATGTTCCAACCAATGATTATCAAAATTCAACTGACGAAAATCACGATTGTTTAACAATTTTTTATGCAGTGGAATTGTGGTTTTTACCCCCTCTATCACAAATTCATCCAGCGCACGCGTTGCACGCATTATACATGTCGCACGCGATGTGTTATGCACAATCAATTTCGCAATCATAGAATCATATGTTGGCGGGATTGTATACCCAGTATACACCGCAGAATCAACACGCACGCCCAACCCGCCCGATGGCGCATACAACGATATCGTCCCAGGATTTGGAACAAATGTCTCGGGGTCTTCGGCATTTATACGAAATTCAATCGCGTGGCCATGCGGCACAATATTTGCCTGGGAATACCCCAATCGTTCGCCCGCCGCAATACGAATTTGTTCGCGCACCAAATCAATGCCGTATACCATTTCAGTAACAGGGTGTTCCACCTGCAAACGCGTATTTGTTTCCAAGAAATAAAATTTACCGTCTTCGTACATAAATTCAAATGTGCCGGTACTGAAATACCCCATTTTTTTTGCCGCAGTTTTGCAAATTTCAATCATGTCATCGCGTTGCTTCTGCGTGAGTATTGCCGCCGGGCATTCTTCGATAACCTTTTGGTTTTTGCGTTGCAGTGAACAATCGCGTTCGCCCAATACAACAACATTGCCATGTTTGTCGCCCAAAATCTGGAATTCAATATGACGCGGATGCAACAACAATTTTTCCATGTATAATGTTTCATCGCCAAAACTGGCCTTGGCCTCGGCCCGCGTGGTTGTAAATGCATCAGCCAAATCAGCAGGTGTCATCACCGCGCGAATACCGCGTCCACCACCCCCAGATGCCGCCTTTAATATAACAGGATACCCAATTTTTTCAGCACACACCCGGGCATCATCCAAAGAATTTATTGCGCCATCCGAACCAGGTACAACAGGCAAACCGCACGCAATCGCAGTTTTTTTAGCATTAACCTTGTCGCCCATACGAACAATCATATCAGGGCTGGGGCCAATCCAAATCATGCCATGGGATTCAACCTTGCGCGCAAACCCGGCGTTTTCAGACAAAAAACCGTATCCTGGATGAATCGCATCAGCATTCGTTAACAGTGCCGCCGTCAAAATCGCAGATTCATTCAAATAAGAATCCCGCGATGGTGCCGGTCCAATACACACAGATTCATCAGCCAACTGGGTATGCATCGCATTTTTATCTGCCGTAGAATATACCGCCACAGTACGAATACCCATATCGCGACATGCACGAATTATACGCAATGCAATTTCACCACGATTAGCAATTAAAACTTTTTTTATTTGAGACATACTTTTTACTCAATAACAATTAAAGGTTGGTCAAATTCAACCGCCTGGGCATCAGCAACCAAAATTTCTTTGACAACACCATCAGTTGTTGCCTTAATCGGGTTAAATGTTTTCATTGCCTCGACCAATGCGACAGTATCACCAGCATGTACCGTATCGCCAACCTTGACGAATGGTTTTGCCCCAGGTTCTGTTGCCAAATACACAACACCAACCATTGGCGATTTCAGTGCATTTGCATACTCTTTGCCCCCAGAATTTGTTGCGGTTGTTGAATTTTTGATTGTTTTATCCACAGGAAATGTCGGCATCGCCGCAGGTGTACCCTTGGATAAATGGATATGTTTACGATAAACACCAAATAAAAATTGACGTTCTAAATCCAGTTCTGTTATTCCCATTTCATCCATGATTTGCGACATAGATTCAACGGTTGCACGAAAAGACATTTTTTAATCCTTTATAACATTAATATCTCACCACAGAATTGTACCACAAATACACTAAAAGTCAAGGTACAGGGTCATATCCAAATCCGCCACCCGGACGACAACGGCTGATTCTGCGGATTCCAAGAATTACCCCGCGGACAAACCCATATTTTTTAATTGATTGGGCGGTATATTCACTGCATGTTGGAATAAATCTGCACGCGCAACGACCACCAATAAATGGTGATATACACGATTGATAAAATCGCACCATGCCTATACCGACACGAGTTAAAATTGACTGTTTATTTGTGTGTGGCATATTGTTTTTGAATTTTTTTCAACGCACGCACCATCAAATCGCGCCCCATATCCCGAGATACATTTTCGCCCAATATGTCTGGACGCGCAAAGAAAACGTAATCCAGTTCTGGATGCATATAATCCGCCGCAAACGCAATCCAATCACGCAATAAACGTTTCACCCTGTTGCGTTTCACAGCAAAACGAAAATTGCGTTTAGACACCACCAGACCATATCTGGGGTCGGCGGGAAATTTTGCCATGCGCGTACGAATCGAAAACAAATCATTGACCGCCGATGGTAATTCGCGGTCTGTTTTGAAATCGATATGATTCTTTATTGTGTTTCTCATAAGGTATATCATACCAAAATATACACAAAATCAAATAAAAACATTTTTTGCGCCACATACTTGATTTTTGGCACTGGGCGTTTTATAGTGGCCATAGAAACTAAATACGGTTTACGAAGGGGAATAATATGTATAACTGGTTGATGAAATTCTTTTCTGCTGATATGGCGATAGATTTGGGAACTGCGAACACATTGATTTATGTCAAGGGGCGCGGAATTGTGTTGAACGAACCTTCGGTTGTTGCGGTCGCAGAAAATCGCCTCCAGGGTCGTAAAGAAATTCGTGCTGTGGGGACTGCGGCAAAACAAATGGTGGGACGCACACCTGAAAAAATTTATGCCGTTCGCCCTTTGCGCGATGGCGTTATCGCGGACTTTGAAGTTGCCGAAGAAATGATTAAATATTTTATTCGTAAAATCCATCATCGTAATTTGTTGGCGGCACCATTGATTATTATTTGTGTGCCATCATGCGCAACCCAGGTTGAACGCCGCGCAATTCAAGAAGCCGCCGATGCCGCAGGTGCGCGCAAGGTGTATATTGTCGAAGAATCAACCGCCGCCGCTATTGGTGCAGGATTGCCTGTGGAAAAATCTATTGGGTCAATGGTGTTGGATATTGGTGGTGGCACGACCGAGGTTGCAATTATGTCGTTGGGTGGAATCGTTTATTCAAACGCTATTAGAACGGCTGGCGATCAAATGGATTTAGATATCATTGATTATGTTCGTAAAAATAAAAATCTGTTGATTGGCGAAAATACCGCCGAAGATATTAAAAAGAAAATCGGTTGCGCGATTGCACCAAAAGATAAAACAAACGAAATGTCTATGACAATCAAGGGACGCGATTTATTGTCTGGGACACCACGCGAAACTGTTGTAACCGAATCGCAAATTGCGGCGGCATTGTCCCAAACCGTTGCAAAAATTGTTGATACTGTGCGTACTGCGTTGGCGGCAACACCACCAGAATTATCTGCTGATATCGCTGATTTGGGTGTTGCGATGACTGGCGGTGGTTCATTGCTGCGCGGTCTGGATGCTGCAATTCGCGCTGCAACAGGGTTGCCTGTGTTCTTGGTTGACCAACCATTGGGATGTGTTGCCCGTGGCAGTGGCAAAATGTTGTCCAGTTTGGATAAAACTCAACACATGTTGCAGACAATGTATTAATACCAAAATTTATCTGTCTGCGCACGGCGCAGCCACAATTTCAAAATATAAAAATGCCGGCAAATGCCGGTATTTTTTGTGTTTTTTCCGCATAAAAAATTTATATAAATCGGTTGAAAATTCGGTTTTTATCGTGTATCGTACATAGGACAGACAAAGGGTAAAAGCATGGCAGAAGAAACAAAAAAATTAACTTTCGAAGAAGCGTATAACCAGTTGACACAACTGGTAAAAAAAATGGAATCAGGTGAATTGCCTTTGGCGGATTCTGTCGCGGCATATGAACAAGGCATTAAACTGAAAGCATACTGCGAACAATTATTAAAAGAAGCAGAATTAAAAATAGAAACATTAAAAATTCCTGCATAACGGACAATTATCGTGGCAACAAAAAATAAACTTTCACCGGTAATGCAACAGTATATGGATATGAAAAAAGAAAATCCAGATGCGTTGTTGTTGTTTCGATTGGGCGATTTTTACGAGGCGTTCTTTGATGATGCCAAAACCATCAGCGAATCTTTGAGTTTGGTTTTAACACATCGCGGCACCGATGAAAATGGTGCAGATATTCCAATGTGTGGCATTCCATGGCACGCGGCTGATAATTATTTGGGACGATTGGTAAAAAACGGGTTCTGTGTGGCATTGGTTGAACAAATGGAAACGCCTGCCCAGGCAGCGGCACGCGGGCATAAATTCATTGAACGAAAAATCGTTCGGGTATTAACACCAGGCACATTAACAGATGAAAATTTATTAAACCCCAAGAATGCAAATTTTTTGGTCGCCATTGTTCCAATTCAAAACAACAAATTTGATGTCGCCGGATGCGATATTTCAACTGGTGAATTTTTTGTTGGTCAAACCGCAGACATTATCGATGATTTGGTTAGGTTAAATCCCGCAGAGGTTATTTACCCCGCGTCTTATGCAGAACACGATACTATTTTTCATTTGCGCACCATTTTCAAAACAACACCTGTATTTGAAAAACTCTATATTCGGGCTGATATTACACAGATTGTATCACGCGTATTTTGTGGTGTAATTGATGGCGCACAATCGCAAAATATGGACAATGCAACATATTTGTTGGCTGGATATTTATTTAACACTGGTCGGGGCGCAACAACAACATTTCGCGCACCACGACAATTTAAATCAAATTCACAATTATTAATCGATTCTGCAACATGGAAAAGTTTGGAAATAGATGCCCCGATAAACAATGGCGGCATGTGTTTAATTGATGTACTGGATAAAACCAAAACTGCCGCAGGCGCACGAAAATTGCGCGCATACCTGCGGGCGTTGTCTGGCGATATTAACGATATAAAATTACGGCAAATGCACATTGCGCATTTTGTATCTAATCGAAACACATTAATAAATGTTGTTCATGATTTGTCATCTATGCCTGATGTTGGGCGCAGTTTGGCGCGTTTAATGTCTGGACGCGGAACACCACGCGACATGGCGCACATTCGCGATTTTTTGGTAAATTTGCCAAACGCAAAAATGATGGCACGCGGATTGGATAAAAATTTTGCAGAACGTTTAGATTCAATCAAAACCCATGATGAATTGGCATTAAAATTAAAGCGCGCATTGGCCGATGCGTTGCCAACATTTTTCCGCGATGGAAATGTTATTCGCGATGGATTTGATATTGCATTGGATAAAATGCGTGAATTATCACATGGCGCAAAAAACACTATTGCAAATCTGCAATCTCAATACATTAACCAAACAGGCATCAATACATTAAAAATCAAATTTAACAATATTCTGGGATATTTTATAGAGGTTCCCAGTACCCGCGCAGACGGTATGATGAAACCCGATTCTGGATTTATACATCGTCAAACATTGGCGGGAAATATGCGTTTTACAACCCCGCAATTAATTGATTTAGACAACGATATCCGCAGTGCCACAGACAAGGCATTCGGTATTGAAAACGAAATTATTGACGGTTTTATAAATGACATTCGTAATATCGCAGATGATTTATTAAATACCGCTGATTTGTTGGCTGATTTAGATGTGTGGTCTGCATTGGCCATGTGTGCCGTGGAATATAATTGGGTATGTCCACAAATCACAAACGATTTTAATTTCCATGTTGTTGGCGGGCGACACCCTGTGATAGAGGCCGTACTGCATTCACATGGCGATAATTTTGTTAAAAACGATTGTGATTTGTCTTCACATAAAATCGCATTATTAACTGGCCCAAACATGGCGGGAAAATCAACATATTTGCGTCAAAACGCATTAATTGTCGTATTGGCACATTTGGGGTCTTTTGTGCCTGCAACTGATGCAACAGTTGGTGTGTGCGACCAATTATTCAGCCGTGTTGGCGCGTCTGATAATCTGGCCGCAGGACAATCAACATTTATGGTCGAAATGAGTGAAACCGCCAACATATTACGCCGCGCAACCCAGCATTCTTTTATTATATTTGATGAAATTGGTCGTGGTACAGCAACATATGACGGTATGGCAATCGCACAATCTGTATTAGAATACATAAATAATTTGACACCGCGCACATTATTCGCAACACATTATCATGAATTAACGGCATTGTCCGGGGATAACAATGGGGCATTAAAAAATGTTTCTTGTTTAACGATTGATGTACGCGAATACAACAACGAAATTATATTTATGCACAAAATTATCCCAGGTGTTGCAAATCGTTCTTATGGTATTCATGTCGCAAAAATGGCTGGTATGCCTGATGCGGTTGTTAAACGCGCAGAAGAAGTTCTGGGCAATTTAGAAAACGGCAAAATCGTTACGGTCGAAATCAAAAAGGCACCAGAAAAGTCAAAAACCAAGATGCAGTTAAATGACGATATGCCTCAGTTATCTTTGTTTGGGTCTTGAAACATGTCTGGATGGATTATTTTAGATAAATCGTCAGGATTATTTAGCAGAAGTGCATGCAATCGTGTGGCACGAATGTTCGGCATAAAAAAATCTGGACATATTGGCACATTGGACCCAATGGCAACTGGTGTTTTACCAATCGCGTTGGGGGATGCAACGAAAATGATTCCTTTTGTTCAAGAAAACAACCACGGTATCAAAGAATATTTGTTTTCGTTGCAATTTGGGTATTTAACCGACACTTTGGATATAACCGGCACAACAACCGCACAAAACAACATTATTCCCACAGATGCACAAATAAATGATGTGTTGGATGGATTGTGTGGCGACATAGAACAAATCCCACCTGCGTACAGCGCAATTCATATAAACGGGCAACGCGCATACAAAATTGCACGGGGCGGTAATAACATCCAAATACCTGCGCGGAATGTTCATATTTATGAATTAAAATATAACGGATTTAATGGAAAATCTTGGTGCTTTGCCGTCCGTTGCAGCACCGGAACCTATGTTCGCAGTATTGCCCGCGACATTGCAGAAAAATGTGGCACAATCGCAACGGTGGACATGATACGCAGAACGCAAACAAACGGTTTTGATATAAAAAATGCGCTCACACTTGATTTTTTGGAAAATCTGTATAATAATGGGGGCGACATCACGCAATATTTGATGCCATTGGATTTAGGACTGGGGGACATTCCGGTTTTAAATCTGGACGATAAAGATACCGAATTTTATAAGCACGGTGGATTTATCAAAACCGCAATGCCAGACGGCATATTTCGAATTTATAACAATACGAAATTTGTTGGAATTGGCGTTGTTAACAATAAACAACTGCGTCCAAAACGCACAATATAAAAAGGAAATGTAATGTCCATTACAAAAACAAAAAAAACTGAATTAATCCAAGAATTCAAGGTGTCAGAACACGATAACGGCGGCAGTGCGGCATCCCAGGTTGCAGTATTGACTGAACGCATTCGTAATTTGACAGAACACATGAAAAACAATCACAAAGACGAACATTCTAAACGTGGTTTGTTGTTAATGGTTAATCGCCGTAAAAAATTGTTGGCATATATCAAACGCCGCAATGTTGCTGATTACGAAGCATTAATCAAAAAATTAGGTTTGCGTAAATAATTACACAAACAATTCTATGATGCAGCCGCCATTTTTGGCGGTTGTTTTTTATAAAAAAAAATCACCAACATTTGCTGGTGATTTTTTCAAGGGGTACAAATATCAAATTATTCAACAGGTACACTGTCTACGACAATGGAATCTTGCAAATCATTTATTAATTGTTCCAAATGTTCCATTGTTTCTGTATCATTCAGCGCATTTGCAATTTGATACGCATCACGCAGACGGTTTAACGCCTCGGTCTTGTTGTTTAATTTCAAATACAGTGCGGCAGTTTTTTCGTTATACAACATAACATCATGCGGTAATTTTTCGCGTTCTGCATCATCTTTGACACCATTTAATTGTTCTTTGATGATTTGCATTGCTGTTGTGTAATCGGTTATCGCATCTGCATATTCGCCTTTGGCGGTGTATGCCTCGGCCCGTTCGGCATAAACATCTGGCGAAACAGTTCCGTCTGGATGTGTCAAAGAATTTGTGTAATCAGCGATTGCACCATCCCAATTTTTTTGCCACAAATTTAATTGTCCGCGTTTCGCATATAAATCGCGCATTGGTACCGCTGGATTTGGATTCGTTGCAGCCACAACCAACGCGTTATTAATATCAATCATTGCAGATTCATAATCTTCTAATCTCATTTCCAACAACGCACGGTCATAAAATGCCAAAACATTTGTTGGGTCGTGTTCGATTGATGAATTAAAGTCCGCCAATGCCTTTTTGTAATCGCCTTGCAACAGATATGCCTCGCCACGGTTTAGATACGCCGCCCCGGATACTGCGCCAGAATCAACAACCACACTCAAATCTGCGATTGCGCCATCGATGTCGCCCGCCGCCAATTTATCTTTGCCGGAATTAAAATAATCACTGGCCTGCATTAAAATTTCTTCGTTTAATGTCGCAGGATTATGAATCATTCCATGACTGCGCCCCAAAATATAGAAAGTTGCAGCGATGAAAAATAAAATGATAAACCAATATACATATATCGGTGTCGACCATGTAGACGCCGCGGTTTTCGTGGCCGTTGGTTTTGTTTTGATTGTTTTTTTGCGCATTGACGCCCCCCTTGGTTATTCTCTCTATACATAAATATTAAAGAGTTTTTAAGAGCAGGTCAATATCTTTCTGCATAACTTTGATAATTTTTCCCTGGGGCAATGTCCCCAATTTTAAATTGCCAAAAGATTCACGATGTAATTTTTGAACCGGGGCACCACATGCACGCAATACAATTCTAACCTCGTTCTTTTTTCCTTCGGTTACAATCACGCGCAATTTGCCGCCGCCTAAATCTGTGATTTCCATTGGTCGATAATGAATTCCATCAACGGTTGCACCACGGCGCGCAATATCAAAATTTGGTTTTGTGCCACCAACGCGCGCCAAATAAGTCCGCGGTATTTTGTTTGTTGGCAAAGATAATTTTTGCGCCAAATCACCATCATTGGTCAGCAACAGCAACCCCGTGGTTTTATAATCCAAACGCCCAACATAGCGTAAATGTTTATATTCATTAGGTAAAACATCATAAATTGTTTTACGCGCAAGAGGGTCGCGTGCAGTTGTCATAACATTCAACGGTTTATTAAAAATATATAATTCTGTTTCTTGATGTGGTCTTACAATATTTCCATTAACACTGACCACATCCAAATCGTCAACCAATGTCGCAGCAGAATCCAACACCACACCATTAACTGCAACCGCACCATCTGCAATTAATTTTTCTGCATCCCTGCGTGAAGAAACACCAGAATGCGATAAAAATTTTGCAATTCTTTGTTTCATTGCATCACCCGTGATATTGTAATTGGCCCCGCCAATTCTGCACGCAAAATTGTTTTACCCAACGATATCCCGCGGGCACCATTTTTATCCAACATATCAAATTCACTGTCCGCAAATCCACCTTCGGGACCAACCAAAACATTTTTTACATTTTTATAATTTTGTGGCAATTCGCGACCATATGCCGCCCTTTCGTCTGCAAAGACCAATTCCGCAAATGGCAAATCGACAAACTTAATTGGCGATGCAATTTCAGGCACACTGTTGCGATTTGATTGTTCGGCGGCCTGGGCCACTATCGTTTTCATACGCCCCCAATTTATGTGATTTGCCACCGTGTGTTCCGTTATCACAGGCACAAATTTTTTCACACCCATTTGGGTCGCCATGTTTAACATATCATCCATACGCTTTATCGGTGCAAAATACAATGTGATATCGTTTGACGGGTCAATGTGCCCTGTTTTTTCACCAACAATCACGGATTTGCCGTCACCTGTTAATTCAGCCCTATATTCATTACCATCACCAAAGACCAAACAATCATTTCGGCGCATAACGCGCAACAAATAATGCGACACAGATTTATCAATCGGTATCATAATACCGGTTTTAATATTTGTGCCGATAAAAATTCTTGGTATGTTTTTCATTTCGTGATTTATCTTTGGTTGTTTTTCTGGTATAATAATAACACCATGGCAGAGAAATTCAAGATTTTATCCGCAGGCGGTTCATCCAAAGGGCTGAATATTTTCAAATCAACCGCCTATAAAGAGCACGAGGCAGGACCAATGGCCCAGATGTTCTGGGTGTTTCGTTGGAATGCGTCAATGTGGTTGATATGCGCGGTGGCATTTGCCCTGGCATTTATTGTTGAACATTTAATACGGTATGGTTGGTCGCCGGCATCTATGCATTGGGCTGGGCTGTTTTTGCACGATGCGTTTCGCACACTGGGGTTGTCCGTGATTGCAACAGTACCCGGATGGTTGGCACGGTGTTTAATGCGGCCTGACCTGGCATGCGCGATACCATTGTTGCCGATTATTGCATTTTATTTTGTGTCCGACAACACATTGACCAAGGAATTTAATCCGCATGGGTCTGACATGTACGATTCAAAATCTTCGCGCAAGGCAACCGCCGCAGACATCAAACAAATGGGTAAAAACTGGAAAAATAAAGAGGGATTGTTTAACGGTTTTATGATGGTTTTAGGTTATTTCAAGGACGGTAAAAAAACAAAACCATTAATGCTGGACGAAACATTATCTGTGTTGTGTGTTGCGCCCCCGGGGTCTGGTAAAACAAAGGCGGTGGTGGAACCAACAATCGTTGAATGCGATACTGTATCCATGATTATTAATGACCCAAAGCCAGAATTAAGACAGAGTACATCTGGGTATCGCGCAACAATCGGGCCAGTGTTTATTATGAACTGGGCAGGTCAAGATGACCCAGAACGCGGTATATATTACCCATCTTGGAATCCGCTGTCCCCAGAACATGTGCCATTTGAAACCGAACAACGCGATTTGTATATCGATACAATTTGCAAAGTGTTGGTGCCAGATGCCACAGGGTCATCGGCTGACCCACATTGGTCAATATCTGGTCGCGCAGGATTGTCCGGGTTTATTCAATACATTGTGTCCAAGGTTGAACGCGCCAAGGCAGATGATTATTTTTACGCGCGTCTGCAATCGGGCGAATTTAATCAAGAAGATTCAAATGTTTTGTTGGAATATTACCTGAGCATGTCCAACAATCCAAATGCCTATGCGGCAATGGGATTGTTGCAACACGGCGAATTAAACGCAATGAATTATGTTCATGTTGGAACATGGCAAAATATCCCAGATGCATGGGTTGGGCGCGAGGCATCGTTGTCCATGATTTTGGATTGGTTAAACGCATCACAGTTGGCAAATGCCGCAGAATTAGAAGAACGCCGCAAACAAGGCGATCAAATGGTGGCATTGGCTGACCCAATGAAAGATGTATTAGAAGGCGCCGTAAACGAGGCCGTAGAATACGCGTACGCACACCGTGCGGTGTTGGAATTAACACAACTGGCGAATACGCCTGACAAAGAACGCGGGTCAATTTTATCAACAATTATGGCGGGACTGGGGGTGTTCCGTAATGCCGCAGTACGCAACAGAACATCGCATTCCGATTTCCATTTCGAAGACCTGCGCGGACTGCGCGACCCACGCGATGGCAAGATTAAACCTGTATCGGTTTATCTGTCTATTAATATGGTTGATGCCCAAGCATTAAATCCAATCACGGGTATCTTTATTGAATTAATGTCTAACTATTTATTGGTAAATACCCCAGACGCAATCGGTTCAAACGGAAAAAAATTAGGGCCATACCCTGTGTTATTCGTGTTGGACGAAATGCCAAAAATGCAAAAACTGGATGCGGTTATCCAGGGGCCAGATTTGGGACGCGGACAAAAGATTTCTTACCTGATTATCGGCCAGGATATTCACCAGATTCAAGAAAAATACGGCGCAGATGCCGCCGCCACAATTATTTCAACAACCGCCGCAAAAATTATCATGCGGCAAAATGACTATGAAACCGCAGACAGATTTTCTCAAATGATTGGTAACGAAATTAAAAAAGAAAAGAAATATGATAAAGACGGTAAAGAAACCGAAGAAACAAAAACACCAAAACCATTGTATTCGCCAATGGACATTATGACATTGCCCGAAGAAAAACAAATCGTTTTATATCAAGGGTATTACAATAGACCTATTGAAGCCAGCCAAGAAAGATGGTACAAAATGAAAACTGATATTCAAAAATCTATTGCTGCCAAAATCGCACTGGGCGAAAGTGCGCCAATGCCGGAATTTTTGGTATCAAAACATTGCAAGGCGATGGGATACAAAGGGGAAATTCGTTTTATGGATCCAACAACCAAAACAATAAAAGTGTTGGCTGAATAGTTTTATGAAAAAATTCTTGTTCGTTTTTTGTGTGTGTTGTTTTTTGGTTGGATGCGCAGATGTCGCAACATCTAATTTGCGCGGTGTACGAAATTCTTTTGCAAATGATAATTTTGTTGAATCAGCGAACAAATTTGCTGAACACAAAGATATTCAAAATCAAAATAATTTGGAATTGCTGATAACAGGTCTGGCACAGTTTCAGGCAAAAAATTACAAAATCAGCGATAAAACATTCGAAGAATTTAACAAACGAAATATCAATACCACCAGCGGCAGCATCGCACGCGAAACAAAAAAATTGGTATTTGGACAAATGGCAACTGAATATAAACCGTCTATGATGGATTCGTTGTTTGTATCATATTATCAAATATGGGATGCAGTTGGTGAAAATCGGCGCGATGATGTGCGTGTAATCATCAACCAATCTTATGCGCGCCAGCAAGATATGTCGCGCGAATATGCTGATTTAGTACAAAAAAATACCGAACGCATAAACAAAAACAACAACGAATTGATGACCACATTACAAAATCAAAATTCACAATGGGCGGCATATACAGATATTATGAACCCTGCGTTAATGTATTTATCTGGGGTTTGGTTTTTGAACACGGGCGATTTCAATGATGCTGTGGATTATTTAAAACGCGCAAATGGCATGGTGCAAAGCAACAAATTTATCACCACAGATTTATCTTTGGCTGAACACAACCAAAAACCACGCGATACAACATGGATATTTGTTGAATCTGGTTTTGCGCCAATGTTAAAGCAAGAAACATTGTCTTTTCCTGTTATCAGTGGCAAAGGTGTGATTATGGCATCTATTGCGGTTGCAGAACCTGTATTTTGGAACGGTTCGGTAAAATTTCCGGGTGCCCTGCCCTTGGCCGATGTGAACGCAATGTTTATGACTGAATTTAACCAGTACAGAATCAACGATGCTTTGCGCGCATGGGGGGCGGCATCTGCGCGCGCGATTGCCCAGGCCGCCGCATATAATTCAAACAGCCGATTTTCCGAACTGTTGGGATTGGGAACAACGATATATTCACTGGCAACAACAAACGCAGATGTGCGTTCATGGGCAACACTGCCAGAAAATATCAGTGTTTTACGATTAAAAACAGCTGACTTGATTGATTCAAATTTAAATGCTATGATTGACCCGAATGTGAAATTACCAACATCTGGAAATTATTTAATTTATGTGCGATTAACAAATGGCAAACCTGTCGTGCATATATTCAAAATATAACCAAAGGAGAAAACATGAAAAAATTATTACCAATCGCTGTGCTGGCCGTTTTAACAGGATGCGGCGGGACACGCGTTGTAGATTTAGAAAACGAACGCGAAGTTCAATCTATGCAAGATGTTATGGAATTAGAATATCGTGATTGGACCAAAACCGCTGAATATATGACAACATCTATGTTAAACAGCAATGCGTTAAATCGCGTTAAAAATCCTGTGATTGCGGTCGCAAATATTAAAAACGATACTATGCAAAGATTTGATACAGATATTTTGATTAAAAAAATTCGCACAACAATCATGAAATCTGGACGCGCACAAATCGCAACAAACTTTACAAGCGAAGACACCACCAGCAACACAGTGCGTAATATTCGTGGCAATAATGAATATGACCAGTCGACATTTGCACAACAAGGCACATTGATTGCGCCAAACATGTCGCTGTCTGGGAAAATGATTCAACGCAATTTGAAATTGGAATCTGGGTGGTTTTCATCGGTTGATACCCGCGTAGAATATTATCTGCAACTGACACTGACAGATTTGAAAACAGGTTTATCTGTGTGGGAAGATGAACAACCAATCATCAAAGAAGGAAATCACGCACCAACATGGTAATCCGTCTCTGCGGAACGCAGAGCCGCGACATATCAAATTAAAAACACCGGCAAATACCGGTGTTTTTTTGTGACGGATAGATTTTGATTAATGGCCCATCAATCAAAAGGATTTTCCGCTTTTTCGTATTCAATTACAATCGGTAAGTGTTCCCAGTGCAACGCGGTCGCAATTCCACGCCGCAAATAACGCGTATAAGATTCTGGAATATCAGATGCGCCACCAACATTTATGCGCACACGCATCGGGCGCGTACCAACCTGGCGCGCGAATTTAATCTTCATTGCGCGTTTCAGTCGCGACATCGGCGGCTGACGTTCTGCAACCAATTTTTCAACAATTCGATTTAATAAACTGGTTGGTACAGATGCAGACGAAATGTCATATTGTTCATAAATGCGTTTGAACATGTTTTGAACACCAGTGCCCGTTTCCGCCGACATTGCCAAAATCATCGGCTTTATAATCTGGTGAAAAGAATTCGTAAATTGGTGTTTTAATTTTAATAATTTTTCGTCCCTGATTTCTGGTTCAATCAAATCCCATTTATTCAATGCAACACATAAAATCTTGCCCGCATCATACACGCGCGCAGCAATCCCCAGCGCCTGGTTTTCAATGTTTTTTGTTGCATCAACAACCAAAATCACAACATCGGCCTGGGCAATCGCATCCAACGCCTTTAATGCAGACAATGTTTCAACATCATCTGTAACACCCGCCTTGCGCCGCAAACCAGCCGTATCCATCAACACAATATCCCGCCCATAAAAATGCGTAGGAATTTTTACCGTGTCGCGCGTAATCCCAGGCGCATCCATAACAATTTGGCGTTTTTCACCCAACACACGATTTACAAAAGTTGATTTTCCAACATTTGGTTGACCCAGAACTGCGATTTTAATTCTGGTATCCGGCGCAACATCCACAGATTCAATATCTATTTTTTTATCCGCAGCAATTTTATCTAAAAATTCATAAACCGCATCAAAACCGCGTTTATGTTCCGCAGAAATCATAACTGGCGCACCACAGCCCAATTTCAAAAATTCATGCATATCGCCAATGCGTTTTAATGATTCTGTTTTGTTCGCCAACAACAATACAGGTGCGTGTGTTTTTCTGTGAATTAACTTTGCCCATTCAATGTCCATCGGCACCAATCCTGCACGACCATCAACCACAAACAACACCGCATCCGCAGATGCAATCGCCGCCACCGCCATATTCGTAGAATCTGCCGCAATACCAGATTTTGCGTTTTCCAGTCCCGCAGTGTCAAATAATTCGTATGGTCTGTCCTTGATAACACCACTGATTATATCGCGTGTAACACCAGGTCTGTCATGTACCAGCGCATCACGCGTTCCGGTCAGCGCGTTAAACAATGTTGATTTACCTGTATTCGGGCGACCCGCAATTATTACTTTCATCATTTGTTTTTTCTCGTTGATTTTTTATAATTATAAAGCAAAAATAAGAATAAGCAAACTTTAAGAGGAGAAAAATGCACTATAAAACAAAAAAATTATTAACCAATATTCGCGATGCTATTATCAACCCGCGCAGTTTTTTCAAAAAAATTGTGGCTGATGGCGATTTAGAAGAATCTATGTTGCGTGCATTTATCTATGGTTTAATTGGTGGCGGATTGGTTTTATTCCTGCGTTTAATCAGTGGTGCAACAATCACGATTGGTTCGGTATTTTCTGCATTGGTTATCGTGCCGGTTTTGGCGGTGGCATTGCTGTTTGTTATGGGTGGATTGCTGATGTTAATCGCAGAAATCACTGGCGGCGAACGCGATTGGGAAATTGCAATCAAGGGATTGGCATCCGTATTTTTCATGTACCCTGTAATTTTAATATTGAACGCATTGGCATTTAATTGTTGGTCAATGTGGGTTATCAGTTTATTGGGCGATATATGGGTATTGTATTTGGTGTATTGCCTGGGGGTGTATTGTATGCGCGGAATAAAATCTAACATGATATTGGTAATTGGTATACTGGCAATATTTATGCTGACGGTGTATGTCAGTGATTATAGAATCGGCTGGTTTATGCTGAAAAATGCCAGTGCAACATTGGCATGTCTGTTATAAAAAACGGCGAAAGCCGTTTTTTTTATAAAACTCAATCTGTCTCGGCCAAGCAGAGCCGCAACAAGAGTTTAATTATAGAAAAATTATTTGCATTTGCGCGTTTGGTGGGTATAATATGACGGGTCGCGGAGGGGAATTGTTCATTTTTGCACTTTTTCCGCAATATTCCAGAGTGTAAAAACGAATAATTTTCTCCGCAAAATCGAAACATTAACAAAATAAAAAATGGAGAAAACTATGTTATTTGGTTTATTTAACAAAAATGACAAAGATGCCGTACATCCACTGAATCATCCAATCGCTGTTGAAATTAAATACGGTGATGAAACATTGCGTTTGGAAACAGGTCGTATGGCAAAACAGGCCAACGGTGCCGTATTGGCAACAATGGGTGGCACAATGGTTTTGGCAACTGTGTGTGCTGAAAAAACAGCAGTCGAAGGTCAAGATTTCTTTCCACTGACCGTTGATTACCAAGAAAAATTTGCGTCCGCTGGTCGTATTCCAGGTTCACGCGACAGACGTGAAGGCAAGGCATCAACCGCTGAAACATTGATTGCGCGTTTGATTGACCGCCCTATTCGTCCTTTGTTCCCAGAAACATTTAAAAA
The DNA here is from genome assembly GCA_045593065.1 of Candidatus Enterousia sp. Taxonomy (GTDB): domain Bacteria; phylum Pseudomonadota; class Alphaproteobacteria; order Rs-D84; family Rs-D84; genus Enterousia. The sequence goes on from JAZNVZ010000005.1 coordinate 64,733, forward strand.
CAAAGTGCAAATCATTGCCCAGGTGTTTTCTTATGACAAGAAAAATCAACCTGATGTTTTGGCTATGATTGCGTCATCAGCGGCATTGGCATTATCGGGCGTTCCATTTGCTGGCCCAATCGGTGCGGCACGTGTTGGCTATGTTGATGGCAAATATGTTTTGAATCCATCTAAAACAGATGTTGAAACAAAATCTGAAATGGATTTGGTCGTTGCCGCAACCAAAGACGGCGTGTTGATGGTTGAATCTGAAATCGGCGAATTGGACGAAGAAACAACATTGGGTGCTGTGAAATTTGGTTTTGACCAACAACAAGCGGTTATCAATGCTATTAACGAATTAGTCGAAAATGCTGGTTCAGCACGTTGGGAAATTCCACAAAACACTGCGGAATATGTCGCAATGGAAAAAGATTTTGCCAGTTTCGAAAATCAAATTACTGATGCATTGTTGATTAAAGAAAAATTGCATCGTTTAGAAACATTGGCTGATATTCACGCGGCGGCAAAGGCGCGCATTGTTGAATTGTTCCCTGAAACAACAACAGCAACATCAACATTGGAATCATGGGCTGATGAAATCATCGAAAATTTGACTGCACATGTTATGCGCAGCAATATTTTGGCTGGCAAACCACGTATTGACGGGCGTGATACAAAAACCGTTCGTCCTATTGAAATCGAATTAGGCGTGTTGCCACGCGCACATGGTTCTGCGTTATTCACACGCGGCGAAACCCAGGCATTGGTATCATTAACACTGGGCGGTGGCAAAGATGCGTTGCCAATCGAATCTTTGGACGGTGCAGATGAACGCGATTTTATTTTGAACTATAATTTCCCAGGTTATTCTGTGGGCGAAGCCAAGGGATTAAAATCACCTGGTCGCCGCGAATTGGGTCATGGTAATTTGGCATGGCGTGCATTGCACCCAATGATGCCTTCACGCGAAAAATTCGATTATGTTGTTCGTGTGTGCAGTGATATTTTGGAATCAAACGGTTCTTCGTCCATGGCAACAACATGTGGCGCAACATTGGCAATGATGGACGGCGGTGTGCCACTGACCCGTCCTGTGGCAGGTATCGCCATGGGATTAATCAAAGAAGGCGATGATTACGCTATCTTGACAGATATTTTGGGCGATGAAGACCACTTGGGCGATATGGATTTCAAAGTAACCGGAACCAAAGACGGTATTACTGCTTTGCAAATGGATATCAAAATAACATCTATCACATTTGATATCATGAAACATGCATTGGCCCAGGCAAAAGATGGCCGTATGCATATCTTGGGCAAAATCGAAGGTGCGATTAAGGCCCCACGCGCATCTGTGTCTCAATATGCGCCACAAATGTATCAAATGAAAATTAATCCAGACAAGGTTCGCGATGTCATCGGCAAAGGTGGCAGTGTTATCCAGGCATTGGTGCGCGAAACAAACACAACCATTGATTTAGAAGATGATGGTACTGTTAAAATTATGGCAACAACACGCGAAGATGCTGATAATGCCATTGCGCGCATCAAAGATATTGTCGCAGAACCAGAGGTTGGCGAAATCTATAAAGGTGTTGTGTCTGGGATGAAAGATTTTGGTTTATTCGTCAAAATCTTGAACGGATTCGAAGCCATGGTTCACATCTCTGAAATCACAGGCGAAAGATTGAAAACAATCCAAGATGCCGGATTCAAAGAAGGCGATACTGTTTATGTTCGTTATCTGGGTGCAGACAAACGCGGCAAAACCCGTATGAGCATGGTTGGTATCGACCAAAAAACAGGGAAAGAAGTTAAATAATCTTTACTAAAAATTTATCAAGGGGGGGGCAAAAAAATGTTTGCCCCCTTTTATTTTGAAAAGGGGAAACTTTATGTCAAACACAACACTATATGATGTCGCACAAAATTGGTCTAATGCGCAATGGGCGCGCTTTTTACAATGCGACAAAAAGGAAATTCCATCTATTCGCAAATATATGAATACTTGTGACAAGGATGGCCCTTCATGCTGCATCATTGAACAAACAAAACAGGGCTGTTATGTTTGGTTTTATTTCAAAATATACACATATTCATCAAAAGCCTTTGCGACTTATGACGAAGCTGAAAATTTTGCGAAAAATGTTCTTATGCGCTGGAACCTTAATAAAACACAACAAAAGATATTTAATGTCCCACAATATGCAATGATGATGATGAAAATAAGAGGAGCAAAATAATGGATTTGAATGAAATGATGCAACAGGCCAAAGATTTACAGGCGCGTGTGCATGCCGCCCAAGATTTGTTGGACGATGTGCGCGTCAAAGGTTTGGCTGGTAACGGCGCAGTCATTGTCGAAATGACAGGAAAATACGATATTACACAAGTTATTATTTCAAATAACGCAATGAATAAGAGTGCAACAGAATTGGCAGAAATCGTCAAAAACGCCATCCAGGACGCAAAAAACAAAGCTGATGATATAATAGACCAGAAAATGAGTGAAGCTACCCAGGGAACTAATTTACCATTTTAAAAGCAGAAAAAACATGACACAGACCGAGCAGTTATTAACCATCAAAAAATATTGCGATATTATAAGTTATGTCAGGGTAAAAATTTTTTATTATAAACCTAAACGGGAATATACAATATATAGATACAAGCAATATTACAATGACGAACTACTCTTTCAAATTCGTGAAATAACAACATATTCCTATAACGAACTGCGTTTAACAACACCAACAAAAACAATCGCACTTCGTCAAAATTTCACAATTCAACCAGAACTTGACGAAAAAACTTTTACTACTGCATGGCTTAATATGCGCCTATTACAAGCCAAGTGTGTACAGGAATATGACAGACAATTAAAAATAAAAAGAGAGTTAAATAATCGCGACAAACAAATATAAAAAAACCGCCCGAATGGGCGGTTTTGTTTATTTCTTGGCAGGCGCCACAATTATAGATTTTGTTCGTTCGTCTGGCTTGGATTTCGATTCCAATGTACCAGCATCCCCGATTATTTCCATGATATGCGCAAACAATTCAGGAACAACATCACGACCTTGACCCAGAACCCTTTTATTGCCCCTGGTCATGACAGAAATTTTAACCTTGTCGCCATTGCCCAAGAATTCAAAAACCTTTTTCATTTTGATTTTCAAATCGTTTTCTTCGATAAATGGTTTTACCCATACATCGCGCAAACCAACATTTTTTTGATTCTTTTTTGCCTCGGACGCGCGTTTTTTCTGGTCGTATTTATATTTGCCATAATCCATTATCTTTACGATTGGCACATCACCCGATGAATTGATTTCAACCAAGTCCAATCCAGCGTTTGCCGCCATTTCCAGCGCCGCCGCAGTTTGCATAACGCCCAAATTTTGACCGTCATGTGTAATTACTTGAACAGATTTTGCAAAAATCCTGTTATTTATGCGCGGACCTGTATCGCGCCGATTATCACGATTATTTATATTTGGTTTAATTGTCGGCTCCTTTGTATTACCTGGGGTAATTATTGACCATATTTATTGATTTTTCAACAAATTTTGTAATTCTTGCAATGCTGTCCAAACATCGCGTTTGGCCGATGGTTTCAGCAACAAATAATTTGGATGATAAATAGACATAACAGGTGTGCCTGTGTCCGTATTAGACACACGCCCATGGGCATGCGACAATTCAACATGTGCAATTTCTGTCGCAGGTGTTGCCCCAAATGTTAATATCATTTTTGGGGTCAAAAATTCCAACATTCTGTTTACAAAAGGCCGCGCCAACGCCAATTCTTCGGGGGTCGGCGTGCGGCCGCCCGGGGTTCGCCAAAACACAACCGGAATAATCGATACATTATCACGCGACATGCCTATGGCAGCCAACATTTTATCCAACAATTCTCCTACTGCGCCTGACAAAATACGCCCAGATGCGTCATCATCACTGCCGGGGACATCTGTTATAATTACTAATCCATTTGGATTTTGTGCAATATGCGGCAACACAACATTAGTTGTCCCCGCACGCAGTGGATGATTAAATTCACCAATTAAACGAATCAGATTATCAATATCATTGGGGCGCGCCGCAACAGATTCCGCAGTATCCACAGATACATTTCCTGTGGGCGCAATCGGCGGCACAACACCACCACGCGAAAATTTTTCGTTTGGTGCACACGATTCGTTTTTTGTTGTTGCCCACCTGTCGCGTTGCGCCATTGGAATATCTGCGATTTCCCACGCAACACCCGCCAATTCCAGGTCTTTGACATTGTAATCATTCATTTTTTTATGTTTCCCCTTGCTTTTACAAATATTTTATTATAAAATAGACCACGAGTAACAAAAACTCAAGGGAGTATTTTCATGAAAGTAAAAAACTTTGTGTTGTTGGCCGGTGTTGCTGGCATTTTGGCCGCTTGTGGCGGTTCCAGTGTCGTTGAACCTGCTGACTTGAATAATCAACGCGTGTTCTTCGCATTTAACTCTTCTGAAATTTCTGACGAAGCCAACGATATGTTGTTGGGTCAATCTTTGTACATGAAAAATCACGAAGATGTCAAAGTTCAAATTGCTGGAAATTGCGATGAACGCGGTTCTACTGAATACAACTTGGCATTAGGTGCACGCCGTGCAAACGCCGCTAAGGCCGTTTTGGTTAACGATGGCATCGATGCAAAACGTATTTCTACAATTTCATACGGTAAAGAACGTCCTTTGGTCAAAGGTACAGGCGAAGCCGTTTGGAAAATGAACCGTAATGCAACAACAACTGTTAAATAATAGTGTGTTGAAAAATTCAAAAAATGACCGGCGATTGTCGGTCTTTTTTTGTATAAAAAATACCGGTGTTTACCGGCATTTTTTAATAATTTTATTTTGTTAGTTTTTCTACCAATTCTTGCAATTCAATACGGGTATTAAATTTTAACACAATTTGCCCTGCCCCGCCACGGCGTTCAACCAATTTTGCCGGCACTTTTAATGATTTTGTAATACTGGATTCAATCTGCTTGACATCTGCGGGGGCAATATTTTTATTCACAAATCCCCGGCGATTACCGGCTCTTTTTACATTTTTTACACGTTTTTCAATGTCTGCCACAGATAATTTTTTATCAACAATTTCTTGCGCCAACGCCGCCGGATTATCAGCAACAACTATTGTTCGTGCATGTGATGCGCTGATCGCCCCATTTTTTACCATATCAATCACAGGTGACGGCAAATCCAATAACCGCGTAGCATTCCGGATATAGCTTTCTGATTTGCCGATTAACCGACAAACATCCGCCATATCATATCCACATTTATCCATTAAATTTTTATAAGCAGCGGCCTCTTCTATTGGGTCCAAGTTTTCGCGTTGCACATTTTCAATCAACGCGATTTCCATTGCATTATTATCATCTAACTTTTTGACAACAGCCGGAATTTCTGTTAATCCTGCAATCTTGGATGCGCGAAATCTGCGTTCGCCAGCCACAATTTCATAATTATATGGCCGTCCAGACACACTGCGTAATAAAATCGGCTGCAAAACACCCTTTTCTTTGATTGATGCCGCCAATTCTTGCAATTCTGCCGCATTAAATGTTTTGCGCGGCTGATCCGGATTTGCACCAATTTGCGCCAATGGTATTTGTTTTATAACCACGCGTTCGCCACCCGTTAAAATAGAAATATCTGGCATTTCGCCCATATTTGCCTGGATATCCGCCAATCCACGCCCTAAACCAAATTTTGATGACATTATTTATCCCCCTGCTCTAATTTATTAACTATTTCTGTGGCCACACGCAAATATGCCTGGGCGCCAGTCGATTTAAACGCATAAAATAACGCCGGCTTTCCGTGGCTGGGTGCCTCGGCCACGCGAATATTACGCGGCACAACAGTTTTGAACACCGCATCACCAAATGTTTTACGCACATCATCTTCGACATCGCGTGTCATAGAATAACGTTTATCGTGCATTGTTAACAATACGCCCAATATACGCAATCCAGGATTCCATTTTTCTTGTACTATATTGATAGTACTAACTAATTGGCTGATACCTTCGAGTGCAAAAAATTCGCACTGTAATGGAATAATCACGCTGTCTGCAGCATTTAACGCGTTCAAAGTCAAATGTCCCAACGCAGGCGGACAATCCAATAAAATATAATCATAATACCCCATAATTGGTTGTAATGCATCGCGCAAACGATATTCGCGATTTTCAACATCCAGTAATTCAACCTCGGCCCCGGCGAGTTCAGGACCAGCCGGCAACAAATGCAAATTTGGCACCGCCGTTGTTAAAATATTATCAGCGATATTACTGGTTCCCATTATAACGCCGTACACACTTTGTGGATATTTTGCGCGAACAAACCCCAATCCAGTTCCGGCATTTCCTTGTTGATCCAAATCTATTAACAGCACTCGTTTTTTAATTGCCGCCAAAGACGCGCCAATATTTATCGCAGTTGTTGTTTTGCCAACGCCGCCCTTTTGATTTGCAAACGCTATTATTCTTGTCATTTAATATCTTTCCTTTCTTGCACTTAATGATAGACAGTTTTTTTCGATTCGGTCAAGCATTATATATTTTTTTAGTATATTCAAACAAATATTTTTGTTTTCATACGGAATAACACCATTAATTACAACAAACGCCCTGCCCGGCTTTTTTGATAAAAATTGCAAAAAAACACCGGCAAATGCCGGCATTTTTACAGGATTACGATTCGCACAATTATTGTGCATTAATGTCCTTTGGTAATATGCGTAATAAACCCATCGCCGGTTTTAGATGAAAATAGTTTAAAATCAAAATGATATTTTTGTTTTGCAATATCAATTTCTGTCATAATATCGCGACCTTTGAGCAAATATAAATCGTATTTTGTTTTATGCACATAATCTAAAATTTTTATCAATGGCGCAAAAGCGCGCGCCGTAAACACATATTTTTTTGTTTTATCCAGTCCATCAATATAATTTTCAACCCGCCCATGATAAATCGTTAAATTATCCAATTTTAATTCTTTTTTGACCGCGGTTAAAAAAGAAACCTTTTTGCCAACTGATTCAATACATGTAATGCGCCACCCTAATATTGCCAACACAACCGCCGGAAAACCAGCCCCAGAACCCAAATCAATGATATCCGCACTGGGCGGCAAAAAATCCGCCAGTTGCGCGCAATCCGCAATATGACGATTGTCGATATCGTTTAATGTGCTGGGGGCGACCAGATTCATACGCCCAGACCATTCAATTAATAATTTTTTATATAATTCAAATTTGTCTTTGTTTTCCATAAAAAATATTTTATCATATAAAAATCATGAAACCAGTAAAAATATTTTTATCTGTGTCTGTGGTATTGGTTGCCTGTTTGGTGGCTATTTACATCGCAAACACACATCGTCCCATCATGACCAATGGTGGAAAAATTCCAACAACCAGTTATGGTGCATTTTTGTCTGCACAACACGCACTGTACAAAAATGATTTTGATACGGCTGACGATTTCTTGAATATGGTCAGTGATGATGCCAAAGAATATGATTCTGTGGCAGAAATCCGCGTATTAACAAATTTTTTGCACGGCACTATACCAACAGATATTACAAAATTAAACAAAAAAAAGACGATGATTTCACGCATTATCGCGGATGCTAATTTAATACAAAACAACAAATGGGCAGATGTATACGCTAAACATAAAAACGATAATATGCGCCTGTTGGCACCATTTCGTATATGGTCAGGTGTCGCAAATAATTACATAACCAAAACATTTAAATTTATCGATTCTTTGGGCACAAATCCATCGTGGCAGGCGTTTTTGCGCGGTCAGGTTTATGCCGAGCAGGGCAGGGTTCAAAAGGCCGCTGATGAATTTGCCAAGGTTAAACCAGAATTTATGAATATAAATGACTATTTGTATTTAATGTCTTTTTATAAACACAATAATCTGGATAAAAACGCCGATGATTTGTTTACAGAATTTACATCTAAACCCGGCAGTATGTTTATGGTTGCGTTTCCTGACATACCACAATGGTCTTTGTTTTCAGGATACAAAAACCAACTGGCGTTCAATTTAGTACAAACAGTTGCACACACACAATCAATGTCGCATTCCGATTTAGCATTATTATTGCTGAGTTTTGCTGACAATGTCGCTGACAAAAATCAAATTCAAAGTGATGCCATCAATTATCATGCAGGGCTTTACATGATTGGAAATAACGGCGATTACAACAAACGGTTTGCACGCATTAATGAATCCAGCCCGTATTATCCGTTTGTAAAACTGCGCCTGGCCGAGGTTAATCATGACGAACGCGCTGTTGCCAATGCGGTTGCCGCACAACCGTTGTTTATGCCTGCTGTGAATCAACTGGTTGGATTGCAAACACAACGCGGCGACAAACAAGCGGCATTAAAAACAATTAATACCAGTTTGAATCATCCAGACATTTCTATGTCTGCAAAAATATATTTATTAAAATTGCGCGCAGAAACAAATTTCATATTTGATGATTTTTCAGCAGCACAAAAAGATATAAATTCTGCCGATGCTTTATTGGGCAAACCAGACCCAGATGTTTTCAGTGTCCAGGCACGCATTTGGGCCGCCACAGGCAACAATTTGGACAAGGCATATGCATACAGTTTGAAATTGGTGCAATTCGCGCCAATGGACACATGTGCGTGGGACACATTGGGATATGTTATATGGGCACGCGAGGGTGTAAACGAAGCAATCGATATCGTTAAACGGGTTAGTGATATGGCTGTTTCTTGTTCGGCATTGTTTGAACATTTGGGCGATATGTATGTCGAAATCAAAGAAAATAAATTAGCCGCAGATGCATATTTACGCGCGATTGAATTATCGGGGGACGGACTGTCTATTAAACCAGCGTTAGAGAGAAAATTAAAAAAGGTACAATAATGAGCAAAGTTGGTATTATTGGCGCTGGGGCATGGGGTACAGCATTAGCAATCAATATTGCACGCGGTGGCAACAGTGTAATTTTATGGTCTTTTGACGGCGATTATAAAAATTTTGATGGGGTTGATGTTCCAACAAATTTAACCATTACGCAAAATGCCGCAGATATTGCAGATACAGACATTTGGTTAAATGTAACACCTGCATCATTTTTTCGTGAAACATTGCGTAAATTTGTGGGATACTATCATAATCAACCTGTTATTATTTGCACCAAGGGCGCAGACAACAAAACCCATGAATTTATGACAGAAATTTTAAACACTGAATTGCCACAATGCGTGGATTTTGGCGTATTATCAGGTCCGCAATTCGCGGCCGAGGTCGCAATCGGCGCACCCACGGGTTCTACATTGGCCGGCAATTTGCGCATAAAAAATGCCGGACACCAAGTGTTAAATTTTGCATATCTGGACGATACAGACGATATTATCGGCACGCAAATTTGTGGGGTTGGTAAAAATGTTATTGCATTGGTTTCTGGGTTTATCAGTGTAAAAATAGCCAGCGAAAATGAACGCGCATTGATTTTTACGCGATGCTGTAATGAAATTGTGCAAATTGGTTTGGCAATGGGCGCACGCATCGAAACATTTATCGGTCTGTGTGGTTTGGGGGATTTGTTTTTATCTGCAACATCTAAAACCAGTCGAAATTATTCTGGGGGCACAGAAATAGCAAATGGAGAAAAACCACAAGGGACTGTCGAGGGTATATATGCCTATAACACAATTTTGGCGCGTGCAAGCGAATTGAATATTGAAACACCTATTTTAAGCGGTATAAAAAAACAAATGCATTTATAGGCACGAAAACTCTTTGCGTATAGCCATTTTTATGGTATAATATACGGGATAGGGGGCGTCAGTGTCAAAATATATCGTTTTGTTTATTTTGCCCATTATTATGGGTACGGCGCACGCCGATGATTTTTCGGCTGCGTTGACGGCAGTAAATGCAAATTGTTCAAATATATCTGCACAACTGGATGATTTGAAAAAAATGGCGGGCATTAACACTGCCGTTACAGGGGTTGGCACCGCTGCTGCTGCGGGCGCAACTGTGGTCGGCGTTATAAAGGCAAACACTGATAAAAAATTAGCAGAAATTTTGGCACAAATACCCCCAAAAACCGACACAACGACCAACCCATCGGTTGAAGAAACAAAACAGGTATATAACGAAACATCCACGACATCCGCCACAACACCAGACACCGACAAATTAACCAAACAATCTGTTGCATTGGGCAATGCCAGAACAGGTTTGTTGGGGGCCAGTGCTGCAACCAATGTAGCAGGGGCGGTCATTGCCAGCAAAAACAAAACAGACGATGATTTGCAAGCACAAATTGACAGTTGCGTTCAATCTGTATCGGCATTAGAGAGTACTATTGGCCAAGCACGCGCAGACGGCATTGATATAACAAACGCCCGGGAAATATTGTCTGCATGCGGAAAATGGCGCGATATTGATTTATCAAAGATAAACGCAAAATCCAAAGGCGCATTTATTTCATCGATTGTTGGTGCGGCAACGGGTGTTGCAGGCACGGCAACATCTGCGGCGGCAAATACTAACAATGTGCGAAACGGCGATGAAACCAAAGAAAATAATTTGAATATGGCATCTAATGTGTTGGCGGGCGGCACTGCAATCGCGTCTGGGGCAGCAACCGTGTTTAACGCAACGCAAATTTCCACAATCAAAAAAATTGTTGCCGTTGCACAAGAATGTGAAGAGGTGTTGAAATGAAAAAATTTTTAACATTTTTACCTGTATTATGTTTGATGTCGCCGGCATTTGGACAGCCATTTGAACCCCAAGACAAGGTGTTATATTTTGATTCTACAACTGTACAAAGCGCGATTGAACAACACATACCCATTGATTTCCAAACCATGGCCGCAGAACAATATGTTAATTTAATGGACCAAGATACTGGAAAAGTGTCTGTTCAAGATTTGAAAAACATTTGTATGAATAGCAATCTGTCCAATGATAATTGCCAAAAATTTATTATCAGTTTGTATAACAGTAATGACACAAAAGTAGCACCAACAAACGGAATTAGCGATAGTGTCGCATTTATAAAACGAAATGGTGTAATATCTGCATCTTATAAATCAAATTGCAATGGTATCAAAGACCCCAATGCCCGAGATTTTCAAATACTGAACCGTCCAACAGGCGCAAATTGTTGGTGTACATCAACATCACAACCAAACGATTATTGGCATTATATGACAACATTCAAAGACACTCAACAATGCCATCGATTGTGCAATGAAGAATGTACAAAGTTATATAAAGGCGAATAAAAAAATACCGGCAAATGCCGGTGTTTTTTTAGAACAACAAATACACATATACGCCATATAAAACCAAGAATAGGGCGCCTGCCCAACGCGATATTTTGCCATACAGTCCGCACACCAATACAATCAATGTGGCAAGTGCCATTATCCAAAAACTCTGCCACATGTCTGGGACATCTGTGGTTTTAACCAATCCCATAACACCGACAATCAAAAACACATTGGATATATTACTGCCGATAACATTACCATATGCGATTGCACCATGTTTATGCAATGCAGACACCACAGATACCGTGATTTCTGGCAAAGATGTACCAATCGCAACCAATGTTAATCCCATTATATATTTTGAAACCCCCAATAAATTCGCAATGCTGGTTGCAGAATCAACCAGTAAATTCGCACCATACACAATCGATATAATCCCTAAAATTGATAACATCCCCAGAAATAAAACAGAATGTTCTTGTTTTTTGGTTAAATGTAAATTTTTTGGTTCTGGCTCTTTATCATAACAAATCACAAAATACCCAGATATAAACAGTAATAAAAACAAACCAATAATTGAATCCAGATGCCCAAACAACATTATTATTCCCAACATTAATACCGACATAATCAAAAACAATCCATCGCGCCGAAACCCGTTATGATTTATCTTGATTGGCGATATCAATGCAGATAACCCTAAAATTAATAACACATTTGAAATATTAGAACCGATTATATTACCGAATGCCATATCCGGGGCAGGGGGATTGGTCAACAACGCACTGACTGATGCAGATAATTCTGGCAAAGATGTCCCCACACCCATTAACACAATACCAACTATCAGCGGTGATAAATGCAATTTATGTGCCAATTTAACGCCATAACGAACTAAAAACTCGCCCCCAAAGACCAAAAAAAACAATCCAAATATAAAAGTCAACCAAATCATATAAAAAACACCGTTTATTTCGCGTTATTTTGCCCGTACAAGATGATTTTATTATTCATAGCGTAAACTGTCAATAGGGTTTAATTTTGCTGCCTTGATGGCCGGAAAAACGCCTGATGCCAATCCAACAACAATCGCGACAGTAACCGACACCACCACTGGCCAAATACTGAGTGGTACATTATACCCCAATGCAAATCGCCCAACACCTTGGGCCAGACCTTCGCCCAAAACCAACCCCGTCATAGAACCAATAAATGAAATCAAAACAGATTCCGATAAAAATTGAATAATTATGTTTTGTTCACGCGCACCAATGGCCTTGCGCACACCGATTTCACGCGTGCGTTCCGCAACAGACACCAACATCATGTTCATAATCCCGATTGAACCAACCAATAACGATACCGCCGCAATAGCCACCAGCAATAATTTTATATAACCTGTAACCGTGTTCATTGTTTCCATAACCTGTTTCATATCAGTTATTTGAAAATCATCTTCGTCTGCATCTTTTAATTTATGACGCGAACGCAAAATTGCCGTTAATTGTTCAGTTGCAATATTGTTATCTGCGTCTTGATATAATTTTAATACTATTGCCTGGACAGCATTTGGAAAACGACTGCCGGACAAACGCTTTTTTAATGTAGTAATAGGAATAATTACCATATCGTCTGGACTGCCCAAACCAGAATCTCCTTTGGCCTTGGTCACACCAATAATAACGAATGGGGTATTTTGGATTCTTATGATTTCACCCACAGGATTGGTGGGCATACCCAATTCACTGGCCGTATCAGGTCCAATTACCGCGTATGTCGCGGCATTTTTTACCGCATCCATATTGATAAAAGAACCATATTCAACATCTATATTTTGTACTGTTTGATAATCTGGATATACACCAATCATTGATGTCGACCAGTTTTTATTACCGTATACAACCTGGGCACCAGCATTTTGCATAGGGCTGACAGCGGCGACATCTGGCATTTTTGCAATATATTCCGCATCATCTGTTGTTAATGTTTGGCGATTTCCCATACGCACACCACCAATACGCGCGGCACCTGCACGAATAACGATTGTGTTGGTCCCCAATGAAGAAAATTGGTCTGTAATAGATTGCTGAACTGTTTCGCCAACCGCAACCATGATTACCACCGCCATAACACCAATAATAATCCCCAATACGGTCAAAAAAGAACGCAATTTATTACCACTGATTGACAGCCAAGATTCTTTCATTATATCGTTAAATGTCATTTCGAATCCTTTTTAGATTTTGGCATTAAATCAGATTCTTTGTTTGGTATTTTTCCATCATATGTTATGCGACCATCATAAATATGAATCAATCGTTTGGAATATTTTGCGATATCAAATTCATGGGTAATCATCACGATTGTTATGCCCATGTCTTTGTTTAATTTATTAAAAAATTGCAGAATCTCGTTTCCCATTTTGGAATCCAGCGCACCTGTGGGTTCATCTGCCAAAATCAGTTTTGGATTGCCCGCCAATGCACGCGCAATCGCAACGCGTTGTTTCATACCCCCAGATAATTGTGTCGGCAGATATGTTTCAAATTTTTCCAACCCAACTAATTTTAACATTTCGCGCGCACGCCGTATGCGTTCTGCCATCGGCAACCCGCGATACATCAGCGGCAACATAACATTATCCAATATATTGCGTTTAGATAATAAATTAAAATTTTGAAAAACGAATCCAATGTATTCATTGCGAATCGTTGCCAGTTCGTCTGGGGTCATTGTTGATATATCACGCCCATACAGTTTATACACCCCAGATGTGGCACTGTCTAATGCACCAACAATATTCATACATGTTGATTTACCAGACCCAGATGGCCCCATTATTGATACAAATTCGCCAGATTTAACATTAAATGTTATATCAAATAACACCTGTTGAACACCACCGATTTCCAATGGAAAACTTTTACAAATTTTATTCAAAGATATAATATCTGGTTGTGTTGCCATGTTGTGTTATATCAGTTTATCTGGGGCCGCCACCCATTGGACTGCCACGCATTGTCGATTTCTTTAATGATGATGCCTGGCCAACGCGGCCAACGATAATTTTATCACCACTTTGTATTTTGTTGGAAATAATTTCTGTTTCTGTGGCTGTTACTAATCCTTTTTTAAATGGAATAATTACAACCTTTTTATCCCGCAATAACGCCAAATAATCTTTGGTAGACATATCTTTGGCCTCGGGCGCAATGTTTTCAAAAGACCGCAACAAAAACGCAGAATTTTGTGCATACCACACATCTTCGGCGCGATTTACAACAATCGTAACAAATGCCGTCATCCCAGGCATCAAACGCAAATCTTCATTATCAACATCAATTACCACGGTGTACACAACAACATTAGATGTTGTTGTTGGCGACAAACGAATTTGACGAACAACGCCACTGAAATTATCCCCAGGATACGCATCCACCGTAAATGTTACATGTTGACCTTGTTGAATCATACCAATATCTGCCTCGGAAACTGCGGTTTCGATTTGCATTTTTGTTAAATCTTCGGCAATTTCAAACAAATCAGGGGTTTGAAAAGATGCCGCCACAGTTTGCCCTTTATCAACCTTGCGCGAAATAACTGTGCCATTAACCGGTGATGTAATTGTTGCGTATCCCAAATTTGTTACGGCCTTGTCATATTGTGATTGCGCACGAACCACGGCGGCCTGGGCCTGTTCATATTGTGTTTGTGATTGTTCCATTTCCGAACGCGCAATAAAACCATCGTTATACAGTGATGTATTTCTGTCGAATTGACTTTTGGCATAATTGCGTTGCGACACCGCAGAATCTAACGATGCCTTGGCCTCGTCTACCGATGATTGCAATACAGACGGTTCAATTTTCAACAATATATCGCCTTGTTTTACCTTGGAATTAAAATCAACGAAAATATTTTCGATTGTGCCAGATACCTGGGACCCAACACTGACCGTGTTCACAGGACTGATTTCACCAGTTGCACTGACCACCTGTTCCAGATTACCGCGTTTTATATCAACCGTTACAAATTGACCGTTTTTCCCAGTTTTTTTATCTGTTCCGCCAAATATAAAAAAAACGCCAACCGCCACAATTATTATTATCAAAGACCACCATTTATGACGCAATGGCCATGCCAATATGTGTTTTATTTTGCCCCACATCAGTTCTCTCCGTCTAATTTTGATTGTATATCACCAATAGCCAATGCCACCGCTGCGCGTTTGACATACAAATCGTATTTGGCAGCATTGTTTTGATTGCGCGCATCAATCAAATCACTTTGTGCCTGTTGCCAATCCAACATTGTACTGCGCCCGACCTTGTACATTCCAGATGTAACGCGTTCGTTTTCTGTCGCAGATTTTAACAATGTGTTCGTTTGTTCCAGTACAGTTTTTGCAGTTTTATAATTTTGATATGCCGTAAATACATCCATCATTGCGTTGTTATTTATCGCACGTTCTGTTTCAACCGCATTATCATAATTTGCCACCGCCGCACGCGCATTGTACATATTCGCGAACCCAGCAAATATCGGCATAGAAATAGATACCCCAACCGAACCACCGGCGCGCCCATGCACATGTTCCAACAAACCACCCACAGAATTTGCGTGCATATCCAGTGTTCCTGTTGCAGAAATCGATGGCAAGTTTTTCAAAAACGCACTGTTGCGGCGATGCCACGCAGCATCTTTGTTTGCTGTTGCCTTTAATAAATCAGGCCGCTTTTTTTGCGCAATTTTAATTAATTTATCAATATCTTCACTTTCGGCATCACTGCCAAATGTAGCAGGCATATCAGCGATTGTGATTTCTTGGTCCGCAGGAAAAGACAATTTTGTCAGTAATGTTCCCTTGGCAATTTCACGATTGTTTTTTGCGCGTTCTAATTTTAATTCTGCGGACGCATAAGTTGTTTCGGCCTTGTACACATCGGCCTTGGCCACGGCACCGGCCTTGAATTTTTTGTCAGCCGTTTCTTTGGCTGTTTTGGCCACAGTTAACGCCATTTTTGCCGCATCAACATTCGCGTCAGCATTTAACAATTCGTAATATGCCCCAATGACCGAATAAATATAATTTTGAATTGTTTCATCATAATCAAACCCCGCCGCACGATATGTCGCCAAAGATGTCGCAAAATCCGAAGAACGCCGCCCAAAATCAAAAATCAAATACGATGCTGATAATGAACCACTGTATGACCAATCATCATGAACACGATGTAAACGCGACCCAGATGTATGTAAATCTAGTTTTGGCAGATAATTTGCATATGCGGCATTTTTTGTAAAATGTGACGAACGATAAGAAGCATACGCCGCGGCTGTTTGCGGATTTCGACACAACCCAAAATCAACGACCTGTTGCAATGTTAATGTTGTATTCGGGACATTGCGCATTGTAGCACAGTCATCTTGGGCAAAAACAGTGCACGGAATCGCCGCAAAAACCAACCAAAATTTTTTCATTCTATTCTCTCTACATTGAAAAAATATATCATAGTACAGCATATCCAATCAACAAAAAAATACGGATGAGACCAAAGGTTATTTTCCAAAAATTTTATGTTGCAATGGCCTGTTTTTTTGTCTAAGATGCAATCACGCGAGATGGCCAGGTGGCAGAGTGGTTATGCAGAGGACTGCAAATCCTTGTATGCCGGTTCGATTCCGACCCTGGCCTCCACACAATTCCACAATGATTGAAACATTAACCTTAACCGATTTTCGTAATCATACAATTTCCCGCATTGAAACGCACGGTGCCAAGAACATTATCATTATCGGTGAAAACGGCGCTGGAAAAACCGCAATTTTAGAGGCCATATCAATGCTGTCTGGGGACCGTGGTATGCGTGGCGCAGACATGACAGACATCGCGCGTTTTTCAGGAAATGGCGGGTTTTCTGTGTTTGGCACCACATTTGATGATGATGATATTTGCGTATATTTCAACGCAGGCGACAACAACAGGCATGCAAAAATAAATAACGAATTGGCAACATTGGGCGATTTGGGCAAAATGATGAATATTGTTTGGATTTCCCCAAAAGAAGACAGATTATTTGTGGATTCTGCCGCCGACAGACGCACATTTTTTGACCATTTGGCCAGTAATTTTGATTCTAATCACAGTGGACGCAGTGCAAAATTTTCTAAAATTTTAACCGAACGCGCATTTGCATTAAAAAACGGCGCAGATAAAATATGGCTGAACGCATTAGACGACCAATTAGCGGCAGTGGCGGTGGCGGTGGCAGCATCCCGTGTTCAATATGCAGGTAATGTGAATTATTTCCTAAAACATTTCAGCGTATCTGTGGACGGAATGTTGGAAAAAAAGATTATCAATGGCATGCCCGCAGCGGCAGTCGAACGCGAATATCGTGATTATTTATTACAAAATCGCGAATTGGTTGCAGATAAAATGATACTGGATGGGCCACATAAATCTGATTTCAGTATGTTTAACAATGAATTAAATTTACCTGTAAAATTAACCAGCACAGGGCAACAAAAATCTGCATTATTTAATTTGATTTTGGCACATGCAAATTTATTGCATACCAAAACGAAACATGACTGTATCGTATTACTGGACGAGGCCGCCGCCCATCTGGACGCATCTGCGCGCACGAAAATTTTCAGCGCGCTGAACGAAATGCATGTCCAAATTTGGGCAACAGGATTAGATAAAAATTCATTTCAAGATGTTCCAAATGCAATAATTGTCGCTTGCCAAGACGGCAAAATTAGTAATATAATTTATTAACCAAGAGAATATAAAAATGGATAAAATAAATTATCAACTGTTATTAGATAACGCATTAAAATCTGTGGTCAAAGATGCACTGATTCACGCCCAGATTAATGGTTTGGGGGATGGTGCACATTTTTTTATCACATTTAAAACGCGCGATGCGGGTGTTGTGTTGCCTGATTTTTTGCGCATGCGCTATCCAGACATTATGACGATTGTGTTGCAATATTCATACACGAATTTACATGTATCCGATAAAGAATTCGGCGTTCAATTAACATTTGATGGACGGCCATTTTTTATTCGTGTGCCATTTTCTGCGTTGGTTGAATTCAAAGACCCATCGGTTGATTTTATTTTAACATTTCATCCAAAAAATGCACCAGATGCGGCAGACAACGACATGGAATTACCGTTGGATGAAAATAAAAACACTGTCCCAGACGATAAACGCGTTGTATCATTGGATGAATTTAGAAAACGCAAAAACAGTTAACCCCCAAAAAAAATTTTATGAAATTTTGCAAGATTCGATAAAAAAACACCGGCAAATGCCGGTATTTTTTTGATTTATGTCGGTTAACCTGATTATAATTCGGCGCGAACCTCGGTAACCTCGTAGCACTCAACGCGGTCGCCTTCTTTCAGGTCGTTATATTTATCGAAACTCATACCGAATTCGACACCGTTCGACACTTCTTTGACCTCGTTCTTTTCACGGCGCAATTCACCAATTTTACCATCGTAAATCACGACATTGTTTCGCAACAGTCGCACGAACGCATCTTTTTTGATTGTGCCTTCGGTCATACGACAACCAGCAACGCGTGTGCCTTTGCCAACCGTAAACAATGCGATAACATCGGCATAACCAATAAATGTTTCGCGGCGAACAGGTGCCAATTTGCCAGACAATATTTCTTTGATTTCGTCTGTGATACGATACACGACACTGTGATAACGAATATCGACACCACCTGCGCGCGCCATGTCGCGGACAACACTGTCTGCGCGGACATTAAACGCAATAATAACCGCCCCAGATGCCGTAGCCAAACGGATATCACCTTCGGTAATTTGACCAACCCCAGACGATAAAATATCAACCGCAACTTTGTCTGTGTTAATACCGCGCAACATATCGGTAATGGCCTCGACAGAACCTTGGACATCTGCGCGTAAAATAACTGGCAATGTTAATTTTTTAGATTCATCGCGTGCCGCAAATAAATCTTGCAAAGATGACCGTTTAACCGCGTTTGCTTTGTCTTTGGCTTGCTGGACACGATATGCGGCAACCTCGCGCGTTTGGCTTTCTGTTTCCATAACGCGTAATTCATCACCCGCAGATGGCACAGAATCCAATCCTAAAACCATAACGGGTTGTCCGGGCTTTACAGATTTTACCCGTTCGCCGAACGAATTTATTAATCCACGAACACGACCGAATGTTTCACCGACAACAAAAACATCGCCAATTTTTAATGTACCTTGGCGGATTATCATTGTTGCCACCGCGCCCAGGCCGCGTTCCATTTTGGCCTCTACCACATTGGCCACAGCAGGCATTGTGGCATCAGCACGCAAATCCATCATGGCCGCCTGTAATAAAATTGCTTCTTCTAATTTATCCAGATTAATTTTCTTTTTAGCAGAAATTTCAACACATTGAATATCGCCACCCATGGATTCAACCTGGACTTCTTGTTGCAACAAATCGATTTTTACTTTTTCTGGATTGGCCTCGGGCAGGTCGCATTTATTAATAGCGACAATAAATGGAACATTGGCCGCACGAATATGATTAATTGCCTCAATCGTTTGGGGCATGATTGAATCGTTTGCCGCAACCACCAACACCACGATATCTGCCATTTGGGCGCCACGCGCACGCATCGCGGTAAATGTTTCGTGGCCAGGGGTATCCAAAAATGTAATCATTTGCCCAGATGACGATTTAACCTCGTACGAAGAAATATGTTGGGTAATTCCGCCGGCCTCGCCTGCGACAACATTGGCATTACGAAACGCATCCAACAGTGATGTTTTACCATGGTCAACATGTCCCACAACCGTTACGATTGGCGCACGCGGTGTTAAATTTTCTGGGTTTGGTTTGCGTTCTAATTGTTCTGCATACGGTTTTACAACAACGCGTTTAACGGTGGCACCGAATTCCCCGGCAATTAATTCTGCGGTATCTGCATCAATAGATTGATTAATTGACACCATCATACCCATTTCCATCAATTTTTTAACGACATTACCAACCTTTTCTGCCATTGCATTTGCCAAATCTTTGACAACAATGGTTTCGCCCAGGTTCACAACGCGTTCAACCTTTTGTGGGGCAGAAAACACTGCGCGTGCTTTTTCACGGAATCTTTTTAACGATGCTTCGGACCGGCGGCGATTTGCACCGCGCAATTCGATTCCATCTTCGTCATCATCGTCCCCACCGATAATGATATCATTAATAGAAATCTTGCCGCTTTTTTTGAAATCTTTTTTGAAAGATTTGTTATTTTTGCGTCCAGTTTCTTCATCATCGTTATTGCGATTAGGTTTTTGATAATTTGAAAATTGTTGTTTTTTTGTTCCGCGTTCTGGCGTGGCAACTGCGACATTAACAGATTCTGTATCCGCATCAGTGGCGACATCAACATCGCGTGCATTTAATTGGTTTTTTACTTGTTCGTACTCGGCTGCCTCGCGTGCGATTTCTGCCTCGCGCGCGGCAAGGGCCTGGGCCTCGGCGGCTTGACGCTTTTTCTGTTCTTCTTCGCGGGCACGGGCGGCCTCTAAAACGGCGCGTAATTTTTCATCTGCGGCACTGTGCTGTACAACAGGTTTTACCGGTTCATCGCGTAATTCATGGCTGCCTGGGGCAACGATACGGCGGCGGCGTTCAACGAACACCGCATCGCCTTTCTTGCTGTGCACCGCATCTAATGTTACAGATTTTCCAAGTGTTAATGTTGCCATTAATTTTGTTCCTTATTATTGTAAATTAATCTTCTTTGATATTGTATGCCAATTCACGCGCCTTCATAATAACGCGCCCAGCCAATGCACGGGACATTGTGTCTTCGCCCAATATTTCAACCAATTCATCGGTTGCCAAATCAGCCAAATCATTCAATGTTTTAATGCCATTTTCGCCCAGTTTCATCAATATCGGGCGTTGTACAAACGAAAAGTTTAACAAATCGTCTGTCATGCCCATTGCATGACCAGATTCGATGTATTCTTGTTCTTGTTTCTTTAAATATTCTTTGGCGCGTTTTTGTAATTCTGTTGCCAATTCTGCATTGAAACTGTCGATAGATTCTAATTCATGAATATCAACGAATGCGATTTCTTCGATTGTGCGGAATCCTTCGTTAATCAAGATTTGTGCAATCATTTCATCAACATCCAATCCACGGATAAACAATTCTGTTTTTTCTTTGGTTTCACGGGCGCGGCGTTCTTGTTCTTGTTCTTCACTCATAACATCAATATCCCACCCAGTTAATTGCGAAGCCAAACGAACATTTTGACCACGGCGACCGATTGCCAAAGATTGTTGATCTGGATTTACCACCACAGCAGCCCTGTGATTATCTTCATCAATAATGATTTTTGCGACCTTGGCAGGTTGCATTGCGTTCACGATAAACACCGCTGGGTCTTCGGAATACAAAATAACATCAATTTTTTCACCATGACATTCATTAATCACAGGTTGAATACGAGTACCTTTGATACCAACTGTCATGCCAACCGCGTCAACAGATGGGTCTGCGGTTTCAACTGCAATTTTTGCATGCGACCCAGGTGCACGCGATACAGATTTAATTTTAATGATACCTTCGTAAATTTCTGGCACTTCTTGAACAAATAATTTTTCCATAAACATTGGATGTGTACGAGTCAAGAAAATCTGGGGGCCTGTATTTGAACGTTCAACATCCATGACCAGCGCACGCACACGATCGCCCACCGCCAGACGTTCCCCAGGAATTAATTCTGTGCTTTTGATATAACCTTCGGCCTTGCCATTGATATCAACAAACACATTACCGAATTCCAAACGTTTAACAACGCCATTAACGATTGTACCAACTTCGTCCTTGAAATCTTCGTATTGGCGGCCTTTTTCAGCATCGCGCACACGACCAATCATGATTTGACGCGCGGTTTGAAATGCAACGCGGCCAAATTCTGGTTCTGGCAATGGGTCAGACACGATATCGCCAACCTGGGGATTTTCGGCATATTTTTTTGCCTGGGCAACCGTTAACATGGTATTTGGGTCATATTCATCGCCCTTGGATTCGGGGGTATCAATCACTTCGAATAAACGTTGGGTATGAATTGCACCATTTTTACGGTCAATCGATGCAGTAATATTAAATTCTTCGCCATATTTATGCTTTGCAATCTTGGCAATAGCGATTTCCAACGATTCAAAAACAATTTCTCTGTCGATGTTTTTTTCTTCGGCCAGAGATTTAATACCTTCTAATAAATCTTGACGAGGCATAGACACGAACGCCATTTTTTTACTCCTGTTTTTTGTTATTTTATCAAAAGGGCGGGGTTTTTTAACCCCGCCCTTAAAAAAACTATTTTTTAAGAACAAGTATATTATGACACCAAAAATCGTAATTGCAAGAAAATAATTATAAACTTGCTAAATATATTTGACGGGTTTGGTTTTGGGATTTATACTGTAAACCGATGAACATTATAAACAGATATTTTTCAAAGCAGTTGATTGTTATATTCATTACACTGTTGCTGATTTTAACGGGGTTGGCATGGACAATGCAAATCATGTCCATGATGAAATTCCTGTTGAATTACGGTGTTAATTTTGGCAGTTTTATCGGCCTGACGGCTTTGTTGATACCATTTATTATATCTATTGTTATTCCGTTTGTTACATTTATTGCAATTATATTTGTATACAATAAAACTATTTCTGATAATGAAATGACCGTTATGATGGCATCTACTCTGTCGCCATGGCAATTATCAATACCCGCCATTCGGTTTGCAGGAATATTAACTGTGTTAAATTTGGTCTTGAATTTGTGGATTGTACCAATCAGTCAAAACCGTTTTTATGACACACAATGGAATTTACGATATGGATTGGCGCATTTGAAATTACAAGAATCTGCATTTACTGGGTTATCTAATGGGTTGGTTGTTTATGTAGACAAGGTGTCTGGTCATGATTTGTCCCAGGTTATGTTGTCCGATACACGCAATCCAAACACAGAAATGGTTATTTTTGCCGAATTAGGCAAATTGGTAACAACCCCCCGCGGATTGTCTATTGTTATGGAAAACGGTTCATTATTATCCCAAGGAAAAAGTGTCGTTACTGGAACATTTGATACTTTTGATATGGATTTGAATGTCGCAACGAAAGAAAATTCAACATCTTTTCGCGTTCGCAGAATTTCATCGCGTGATTTATTAAAATATGCAAATGATCCAGAAACATTGCCAAAACACGAAAAGATGATTATGAATGAACTGAGCAGTCGTGTTTTAATGCCATTTATGAATTTAATCCTGGCGATTGTTTGTACGACAATTTTATTAAAAACATCTCTGTTGCGCCGCCGCGCCAGTTTCGCGCCCGCGATGGCTGTTTTGGCGATGGCCGTGTTGATGACTTTGTATATGACATCGACAAATTTATTGGACACATGGCGCGATTTTTATTTGTTGGCAACTGTGATGTTGGTTGTATTATTGGGTTTGATTATGGTATTGCGTAAAAAATGAAAAGATTAAAATCGACCGTTTCTATATTTGCTATGCTGTACTGCGCAAATCTGTATGCGTTGCCAACATCTGTTGGTATTGACGAGGCAAAAACTATTACCGCAGATAAAATAGAATATAATGCCAAAACAGGAAAAATTGAAACGCATGGCAACACAACAATCGTAAATGAATCTGGTCAAACATTAAAATTAACTGATTCCAGTTTTTCTAATAATGGGGCAAATGTAAACGGTCAAAATGTTGAACTGTGGTTGGGAAACCATGTTTATTTAGGCGCAAAAAAAATTTCGCGCGATGGCGATATTACAATCGCTGACGATGCAATATTTACTGCGTGTGATGGGTGCGATTCGTTTGGCAACGCATGGGAAATTTCTGCAAACGAAATCAAACATGACCAAGATGCGCGTGATTTATATTTTTACAGTCCAATACTGTGGATGTACGATTTTCCTGTGTTTTGGTTTCCTTATTATTCTATGCCAGACCCCAGTGTTAAATATCGCAGTGGATTGCTAATACCTGATTTCAAATCAACAAATGATATGGGGACCCAAATCAGTTTGCCTTTATACATATCGATATCACAATATCACGATGCAACCATCACAATGTCTTATTTAACCAAAGAAAATCCGTTGGTTAAATTGGAACATCGGTTAAATGCAGAACATTCCGCATTTAGAACCACAGGTTCGTTTACGCACACCAAAGAAGGCAAAAACCGTTGGCACATATTTAACGATGATGTTATTGAATTGGGCGAATATGCACGCGCCAGTATCGCATTAGAACGCGTGTCTGATAAAACATATTTGCAAAAATATGGATTTTACGAAACCCAACCATATTTGGATTCTGGGGTACAATTAGAATTATTTGGTCAATCTGGATACATTGTTGCAGACACACATACTTTCCAAGAATTGCGTGAAACGGGCCGAACCGAGGCAGCTGTGAACGGCGACATTTTACCAAACATACGCGGCACATATCAAACCGCACCAATATATCGCGAAACTTATCTGTTATTTAACGGCGATATTCTGGGCATTAATGGCAACGATAACGCTGCTATGCAACGCATTATTGGGGATGCGCGCATAATATCACCATGGACATTATGGGGCGGAAATAGAATAACACTCAGCATGGATGCGCGTTATGATGTATACGGATTCCAAGATTATGAATTGGTTGACAACCCCGATTATACCGGTGTAAAAAACAGATTTTTACCCAGTGGTTATGTTGAATGGGGATTGCCGTTATTTCGGCCTGGAACCCGTTGGACACAAATAATCGAACCACGCGCCAGGTTAACTGTTATGCACCAATCAAAACATGACGAACTGTTTGCGACAAACAACGATTCTGCGGGCGCATTATTGTCTGATGTTACATTATTTTCTGCTAACCGTTTTCCTGGGTATGATTTATGGGAAAACGGAACATTTGCAGATTATGGCGCGCGTTGGGCAACATACAGCGATGACGGACAATCCGCAGAAATATTTTTTGGTCAAAGTTATGATTTAACCGAACGCGATGAAACAGACCCTAATAGCGGATTCCACAAAGGATTGTCTGATTATGTCGGGCGGGTTGGATTAAATAACGGCAGTTGGTTGAATTTAACATCGCGTTTCAGGTTGGACAGACACGCATTGGCATTGCGTCATATTGAAACAGACGCTTTTTTGGGAACTGGAATAAATTATGTATATGTCGGGCATATTTGGTCAGAACAACTGGATGAATTGTTTTTAGGCGATGATGTAAATGAAATTTCCAGTGGTTTGCGTATCCAATTAACAGACCGCTTGTCGTTGAACTTTAATGCAATTTATAATTATACATATACCAGATTCCAAAGTCATTCTGGAGGGGTGTATTATAAACATCCTTGCTATTTCGTGTCAGTTGGTTATCATACAGATAATGCTGTGCGCGAAGGGTATACAGGACACACATCATTCCAATTTCGATTTGGACTGGATTATTAAATAAAGAGGGTATGTTGATGAAAAAATTGTTATTTACACTGATTGCTATGTTGTGCATGCCGGCGTACGCAACAACTGTGGTTGCAACAGTAAACGGAAAAACCATAACAGATGCAGACATTACAGCACGCACAAAATTAATGGCATACCAAGGACACACATCCACAGACAATCGGCGCGTGGCATTACAAAATATTATTGATGACAATGTTAAATTAAACTATGCAATGAATTTTGGAATAAAACCCGCAGACAAAGATGTCGACAACGAAATCAAACATATGGGGTTACCTGCATTGTCTGCAAACGAAATGAATGTGGCACGCGATGCTGTGCGGGCGAATATCGCATGGCAAATAATTGTTGCCAGAACGGTTTTACCAATGGTTGAAATCAGCGATGCCGATATTGCTGCAGAAAAAAATGAATTGGCGCGCACACGCGGATTGCCGGTGGAAATGACCATTGTGCGATTGGTTGATATTCCTGAATCTGTGGCAACACAATTAACAAAACCCACCAGTTGCGATGACGCGATGCGTATGGCAGAAAACATGGGTGGCGCACCACAAAAATTTACCGCGCAACATTATGAATTATCGCCTGAAATTCGTGATGTGATAACAGGATTACCAAACCTGACATGGTCAAAATCGGTTAATTCATCTGTGTATTTGGTATGCAGCACAAAAAATTCCAAAGAATACGGACAACTGGATAAATTTATTAAACAAAATGCAGAATATAAACAGGCGATGTTTATGGCTGACCAACAATTAAAACAACTGCGCCGCCGCGCAATGGTTGTTATCAAGGACCCACGATACAAATTATGAAAACTGTTTTATTTTCTTTAACAGATGCTGAATTGCAAAAATTCGTGATGGATTTAGGCGAGGCCAAATTTCGCGCTGCACAAATTCGCGATTGGTTATCACGTGGTGCGCCAGATTTTGAACATATGAAAAATTTGCCAGTTGCATTGCGCACAAAATTGGCGGATGTGGCACAAACTTTGCCCGTTAAAATTGTAAAAAAATTGCAATCGGCGGATGGGGAAACAACTAAATTTTTATTAGAGTTAAATGATTGTGAACAAATCGAGTGTGTTTTAATGCGCACAACATACGGCAATTCTGTATGTGTCAGTTCCCAGGCCGGATGCGCCATGGGGTGCAAATTCTGCGCCAGCACTTTGCTGGGGTTAAAACGCAATTTAACAGTGGATGAAATTTATTCTCAAATCCTGGTTGCACAATGGGAATTGCGCAATGGCGATATTAAAATTCGCGCAAATGGCGACCCAAACAATAACGATGTTTCGCATATCGTTGTTATGGGTACGGGCGAACCATTGCAAAACACAGAAAATGTTATCGGCTTTATCGAACGCGCAAATCATGACATGAATATAGGTTGGCGCAGAATTACCGTATCAACTTGCGGGATTGTGCCGGGAATTTATGATTTGATAAAATGGGGCAGGCCGATAAATTTGGCGATTTCACTGCATGCACCGGTGGACGAATTACGCAGTAAAATTATGCCGATTAACAACAAATACAAAATTGCCGATGTTTTGGCAGCCGCAGACGAATTTACAAAACTGCACAATCGCCAGTTAATGATTGAATATATTTTGTTGGGCAAACGGGGTGAAAATGGTGAAACAATTTTGTATGATTGCACACCTGAATATGCCGAGCAATTATCTAAATTATTGGCTGGTAAAAACGCAATGGTGAATTTAATTCCATGGAATGCTGTGGACGAACGGGATTTTGCATCACCATCAGGTAATGCCGTCCATCGTTTCCAAGATATTTTAATTAAAAACGGAATTCATTGTCGCATTAGGCGAGAGAGAGGAACCGATATTGGTTCTGCATGTGGGCAACTGCGATTAAATAACAAAAAGGATTAATAGATGAATATAAAATATATCACATGTAGTGACCCGCGCAACCATAATTCGCATGACGAAATGTTTGATTTATGGCGTATGGACCCACGCGTTGAAATCGCCGTTCAAATGCACCCTGGCAAAGTTTCAGCCGACACAGAAAGATATAAATGGATTAAACAACTGGTTGATAAAATATATTCTATGCCTGTATGGGCAAAACCTAATTTGGCAATTCATGTGAATAATGATTGGTGTGATGAAATTTGTAATGGAAAAATTCCAGATGAATTAAAGCCTTTATTTCGCGCACGGTATAAATCCACTTTTAAACATATTATTGGTCGTATTCAATTAAATATGCCACAAAAGACCGCCGATAATTTTAATCCACAAAAATTAAAACCTGTTATTGACTTTTATGA
This sequence comes from Candidatus Enterousia sp., assembly GCA_045593065.1. Classification (GTDB taxonomy): domain Bacteria; phylum Pseudomonadota; class Alphaproteobacteria; order Rs-D84; family Rs-D84; genus Enterousia. Next base: position 92,956 of record JAZNVZ010000005.1, read on the forward strand.
CAAACAAGATTTTATTATCCAATATAATGCACGCACAAAAGATGCGGTTGATGAATTGCATAAAACTGGCGCAAAATTCCAATTATTATTTGATGCATCGGGCGGCCGTGGAATTGATGTGACGACATGGTGCGCACCTGTATTTCCAGGCAAACATATGCAAGGGTATTCCGGCGGTCTGTCACAAGAAAATGTTGCGGAAAATTTGAATAAAATTGCAATGGTTGCCGGCAATCATTCAATCTGGACCGATGCCGAGGGAAAATTAAAAACAGATGATAAATTTGATTCTGCGCGTGCCGCGGCATACATCAAAAATGTTTTAAGTTGGGAACAAAAACACAGATAAAAATATCTTGTGTAAAAAATTGTGTGTGATTAGAATAAAAGAAGGAAAGGAGAAAGAATTATGAAAAAAATATCACTGTGGTATGTTGGTATAATTGCGATTGGTTTGCTGTTTGTGGGATTTTTCCCAGGATATTATTATTACAAATCAAAATTTAATTATAATGCCGTAACGGTCAAAGGTCTGGCAGAACAAGATGTCGAGGCCGATTTGGCAATATGGGAAATTAAATTTGTCGCAACCGGCAATGATATGGTTAAAACTAAAACCAATTTGGAAAAACAGACCGAGGCCATTTTAACATTCCTGCACGACAATAATTTTAGCGATAATGAAATCGAAATGGGCGGAACAGACACAAACGATTTGATGGCAAATCCATATCGTGGAAACGAAGCAATCACATCTCGGTTTATTTTGACCCGCACAATTACAGTACGTTCTAACCAGGTCAATAATGTTGCCGACACATACACACGCGCCGGCGATTTGATAAATTCTGGGGTCGTGTTTGAAAACCAATATGGTTCGCCTGTGTCTTATATATTTACAAAACTAAATGATATAAAACCGCAAATGTTGGAAATGGCAACCAAGAATGCACACACATCTGCATTGGAATTTGCAAAATCCAGCAATTCACGCGTTGGAAAAATCCACAGCGCAAACCAAGGCGTATTTTCAATTTTGCCACGCGATAATGCAAATGCCACCGAATCACAACAAATAAACAAAAAAGTTCGGGTTGTCGCAACAATCGAATATTTCTTGGAATAATTCAAAAAACATAAAAATTGCCGGCAAATGCCGGCCTTTTTTATGCGATAACAAAAATAACTAGACATTGAAAAAAAATTCTCTATAATCAGTGTACCTTTGTTGGACGTTTAGCTCAGTTGGCTAGAGCATCTGCTTTACACGCAGAGGGTCAGGGGTTCGAGTCCCTTAACGTCCACCATCGTTTGGTTGTTTGTAATTGCCCGCCCCGTGCGGGCAGTTTTTTTTATTTGCAATCAGGATTTTTACTGTTATAATGCTTTGGCTTTGGGTGGTTAGCTCAGTTGGCTAGAGCGTCACGTTGACATCGTGGAGGTCGTTGGTTCGAGCCCAATACCACCCACCACTATTTCAAAGGACGGCCAAAGTATTGGCCGTCTTTTTTTATAAACCAAAGGGTTCAACATGGCACAGAAATATTTAATTACATCTGCATTACCATATGTAAACAATCAATTACACATTGGACATTTAATTGGTTGTTTGTTGCCCAGTGATGTGTATGCGCGTTTTTGCCGTGCCATGGGGCGTGATGTGTTATATATCGGTGGGTCTGATGAACACGGCACCCCCAGCGAGGTTGGCGCCCAAAAAGAAAATATGTCTGTCGAAGATTATGTTGAAAAATATCGCACAAAACATTTGGATGCGGTGAGCGATTTTAATTTATCTTTTGATTTGTTTGGCCGAACACATACCAAATTACATGAAAAACTGATTCATGAATTGTTTGAACGGTTGGATTCATTGGGTATGATTACAGAAAAAACATCCCTGCAACCTTATTCTGTGAACGAAAAAAAATTCTTGGCAGACCGGTATGTTATCGGCACATGTCCAAAATGCGGATATGATGGCGCATACGGCAACGAATGCGATAAATGCGGTGCATCATTGGACCCAGACGAACTGATTAACCCACACAGTGCGGTTGACCCAACCAGCCCTGTTGAAATGCGCGAAACAAAACATTTGTATTTTAAACTGAGTGCTATGCAAGATAAACTGCGCGAATGGGTAAATTCCCGCGTTGGTTGGCCACGCACAGCGATTGCTATTGCAAACAAATGGCTGGACGAAGGATTACACGACAACCCAATTACCCGCGATTTGAAATGGGGAATACCTGTTAATAAACCAGGATTCGAAGACAAGGTTTTCTATGTTTGGTTTGATGCGCCATGGGGGTATGTTTCAATTTCCCAGGCCGCAACTGATGATTGGGCGTCTTGGTGGAAAAACCCAGATTGCAAATACGCAGAATTTATGGGCAAAGACAATGTGTCTTTCCATTCTGTATTTTTTCCAGCGCAAGAATTGGCAATGGATGATGGATGGAAAACTGTTGATGTTTTAAAAGGTTTTAACTTTCTAAATTTCAATGGTGCCAAAATTTCTAAATCAACAGGCAACGGAATATTTCTGGACCAGGCGTTATCTATCGCGCCGGCGGATGTATGGCGTTATGCGCTGTTGGCATCGGCCCCAGAAACAGATGACACTGATTTCACTGTGCAAAGATTTGCAGAAATTGTGAACAAAGATTTGAACGGACTGTTGGGTAATTTTGTTTCACGCGTTTGCAAACTGACCGAAAAAAATTTTGGGTTAAATGTGCCAAAATCAAGTGGTATGGACGCCAATTTGGCGAATACAGTCAATAAAAAAATCGATGAATTAACCAAAAATTTAGAGGCATGCGAATTCCGCAAATCTATATCTGCATTACGCGAAATTTATGGTATTGCAAATGAATATATGACAGACGCCGCACCATGGGCTTTGGTTAAAAATGGCGATATTGATGCGGCCGGCGCGGTATTGAATAATTGTTTTCAACTGATTGATTTATTCGCACGCGTGTCTGCGCCATTTATCCCGGATACCGCTGCCCGGATTCAAAATATATTTGGCAATACGCATGATTTATCTTGGCCACAAAAATTTGATGCGCGCATTGCAGACGGCGAATCTTTTGTTGTGCCAGACAATCTGTTTGCACGCATTGACGATGATATGGTGCGCGATATCACAGAAAAATATTCTGCAAAACCAGATACAGACATTACACCGATTGTCGCAAAAATTGTAAATGTTAAACCACATGATTCCAGGGACGATTTGCATATTTTAACGGTTGACACAGGGGATGAAAAATGCCAGGTTGTATGTGGTGCCCCAAATGTTCGCAACGGCATGATTGGGGTGTTTGCGCCGGTTGGGTGTATATTGCCTGGGGCAAAAAAACCACTTGTCGCGCGCACTGTTGCCGGGGTAAAATCAAATGGCATGATGTGCAGTGCCGCAGAGTTGGGCGCAGGGGGCGATTCTGGGAAAATCATTGAACTGAATGATGATAAAGACCTAGGGACAAAGTATAAAGGATAAAAGGATATGACAAATACCAGACACACCATTGAATATAAATATTCTCTGCAACAACAAATTGATTTTGACAAAATCGTTAATGTTGATACTTCAAAATGGACAGATGTAACATCGGCCGGATTGGCTAAATTTGTACAAACAGAAATTCCAAATTGGAAAAAGTTAATTATCACCAAAAACACAATTATAACCGACCCACAAAAAGGCAAAACTGGTGGCGTTGTCGCAACCAAACAATCTGTATTGCAAATCGGTTTGATGGGTACGGGATCGCTCTGTTTCGAAGTCGAACGCGACATGACACGCAACGGACAAATTCCTATGCACCTGCGCAACTTTTTTGGTGAAAAACAAAAATAAAGGGATAATTATGCCTGAAAAAATAATTCTGTCTTATTCATGTAAATTACATTTTTCGAATAACGATAATATGCACATACCGGTACCAGCGATTGATTTGCCAGAAAATGCAACCGCGGCAGATTTGGTGCATGTGGCAAAACGGCAACATTTGGAAACTGGCAAAATAGAAGTTATCAAAACCCAAAAAATTATTGATACAAATATTCCAAATCATGTGTTGAAAACCATTACAAACTCTATTACTTTGTATGTTGATGACAAAGTCAAAACACCTGATGAAATATACGAATATTTAAAGAGAAAATATAATTCTGATTGTTGGTTTTCACCAAAAAACAAACCAAAGACACCCGCAGTGTTAATTGGTCGTATTGTATATCAAAGAAACGCCGCTGTGTACGGTAGTGGCAAGATGGAAACATGGAACGAACACCATGCAGATGTCCATTCGTTAAAACCCGATACCGATATTTTGGTCAATTCAGATTTAAAAGAAATTTGGCCAACAGATACCGGTGTTATGCCAGAAATCGTGCAAAAATTCTTTGAAAATGAACGATAAAATCAAATTGGTTTTAATGTCTTGTTGCGCCCCATGTTCTGCGGGTGCAATCAAACAGTTGGCAAATGGCGAAATTTGCAATGTTGATGATTTTATTGTTTTGTTCTATAATCCAAATATTTTCCCAGATACCGAATATCAAAAACGATTGGCGGAACAAATTAAATACTGTGAATCTTTGTCTGTAAAATATGCGGTTGGCGAATACAATCATGAAGATTGGTTGAATTGTGTCCGTGGGTTAGAAAACGAACCAGAACGCGGTGCGCGGTGCAGTAAATGCTTTGCATTTCGGTTTGCGTTTGCGCGTGAATTTGCAATTAAAAATGGATATAACGCGATTGCATCTGTGTTTGGTGTATCACGATTCAAATCCCAATCCCAGGTTGATGATGCTGGTATCGCGGCATGTGCCGAGATTCCGTATATACCGGTAAAATGGGATGAAACATTGCGACAACAAATCAACAAAAATACCGACTTTTACCGGCAAAATTATTGCGGTTGCGAATTTTCTATGCGCAAGTAAATTTGTTTGATTTTTCGCGGATTTATTCTATAATTTTTACATAAAACAAAAGGGTTATTATGTCATCTATATTCGTTTTCCCAGGTCAAGGCGCACAAGTTGTTGGTATGGGTGCGGAACTTTATAAATCAAACGCTGCGGCACGCGCCGTGTTTGACGAGGTTGATGCGGCATTGGGCGAAAAATTATCAGACATTATTTTCAATGGCCCAATGGATGAACTGACACTGACAAAAAATGTGCAACCGGCAATTATGGCGACATCGGTCGCAATGTTCCGTGCATCTGGGTTGTCGTTGCCTGAATATGTCGCAGGACATTCACTGGGCGAATATACCGCGCTGTGTGTGGCGGGCGCAATCAGTTTAAGTGACACCGCAAAATTGTTGCGTGCACGCGGAAACGCAATGCAATCTGCGGTGCCAGTTGGTGCAGGGTTGGTATCCGTTGTTTTAGGTTTAGACGCAGATACCGTTCGCGCAATTTGTGATGAATCTGGATGCGACATGGCAAATGATAATTGCCCAGGCCAAGTTGTGATTTCTGGATTAAAAGAAACGGTGGAAATCGCAACCGAAAAATTAACCGCCGCAGGTGCACGCCGTGTTATGCCATTGGCACTTTCTGCACCGGTGCATTGTCGCGTTCAAGAACCCGCAATGGAGGTTATGCGCAATGTTTTAGCAGATACAGATATTAAAACGCCAAATGCAAAATGGATTTCAAATAAAACTTGTGCTGTTATTTCAAATCCAGACGATATACGCGAAGCATTGGTTTATCAAATGACACATGGCGTTCGTTGGCGCGAAAGTGTTTTAGAAATGGTGAATTTGGGTATCACGGATGCAACAGAAATTGGACCGGGTAATGTGTTATCGGGACTGATTACACGCACAACCGACAAAATTAATGTCAATAAGTTGGAGATATAATGTCAAATACAATTAAAAAATACGCCATATATAAAAATTCAAAACAGATTGGCGAATATGTTCTGTACAAAAATTGTATTAGATTGAATGCTGCGGAAAATGCTATGTTGAATGATATTGTTGATGCTGCCAGGTTTATTGCAAAATATTTTCAAATGCCGCTGTGCATGATTGTCAATCACACGGATTTCTATATTGGATATAACAGCAATCAAATTCCCACCACGGACGAGATTGTAAAAAAATTTAATCAAAGGAGCAGATAATGTTCGATTTAACAAACAAAGTCGTTTTAATTACTGGCGCAACAGGCGGAATTGGTGGTGCCATCGCAAAACAAATGCGCGATTCTGGCGCAACCGTTGTGGTGTCTGGTCGTAATATTGCTAAATTAAACAGCGAATTCGGTGATGAATATATCAAGATTCCTGCGGATTTGTCCAATGACGGCGCAGGTGTTGAATTGGTTATGGATACGATTGATAAATGTGGAAAAATCGATGTTTTAATAAATAATGCCGGTATTACTGCGGACACTTTGATGATGCGTATGAGTGATGAACAGTTTGATAATGTTATAAACACAAATTTGCGCGCTGCGTTTAAAACCTGTCGTGCTGCATTGGTGCCAATGATGAAACAAAAATTTGGTCGCATTATAAACATGGCATCTATCGTTGGTGCGGTTGGTGGCGCAGGTCAGGCAAATTATGCCGCAAGCAAGGGTGGTTTAATCGCGATGACAAAATCGATTGCTGCCGAGGTTGCATCCCGCGGTATTACTGCAAATGCGATTGCCCCAGGATTTATCGAAACACCAATGACCGATGTTTTACCAGATGAATTGAAAAAGAAATATCTGGAACAAATCCCAGCAGGTCGCTTTGGTAAACCCCAAGACATCGCCAATGTATGTGTGTTTTTGGCCAGTGATGAAGCATCATACATCAACGGACAAACAATTCATGTTAACGGTGGCATGGGGAGATTTTAATCTATGCAAGAATTCGATGTGATTGTTATTGGTGGTGGACATGCCGGCACAGAGGCCGCAGCGGCCGCGGCGCGCCGTGGTGCACAAACATTACTGATAACAATGCGGGAAAGTGATATTGGTGCGATGTCTTGCAATCCATCGATTGGTGGTCCGGGTAAATCACAAATGGTTGCCGAAATGGCGGCGTTCGGCGGTATTATGCCACGCAGTGCGGATAGCGCGGGTATTCATTTTCGCACATTAAACGCGACACATGGCGCAGCAACGCGTGCATTGCGCGCACAAATCGACCGCGATTTATATCATAATGCGGTTATGAAAATTTTACAGAACACAAAAAATTTAACAGTTTTATTTGAAAAAGTTGTCGCATTGGATTTACAAAACAAGACCGTAAACCATGCGTATAGCGCAAAATCTATTATTTTAACAACTGGGACTTTCTTGGGTGGATTGGTGACACGTGGGCCAGAAAAAATATCGTCTGGGCGATTAATGGACGATGGCAATTACCAAGAAAACGATACATATATTTCAACTGTTTTGCGGACAAGCGGTTTCGATTTAATGCGATTAAAAACAGGAACACCCGCGCGTATTTATCGCGCGTCTATTGATTTTTCGGGTTTAGAAGAACAACCAGGCGACAACCCACACGATTGGTTTATGTTTGGCGATGAAAATAATAATTATAATGAAAAATGCTATATCACACACACAACCGAACAAACCCACACCGTCATTCGTGAAAATATAAAATCTGCCCCAATGTATAACGGCGATATTGTGGGAACAGGTCCGCGGTATTGTCCTAGTTTAGAAGATAAAGTTATGCGTTTTCCTGAACACACTTCGCATCATGTGTTTTTAGAACCCGAGGGGCTAAACAGTGATTTAATTTATCCAAATGGAATTTCAACTTCATTTGGCAGTGATATCCAAGACAAATGGATTCGAACAATCCCAGGACTGGAAAACGCGCGAATTGCGCGATACGGTTATGCGATTGAATATGATGCGATTGACGCCAGAAAATTAAAATCAACTTTGGAATCCAAAGATATATCTGGGTTATTTTTTGCCGGGCAAATTAACGGAACATCAGGATATGAAGAAGCCGCCGCCCAAGGTTTGGTTGCGGGCGCAAATGCCGCGGCACATGCGTTGGGTGTGGCGCCATTGTTATTAAATCGTATAAATTCTATGATTGGTGTTTTGATTGATGATATCACAACACTGGGGGTAGACGAACCATATCGCATGTTCACATCACGCGCAGAATACAGATTAAATCTGCGTGCAGATAACGCGGTTACCAGGTTAGGGCAAATTGGTGTGGATTTGGGTTTGATAACGCAAGGCGATTTTGAAAAATTATATAATTTACACAAAGACGAAATCCGTGAAAACGATAAAATGTATGCCGGATACATTGAACGCAACGCGCGGGAAATGGCGGCCGTACAACGCGATATGGAAATGAAAATACCGGTCAATATGGATTATACCGGTATGCCTGGATTAACCAACGAATTGATTGAAAAATTGTCGCGCACGCGCCCGGAAAACATCGCGGCATTGTCGCGTATCCCGGGCATGACCCCGGCAGGTGTAATGGTTGTTTTGCGAAAAATAAAATGTGGAAATAAATAAAATTATATATTATGATACGCGCGTATGCCGGAATAGCTCAGCTGGTAGAGCATCTCATTCGTAATGAGGGGGTCGCAGGTTCAAGTCCTGTTTCCGGCACCATAAATAAAAAACACCGGCATTTGCCGGTATTTTTTTTATTATACACAATACAAACTTGTTATCTTTGTCTGGATTCCATTTTTGCTTTATATTTATGATACAATTTCATTGGTATCTTGGCATTATCATACAACATTCTGTCGTATTCTTCGTTATATACCATCAAAAAATCAGCATCTTCGTTCTTTACAATACTGCGCGCTGAAACAAAACTGCGCACAGGAATTGCCCAGCAACGAAAAAACGCGATAAAAAATCCAACCGTTGCAGCAACAGATGCCACAAATACATTTTCAACTTTTCTAGCAGATTCTTTTTTCATATTTTGTCCTTTTTCAACAGACAACATAGCACACATCTGGCAAATGTCAATTTTTATAAAAAATACTGGAAATTCAAATAAATGTATATTAGAATGTCAATCATGAACAAAAAAGCAATAATTATTATTAAATAAACCGACACTGCGCTTTGGCGGTGGCTGGGGCGCATAGGCGCCTTTTTTTAATGATAAAATTCAAAGGATATAAAAACATGGCATATAAAAAAACCGAACCAAAAGTAGATTTTTCAAAACTGGAACTGGATGTTCTGGGGTTTTGGCGCGCGGACGATACTTTCCATAAATCGTTAGAAAAAACCAAAATGGGCGAAGAATTCAATTTCTATGATGGACCACCGTTTGCCAATGGTTTGCCACACTGGGGACATTTGGGGGTGTCTGCGGTCAAAGATATGGTTTCGCGTTTTCAAACCATGCGCGGCAAACATGTTGTGCGTGAATTAGGATGGGATTGCCATGGATTGCCCGCAGAAAATTCTGTTGAAAAAAAGCAAGGCCGCAGCGCCAAAGATATTGTTGCAACAGATGGTATCGACACATTCTGTGATTTATGTCATACGGATGTTATGACATATTCAACCGAATGGTTGCGTTATTTTGAACGCATTGGGCGTTGGGTTGATGGTGGCGATGAATTTGGTTATCGCACCATGGATAAAAATTTTATGGAATCTGTGATTTGGGGTTTAAAACAATTATATGACAAAGGGTTGTTGTACAAAGATTTCAAGGTCAATCCTTTTGATTGGAAATTGGGTACAGTTTTATCTAACAGCGAAGCGTCCAGCGAATATCAAGATATCGTTGATGATACGGTAACCGTTTGGTTTGAATTAGAAAATGGCGACAGGGTAATCGCATGGACAACAACACCATGGACATTGCCGGCAAATTCTGCATTGGCGGTAAATCCAAACATGCGTTATGTTCGCATGCGCCACCCAGACGGCCATGTTTATGTGTTGGCCCAATCGCGCGTATCTGCATACGATAAAATTTTTGCAGATGCTGAAAATTTGGGAACTGTTATGGGGACTGAATTGGTTGGATTGCATTACACACCAATATTCCCATATTATACCGATTTGGCGGCGGCAGGACACGGTTTATACACAATCATTTCTGCCGATTATGTCAGCGACAGCGATGGTACCGGTATCGTACATATTGCGCCGGCATATGGTGAAGACGACTATATTGCCGCAAAAAATATAGATGCACAATTTCCTGTGATATTAAATGTTGACGATTATGGAAATTTTGATGAAACTGTCAAAAATTGGGCTGGTGAAAATATATTCGTTGCAAATCCAAAGATTATTAATTGGTTGCGTGAAACAGGTCGCCTTGTCCAAAAATCACAACATAAACACAGTTATCCATTCGGTCCACGCAGCCACGAAAAATTAATATATCGCGCCACAGATGCGTGGTATATTGATGTGCCAAAAATTCGTGCGCGTTTGGTTGAAATAACAAAAAATGACACCACATGGACATCGGCCGAAAATCGTTTTATGTCTTGGATTGAAAACGCGCGCCCGTGGGGAATTTCGCGCAATCGATTCTGGGGTGTGCCATTACCAATTTGGGAACGGAACGGCGAATATAAAATATTTGGTTCAATCGCAGAATTGCAAGAATTCTTTGGTGTCCAAATTGATGATTTGCATCGTCCAACATTGGACAAACTGGAAAAAGATGGTTGGCATCGTATAACCGATGTATTGGATTGTTGGGTAGAATCGGGTTCTATGCCATTTGCATCATTGCATTATCCGTTTGAAAATGTCGATGTGTTTGAAAAAACATTCCCGGCTGATTATATTATCGAAGGTCAAGACCAAACACGCGGTTGGTTTTATGCTTTGATGGTAATGGCGGTCGCGTTGTTTGACAAGCCCGCTTTCCGTGTTGTATCGGCAAACGGTATGATTGTTGATGAAAATAAACGCAAGTTTTCAAAATCATTAAAGAACTTTGTTGACCCATCTGCACAAATTGAAACATATGGCGCTGACGCGATTCGCCTGTTTATTTTGGGCAGCAATTTTATGAAGGCCGAACCTGTTGGTGTTGATAAAGAAGGTAAAGTTTTTGGTGATACAATCAAAACTATTTTGACACCGCTGTGGAACGCATATCACTTCTTTACATTGTATGCGAATGCCGGCAATATAACTGCAAAAATGGACAATACTTCGTCCAATTTGTTGGATAAATATATCATTGCCGAATTAAATGAGGTTATTCGTATAACAACCGCTGCCCTGGATGAATATAAACCAGATGTTGCAGTCAAAGAATTTGTGCGTTTCTTGGATATATTGAATAACTGGTACATTCGCCGTGGTCGTGCGCGTTTCTGGAACGAAGATGTAAACGCGTTTAACACATTATATTATGTTTTGGTAAAATTCTGCACTATAATGGCACCGTTTGCGCCGTTTATAACTGAATATATCTATAAAAATTTAACTGGAAATGAATCTGTGCATTTATTGGATTGGCCGGTCGCGCAAGATATCAATACAGAAATCGTCAATGATATGCGCCGTGTGCAATCGATTGTGTCCGTTGGAAAACAGTTGCGTGAACAATATAAATTACGCAATCGTTTGCCATTGGCAGAATTAACAATCGCGGGTGTTGATATGTCAAAATACGCTGATATTATCCGTGATGAATTAAATGTTAAATCTGTTAAATTCGTGAATGATATTGCAACCGTTGCTGATTCGTTTGTGTATTTAATTACACCAAAAATTGGCGCGCGCCTGGGTGGGGCATTACGCGATATTATTCCATCAGTAAAGCAAGGTAAATATACAATCAACGGTAATACAATGAATGTTGGCGAATACACATTGAACGCTGACGAATTTGAAAATCGTTTGACTGTGAAATCTGGTATTACTGGTGCGGCTTTGCCAGACAATACAGCGGTTGTCGTGTTGAATACAAACATAACCCCAGATTTAATTCAAGAAGGTTTGGCAAACGATGCATTGCGATTCATCCAAGATTCGCGCAAGGCCGCAAATCTGGATGTGTCGGACAGAATAAAATTGGTGTATTCTGGCGATGATGATATGGCGCATGCAATCAATGCACATCGTGAACGCATAATGACGGATGCGTTAATTGTCGAATTGACAGATGGCACAGCATCACAATTTGAAACAGAAATCGAAGGCCATAAATTCGCAATCGATATACAAAAAGCATAAAATGATAACACCGGATATTTATTTTGAAAATGTTGCGCCTACATTGGATATGAATATCCGGTCTGAATTGTATTCTGTGAATGAATTTACTTTTGCGGTGGCGGTAATTTTATCTGCCCAGGCGACAGATAAAAAGGTAAATGAAATTACCCCGGATTTATTCCGTATCGCACCAACACCCGCAAAAATGTTGGCATTGGGATTGGACGGATTGAAATCGCATATACGCGTTATTTCTTTTTTCAATAACAAAGCGAACAATATTATTAAATTAGCAAAAATATTGGCAGACGAACAGGGCGATAATTGGAAATTCCCAGAAAAATATCATAATCGTGATGAATTGATGAAATTACCAGGTATCGGGCAAAAGACCGCAAATGTTATAACGAATGTTTTGTGGGGCGCACCCAATATCGGTGTGGATACGCATGTTTTCCGGCTGTCGCATAGGTTCGGTTGGGTTGGGATAGCGGACAATACGCCGGACAAAGTCGAAGAAAAATTGCGTAAAAAAATACCAGCAAAATATCATGAAATGGTTAATCATGTAATGGTTTTGCATGGGCGATATACATGTCGCGCCCTGCGCCCAAAATGTGCAAATTGCCCAGTAAAAAATTATTGTGATTGTGCCGACAAAAATATATAAAAACACCGGCATTTGCCGGTGTTTTTTTAACATTTTGATTTATGCGCGGAGTTTTGCATGACACTTTGTTTCAACAGCCGCAATCACTTTGTTTTGCAATTCTGTTAAATCATTTTCACTCATGTTTTCAGTTGGATAAATCGTGATTGTAAATGCCACAGATTTATTTCCGCCGCCCATATCGAACGAGTCAAAAACCGTGATATCGCCAATGCGATTATCCGCGCTGCGCGCCGTTGCAATTAATCGTTCTGCCGGGAATTTTGATTCCACAACAAACGCAAAATCACGCGTGATTGGTTGAAAATCTGTCATTGGTGTTTTTGCATATTTTGGTGTTTTGGGCAAAACATCAACATTGTCGATAATCGCAACGACCGTTGGCACCTTGATATGCATTTCGTGCGCAACTGTTGGGTGCAATTCGCCAAATTCTGCAATTTTACGATTGCCTTGCATCAATCGACCATATTTATATGGGTGCGCCCAAAGTGGGGCATCGTTTGTTTCAATCGTGTGTTTTTGATTGCCAATCAGCGCCAAAATATCCGCCTTGACATCAAATACATCCACAGGACGCGACCGTTTCATCCAATGTTTTGGTCCGGTTGTGCCAGAACGCACAATGCAAATTTGCGTATGTTGGGCACCTGGCATATCGCCATCAAATACAGTGCCTAATTCAAAAGTGGCTGTATCTGGGAAACCGCGTTTAATATTTTGGCTTAATGCAATCAGCAAATTACCCAGTAAATTATTACGCATACAATCAAAATCAACCGTTATTGGATTAGATACTTTTACAATTTGTTTGTCTGTTAATTTTGATTCAATCTTGGAATTACCAAAACCAAATGACACACTTTCATTCAAACCGCGATTTGCCAAATGTTGTTTTAACCCAACATGTATTTTTGATTCTGTTTTATCCCCAGATTCAACACCGCCTGATTCCGCAACACCGTCCAGACCAACCTTGTCATAACCATAAATACGAATTAAATCAGACACAATGTTTTCAGGCGCCGTCATATCAACACGCGCACTGCGTGGGGTAATCGTCCAGATGCCACCTTTGCCTTCGCTGACACCAAATTGCAAAGATTCTAAAATTTCGCGTTGTTTTTGAATTGGCATATCAACCCCGGTTCTTTGCAAGCAAAACGCTGGATTATATGCAATTTTATTTGGTGTGAATTCGGCGCGCCCAGCGGTGCATACACCAACCAATTCGCCACCGCACGCATCCATTATAATTTGTACAGCCGCCGCCAATGCCGTGGCATTTGCATTTGGGTCAATTCCGCGTTCGTACCGATATGATGAATCTGTGGACAAACCCAATCTTTTTGCAGTTTTACGAATACCCACAGGTTCAAAATATGCAGATTCTAAAATAATATTTTTTGTATTGTCTGTGGTCATAGCACGCGCACCACCAACAATGCCCGCCAATGCCAAAATACCAGTCATATCGGCAATAACTAAATCTTTGTCGGTTAATTCGTGTTCATTGCCAAACAGGTCTGTAAATTTTTCTTGCGCTTTGGCAGTACGCACGATAATCGGCCCGTTAACTTTGTCTGCATCAAAACAATGCAGCGGTTGCGACATATCATAACAAATATAGTTTGTTGCATCCACGCACGCGTTTTTAGGATTTATACCCGCCGCGCACAGACGGTTTGCAATTTTTTCGTTTGACGGCGCGTTTTTAATTCCGTGAATTTCCGCCATACGATATGTCGGGCAACGGTCAGACATTAATTGTACATCGCGCACACCTTTTTTATCAGGCAACACATCTGGGTTTTTTGCCGTATACCGCCCCGCGCCTGCTGCCGCCAAATCCAGCGCAATCCCACGCACAGCCAAATAATCTGGGCGATTTGGTGTAATACCTGTATCAAAAACACTGCTGACATTGGTACCTGCGATTGGTTCGCCAATTTTTGTATTATCTGGCAATTCCATAATACCCGCATCGTCATCGCCAATTCCCAATTCGTGTTCACTGCACATCATGCCATTTGACACAACACCACGCAGTTTCCCAGGTTGAATCTCGGCCCCGCCAACGACACATCCCGGTCGTGCCAGTGCAGATATCAACCCTGCGCGTGCGTTTGGCGCCCCACATACAACCTGGCGCAGTTTGCCAGACCCATCGTCAACCATTAATACATGCAAGTGGTCGCTGTTTTCATGTGGGCGACACTCTACAATTTTTGCTGCAATCGGTGGTACCGCAGGGAAAAATTCTTCAACCTCTAAACCAATACGATTTAAAGTTTCTTCTATTTGTTCGGCTGATAATTCAGTATCCAGATATTCACGCAACCATTCATAAGACCATTTCATTTTATTTCCCCACTGTTATTAAAAACCACTGTTTTGCAACCAACGAACATCGCCGTCATAAAATTTGCGAATATCGTGCAAATCGTATTTCAACATTGCCAATCTGTCCCAACCAAAACCAAACGCAAAACCTTGATATTCGTCAGGATTAATTCCGCAATTACGCAACACATTTGGATGCACCATGCCTGCGCCCATAATTTCCAGCCATTTATTGCCCCATTTAATATCAACCTCTATGCCGGGTTCAACGAATGGAAAGTATGATGGACGAATACGCATTTCTAATTTTTTCTCGAAGAATTTTTCCAATATTGTGCGAATTGTTGCAACCAAGTCAGTCATTGTTATATGGGCATCTGTTTTATCAACATATAATCCTTCGATTTGGCCAAACATAGGCGCATGTGTTGCATCCATTTCTTTGCGATATGTACGCCCAACACCAAACATTTTAATTGGTACACCGTGTTCTTCCATTGCACGAATTTGAATCGCAGATGTTTGTGTGCGCAATACATTACCATTGTCCAGAAAGAAACTGTCTTGCATGTCGCGAGCAGGATGATAAGACGGGGTATTTAATGCAGTAAAATTATGCCAGTCATCTTCGACCTCGGGTCCGGTCCACATTGTATAACCCAAAGATTCTAAAATTGCACCGATTTCATTTAACGATTTTGTCAGTGGATGGATTGTGCCGCGATTTTGCGGTTCTGTATCTAATGTTACATCAATAAATTCTGTTGCTAATTTTGCATTTAATGCCGCGTGTTCTAATTCTGTTTGTTTGTCTTTGAATGCACGGCGCAATTCTGTATTTTCCGCATTTACAGCCGCGCGTTCGTCATTTGACAATGTTGCCATTGTTTTTAATTTGGCCGTCATAGTGCCATTTTTACCGAATGTGGCGGTATATAATGCCTGTAATTTTTCCAGTGATTCTATCTTTTTTATTTCATCCAACATAACTTTTTACCTTTGATTAAATAAAGCCGTCAGTACTTGACGGCTTTATTATTACAAAACAAAAGACCACCGCCAAGGATTATTTTTCCCCACCGATAAATCGTTTTGCAACATCAATCAATTTTGTGAAGTTTTCATCACCCGCAAACGCCATTTCGGCCAAAACCTTGCGGTCCAGGGCGACACCTGCCTTGCGCAGACCATTCATAAATTGAGAGTATGTTAAACCATTATTACGCACTGCGGCGTTAATACGAACAATCCACAAACCACGAAATTCGCGTTTTTTAACGCGTCTGTCGCGATATGCATATTGACCTGCTTTCTCGGTTTTTTCGCGTGCAGCACGATATGTAGAATGATGACGGCCCAAATAACCTTTGGCGCGCGCCAAGATTTTATTATGTTTTTGCTTGACTGTTGTTCCGCGTTTTACTCTTGCCATAATTGCCCCCTTATATTATTTCAAACCGTATGGAGCCAAGATTTTGGCCTGACCCATCATGTTATCGTTCAAATACTGTGGTTTTGACCCCGCGTTATTCGCGCGTTTGGATTTATGACGCAGTAATTTTTTGTGAGCATTTCTGGCAACACGGATTTTTCCAGTTGCGGTCATAGATGCACGTTTTTTCAAATATGACTTTGTTTTTAATTTTGGCATTTTAACCTCTTTTTGTTTGTGCCCTGATGGCAATGCCTTTGCCATTTTGGACTGTTTGTGTTGTTATTTTGACATAATAAAAAGAAAAATCAAGTTTTTATTGAATGTTCGAATTTTAGTGTTTAAACTGGGGTATGAAATGAATCAAAACAAACTATCTTCGCGGGTGCCTAAACTGGTTAAATCAGCCGCGGCTGCGGCCGCTGTGCCGTTGATTTTTATCTATGTTTTGGTGTCAAAACCTGATTTTTACCTGATAAACGCATTGGGGCATGTGGTATTACCTGTGGCACATACTGTTGGGAATATTATAACTTGGCCCGTGCGGGCACTGGGTGAATCGGTGTCAAATATCAATAATTTGTCTAATCTGCAACAAGAAAACAAGCGGTTGCAGCAAGAGTTAGATGCCGCCCGTGCCACTCAACATGAATGCACGATTGCGATGGCTGAAAACAAACGATTGGAAAACGAATTGGATATTGTCCGCGCAACCCCGCAAAATGTTATTATGGCTGATGTTATTCATGATACTGTCGCATTACATCACAGTAATTTCTTGATTAACAAGGGTGTATTTGACGGTATTAAAAAGGGTATGGTGGTAACATCTGTGGACGGAATCATGGTCGGGATGGTGGTGGATGTCGGTGGTGAATTTTCACGCGTGCGCGCATTAAATGATGCCGACAGCAGTATTGCTATCCGTGTTGCAGGGGACGAGGTTTACGGATTTTTGAATGGCGATGGTTCTGCAACCCCCGATGTTGGACTGTTTAATCGTCCTGAATTCAAACCACAAAAAGGTATGACGATTATAACCAGTAATATCAGTGGTGTTTTGCCAAACGGAATTTTGGTCGGCACAATGATAAATAATCGCGATGTCAAGGTGTTAAAACCCGATTCTGTGTCGCGTGTCAAGGTTTTGGAATTTAACACAAATAACGAATATAAATGATGCACAATATTGTTTCTTGGTTGCGTAAAATATCCCCATTTTTGGCGGTGATTATTTTATGGCGATTGCAATTACATTTTTGGAATCCGGGGGGTATATTGGCAATTATTCCTATATTCTTTTATTCGTTTATTCGCCCGATTCCTTGGTTTACGCCGTTTGCGATTTTCTTTTGTCTGGCATTGGATTATTCGTGTGATACAAAATTATTTTGGACATGTTGTTATTTTATTGCGTATGCAATTAACGGTTTTCAATATTTCTTGGATTTACAACGCGCAGACAGAAACGCGATTGTTCCGTTTATGATATTTTTCGGTGCAGCATTATTTATGTTGATGCTGATAAATATTTCTTGGATTATGATTTGGCGCAGTATATTGTTATATATATTGGTTGTGGCATTATATTTGCCAATTACAAATTTGTTAAAAAAGGTGCACCGCGATGATTGATATGGAAATTGGTCATACTTTTGACAGACGCAGTGCACTGTTTTTAACCACTGGGGCGGTACTGACATCTGTATTGATTTTGCGTATGGTGCAAATGCAGGTTTTTAACTATCGTGATTATAAAAAGAAAAGCGAAAACAATTCATTTCGTATTCAAATTAATATGCCTGAACGCGGTAAAATTTTATCGGCCGAAGGCATACCTATTTCACGCGACACACCAATTTATCGTATTTATGTTGTTCCCGAAGAATCTAAAAACATTGATGATTTGTTAAAAACACTAACCAATGATTTAAAATTAAAACCAAAAACACTGAAACGCGTTTATGCACAGATGCGAAAACAGCAAAGATTTCAACCTGTGCTGATTTCCGAACACACAGATTGGTCGCAACTGGCGCGGGTCCAGGCAAAAAATTTGCCAGGTGTACATATTTCATCTGGGTATGCGCGCGTATACGAAATGGGTGAATCTGGGGCGCATATTTTTGGTTATGTTGGCGCACCCAAGGTGCCTGTGCCAAACGCACCATTTTTTACCACAGGTATTTTAGGATTGGAAAAACGATTTAATGATGCAATGGCCGGAACACCTGGACAAACAGTTATGTTATCAAATGCGTTGGGGCGCATTACTGGTGAAGACGAAGACCAATTTATTAAACCAGAACCTGGCCGGGACATTAAAACAACTGTGCGTTATGATGCACAAAAAGTAATGTATGATGCACTGATTCAACACAAGGCCGGATGTGGTGTCGCATTAGATATTGAAACAGGCGATATTTTGGCAATGACATCTGCGCCTGGGTTTAATCCTGCAAATTTTACCGGTGATGATTCCGATGAATATATGGCAAAATTGCGCACGGATTATACAAAACCTTTTGTTAATAAAACAGTCGAAGGTTTGTTTCCACCTGGGTCTACATTCAAAATTGTGGTTGCATTGGCGGCATTGGAATCAGGCGCAATAACACCAAATGACCATGTGTTTTGCCCGGGATATTGGGATTATGGCGACAGACGATATCACTGTTGGGATGCACACGGTCATGGGTCTGTGAATTTAGCAGGTGCATTGGCGCATTCTTGTGATATTTATTTTTATCGTTTGGCATTAAAAATTGGTATGGATGCTATTCGTAAAATGGCATTAAGATTAGGATTTACTGAAAAATATTTAACTGATATTTTCCCAAAAGAAATGGCAGGTGTAATCCCTGATAAATATTGGAAAGAAAAACATGTGGGTGCGCCATGGGTACATGGGGACACTGTAATTTCTGGAATTGGCCAAGGATTTATTTTAACAAATTGTTTACAGTTGGCTGTGATGTTGGCGCGTGTTGTGTCAAACCGTGTCATTATCCCCAGATTAATGTACAACGATAAAAAACCAAAATTTGCAAATCTGGGGTTGCAAAAGAAAAACATAAATTTTGTACTCGAAGGATTAGAATTGGTGACAAAACCTGGTGGAACCGCCGCAGGCAGCGCGATTGATGTTGATGGTGCAAAAATGGGCGGAAAAACCGGAACATCCCAGGTGCGTAATATATCCAAGAAAGAACGCGCAACCGGTGTATTATCGGCCGGGCAATTAGAATGGAATAAACGAAACCACGGATTGTTTGTTGGATATGCGCCAACCGATAATCCCAAATATGCTGTGTGCATAATCACAGAACATTCTGGCGGCAGTGGCCCCGCCGCCCGCACATGTGCCGCAGTTATGAAAACATTACTCGAAGGTGGAAAATAATGATTCGTCAAACGCGCGTTTCTAATGCAAATATGATGACAATGCCTGAAAAACTGTCGCGGTTTTTATGGGGATTATTTTTGCCGATGTGTGTTGTGCTGGCTATATCTGTAATGGTTTTGTTTTCTGCGGGTGGGGGTAATTGGCAACCGTATGCGGCGCCACAACTGTTAAAAATATTGCTGGGGTTTGGTGTATTTTTTATTGTGTCTTTTTCAAACATAAAAACATGGTTAAAGTCCGCATACATTATTTATATTATCGCGTTTATTTTGATTGTATCCGTTACATTTGTTGGCGATGTTGGTATGGGTGCACAACGATGGTTAAATTTAGGATTTATGAATATTCAACCGTCTGAATTTATTAAAATTGCGTTGGTGTTGGCATTGGCGCGTTATTTTGCATGGATGAATTCTGTGGAATTAACCCAGGCAAAAAATTATATCGCACCGATATTAATGACTTTTGTTCCATTTATATTGATTGTTGCGCAACCAGATTTAGGCACAGCATTGTCATTAATGGGTATTATGCTGGGAATGTTTTACATTGTTGGTGCCCCAAAAAAATGGTTTATTATTATGGCTATATTGGGGTTAATGGCGGCACCGGTCGTTTGGTTTGGTGGATTGCACGATTATCAGCGTCAAAGAATTATTACTTTGTTTAACCCAGAACACGATATTCGCGGAACAGGATATCAAATAAACCAAGCAAAAATTGCGTTTGGTTCTGGGGGTATTGTCGGCAAGGGTTATTTACAAGGAACACAATCCCAGCAATCGTTTTTACCCGAAAAACAGACCGATTTTATTTTCACAATGCTGGGTGAAGAATTTGGATTTATTGGTGCATTTATACTGTTGATTATATACACATGGATTATTCTTGTTTTGTTTTGGTGTGCAAAAACATGTCGAAATCGATTTGGGCAATTAATCTGTTTTGGTTTTATGTTGAACTTTTTTATTTATTATTTTATAAATATCTCTATGGTATTGGGATTATTGCCAACCGTTGGGGTGCCTTTGCCACTGATGTCATTTGGCGGCAGCAGTTTATTATCCCTGATGTTTGGGTTTGGCCTGTGCCAAAATGCGCATATAAACAAAGATCAACAATTATCTGCAAAAGGAAGTTAAAAGATGAATTTATTGATTGTAGAATCTCCATCAAAAGCAAAAACAATCGAAAAATACCTGGGAAATGGGTGGAAGGTTATTGCATCTGTTGGTCATGTTCGTGATTTAGTTCCTGAAAACGGCAGTGTTGATACCAAAAACAAATTTGAAATGCGTTGGCAAATTATGCCCGGCAAAGAAAAACAAATCAAATTAATTGTCGATTTGGTAAAAAAAGCCGATGCTGTTTATTTGGCATCAGACCCTGACCGCGAGGGCGAGGCAATCGCATGGCATATATTAGATATTTTAAAATCTAAAAAGGTTTTATCTGGTAAACCTGTATATCGTGTGGCATTTCACGAAATTACGAAAAATGCTGTTATAAACGCAATAAAATCTCCACGCGAAATTGATTCTAATTTGGTTGATGCGTATATTGTCCGCCGCGCATTAGATTATTTAATCGGGTTTAGTGTATCCCCATTATTGTGGCGGCGCAACCTGGGGCGTTCGGCGGGTCGTGTACAATCTGTGGCGGTTAAATTGGTTGTTGACCGTGAACGCGAGATTGAGGCGTTTCGTCCCCAAGAATATTGGTCATTGGGCGCAGATTGCAATCCATCTGGGAACAATACAACCGGATTCAAAGCGATTTTAACCAAATATAAAAATGAAAAAATCGATAAACAAACGATTAAAAACCAAGAAACTGTTGATAAAATTTTGGCAGATTTGGGTAAACCTGTGGTTGGTGCAACTGTATCAAACATTGACAAGAAAAAAACCACGCGCCACGCGTTTGCGCCATTTACCACCAGTACATTACAACAAGAGGCCGCACGCAAATTATATTTTTCATCGAAACGCACTATGTCGGTCGCACAAAAATTATATGAACAAGGATTAATTACATATATGCGTACAGACGCAACAAATTTATCTGTTGATGCAGTAAATGATATTCGCGCATATATCGAAAAAACATATGGAAATAAATTCTTGCCAAAATCACCAAATATTTATCTAACAAAATCTAAAAACGCCCAAGAAGCGCACGAGGCGATTCGTCCAACACATTTTGATACGCCAGCAAAAAATCTGGGTACAGACGAACAAAAATTATATGATTTAATATGGAAACGAACAATAGCGTGTCAAATGAGCAACGCTGAATTTGATTCTGTTTCGGTTGATATTAAAACTGATAATACAGATGCTGTTTTTCACACTGTTGGTACAACATGCACATTTGACGGTTTCTTGAAAATTTACAACGAAACGCGCGATGATGATGAAACAGATGAAAATGCAAAATTACCACCATTGTCTGTGAACGATAAAATCGATATTGTCGCATTTTTACCAGAACAACATTTTACACAACCACCTGCGAGATTTACCGAAGCAACATTGGTTAAAAAATTAGAAGAGTTAGGTATCGGTCGTCCATCAACATACGCAACAATTATGTCAACTATTGTCGACAGAAACTATGTTGAACAAGACAAACAACATCGTTTTCATCCAACATCTGCGGGGTGGATTATAACAGCATATTTATCAAAATATTTTACTGATTTGGTTGATGTGAATTTTACCGCAAAAACCGAAGATACATTAGACGATGTATCAAATGGTAAAAATGATAAATTAACCGCATTAAATGAATTCTGGAAGCCAACAAATACAACGATTGAGGCCGCGCGTGGTATAAAAACCACTGAAATTATCGATGTTATAAACGAATTTATGGCACAACATTTATTTCCTGATGGTGGAACAAAATGTCCAAAATGCGGTGGTGTGTTGGGTATAAAATTATCAAAATATGGTGCATTTATTGGTTGTAATAATTATCCAACATGTGATTATACTGTTAAAATCGGTAATACAGACGTACCCGCACAAACAAACGAAACACCAAATACAAAATCAACAGAACCTGTTGATTTAGATGAAGGTATAACTTTTTACCCAAATGGTAAATTTGGACCTTATGTTTCAAATGGAAAACAAAACGCATCTGCCAAGGGATATACGGTTGATACAATAACATTGGAAATCGCCAAAGATTTATTGGATAAAAAATCCAAAGGTAATATCGCCGAAGATTTAGGTGAAAATCCAGCAACAAAACAAAAAATTTTATTTTATGCAACTGGGCGATATGGTCCGTATATTTCATCTGGTCGGGTTAATGTATCTGTTAAAACAAAACCTGATTTAGATGATGCTATTGAAATGATAAACAATAAAAAACCGGCACAAAAATTTGCAAAAAAAGGAAAAAAATAATTGGCAAAATATGACAATAATTTTGTTGATGAATTGCGTGCCAGATTATCATTGGTTGATGTAATTGGGCGTACAGTTCCATTAACTAAAAAAGGTCAAAATTATTGGGGATGTTGTCCATTCCATAATGAAAAAACACCGTCTTTTTCTGTTGCCGAAGACAAAGGTTATTATCACTGTTTTGGATGTGGCGCACATGGCGATATTGTGTCTTTTGTTATGAATACACAACATGTTGAATTTAAAACTGCCTTGCAAGAATTAGCAGATATGGCCGGATTAAAAATGCCTGATTTCAAACCAAAATCGCCAGAACGCCAGGCCGCCGAAAATTCTTATTTTGATATTTATGAACGGGCAGCATTAGAATATCAAAAATTATTATTTACCCCAGATGGTGCGGTTGCATTAGAATACATAAAAAAACGCGGTTTCACCGATGATATGATAAAAAAATATCGTATTGGATTTGCACCAAAAAATAATTTAATTTCATCAAAATTTATTAATATTAAACAAAATAATTTACTGGAAACTGGGCTTGTTCGCCGCGGTGAATACGGATTATACGATTTCTTTCGTTATAAATTAATGTTTCCTATTTTTGATGCACGGGGACGCATTGTCGCATTTTCTGGTCGCAGTTTAGATGGTTCTGAACCAAAATATATCAACACAACTGACACACCATTATTTCATAAAAGACAAACAATTTTTGGATTTAATTTTGCCAGGGATGAAATTTATAAAAAAAATCGCAGTATCGTTGTCGAAGGACAAATTGATGCAATTCAAATGCAGGTACATGGATTTGGCGAAACTGTCGCACCATTGGGTACTGCATTAACCGAAGACCATATTGCATTATTATGCAAGGCAAATAGAAATATTATATTTTGCTTTGACGGCGATAGTGCAGGGAACAAGGCGGCTGCGCGGGCATGCGGAATTGTATTACCATTTATTCGTGATAATTCTAATGTGCGATTTGCATTTGTATCTGGTGGCAAAGACCCAGATGAAGTTTTAAAATCCAGTGGTCGTGATGGTATGGCAAAAATTATAGATTCTGCTATGTCTTTGGTGGATTTTTTATGGAAAATTACAAATGATAATTATTTGGTTTCAACCCCAGGCGGACGCACCCAGGCAGAAAAGTTTTTGAAAAATGAATTAAATAAAATTACTGATAAAAAATTACAATACGAAATTGAACAAGAATACAAAAAACGCGAATTTCAAGAATGGCGTTCTTGGAAAAAAGTCGATACACCAAAAATAAAATTACCCGATACAGATTTGGTAACAAAAAATACACTGATTTATATTGTGAATTTTTTCCCAGATATTGCGTCCCGTTATGCCGAGTTTTTATCTGCATTAAACATGTCTTTTGATGACAAAGTGGCGGATTTGGGTTGGACGGAACGCGCAGCAGAAAAATTTATTGTGTCATTAAAATTGAAAAAAACATTGGAAAAACTGGAACAAAATAAAAAAGAAAAAATTGCTGGGATGATTCGTGGCGAAAATTATACAAACGAAGAAATTGCCGATATTAATGATAAAATCGCCGAAATAAACGAAAAACTAGAAAAATTACTTTATATTGAATAATATTTTCCGGCTTTTTTTAACATTTTTATTAAAAACACCGGTATTTTTATGTTGTTTTTTGTTTTCAAAAAAAATACCGGTCTTTTTGAATATTTTTATCAAAAAGGCCGGGAAAATTTTAACAATTTCATTTTTATACATTAAACAAGAAATGACAAATATCACCTTCTTGCATGACATAATCGCGACCAACTGTGCGCATTTTGCCGGCCTCGCGAACTTTTACTTCGCCACCGTATTGTAAATAATCGTCTGGGCTTATAATTTCAGCGCGAATAAATCCGCGTTCAAAATCTGTATGGATTTTCCCAGCAGCCATTGGGGCGGTCATACCACGCGTTATTGTCCAGGCATGCGCCTCACGCGGGCCAACCGTATAAAATGTTTGTAAACCCAATGTTTCATAACCGGTTTTTATAACCTGTTCCAGACCAGATTGGGTCAGACCCAAATCATCCAAAAACATTTTTCTTTCGTCCGGGTTTACAATTTGTGCAATTTCCATTTCTATTTTCGATGAAATTATCAAAACTGGGTATTTATTCCCATATTTTTCAATAACCATATTTGAAAATTTGTTGCCGGTGGCGGCAGATGCCTCGTCCACATTACATACATAAATTACGGGTTTTGCCGTCAATAAATTAAATGGTTTACTGTCGACATCTGTATCACGGGCAGGAATACCATTCGATAAATTTTCACGAATTATTGTCGCATCAGCCAATAATTTTGCGGCATCTTTGTCCAGACCACGCGCCTTTTTTTCCAGATTTTTTATCTGTTTTTCGATACTTTCTAAATCAGCCAATGCTAATTCTGTTTCGATTGTATCAATATCAGCAATCGGGTCAATTTTGCCATTAACATGCACAATATCATCATTTTCAAAACACCGCACAACATGAATTATCGCGTCTGTTTGTAATATATTACCCAGGAATTTATTCCCCAGTCCTTCGCCCGCAGATGCACCACGAACCAAACCCGCAATATCAACAATTTCCAGTTGTGTCGGTATAATTTTTTCCGATTTATCAACCGCCGCCAGTTTTAACAATGTATCATCCGGTACAACAACACGGCCAGTATTCGGTTCAATCGTGCAAAATGGGTAATTTTGCGCATCAGCCGCCGCACTTTGTGTTAACGCATTAAACAATGTCGATTTACCGACATTTGGTAATCCTACAATTCCGCAATTGAAACCCATAATAAAATCCTTTATAATACGAATAATATGTCATACATTTGGCAAGATTTCAATATAAAAACCTTTCCTGCGGAAACAGTTGTTTTCCGCGATGGGGTGTTTTGTCGTGAATTATCAACACTGGATAGTCCAATAATTGAAAAAAATTATGATTTACCGGTACATTTTATATATGTTGGTGAATTAATTGGCAAAAATAATCTGGACATTATTATTAATGAAAATGTTAAAAACCAAAAATTATTCTTGTCTGTCAAGGTCAAGGTTCACAAATTAGCAGATTTTTCTGTATCTGTAAAAAATAGTGGTGATGGTTGCGATTTACACGGATTTATTGTTATTGAAAATCATGGTAATATAAATTGTAATCTGGATGCATATCATTTATGTAAAAATACTGGTATTTTATTAAAAACACGATTATTAGCATATAAAAATTCAACATCTGTGTTATCTGGAACGGCACATATTTATAAATATTGTGATGGTGTGCGGTCTGGTATCGATTTTTCCGCGTTGGCTGATAATAATGCAAAAATTATATTTAAACCAGAACAGAAAATATCTGCAATTCCAGAAAATGCGTATCATTGTGCGAATATCGCAAAATATACACAACCACAAATAGAATATTTATATCAATCTGGGTTAACAGACGATAAAATTCAATCTGTGTTAAAAGACGCGTTTATAACAAATACAGATTATTAAAAATACCCGTAAAAACGGGTATCAAAAACATTGGTTTTATATAAACCTTTATTTTTTCTTGAAACCCTGTTTTGCCTTTAACTTTGGATTTTTAGGGTCAATCAAAATAACCTGTTTACCACGGCGAATTTGTTTAATATCACCGCGTTTTTTCCATGCCTTTAATGAACTTAAAAATTTCATATCAAATCCTTTTTACGGGTCAATTATAAACACATTTTAACAAAAATCAAATAAATAATATAATTTTTGTTGTTTTTATTAGGGATGTTAATATTGTTAAAAACAGTTTTTAGTTTTTTATTAACAGTTTTTTAACAATTTTTTGCCAGTTTTTAGAGGTTTTTATAAAAATTGTTAATAAATTTCTTAAATAATTACCTGTTGAAAAAAATTATGGTTTTCAACAATTTTAACAATTTTTGAATTTTAATTTTTCTGCTTGTTAAAAAATGTTAAAAAATGGTATAATTATTAACAAGTAGGAAGAGATGAAACAACAAGTATTAAAAGCTTTGGCAAATCCGCCACGTATTTTTTACGTGCCATATTCTTTGGCAGTGTTGAATTTTGTTGTACAATTCATTGTTTTTATTGCAATTTATGTGCTGTGTTTGGTTTTTTTTAATTTCGATTTAGACCCATTATTTTTCTTGTTATCTGTGGTTGGTGTTCATATGATTTTAATGGTCTATTCGCGTGTCGACCCACAAATTGGTCAAATTTTGTCGGCAAAATTAAGTATGTTAAAGTATAAAATTCCACGGAGATTACCAGCATAATGAATAATATATCTGGATTTTTTAATTATTTCGCCGGTAATATGGATTTTCCAATGACTATTACTGTATTGGTGATGGTTGTTATTGTTATCTTTATTATTTTGATGTTTTATTTTTCTGTTTTAACACGGAAAGTATTCCCAAAATTTGGGTATGCCAGTTATTCTGATTATTTGCCTTTTAGTGGTGTAAAAAATAATGATACTTTACAAATTAACAATAATTCGTTGGTGCGTGTTTACCATTTAAAGGGTATTCAAACAGGTATGCAAGATGATGAAACACGCGAAAAATTCTTGGATTTGCGTGCGTCTTTGTTTAATCAAATTCATGATTCAAATGTTATTTTGCGATTTTTTACAACGCGTGATGCAATCAAGGAAAATTCAAATTATGAATTTCATCAACCAACATTACAGGCGATTTATGATAAATGGAAAAATCAAGGGTTAAAGATTTTTTCTAATAATTATTATCTGGTTATATCTGTGGGCGGTATAGATGCAGAAGAAAAATTAAATCAATATTGTACATATATTGAATCTATGTTGGCTGCATATAAACCAACATTGTTAAAAAATACCAGTAAAAATAACATGGCGTGTTTTTTTGGTCGTATTTTATCACCAATTACAAAACCAGAACCAGCAATCGCGGATAATAATATTGCCAGTTTGGTTACGGTTGATGATGTCGAATTTTTAGATAATGGAATTATAAAGTATGAAAGTGGTGGTGTTGAAAAATATGCAGCAACAATATCTTTTAAAATTGCACCTGATTATATGGATGAAGAATTTTTTATGAATATATCAACCATCCAGGCAGAAATGATTTGTATGAATGGTTTTCATATAATGAGTGTCGCAAATGTCGCAAAAACTTTTAAACAAACACAATCAACAATGGATGAAAAAACAGAAAATTCTACCATAGAACAATTAGTGGCGGCAGAAAGTGTTATGGATGAAAATGTTTCTGGTAATCAAACAATGGTTAATTTTTATCCATTATTTATGTTGTTTGGTGATACAATTCAAGAATTAGAAAAATATATTGCTGAATTTAAAAAAATATCGGCTGCATTCGGTGTATCGCCAGTGGTTGAAACATTTGCTGCGCGTGTTTCATGGTTTTCTATTATTCCTGGATTTGATGTTTTTCCACGCAGTTTTAAATTATTATCAAAAACAGCCGCAATATCGATACCTATGGATTATGTGCCATCGGGTCATGCAAACAGTGATTGGGGTCGCGGACCATTGGTTATTTTCCCAACCGCACAAGGTACACCTTATCAATTCCAATTCCATGTATCTGATGCACCGGTTGCTGTGGGACACAGTTTAACAATCGGTCCAACAGGTGGTGGTAAAACAACATTGTATTCATTTTTGATTGCACAATCGTTGCGTCATCAAAAGTTAAAGGCGTTTTTCTTTGATAGAAACAAAGGTGCCGAGATATTTACTCTGGCGGTCGGTGGTAAATATATTACTATGCAGGGCAAAGATAAAAATGATGATGATCAACATTCTTTTGAAACACATCTAAATCCATTCAAAATGGCGGATACGGTTGCAAATCGTGCGTTTTTACGCCGATGGTTGGCGATGATTTCTGGGCAAACAGATGCAACATCAATGGATGAAATCGCGCGTGCTGTGTCGGTAAATTTTGATTATTTAAAAGAAAAAGATAGAAAATTATCTAATCTGTGGGAAAGTTGTTTCTCGTCAAATGGCAATATGCGCCCAGCATTAAAAAAATGGGTTGATGAATTACAATATGGTGATATTTTTAATGAAAATGTTGATACTTTGGATTTGAAATCCAGGTTAACAACATTTGATTTTACAGATATTTTACAAGACCCAGTGTTGGCACCTGCTGTGATTTCTTATATATTGCACAGAATTAATAATACCACAGTATCTGGGGGAAATCCATCATTGATTATGATTGATGAAACCGCACCAATGTTGGAAAATAAAATGTTCCGCGATAATTTTATTACAGGATTACAAGAAGGTCGTAAAAATCGTCAGGCATATATGGTCGCATTTCAACGCGCAAATGTGTTGGATAAACTGGGTATTGGCGATGTTGTGCGTGGTCAGGCCCAAACAGTTTTATTCTTTCGTAATCCTGCGGCAGATACCGCAGATTATGAACATTGGAAATTAAATCCATTGGAAATGGCATTTATTCAAGGCAAGGCGTATCCAAACCTGAAACGCGCAGTGTTGTTATCAAGACCTGTTACAGGTGAATCTGTGATTTTAAACACAGAATTAGGTGGTTTAGGTAATTTGTTGCGCTTGTTTGAATCTGGGCGTTCGTCTGTATTATTGGCCGAAGAATTATACAAGATGTACGGCAGTTCGTTTGTCGAAGAATATTTAAAGAAAAATGTATAAAATTGTACCTTTTTTGGCACTGAGTATCATGGTTCCCTGTATTTCACAGGCGGCGGATAAATGCGTTTTTTACAAAAAAAAACCAGAAGTAAATTTAATCGTTCCTGATTGGACAAAACATGTTGTTCAACCATTAGATTTTATGGATTTATATCATGGAAATGTTATCGCAACATTAGCTGATAATTATGATGTTGTCGCAGATATAAATCAATTACCTGATAACAGTGGTACATGTGTCGGGTTAAAAAGCGTACATGCAACAATAGGGTATGTCGATTTTTTGGTTAAAATAGATATGCGACATAAATTAGATTCGTGTTCTTATAATGCCGTTTTGGCACATGAAAACGAGCATATAAACGCATATCTGTCTGTTATAGATGATTTCAAGCCGGATTTAATAAATTCTGTTTATACGGCTGCAAATTCTATTATGCCAATATATGTTGAAAATGGTGATGATATTCATGCCGCGCTGGATGATTTGAATAAACAATTACAATCTCATCCTGTGATGATTTTGATAAAGCAAAGAATTTATGCCGAAGAAGAATTAAGAAATCTAAAAATAGATGAAAATGAATATAAATATGACGAATTAGAAAAATGTAATGATTAAACACATTATATATTTTTTTATGTTTGTTTTTATATGTTTTCCGGTGTTCGCGGATGTTTGTGGCGAATATAAAAAAACACCAGAAATAAAAATTGTTCAATCAAAACACGATGTTCATGTGAATTTATCTAATACAGATTTATGGCCAAAAGGTGGTTATGTTACTGTATTGCCATTTGGTGTTTTTACACCAAATATTGCGTATGTTTTTAATGGCGAATATTATTGTGTTTATTTGGATTCTGTGGATGCAACAGTTGGATTCAAAGATTTTGAAATTATAATAGATAAAAAATACAAAAACGATGCGTGTAAATACAACGCAATTCTGGCACATGAAAAACATCATGTCAGCGATTCTGAAAACGCATTAAAAGATATTTTCCCAGAAATACAAAAAACTTTGCGTGATGTTGCAAATTCTGTAAAACCTATTTATGTTGATGATAATAAATATTTGTCAGAAACATTTGATAGTATTCAAAATCAAATTATGAAAAACGAAAAATTGTTGGGATTAATGGATAAATTCAAAGCCCGTCAGGCCGCAGATGCTAAAATTTTAGATGATTCCCCAGACGAAAATTTACAAAAATGCACAACAAACAAGATTAAAACAAGATTGAAAAAGTACTTTAATAAAAAAATTGTTCCACGACCAAAGAAAAAATAATTATTTTTTGCGTTTTTTATGTTTTTGATAGTATACAGTTAGCAATAAAACAAACACTAAAAAACAAATATCTAACGATACGATAAATATTAATCCTGTTTCAGGTGTTTCTAATAATACATATGCCATATAACATAAATCGGCATAGTAATTATATCACAAACGGTTTAAAAATGAAAAAAATTTTGCCGTATAGTGTCAAATTAATAGGAAAAAAATAAAAAAATTACATACTGAAAACTATGGATTTTATGGCTATTACCCCTTTTTGGTGTATCTGGTTTATAAAAAGGGGATAAAACAAATTTCCTAAACTTGGGATATAATGGCTACTGTCACAAATTAAAGGAGTATATAATGACACATCAAGATATATGGCAAGCAATTGATAAATTCGCGGTTCAACACAACATGTCTTGTTCCGGGTTAGCACGATTTTCAGGATTGGACGCAACAACATTTAACAAAAGCAAACGTTGGTCTAAATATGGTCAACCCAGATGGCCGTCCACAGGCAGCATTGCTAAAATTTTAAATTCTACAGGTAAAACTTTACAAGATTTTATAAAATGCGTTTATGAATAAATTTTTTATTTACAAAATACTTTCAACGTATAAGATATATTCCATGTCAACAGTAAAAACAAAAACACTTTTATTAAAAGAGTTATTAGCACTCAAAGAAATTGTCGATAAAGGCAGTATTCAAACCGCCGCGTGTGCAAATGGTATTAAAAATACTAATCTGTCGCAATTAGTTAAAAGTTTAGAAGACAGATTTAATACCAAATTTATTACCAGGGGATTTGAAGGTAGTCAACCAACCAGGTCTGCTCAAATGATATACGATGATATATGTAATATAGAGGAATTGCTTCAAAAAATATCAGATAATTTTATAGATAAAAATGCTTTATCTGGTTCTATGTCTGTATGGACCGAAGAAGGTTTGATCGGTAGTTTTATGTTGAAAGATTTAGCAGATTTTTATGCAAAGTATCCGAAAATTCGTTTAGAGTTACTGATGAAGCAATCGCCTGATATATCTAACACAGATGTTTTGATTATAAATTCCAAGGTGCATTCAGATATTCGTGGAACTGTTTTATTTAAATTTAAAGCGCATAAAAAATTTTATACCAGTAAAAAATATTTAGAATTACATGGTGTTCCAAAAAATTTAAATGATTTGTTGGAAAATTACGATTTATGTATGTTGAATCGTTATTTAAAGTTACCAGAATTTCAAAATATTATGAAGCACGCAAAACATTTGAACACAACATCAGATTCACTGGCTTTGTTATATCGTTTGGTTAATGATGGCGATGGTATAACTGTTTTTCCACAATGGTTTCAAGAAAGCAGCGAAAATCTGGTTTGTTTGGATGATTTAGATTTTAAGTACGATACAGAAATGCAGTGTATTTGTAGAACAGAAATTGCAGAATCACCAAAAGTGCGTGCTTTTGCTGACTTCTTTACAGATTTTTGTAAAGATCACAATGTTCCAATTGATATTTATTATTAGAACAGATTGTTCGAATGTAATTATTGGAAAACTAACAAAAAACCGCCCAGATGGACGGTTTTGTAAATTCTGGTTGCGGGAGATGGATTTATTCCGCTGCGCTCCATTGGCTACGGATTTTTGCGCGTTGCGCAAACCGGCGCTTTCCAATCGCCTAATCCTTGCACTGAACCACCTTTACTCGGTGGTTCAAACCCAACACAACACACATATTTAACAAAAAAACATCCACAAGGGATGCTTTTTGTTAAATCTTGGTTGCGGGAGATGGATTTGAACCACCGACCTTCAGGTTATGAGCCTGACGAGCTACCGGACTGCTCTATCCCGCGATAACAGGGGGTATTATATATCAATTTATCTAAATGTCAATACAATTTTTGTAAAATTTTCTCTCGAAACCGTGGGTTATTTGTTGGTACTTGCATTGTTTTTTTATTGTTGCTATGATTTGTCCGGTATTCATTATTGGGTGGTGTTATATGGCCAGAAGTAAGTTTAGAAAATTTGTTTTAGACCCTTTTTTAGGATTGGATATTGTCCAGTGGGTGTTTGTTATACCTGTGTCGTTAATTATGTTTTTGATTTTTATCACATGTTGTACGCATGTGCGTAATAAACATATACTGAAAGAATACCGTAAAAAACCGGCTGTGTTCGTTGTGTGGCATGGAAGAACCATGATTCCAACGGTTATTATGCGTCTGTATCGTATTCGGTCTTGCGCCGTTACCAGCAGAAATAAAGATGGACGATTGATGGCAAAAATTCAACATATGTTTGGTGCGCGCGCCATTTTTGGCAGTACATCGTCAGGGGCTGTATCTGTGTTGCGCGCGGGGGTGCGCGTGTTGCGTGAAAAAAAACGGTGTATCGTTATGTGTCCAGATGGCCCCAGTGGACCATCACTCCATTTACAAGATGGTGCGCTGTTTTTTGCAAAAATGGCAAATGTGCCAATTATTCCTGTGTGTTTTACTTCGTCTAAATCTTGGTTTCAAACCCGTTGGGACAGATATTTAATTGCTTTGCCGTTTTCAAAAAATATCATGGATGTTGGCGAGCCCATTTATATCAAATCCAAAATTAAAACCCCAGGATTTGAAAAAGAACGCGCAAATATCGAAAAAATCTGCATCAAACAAATGCGTGATTTGGACAAAATGTTTAATTTAATGCAAGTAGAAGAAGGTTTGACCGCTACGGAATTCAAACGCCAAATGCGCGAGGCAAAAAAGTTGCAGAAAAAGAAATAATATGAAAACACCAAATTGGTTTTTACATCGTGGAATTGTCGCATGGTTATTATTACCGTTCGCAGGTGTTTATTATTTATCTAGTCGGGTTGTATTTAATCATCGTGCAAAACACTCGATGCAATCACGCCGTAAAATAATCTGTGTTGGTAATATTTTGGCAGGTGGTGTCGGTAAAACGCCTATTGTTCGCCAAATTGCTGAATTTTTTGATGCGCCGGTTGTTATGCGCGGATATAAACACTCGTCAAAAACAAACAATATCGGGGACGAAGCGTTGATGTTATCGTTGCGCGGTATAAATGTTCATACTGGCGATAGAAAAAGCAATATAATTTTATTGAACAAGCAAAAAACAAATGTGCCGATTGTTATGGATGACGGATTTCAAAACCCATCTATTAAAAAAGATATATCAATAATTGTTGTGGATGAAAGTTTCGGTTTTGGAAATGGTTTTATTTTGCCAGCAGGTCCCATGCGTGAAAATCTGGGCGCATTACAACGCGCTGACGCAATTATCGTTATTAAATCTGGGGATAAAAAATGCGAATTACAATTACCAGAAAATATTCCTGTGTTTTATGCAGAAAATAAAACTGTGTCGCCATATCGTGAAACAACACCTGTGGTTGCATTTGCTGGTATTGGGTATCCACAAAAATTCTTTTCAAAATTAAAAAATGTTGTGGCAATGCGGTCTTTTGCAGATCATTATCAATATAATTCGCGCGATATTCAAAAATTAATCGCGTTGGCGGCAAAGCACAAGGCAAAACTGATTACAACAGAAAAGGATTGGGTGCGATTGCCCGAAGATGTTCGCAATGAAATCAAATATGCTGCGTTGGATACAAAAATCGAAAAAAAGTTTTTTAAATGGTTAGAAGGTAAATTAGATGGCAACATTTAAGAAAAAAATTGAAATATCGGGACATGGTATTCACAGTGGTTTGCCTGTGCACATGGTTATTAAACCCAGTAAAAAAAATGGAATATTTTTTGTGCGCACAGATATTGATAAAAATCAAATGATTCAGGCATTATATTCTAATGTTGGCGAAACCCGTATGCGCAATACTACTATTGGAAAAACAGATGGCGCGCATGTCCAAACAATAGAACATTTAATGGCTGCGTTAATGTTGGTTGGTGTTGACAGTGCAGTCATTGAAATAGATGGGCCAGAGACACCAATTCTGGATGGCAGTGCATACGAATTTTTGAAAAGATTTTTGGATGTGGGTGTGGTCGGCGCAAAACCAAAGCGTATAATTGTTCGGCGCGAAGTTATGGTGTCATCCAAAGATGCCAAGAAAAATGTGTCGTTTTTAGAAAAGTTAAAGTTCTGGATTATAAATACACTGGCTGGGCGAAAAACAAACGGTTTTGTAAAATTGTCGCCAAACAATGGTCAAGAATTAAATGTATGTGCAACATTGGTTTATCCAGAAAAAATTATCGGCGCACAAACATTTTCTTGCGCGTTTAATGGCACAAAAAAATCGCGCGATATGTTTTTGAAAAATGTCGCGCGTGCACGGACATTTGGTAATGTCGCAGAATGGGAATATTTGAAAAAGCATGGTATGGGACGCGGCGCAAATGAACACAATGTAATTGCTGTGAATAGTGCAGGCGATGATACATTAAATAAACTGTATTGGGCGGATGAATTTGTGCGTCATAAATTAATTGATGCGTTTGGCGATATGTGGACATCAGGTGGTTTTATCGTTGGGGATATGGTATCATACAAAGGCAGTCATGCATTGAATAATCTGGTGCTGCGTAAATTATTTAGCAATCCAGAAAATTACGAGATAGTCGAAAAATAATTTTGCAAACAAAAAAGGAAGGAAAAAATGAAAAAATTTATGTTAATTGGTGTATTGGCATCTTTGGCGGCGTGTGCGAATGTCAAACCTGCAGATGATGCAGATGTTTTAACGCAATTACCAGAAAAACCGGTTAATTGTGTTTATTTGTACAAGGTCGGGGTCGAAGCCCAGGTTGATTCACGCGATGATGCTATTCAATATTTGAAAAATCGTATCGCTGCGGAAAAGAAAACAGGCAACGCGTTCTGGATTGAAAGTGAAGACAGGTATGATAACGCGTGGGGTGCATTTAGACCAAAATACAAATATACATTAGGTGCACGCGTGTATGATTGTTCACTGAAAAAATAAAAGACAAATTTAACATTATCTGTTTGCCAAAGATAATGTTTTTTTGTTATAATTGGGATTAGGAGAGATGAAATAAAGTGATAGATACACTGATTGGGGCTTTTTTCAGTTTTATTTTTGGCAAGGTGTTCAAAATTAGCGATAATACACTGAGTGAATTATTGCGCGTGAACAAAAAACGATTTGCCGCAGGGTTGTTTTGGCAACCTGTGGCGGTTGGTTATGCGCCACGCAAATATGCCTATGCGTTATCGCGTAATTCCAAAGGACGCGCAAATTTATATGTCGAATATCGTTCGATGATTGGTTTGGCGGCACGGCGGCGTGGATATTATTCTGGTATGCCGTCAGTGGCAGCGGCAATTATGGATGAAATGGCAGAATATTCGTCTTTCTTGGCGGTTTTTGTTGCAGATAAACAATATTATTTAATCGCTGTGCGAAACGGTGTTATTTTGGCAGATAAATTATTCAAGAACGAGGCCGATGCCCGTGCGGAGTACGCTAAATTTTCTAAAATCCCTGATTGGTCCGTATATATTGCCCCAGATGCGTGGGGTATGCCACGCGCAATAGAAAAAGATTTAAATTCATTGTTGCCGCGTAATCCAAAATATAAATTGCGCGCAATAAATGTTTGGTGGCCACGATTGTTTTCTTTGTGTTTATTCTGTGCGTTTTTGTTTGGGTTTTATGTTTTGTTTAATGAACCTATTGAAAAAATGCGCAATTATAAACCTAAACAGGTTGATACAGATATTCAACAGGAATATGACCGCCAAATCGAAGAAAAAAATAAAGAATTGGATGCAGAATTTGATATTAAAAAACCAGAACCCAAACCAATCGTATTCCCATACAATTCGTTGCCTGTGCCAATGCAAAGGGCAAAACAATGTTATCAGGCGATTGGGTTTTTAATGCAACCAATAACAGGATGGGTACAAACAAACGCGGTGTGTGATCAAACGCATGCAACCGTGGAATTTAATAGAAAATTTGGTTCTTTGGACGGATTTTATTCTATGGCGGGGGATTTTTTACCTGGGGCAACGGTCAATGAAATAAACGACAATGTTTTAGAAGTTAGTGTCGTTTTACCAGAAATAGAAACTGCCGCCAGCCAGGATGAACGCGATGCACAAACCGTTGAACGCGATGTGATTAGTTTATTCCAAACATTGCACAGCGATGTTAAAACAGAAATTGTGGTGGATACACTGACTAACGGTGTTGAAACAGCAAAATTGAACATTGTGGAAATTGCAACAACCAGCAAAATATTGCCAATGCAATTTACAAAAATGTTCGAAAATTATGGCGGTTTTTACATGACGCGTTGTTCATGGAATGCCATATCACGGAATTGGAACTATGAGGTTATAATCTATGCAAAATAAAATATTCGCTGTATTGTTATCTGGATTTTTGTTCGCGTTTTTGCCAAATATGGCGCGCGCCGAAGAAGGTGTGTTAATTGATGAAGAAATTGATTATGCCGATGTCAATGATGTGGCAAATGAACAAGATGCTGCGGATGCCGCATCTGCGGCGGCGGTCGCAGATTACAATGTTGATGGGTCGGTGTTTCAAATGATTACAGATTTGGAACAACAAAAGGTTTTGTTGGAATTGGAAAAAGAACGCGCACAATTAGATTTAGATATGGATAGGTTGGCCGCAGAAAAAATTAAATTACAAATGGAAATGGATACATTGTCTGGTCGGGCAGAACAAGAACAACAGGTTTTACAAAATGAAAAAGCCAGATTAGAAGCCGAGGCCGCAAAAATAGAAGCAGAAAAACAAGCGTTAATCGCCGCAGCCGCCGAACCTGTGCGCGATGTCGTCAGGCAAGAAGTAAAAAAGAGCAGCAAAAAATCTGGCAGTGCCGATGAAGAAGATATTTCTGCAATGTATAAATTGGTTAATGTTATGGGCGCAGGAAATCAATTACAGGCAACATTGTCTGATTTAAGTACTGGGCAAACAAAACGCATCAGTGTCGGTAAAAATGTTAATGGGTTTACTGTCAAATCAATATCACTGGAAGACGGTGTCGTTTTCGTCAAAGATGGTGAAACACAAAATTTGAATATATCTAGTCGGTAATAAAATGAATAAAAAAAATACAGAAACCATTGCAGATATTGCCAATAAACCGTCTGTTCCAAACGGCATGGATCATGCAACAAATAAAGAAATACTGGATTTTTTGTATGCAAATGGAAATCGTTTGTTAACCGCAACAGGGGCAAAAATGGAATTGCCCAAAGATACACAAAGTTTGGTTGCATATTTTTCTGGTGGTGAAATTATTATTTCCAGAACACATAAATATGATGGTCGTGTGTTGGCTTTCTTGGATTTGTTGCACGAACGCAATATGCCGTGCCGTATCCCATTTTATTCTGATTTAGGATTGGTGTCCGCAATTTACAAAACATATGAAGAACGGTTGGGATACAATAATCGTGCGCGTACAGAATACGATAACCAAATTCAAAAAGATTTCGTTGATATTATCGCACGCGCCGCCGCACAGAAAGTGTCTGATGTGCATATCGAGGTTGCAGACCAAACAACAATTTATTTCCGTATAGATGGCAGTATGCAACCTGTGTTGGAATATAATTCTGCATGGGGCGAATCTTTTGTGCGTGCAGCATTCGCATCCGCAGATATTTCTAATTCAAACTATGCCCAAAACGAATATCAATCTGCACAGAAAGACGGACGAACACCATTGCGCGGTACCAAGGATTTATATTTGCCAGATGGTGTCAGCAGTATTCGTATGCAATTTAATCCAATCGCATATGGTTCGCGTTATGTCGTAATGCGATTGTTATATGATAACCCATCCGAAGGTATTACAACAGAACAAGAATTCGGCGAATATGAACAAA
The DNA here is from genome assembly GCA_045593065.1 of Candidatus Enterousia sp. GTDB lineage: Bacteria > Pseudomonadota > Alphaproteobacteria > Rs-D84 > Rs-D84 > Enterousia. Next base: position 132,362 of record JAZNVZ010000005.1, read on the forward strand.
AATTGATGGAACGGTTGCGTTCTTTCCCCACAGGATTGGTTATTGTCGCCGGTCCAACCAGTTCTGGTAAATCAACAACACTGGTGCGCAATATGTCGCTGATGTTAAAAGAACGCAATTATGAAATAAATATGATTACGGTGGAAAACCCGGTCGAACAAAAAATATTTGGCGCACACCAGATGCCTGTGGTAAACGCAATGAATGAAGAACAGCGCGATGAAAAATATACCGAGGCATTGGCCGCCGCATTGCGCAGCGATCCTGATACATTGATGGTCGGTGAAATACGAACATTGGCCGCCGCACAATTAACTGTGCGTGGGGCATTGTCTGGTCATAATGTGTGGACAACACTGCATGCGAATTCCGCAATGGCGGCATTGACCCGCTTGTTAGATATGGGGGTCGAAGCATTCAAATTAAAAGAAGAAACATTGATGCGCGGGTTGGTTTCTATGCGGTTGTTCAAAAAATTGTGTCCGCATTGTCGTGAACCATTGTCAAATCATCCAGAACACCCCGCGTACAGACGCGTGTTGGATGCGTTTGGCACAATCGGTTTGAAACAGGTGTTTGTTCGTGGTCCTGGGTGCAGTGAATGTAATGGGTCTGGGACAATGGGGCGTATCAAGGCCAGTGAAATTATTATTACAAATAGTGAATTTTTGCGTTTGGCTTTGTCTGGAAATACTGATATGGCAACAAAATATTGGTTGGAAGATATGGATGGTCGCACATTAAAAGAATCTGCGGCTGAATTAATGTTAAAGGGTATTATCGGCGTTGATGAATTAGAACGATGGGTCGGGTTGTTAGACAGACCAGGGGAATATTAATCAAATGGAAAAATTAGAATTATTATACGCAAAAACCGTATTCAAAATGAATACAGACAAGCGATTAGATATAATGCGTAAATTAGCATCGCTGTTGCGTAATAATTTTTCGTTGATGGATGCGTTGGGTCGTATAGAACAAATTGAATCCAATAATGGTAAAAAACCAGGTGAACCGTATGCAATGGCTATGCGGCAATGGCAACAAAATCTGGAACGCGGTATGAATTTTGCTGATGCAACGCGTGGTTGGTTGCCGACAGAAGAAACAATGTTGATTACATCTGCGGATGTTTCAAATTTAATTTCTGCGCTGGAAAATATCGAAAGGGTTGTGCGTGGTATCACACGGATAAAACGCGCTATGCGTAATGCAATTACATACCCGTTGTTTTTATTGGTATTAACATTCGCAATAATTATTATGGTTGGTATGTATTTGGTGCCACCATTGGCATCGGTTGCGGGACCAAATGTTGTGTGGACAGGTGCAGCAAATTTATTAATCATGGTGTCTGGATTTGCGATTTCTTATTGGCATGTTATCGTTGTCGGGGTTGTCGGTTTTTGTTTGTTGGTATGGTTAGGGTTGCCTGTTTGGACAGGTTGGTTGCGTACACAATTTGATAAATTGCCACCATGGAATATTTATAAAATGCGTGTGTCTGTTGGGTGGTTGATGTCGTTGTCTGCGATGGTGTCTGCGGGAATGACAATGACAGATGCAATGCGTGTGTTGGCGGATAATTCAAACAAATATGTGCGCGATGTATTGGAATCTGCATTGCATTATATTGCCAATGGCGATAATTTAGGGGTGGCATTATCTAAAACAGGTCGTGATTTCCCAAATACTGAAATTATTGGCGATTTAACCATTTATTCTGAAATGAACGATTTTTCGCAAAATGTATCAGGTATCGCAAATGATTATTTGGCAGATTCTGTGCGTAAAATGGAAAATATATCAAATGTGTTAAACAGTGTTGGAATATTATTGGTGTCTGTGATTATTGCGTGGGTGGTTTTGGCAACTTTCCAAATGCAAGACCAAATAACAATGATGTTGTCTTGAAAACCATTGTAATATTTTTGATTTTATTGTAAAATAATATTGATAAGCAAAAAGGGAATAATATGAAAAAATTATTGGTTTTTATGGCGGTGTTGTCTGTATTGCCGGGGGCGGCGTTTGCGCGTGATTTTAAATTGTTTGTGGGCGCAAATGCAGGCGTGTCTGGAATATTGTTGTCTGGTTATGTCAAAGACGAAACACGTGGTATAATGGATTTACCAACTGCGTTTTTTGGCCTGGGGGCGGATTTTGGTATGGTGTTTGTTCAGCGCGGTATATACAGTTATGGTGCAACCGTTGCGTTTGATTATATGTTCGATTCCAGCGCAGATATTGATACAAAATACAAACCATTTGTTTCTAAAACTAATGTCGGTTTTTCAGTATTTAGTGCGACATTTGATAACTATATCCGTATTTATGAAAAACGCGATATTCGTCAAGATGTTGTGTTGGGATTAGGCGCGGCAAATATTCATGAACGAATGAAAATCACACCAACATCTATGGCGGTAATTGACCCCGTAGACGATCAAGACGATGGTGTCGCAATCGCGTTCAAGGCGGCATACAATGTTCGTGTCGGTAATCACGAGGGGTATATCAGCGGACGATATTTCCTGCCCGTTGATGGCGATAAAAATCGCGATATAGATGGTCTGTTCAACCTGAATCTTGGTTTGCGGTATTTATTTTAAGAAACGCGATCCAGAGCCATGTTTTTGTGTTTGTAATACAGCGTTATTTATGATACAATTATATGTATAAATAAAAAGGTAAATAATATGGCGGAAAATTTGAATTTTGAGATATTGTTGCGTGCTTATCTGGAATATCCAAAACCAAGGTTTTGGCGTGAATTGTTTACAGACAATTTTAATTCCCAAGGATGGGATTATCCTGAATCTATACAAACTGTATTGGATGTAATAAATGCACAAAAACAGCATAATACAGAATACGCAAGAATAATTAAATTTATAACAGATTGTTATGATAAATTCATTGATGATAGGCGAGAATTATCACCATTGCAAATGATGGTTAATCGCATTAAAAATCTTGATGATGAAAATTTAGCATATAAGGCATTGAAAGAGTTTAATTATGTTCGTAGACCCGCTGACCAAGCACGCGACAAAACAAAACGCGAAGAAATTGATTTAAGTCGCCAAATCATGACAATGTTGGCAAATAATAAAAATGCGACAATACAGGATATTTATGAACTAATTTACTTTAGTGAAACCCCTGAACAAGCGATGCAAATTATAAACGATGTTTCTGCCAAGGCCGATGAAGAAATCCAGGTGGAAATGAAAAAAGATTTGCCAGATATAGATAGTGTTAAATCGATTGTGTATAAACCAAGAAACGCTCTGCTTACGGTTGAACCTGGACGGGATAGTTATGGTACTAATCCGGCGTATACTGCAAATATAAACCGAATGAATCCAGAAGACAGAGCCAACCTGGAAAAAAAGTTCCGTGAATTATATAAAATATTCCAAGAAAAATATAATTATGAAAAAATTTTGGGTATGGGCGATGAATATATTGCAAAATATCAAGAAGGCATGGAACAACAAAATGCTGCAATGGCATCGCAGATAAAAGAACAAAATAAAGAAATAGAGGCATGGAAAAAGACCGTTTCTAATAGAGACACATATATAAAACAGTTGGAAAATAGTATTAAACAGTTAGAGGAAGAATTAGAAAAATCTCGTAATGAATATGGCGAAAGATTAGCCCAAGTTCAAAGAGATTTAAGTGATTCTAAAACTAAGGTTAATAGATATAAAGAAGCGGCCGCAAAATTAGAAAAAGCCGGTATGTTTGACCGTAAAAAGTTGATTAAAGAAATTAATGAGATTGAACATTAAACAATGATATAAATACCAAAAAAACCGGCAGACGCCGGTTTTTTTATCATTGTTTATTTACACCATAAATGGCAGGTTTTCCAATGTTCCTGTGGTAACACGTACATTGACATCAATCAGCATAAAAATCGCGTCTGGGGACGGATTTATGTTGCATGGGAACATGTCTTGGGCCAACAAGTGGCTGGTATTTACGGTTAATTTTGTAACCAAATGGTCATCGTCCAGCAATGTATAAATTGGGCCGATGTTGTTTGGTGTGTTGATACCAATTTCGTGTTCATTTTGTGGGCAACGCAGCCCATCCATTAATGTTTTTACACGATTATCAATATCAGAATGCGCCACCCCAACAATTTCAGGATGTAACATCAAAATATCCAATTCTGCAATCATGTTTAAATTTGGACTGATAATTGGGTTCCAATCAATGCCGCCAACATGACGCGTGATTAACGGTGCCTTGGACGCATCAGGCAACATATATTGCCGCAGATTGTCCCATGGACTGTGTTCAATCAATTTCTTTAATTGTGGATGAAATTGCATGCGGATATCCGCAATGTGTTGTGCGCGTTTTTTGGGGTTAACAAAAATATCGCCAAAATAAATAAGTTTGAATTTCATGATTTAGCCCCTTTGTTTTTCTAAAAATTCTTGAAAAATTTCATGTGCCATTGGGTGCAAGGCATAACTATTGCCGCCTGTGCGTATAATAACAGGTGATTTGTGCCCATTTACCGCGAATGTATAACGCCGTATACATAAAATTCGCATAAATTCAGTGGCTTGTTTGGTTGTAATGTCAAATTTTTGCGCCACCATGGACGGCAACAGATAATCACTTTTAGAATATTTTACAGGGTTCATTGTAGACCCGATTGTGGTATGTGTTTTTGTAAATTCTGTGTTTGCAACTCTGTGTAATACGGATTTCATTTTTTTACCTTTTTTCTGTCTTTTTCCTTGATAATTATAACATAAATTGCTATGTTTTCCATAGCAAAAAGAAAGGATTTTTAAATGGCTGTAAATAACGAATATACTGGTGATTCAATTAAAGTATTAAAGGGTTTAGAGGCGGTTAAAAAACGCCCTGGAATGTATATCGGTGATGTGGGTGAATGCGGGGACGGTTTGCATCACATGATTTACGAGGTTGTTAATAACTCTATTGACGAGGCCATGGCAGGATATGCCGATACAGTATATGTTTCATTGAACGCAGATGGCAGTGTAACAATTCGTGATAATGGTCGTGGTATGCCATTCGATATTAATCATGAAACAGGGCGGAGTGCGCTGGAACTGATTATGTGTGAATTGCACGCAGGTGGTAAATTCGATAACGAAGGAAATGGTGCGTACAAGGTTTCTGGCGGTCTGCATGGTGTTGGTGTGTCTGTGGTGAACGCGCTGTCAACATGGTTAGAGGTACGCGTTTGGCGCGGCGAAAAGCAAGCGTTTATGTCTTTTAGCGAAGGTGTCCCAACCACAGATTTACAAATTACAGAAAATAAAACATCGCACGAACATGGCAGCGAGGTTACTTTCTTGCCATCACCAAACACATTTACAGGTACAACATTTAATTTTGATACACTGGAAACATGGTTGCGCGAACAATCGTATTTGAATGCTAATGTTCGTATTATTCTGGAAGATTTGCGCGGGGCCGAGAAAAAAGAACGCGAATTTCATTCTGTGGATGGATTAAAGGGGTTTGCAACATATTTAGATAAATCCAAAGAATTGTTGAACCCAGAACCAATCCAAATGATTAAACAAATCGAAGATTCTTATATCGAAATCGTTTTGCAATGGACAACGGCATATACTGAAACATCACTGTGTTTTACAAATAATATTCCAAACAGGGACGGTGGAACACATTTGGCTGGATTTCGCGCAGGACTAACGCGGGCATTGAATAAATATATTGGCGAAAAAATTACCAAGAAAGATATTAATTTAACCGGGGAAGATTTTCGCGAAGGTTTGACCAGTATTGTCAGTGTGAAAATTCCTGACCCAAAATTTGGTTCACAAACCAAAGATAAATTGGTGTCCAGCGAGGTGCGCCCATTGGTTGAAAATACAGTGAACGACATGCTGTATGAATATCTAGAAGAAAATCCTGCAATCGCCAAGGCGATTGTCGACAAAATTGTCGAGGCCGCCACCGCGCGCGAGGCCGCACGCAAGGCGCGTGAATTGTCGCGTAAAAAGTCAGGTCCAGAATTGGGCGGATTGCCAGGAAAATTAGCAAATTGTTCCGAACGCGATCCTGAAAAATGCGAATTGTTTATTGTCGAAGGGGATTCTGCTGGGGGTACAGCAAAGCAGGGCCGCGACCGTAAAACCCAGGCAATATTACCTTTGCGTGGAAAAATTTTGAATGTTGAACGCGTGCGTTTCGATAAAATGTTAACATCTGATACGATTGGTGCGTTGATTACAACAATGGGGACCGGTATCGGTAAAGATGAGTTTGATATCGAAAAAATGCGCTATCACAAAATTATTATCATGACCGATGCCGATGTGGACGGGCAACATATTCAAACGTTGCTGATGACATTTTTCTATCGTCATATGCCCCAGGCGATTGAACGCGGGTATATTTATGTCGCAAAACCACCACTTTATGGTGTTACGCGCGGCAAACAACAAATTTATATCCAAAATGAAAATGATATGAATGATTATTTGATGAATCAGTTGGCAACAGACGGTATGATTCAAAGTGCTGATGGAACCCAGGTTTCTGGCGCAGATTTGAAACGGTTGTTGGGATTGATTTTGAATATGAAAACAACATTACAGGCATTGAATCATATTATGCCATTGCGCTTTATCGAGGCATTGGCATTAAATGGCGCACTGGAATCACAAACACCAGAAAATTTTGCCGCCACCGCAAAAATGTTGGATGCCGAAGAATTAGAATTTGAACGCGGTTGGAAAGTTAGCGCAGATGATAATGGTATTGTAATTACGCGCACTTTGCGTTCTGTAACCGAAACGCATGTTTTGCCGCATGAAAAATTAAATTCGCCAGAAATTCGTGGTTGGCACCGCATGGACGGCAAAGATGAATTGGTGCAAATGTTCAAACAGCCAACAACACTGATAGTGAAATCTAAATCACAAAAAATTTGGGGCGCGTTGGCATTGTTGGATACTGCGTTTGAATATGCGCGTAATGGATTAAAGATTCAACGATACAAAGGTTTGGGTGAAATGAATGCTGAACAATTATGGGAAACAACAATGGACCCAAATAATCGTTCGCTGTTCCAGGTTAAAATCAATGACGCGTCCGCCGCAGATGAAGTAGTTTCTATGCTGATGGGTGATGTTGTTGAACCGCGCCGCGATTTTATCGTGGATAACGCGTTAGAGGCAAATTTGGATGTGTAATGTTTGATAAAGATTGGTTTTGGGGTTTGGAAAAAACTTTGCGGATGCGCGGTCTGGACAGTGATTCTAAATCTTTTGATGAAATACGCAAAATCCTGGCGGCACCAAAACGGTTGTCGCCAGATGTTTTTGCATGTGAATGTGCATATGTAATTTTGGCAGGTGGGTTTTCACAAAAAACAGCAAAAAAAATTCATGCGCAAATTTGTGATGCAATGCAGGGCGGCGCAGATGTAGACGCGTTGTTTCAAATTTTTCATAATAAAAATAAAATAAACGCAATTTATAAAATCTGGCAAAATCGTGAAAAATTTTGTCGTGAATATTATTTGCAAAAATCGTTAGACGATAAATTAAACTATATCCAAAATTTGCCACATATCGGTAAAATAACATCGCATCATCTGGCACGAAATTTGGGTGAAAATGTCGTTAAATACGATATATGGATTCAACGGTTGGGCGTTGTATACGCACAAAATCCGGCACTTTTTGCGTTGATTGATAACGGCAGTTTAAACCCAGAAATTAAAAAATGTTGTGATGCGATGTTTGAACATTTGGTTGCTGATACCGGATTGCCACGCGGATATATTGATGTTGTGCTGTGGAAAGGTTGCCAAAACGGTTTAATACAAGGGTTGAAATAAAATGGATGTGAAAATTGAAGAATCTTGGAAGCGTGTGTTATCTGGGGAATTTGATAAAGATTATTTTGTGCGATTGACTGATTTCGTGCGCGCGGAATATTTGTCTGGCAAACCTATTTATCCTGCGGCACGCAATATTTTTAATGCGTTTAATTTGTGTCCAATTAATAAAGTGCGCGTTGTGATTATTGGTCAAGACCCTTATCACGAGCCCGGTCAAGCACATGGACTTTGTTTTTCTGTGCCATCAGGTATTACACCACCGCCGTCATTGATTAATATTTACAAAGAAATAGAAACAGATTTAGGTCGCCCCAGTTCAACGCATGGTGATTTAACATCTTGGGCGCGCCAAGGTGTGTTGTTATTAAATTCTACATTGACCGTCCAGGCACATTTGGCAGCATCGCATGCAGGGCGCGGATGGGAACAATTTACAGATGCAGTAATTGCCGCATTGGCGACACATAAAAATATTGTATATATGTTGTGGGGCAGTTATGCCCAAAAAAAAGCGGCATTGGTGGATACATCACAAAACCTGGTGTTAAAATCTGTGCATCCATCACCATTGTCGGCATATCGTGGTTTTTTTGGATGCAAACATTTCAGTAAAGCCAATGAATACTTGGTAGCGCACGGTTATTTGCCGATTGATTGGTAATTAAAAATTATGCGTCAATCCCAATCCGTAAAACGCGTACGAGTGGTTGTCGTCCGCAGTGTTCGCGTTTGAAAAATGTTGGATAAATAACTCAGTCGCCCATTCGCGCGTAATGTTAAATCCAAATGTTATTTTGAATTGAAAAATTAATTTTGCCCCTAATCGTTTGTTTTCTTGGGCCTGGAGTCCAACGCCAGCACCCGTGCCAATATAAAATGCGCGATATCGCAACAGGGCGATATCTTCGGTTAAATAACCCATCGGGGTTGAGTAACTGTCCCAATCCCAACCGTATTTTTCACCAAAACCAATAACCCCAGATATATTCAAATTGCGGCGCGCAGGAATCCTGAAAAATGTAGTTGGCTGAGAATATGTGATTGTCCCGATGTAAAATGGCACCGGGCGCACAGGTGGCGGAACAATAAACCCAGTGTCAAATCCTTGGCCAATACCATAAAATGTTTGGTTTTCGTATTTGCCCATAAATGGGTTTAAATCTGGCAAAAACCAAGAATACGCCATTGCAGAATGTGTTGATATAAACAATGCAAATAATGGTAATAGTTTTTTTATCATAGACCGATTGTATCATTTTTTGGGGTATAAAGCAAGATGTACAATTTTATAAATTATTTATGCCGAGAATATTTATTCCGCAGAAAGCGGCACACCGCCCATAGCATCAAAGAAGCGAAAGCGGATGGTGCCCTAAGCAAGAATCGGACTTGCGACTCGTCCTTACCAAGGACGTGTTTTACCACTAGACTATTAGGGCAACTGGGGGTATTATACCCAGCCAGACATAAAAATCAACCTAAAAACAATTTTTTGCTAGATTTTTATTTTTTTACCATTATAATGGCGTGCGAATGGCGGGATAGCTCAGCTGGTTAGAGCAGTGGAATCATAATCCACGTGTCGGGGGTTCAAGTCCCTCTCCCGCTACCACGATTTGACCAAGGGTTAATACCTTGGTTTTTTTAATGTTGAAAAATTTGGATGGCGTAAATACGAATTTGATCAAGGTTTTTTAATATCGCGGCATTTTTTGTTTTGGTTGATGCAACATAGCATTGTGTGGCAATGATTATGCGAATATCTTCTGGAATTCGATTAGGGGTGCGCGTGAATATGCCAAAATAATTTTTCAAAATATATTGTGTTATTGTGCCGCGCAATTTTTTGAACATATATTTGTTTGCAGGCGACAATGGTTTTTGAAAATCATCCAATAATTGTTCTGTTAAACACTGTAATTTTTGATATTCTGTCATAACTGTTCCTTTGATACAAATAAAATACCACCAAAGGAATTTTGGTGGTTGGAGTTTCGAAACAACTGATAGAAATTGTGCGGTTTATTTGTGGTAAACACTTATTCGCCGCACTCCAACCATTGTTGGAATTTTTTACATCATTGCCGATGTCTATCAATGGGTTTCGATACCCAACACAAGTTTTTTCCTGTGCATAGATATGTTAATCTATGCAGTTTGAAAAATCAAGTGCCGCGTTGTGTGGCGAATAAGCATAAAAATACCACCAAAGGAATTTTGGTGGTTGGAGTTTCACTACAATCGTCAAGAATTGTGCGGTTTATTTGTGGTAAACACTTATTCGCCGCACTCCAACCATGGTGTGTTGGAGTTTTAACGCCATCCCTGGCGCTTGACGATAGGTAGTGACACCCAACACAAGTTTTTCCCTGTGCATAGATATGTTAATCTATGCAGTTTGAAAAATCAAGTGCCGCGTTGTGTGGCGAATAAGCATAAAAATACCACCAAAGGAATTTTGGTGGTTGGAGTCTCTAATACAATCGTTACGAATTGCGTGATTTATTTGTATGAATACTTATTCATCACACTCCAACCATTGGTTGGAGATGTTTCGTCATCTCTGACGCGTAACGGATGAGATTAGAGTCCCAACACAAGTTTTTCCCTGTGCATAGTATATGTTAGTGTATTTAATATAAAAAATCAAGTATGGGAGTTAATAATACTTGCAAAACCGGTTTTTTGATTATATCATAGCGATATATTTTTCGGGCGCGGGGCCGGTGACATGACTGACAACCATAGAGGCACCAAAACCTATGTTAAAAGTGATAAATTCGGGTGGCACCGCGCGGAATATTTCGCGCCCCGAAATTAACAACATCGGGTGCTAAAAAATCCTGTTTTTTCGGCATCCAAAGCATAAAAGGGTGTAAAGAAATGTTATCATGTAAATCTAAATACAGAACGCATACTTGTGGCGAATTAAATATCAGCAATGTTGATGAAAATGTCGTGTTGGCTGGATGGGTGCATCGTAAACGCGACCATGGGTCTTTGTTGTTTATTGATTTGCGCGACAATTATGGTATTACGCAATGTGTGTTTGATGGTGGCGATGAAGCGTTGGAAAAAATCCGTCCAGAATCTGTGGTTCAAATCACAGGTCGCGTGGTCGCGCGTGCGGCGGATGCGATTAATGATAAAATTCCAACAGGTCATATCGAAATCCAGGCGGACAAAGTTAATGTTTTAACAAATGCCGAAGTGTTGCCTTTCCAAGTGTTTGGCGATGAAGATACAGCCGAAGAATTACGGTATAAATATCGTTTCTTGGATTTACGCCGCGAAAGGTTGCATTACAATATTTTGATGCGCAATAAAATGATGAAATGGTTGCGCGATAAAATGTGGGATTTGGGATTTTCTGAATTTCAAACACCGTTGTTGACCGCAGATTCCCCCGAAGGCGCACGCAGTTTCTTGGTGCCGTCCAGATTGCATCATGGTAAATTTTATGCGTTGCCCCAGGCACCACAAATGTTCAAACAATTATTACAAGTGTCTGGGTTCGACAGATATTTTCAAATCGCACCGTGTTTCAGGGACGAAGATTTGCGCGCAGACCGTTTGTTGGAATTTTATCAATTAGATATGGAAATGTCTTTTGTTGATGTCCCAGATATCCAAGCCGTGGGCGAGGCAATTATGCCAGAAATGGTTCGTACTTTTGCCCCAGATGCAAATGTGTATCCAACAATTCCACATATTTCATTTGATGATGCTATGTTGAAATATGGCAGTGATAAACCAGATTTGCGTAATCCAATTTTAATCAGTGATGTGACGGAAATTTTCCGGGGGTCTGAATTTGGAATATTTGCAAATGCGATTGAAAATGGCGCGGTTGTGCGCGCAATCCCGGCACCCCAGACAGCCGATAAACCGCGTTCTTGGTTCGATAAACTGGGTGAATATGCGGTTAAAGAGTTGGGTTTGGGTGGATTGGCATATATCGTGTTTGCAGATGAACCAAAAGGCCCGGTTGCAAAAAAATTGGATGCTGCGCGCATTGCAAAATTGAAAGAAATCGCAGGCGATAATTCATCGTTGTTCTTTGTGTGCGATAATGCAGATGTCGCTGCCAAGGCCGCAGGAAAATTGCGCAATAAATTGGGTGCAGATTTGGGTTTAATTAATCCACGCGATTTCGCGTTTTGTTGGGTTGATAATTTCCCGTTCTTTGAACCAGATGAAAATCGTGGTGGCGCACCTGCGTTTACGCATAATCCGTTTTCGTACCCGATTATCGATTCAATCGAAGAACTGTCAACACGCGACCCATTCACGATTAAGGCCGCACAGTTCGATATGGTGTTAAACGGTATCGAAATTTGCAGTGGCGGTTTGCGAAACTATAACCCGGATGTTATGAAAAAATGTTTCGAAATTGCCGGTTATCCATTAGAGGCAGTCGAGAAAAACTTTTCAGGATTGTACACCGCGTTTCAATATGGCGCACCACCACACGGCGGTTGCGCATTCGGTATTGAACGCGTGGTGTCTGAAATTTTAGGCATCGGCGACAGTGTTCGTGAAATCGTTGCGTTCCCGGCAAATCAACGCGGACAAGATTTGTTGATGGGCAGTCCAAACGAGGTCAGCGAACAACAACTGCGTGATGTTCATATTCAGGTTCGCAAGAAAAATTAATACTGTGCGATAAAATACCCCGGCAACGGCCGGGGTATTTTTTATCATTAAAATGTATTGTGTGTTTTTGTAAATGCACGCATGTATCCAATATCTAATCTGTTTATGATATCGTTTATTGAATATGTTCGTTTGCCAAATTCATTCAAATTTAATTCTATGCGTGATGGTTTTGGTGCGGTGCCGCGCATTATAAACTCAAATGTGCCAGTCATAACACGATTGTTTATAAACAGTGCGCCCACAGCATCAATATGATGCAATGCCAATGTTAATGGTTTTGTCGTTTCAAAATTGCCGTTGTTATAAACGCCTGTTATTTTTAATTTCTTTAATCGCGATTCCCCTGATTCTAACGCGTTTGATAAAACATATTCTGCGTTCATTAAATCGATTTTGTCTGCCAGACCATAAAATCTGTCGAATCCAAATCCAACCAGTGTGCCACCCGAAAATGTCATATCAACTGTGCCATGCAGGTTATAAATTAAATCGTTCGCTGTTTGTCCAGATGTTTTCAAATTTATTTCGGCGGTAATGGTCGAATCTGTGATATTTAATGGTGAATCAAAATTCAACAGTTCTCCGTCTGTTTTGAATTTGTTTAATTGGATTGAAATGTCGTAATCAAATTTTTTCTTTTCTATTATGCCTAACAAATTTCCGCGGTCGTTATCAGTAATAGAAAATACCTGGGTGTTTGGTTTTAACGAATATACAAAATTTTTATATTCTTGTTCATCAAAAATTAATGTGTCGGCAGATACAGATAAATTTAACGGAATATCAAACAATATTGCCAGTGGATGATTTATTAAAAACTTTTGTTCATTAAAATTATTTTTAAATTCATCATTGATAAGTTTATCCAGATTTAATATCCGCGTTTTTAATGTTAATCCAGATTTTGTTAAATTGCCTGATAAAATTTGTCCCGCAATTATAATGTGCAAATCACCAATGTTTTTTTCACTGAATGTTCCAGATATTGCGTATGGCAAATCGTTCAAAAATCGTAAATCTGTGTTCGGTAATAAATGTTTGAAATTGATACCTGTTAATGTGAAATTATTATTTTCAATGTCCAACATCCATTGCTGATTTTGCGGAACAAATTTTTTCTTGTTGTCTGTGAATGTGTATGTGCCGCGCGCATTTAACATAAATTCTGGCAAGAAATTTAAATCTAAATCAACAGCACGCAAATCAGTGTTCGATGCATAACGATGTTTTACAATAATTTGTTTTTTTGTTATAACCATTGTTCCAGACATGTCTGCAAATGTGAAATCTATGGTGCCTGTATCGCCAATGTGGTTTAATAATTTTCGAATTGTTTTTTGCGATGGTATTTTGTCGGGCGATATCGCAGTTATATTAAATATACCATTGTCTTGGTAAATGCGCCCAGTAATCGAACCGTATGTAAATGTTTTGCATTCCCATTTGTTTGGTGTCCCAGAAAAATTGCAACTGAAATCTTGGTCCATGTCGTGAATTTGCAGTTTTGTATTATGCAGTCCTGTTTTGTCGTATGTGCCCCCAGTTAATTCGATGTTGTCTGCAATAACTTTTTGTAATTCCAGGTGGTTGTTTGTCCCGGTTGCAATAATTTTAAATCTGGAAAAATTATTGTTTTTGAATTTGATTTTGCCGCGTAAATCAAAATCCATATTCGTTCCATTTAACATAGATGTATCAAATGCAATAAAAGATATGTCTATGTCCGCCGTGGTTGATGCAAAGTTGATAGAACGGAATCCGTTTGGCGATAATACTATGGACCCAGTGTAATTATTTGCGACAATGTTTGTAAAATCAAATCCATATCCGCCATCCCATGTAAATTCCATAGATAGATTGACAGTTTCGTTTATGCGTGGATTTTCAAATTCAAACCATTTGTTGATATTGTCTGTTTTGATGTGCATTTCCCCAGCGGCACCGCCATCTGGGAATAATGTGCCGCGTATGTGCAAATTGTTATTGATGTTTAATATAACAAATTCGCCATCGTTATATGTTATGTCGTATTTGTGTTGACTGGTGCGAACCTGGGCAGTGAATCGATTGTTAGATAATGTACCACGAATTATTTTATAATCATGATTCATGAAATTTATGTTCGCGTTATGTATATTAATTTGATGTGCCACAGAATAAGGAAATAAATCTGTGATTTTTATATCAGCGTTATTGATAGTAATTTGTTTGTTTAATGTCGCATTTTGCAAATTCAATATTTGCCGTAATGGAACAGAAAATGTGATACTGGCAATTTTACCTGTTGGAATTTCAATGTCATGCGCAATAATTGTTGTACTGCCCAATAAACTGAAATTTATATCGCCGTTGATTTTTGTTATAACCCCGGTTTGTTCGTGTAATTTGTTTTCCAGTATCGGCCTTAATTTATTCAGGTTTATCAATGGCGGAATACATATCAATCCAATAAAAAACAATCCAATTAATACAATAATTGACCAAAAAAGACGGCGTTTATGACGTGGTTTTATCTTCATTCTCTAATCCCTTGTATTTTCATTATAGTGTATTATATTTATGTTTGTGAACAAAAAAAGTATATTTAATCTTTGCAGTGATTATGCCCCCATGGGCGACCAGCCCGCCGCAATTAATGAATTGGTGGCGGGTGTTCATGATGGAAAAAAATCTCAGGTTTTACTGGGGGTGACGGGGTCTGGAAAAACATTTACAATGGCAAATGTGATTGCTGAATTGTCGCGCCCAGCATTGTTGATGGCGCCTAATAAGATTTTGGCGGCACAATTATATACAGAAATGAAATCATTTTTTCCACACAATCATGTGGAATATTTTGTTTCTTACTATGATTATTACCAGCCCGAGGCATATATCCCAACCACCGATACATATATTGATAAAGATGCTGCAATAAATGAACAACTGGACCGTATGCGCCACAGCGCAACCCGCGCAATGCTGGAAGAACGCGATGTCGTTGTTGTGTCGTCTGTGTCGTCAATTTATGGTATGGGGTCGCCAGAACAATATTCTTCGATGCGTATACCGTTAAATGTTGGCGATAAAATTGGTGTCGGGGATGTTATTCATTCTTTGGTTGATATTCAATATAAACGAAATGATGTCGCCCCAGCGCGTGGCGAATTCCGCGTGCGTGGCGATACACTGGATTTATTCCCATCGCATATGGCAGACATGGGATGGAAAATATCTTTCTGGGGTGATGAAATCGAAGAAATTTGGGAATTTGATGCGTTAACTGGTGCCAAGGTGCATAAATTGGACAGGGTGGTTGTATATCCAAATACGCACTATGCTACGCCTATGCCATCGGTATTGAGTGCCATTGATAATATTCGTCATGATTTAGATGAACGATTAAAATATTTTCATGATAATATGAAATATGTCGAAGAACAACGATTGCGCGAACGTGTCAATTTTGATATAGAAATGATGGAATCAACCGGTACATGTCGCGGAATTGAAAATTATTCCAGATATTTAACAGGACGAATGCCTGGTCAGCCGCCACCAACATTATTTGAATATTTACCAAAAGATGCTCTGCTGTTCATAGATGAAAGTCATGTTACCGTGCCACAAATTGCCGCCATGTCCCGCGGGGATAGGGCGCGTAAAGAAAATTTATCAAAATATGGATTTCGGTTGCCAGCATGTATTGATAACAGACCGTTGACATTTGATGAATGGGATGCGCTGCGCCCCCAGACAATATTTGTGTCTGCAACGCCTGCACAATGGGAATTAGAACAATCAAATGGCGTGGTGGTGGAACAAGTAATTCGACCAACAGGGTTGTTAGACCCTGTGTGTGATGTGCGGCCAATTAAACATCAGGTTGATGATTTGTTGGATGAATTAAAAAAATTAAATGGGCGTGCGCTGGTAACGACACTGACCAAAAAAATGGCAGAACAATTAACCGATTATTTGAATGAAAATGGCGTTCGAGCGCGTTATATGCACAGTGATATTGAAACACTGGAACGCATAGAATTGTTGCGTGATTTACGGTTGGGTAAATATGATGTTTTGGTTGGAATAAATTTACTGCGCGAAGGTCTGGATGTGCCAGAATGCGAATTGGTCGCAATTATGGATGCTGATAAAGAAGGATTTTTACGGTCAACGCGGTCGCTGATTCAAACCATAGGCAGGGCAGCGCGCAACGCAAATGGACGCGTGATTTTATACGCAGACAATATCACAGATTCTATGAACGAGGCATTGACCGAGACCGCACGCCGGCGCGAAATTCAAATGAATTATAATACACAACATGGTATCGTACCAAAAACTGTATCCAAAACCATATTTGCCGAGGTTGGCGATACGCATGAAAAAGTTGATAAAACACGCAAATTTGTTTATAATACTGATGGTGTATGGGATGCAGAAAGCATGCGTAAAGAAATTGCTAATTTAACAAAACGCATGAAAAAAGCCGCAGAAAATTTAGAGTTCGAAGAAGCCGCGGCTATTCGCGATACTATACATAAAATGGAAGATGATTTGTTGTTGTTGGAATAAAAAGGAATATATAATGCAAGAAGTAGTTTTACCAGATGTGTCAGCAACACATGCGTGGGCGCGTGAATTTGCAAAAACACTGCGCGCGCCAATAACTGTTGCATTGCATGGTGATTTGGGTATGGGCAAGAGTGAAATTGCGCGTGCCATTATTCAAGAATTACGCGGTAAAAACACGGTCGTGCCATCGCCAACATTTACAATCGTACAAAATTATGATGGAATTTCTCATTTTGATTTATACAGAATCACAGATGCAGCAGAATTGGTAGAGGTTGGTTTGCCGTATGCAATACAAAACGATATCACGCTGATTGAATGGCCAGATGTCGCAGTTGGTATGTTGCCAAAAAATACCATTCATATTTATATAACACAATGCGGAACAAAATGTGATATGGGACGCAAGTTGGTTATAAAATAACAAATCAATTTATTTTTGTTTCTTTAATAAACTCTGTACCGCTAATGGAAAATCATTTGATTTTGCCAGATACGAACCGCATATCAATAAATCAGCACCGGCGTTCCAACATAATTGCGCCGTTTCTGGGTTTATTCCGCCGTCCACTGATATAATGTATTTTAATCCGTGTTTTTTTCGCGTGGTTGCCAATGCGGCGATTGTTTTTAATACAGATGTGTCAAATGGTTGACCCGCCGCCCCAGGTTTTACACCCATTACCATAAATTCATCGACATTACGCAAATGTTCAGCCAATGCCGTCAAAGGCGTCCCAGGCGATATTGCCAATCCTGCGCGTTTGCCGATTGCGCGAATGCCACGCAATGCCGCGCGAACCCCAGATGTGTCCATGGATAAAATAATTGTGTCTGCGCCCGCCTGGATTGCGTTCGCCGCCCACGCAGATGGATTTTCTGTCATTAAATGTACATGCAAGTGCGCCCGTGAATTAGCACGAATTGTTTTTAATTCTGGAATTCCGCCGGCAACATTTGGAACATAAAAACCATCCATTATATCAACATGTATTGTTGATATGCCCCCAGATTCAAACAGTTTGTATGTTATTGGCGATAACATGTTAAAACATAATGTTGATGGCGCGATTGGAATGAATTTTGGTTTTTGTTTTCTGGGGCGGCGCGTAAATAATTTCTTTATCTTGTTTATATATTTTTCATGCCGTACGGCGCGTGCCAAATACAATTCACGCGCAGGTTTTTGTGCGTCCCATATATAATTAGACAACGCTGTGATTGTTGCGTCTGTGTGATAATTTTTTGTGGGCAGTCCAAATGCGTTTTCTATGAAATCAACAACACCGTCAATTTGGGTGCCGCCACCACTGACCACAATATGCGTTGGCAAGAAATTCGCGATTGGTTCGGCAGACGCATCCTTTATTTTGCCGATTATATCAACAACACCAGGAACCACAACATCATTCACATCGCCGCGTGTAAAATCATATGCGGTATCTGCAGGTGTCATACGGTCCATTGCGCGCGGAATTAAATTTGCAACCATGCGTTTTATTCTTTCTGCCTCGTCAAAATCGATATTCAATGATTTTGTTAAATTCATTGTGATGTTTGACATACCAATAGGCAGTTTTTCGTGCCAACATACGCCAGTATTATTCCATATAGACAAAGATGTAAATTCAGCACCCATGTCAATAAACAAAATAACATCGTCTGGTTTGCGTATGGTCATGTTTTGCAAATAATGCGGGTCAAACAATCCGTTATATTGTATGTGTGCCTTGTGCAAAATAGATACAATTTCGTTTAATCTGTCTGTGTCATAACATATCGCACAAAATGTAGATAATAATTGATGGTCTGTATACCCAACGGGGGTTTTTATATTGCGCGCAGATGGTGTGTCATATCGTGCAGGCATAATGTGTATAGGTGAATATCCGTCAGGTATTGTGATTTTAGAAATTTGGGCACGAATATCATTTTCTGTGATTTTGTGTTCATTGTTCCACAGTGTGTTTAATTTTTGACGCAATAATACAGATTTTCCAAAATTCCCAGTTATATACGCGGATTCAAAATGCGTTCCTAATTCATGTTCCAGGTTATCAATTACAGATTTTACCGCAAATTGTTGATTAAAATTATCACATATCGCAGTCGCAGATTTTGTTATTTTCCCAGAACAAACACGATGCGCAATGCCACGAACGCAGCTGGTGCCGATATCAAGACATAAAAAACAAGAATCAAATAAATTCATTTTTATTTTACCAAAATGCGCGCATGATCGCGCATATCAATAACACGAATGTCGCGACCAAAAATATTATGATTTTTATTTATTGTTATTAAACTGGCAATCGATTGGGCAAAATCTGTTTCAGGTAATTTTATTGTAATTCCGCCATTTGTATGTATATTCCAACGGCGATTTTCAATCCATTCTATGTAATCAATGTCGGCCATCATATCATTTGCCGCGTTTGTTATATCTGTGATTTTATTGGGCATATTTTGCGGAACCGTACCACGAAATAAAATAGCAGATTCAGGCCGTTCGTTAGACGGATTGTTGGCGATTGTGCCGTCATCAGATAATGGAAAATAATTTATGCCGTCTGTCCATGCCGCAACAAAGCGATGAAAAGATACCCGAATTATCAAATTCCCGTTGGGTAATCGGCGAACAGCAGCGTCTTTGACCCCAGGAACCGCCAACAAGTTAGAATTTATGTCATCCAGTTTGATGGAATATATAGATGTGTTTTTCGGTAATGCCGCCGCCGCAGATAACGCGGTCATGTCCTTGTTTTCAACATCGGCAATAATGGATGTTTTGTGTAATTTTGCAACAGTTCCGTGTCCCATTCCAACCATAATTACACGCGAAATGAAATATATCGCCAACACAATGGCAATACCAAAAGATAACCAAAACCAAAATGTGCGTCTCATGCATGGTATTATACCATATTTTTTATAAATAAGAAAGCGCATCTGGTGAAATTTTTATATCGCACGCAGTAAATATCCGCGGCGCAACATGCAACGGCGATACGCACCGATTGTACTGGATGCCTTGTTCCGGGGTACAGACATTAATGCCCGTTGGCCAACATCGCGATATTCATTTGATTGGAATGTAACCCATATCCCGCCCCAATTTGGTGTCATATCGTTTTGATTTGGCGATAACAATCGCGCAATGCGTGAACGCGGGGTATAATCATGAGATTTTATTCCCAAACACGATTTGTGGTCGCGAACGAATTGTTCGGTGGTTACGGCCTCGTTCTCCCAATTTAATATGGTTGCATCGTCAATACTGCCACGATTGGCAGATGCACATGCCGTCAAAGCCAATAATAAAGCAATTTGTTTTATTTTCATATTTTATATTATAATTCATTTGCGTTCGGGGGGCAATAGTTTTTATAATGTAAAAAAAGAGGAAGGGAAAAAGGTATGGCTATATCTGTTCAAAATTTTATTAAATTGGCAAATTTTTACAATCAAATGGTAACAACAATGTCGGCTATTTGTATTGAAAAAGGCGGAATTAAACCTGAAAATTATGTTGGTCGTTTTTTTGTCGCAGATGTGTTGGAATATATTGTCGAATACGGACACAGGTTAACCGAAATTGGGCCTGTGCCTGATGACATTAAACGCGTTATGCAAATTTTTCAAGAAAGATTTGATGGCGTCAAAGATTTAGTAACACCAACAGAAAAACCAATTTATGAAATGACACTGGAAGAATTTGAAAAATTAATGAACATATAGTATACATAAAACTATACGGAGAAAAAAATGAGAAAACTGATATTATTCGCAATCGTAATCTTGACCGGGACAGGGTGTCAACAAATGACCCAGTCATCGCAATCTTATGATACTATCCAGGTGGTTGAAAATATGGTTGTTGACGAAAGGTCTGTACCAATTTTCCCAAAAAAGGCCGCGTTGACAACAGATACAGCACAAAGGTTTTCTGTGGAATTACCAATGCGTTGTACGGTCGATTGGGATAATCAATCGGTGGTGTCTGTGGTGCGCGAAGAAAAAATCGAAATGCGCCGTTTGGGTACAGGGGACGCGTTGCCAGAAATAAATGTTAATGAATATAAATTCCAAGATATGACGGTTGATGATGCGTTAACTAAATTATTGGTCGGCACAGATGTCGCTGTTGTTGCTGATGAACAACTTTTGGAAAAAATATCTGGGAATATTGCATCTGGCACACTGGCAGATTCTGTTGAATTAATTTCTAAAATGGGACATGCGTATTATTCTTATGATGCGGATAGCGCGGAAATCCATTTGCGGCATCGCGCAAAATGGATGGTAAAAATGCCACAAGATGAAACCATGATAATGGCGTTGTTGGACGCAATGCATGGCGCAGATGTTCGTAATTTGTTGGTAAACTGGCAAGATAAAACCGTCGTGTTCGAAGGCGATTTCCAAACAGAACGCGAAGTGTCAATGATAATCGCAGATATCGCATCCAAAAAATATATTTTGGCATGGGATATGGATGTGTATCGCGTATATCCAAAAACAGACAATCCTATTATTTGGATGAACATGTTGCCGGCATTCGGTAAAAACAATATTAAAATGTCTATACCTGGGGTCGTTGGACGCGCATTGGTTGTGGGGCCAGAAATTAATACTAAAACTTTGCAAGAATTTTTGTCGCAACAATCTAATGTCGTTTTGATTTCTCAGGGAACATTTTCAATACCAAATGGTTGGCAATCTAAATTTGATATTGGCCAATGCAGCAAAGAAGACAGATTGGAAACAGATTTAATTGTTGGGGCAACTGCGCGGTATGGTGATTATGGCGGATTCCAAAAAGTGGATGCAAAAATCGTTTTAACAACGAAATATGGCGAATTAACATCGTTTAATATTCCGTCCAGCATCGGGGACAATTATGTGATTATTGGTATTCCAACACATTCTTTTGTAACAACACCAGAAACACTGATTAGTCCATTTGCAGAATTGGTTGTGTTTATGTCGCCCAGAATTGTGTCTATTGTCGATACACCAATAACAGACAAAGAAAATGTTGCGGATTTGGTGGGTGATGATTTGCGCGAATATTTGAATAATTAAAAGGTAATGTAAATGTTGTTTTCAAAACTGGAAAAGAAAGTTGCATACAGATATTTGTGGGCAAAAAAACGCGGATTTGGTTCTGTGGTATCGTGGGTTTCGTTGATTGGTATAATGTTAGGTGTTGCAACATTAATTGTTGTGATGTCTGTGATGGGCGGTTTTCACGATGTATTGTTGGGGCGTATTATTGGCATGAATGGACACATTGTTGTTTATCATCAAGATGGCGCAATCGCTGATTACAATTATTTAATAGATAAAATAAAACAAAATAAAATTGTTGCCGCAGATGCTGTGTCAATCGTACCTATTGCCGAAGGTCAAGTTATGGTAACAAACCGCGGACGCAATTCTGGGGCAATGATTCGCGGAATAAATATGCCTGATTTAATTGCCAAAACAGACGAAGGCGCGCGTTTTTATGGCAAGGCATTAAACGAAATCAAAGATGGTGAATTGGTTATCGGCAGCAGTTTGGCGCGCAACCTGGGGGCAACATTGGGTGATAATGTGTCGTTGGTTTCTGCAAATGCGTCAACCCCGACACCATTTGGGTCTGTGCCACGGATTATGTCGTATCCGGTTAAAACTTCGTTTTTTATGGGTATGTATGAATACGATTCTGGTTATGTGTTTATGCCGTTGGCAACAGCCCAGAAATATTTGAATATTGGAAATTCTGTAACGCACATAGATTTATTCTTGAAAAACGCAGAAAACACAACGCGCGTGCGTGATGCGTTGGGACGGTTATTGCCAGATGGTTTTATTGTTCGTGATTGGCGTGATTTGAATCGCGGTTTTGTTGGTGCATTACAGGTTGAATCAAATGTTATGTTTTTGATTTTGATGCTGATTATAATTGTCGCGGTATTTAATATCGTGTCGTCTTTGGTTATGTTGGTCAAAGATAAATCCAAAGATATTGCAGTCCTGCGAACATTTGGTGTGTCGCGGCGTTCTATGATGAAAATATTTATGTTATCAGGCACAACAATCGGTGTAATCGGTGCGGCGGCAGGAACAGTATTGGGGACGATTGTCGCAATTTATATCGAACCAATTCGTAAATTTTTCCAATGGTTGACAGGACGCGATTTGTTCCCTGCGGATTTATATTATTTGTCTGAATTGCCATCGCGTGTAGAATTTTGGACTATATTTGGAATTGCATTTATTGCGATCGCATTGGCGTTTTTGGCAACATTGTATCCTGCGTGGAAGGCCGCAAATACCGACCCTGTGGAGGTTTTACGAAATGAGTAAACAATTACCACAAAAATTATTTGATTATGTTATGCGTATGGCAAATTTAGGCATGCCGTTCGGTGATGATAAATGGAATTCATCTGCACAACAATTAGAGGCGGAATTAAAGGCGCGTGGCATAAAGAGAAAGTTATTTTATAAATATAAATTGCCAGATTCTATGACGCCGCAAGAATTTCAAGACAAACTGACTTTGAATGCTTTTCTGAAAGATTTTTTTGACATATTTTATTCTAAAATTGTTCATGATAAAAATTTAACGTTGCGTGAAAAATTACAAATCTTTGCGTGGGTTTGGAAAATGCGGCGCACAAAGCACGATATGGAATATTTTATGGATGAAATTAAAAGATTAAATCCTGAATTGGCAGATATTAAACCACGTACCGCGCGTGGTTTGGTGTATGGTGCTTTGTTTGGATTCGCACCAGACGAGATTAAGTATTTTTGTGATGAAACAAAATTATGTGATTATGTACAAGCAGAGGAAGTTACACGTACTTTTGCAAAACATGGCATACAATTAAATTATGTTTTGAATCCAAAAACCGCAGAATCGATAATAAATGAATTAAAAACCAAGGGTAAATAAAAATGGCAGGAATATTGAACTCTTTATCGCGTGTTAGTAAACCGGATATCGTTATGTCTGTGCGTGATATTAAAAAGATTTTTATGGAAGGTGGTCAGCCATTACATGTTTTAACCGGTGGTGGTTTTGATTTAGGGCGGGGCGAAATTGTCGCCTTGGTTGGACAATCGGGGTCTGGGAAATCGACATTGTTGCAATGTGTTGGATTATTAGATAAACCAACCGCAGGCAGTATTTTAATTGGTGGAATTCCTGTGCATCAAATGAACGAAGATGAACGCACAAATATTCGCCGTAAAAAAATTGGGTTTGTTTATCAACGACATAATTTATTAGCGGACTTTACTGCGTTGGAAAATGTTATGATGCCGATGTTGGCAAACGGTGTTGATACAGAAATTGCTGCGGCGCGTGCGATGAAATTGTTGCGCGCGGTAAATGTTGACCACAGGGCATCACATTTGCCTGGTGAAATGTCTGGCGGCGAACAGCAAAGAACGGCTGTGGCGCGCGCGTTGGCAAACGACCCTGAAATTATTTTGGCGGATGAACCAACCGGCAGTTTGGACCCTGGGCATGCGATGGCTGTGTTTGATTTGTTGTTGGATGTTGTGCGTAAAAATAAAATGGCAATGTTATTTGTAACACATGATATGAATTTGGCATCGCGCGCAGATAGAAAAATAACTATTGTAAATGGTGTGGTAAATAAGTTATAATAAACACAATAAAAAAGGGAGAGAGAAAAAATGACTGGATTTTCACGTGCAAAAATTTGGGGTGTGTTTGCCGTACTGTTTGTATGCGGTGCATTGGTTGGTATTGGTATTGCAAATTGGGGGAGCGTGGCGCAATCAAAACGCATGGCGGCCCCGGTCGTTCAAGAACGCGTGGCAACAGATGAACATCCAGATGCAATTTTAACCCCATGTCAATCTATTGAAAAAGTGTTGTTGGAAAGGGTGCAAAATCAAAATGGTAATTGTGATTGGGTTCATAATGATATGGAAATATACAAAAAATTAGTAACATATGGTTGTGATGAAAATCGCGAAAAATACAAACAAGAACTCAGCAATAAAATCGCAATTTTAGAGGTTGCATGTCCGGATTATAATGGGAATGTTTCTAATGATTCCAGGGCATGTGAACAAATTGAACAAAGTTTAATAAACAAATATGGTTTGAATTACAATGATTCTGGGATGTCCAAGGATGAGCGTATTGACCGTGCCAAGGCATACGCGCTGATGGCGGAACGTGGATGCCCAGAAAATGTGCAAATGAATACAGATTTGGCGCGCAAAGAATTGGAAATTGCACGCGGTATCAGCGATGAACAATTTGATGAAGATGAAACAATCGAAGTTGTCGAAACATACAAACGGTTGAAAATGCAACAAGATGCCCAAGAAGTGTTTAACAAAGTTAAAAAAATGACAAACCCTGCGATTGATTTTATCATTCAGGTTGAAAAAATCATTAACGAATAAGGTGAAAATATGAGAAAAGTTATATTGGCTTTGTCGTTATGTGCACTGGTGCCGATGGTGTCGATTGCGGTGGCGCGTGCTGATAATGACGATGCGTTGGTCGAAGAAGAATATGAAACAGACGAAATAAACGAAGAATCATTGAATGACGAAACAGGTAATGATGTGGATGAAAATGATAATGCCACAGATGATAATGATATCGCCGATGTTGCCAATGATAATGATGATGGCGCGGATGATACAGATGTTGCGCCAGATTCAGGCGATGCCGATGGTCGTGGTGTGGCAAAACGCATGAATTGTGCCGATATAAAAAAAGAAATGGACAGGTTGAGTGCTTTGACCGAACCAGCGGATGCTGATATTGAACAGTTATATCGGGTAAAATCTGATTATCGTGCCAAATGTATGCAAAAGGCCGCAGGTCGTGGACGCGGTTTGGCAAAGCCAAAACCAATAAATTCTGGTGCGGTGGCGGCGGTTGAAACGGGCGGGGTGTCTTGGTGTGATACCCCAGATGCAAATGGATGTTGTCCTGGGGAAAAATATACCAATATGGGGTCCCAGGGGTTTAATTGTTGTACAGATGATGGAACGCGTTGTTTCCCGCCAATGGCAAATAAAAATGCCGCCAAAAAAACTGTGGATACATGCGATGATGGTGGACAACCTGATAAAAATGGTTGTTGTGCGGGCGAAAAATATACAGATTTAGGCAAACAAGGATTTAATTGTTGTAAAAGTGATGGGCTTACATGTTTTCCACCGATAAAAATAAAAAAATGATTGTGTCGTTTTTTTATTATTTGTATAGTAGGAACATTGACATAACCCGAGGAATAACGAGAAAAATAAATACTTGCATATGGGAATTTTTCGGGTATAATGGTTTGGCTTTGAACGCATTGCGGGCATAGTACAAGGGCTAGTACGCAAGCCTTCCAAGCTTGATATGCGGGTTCGAGTCCCGCTGCCCGCACCATGAATTTTCACCGATGCGACAGCGAGGATTGAAAATTCAGTGTCTCGCCGTAGCCTTTGGCGGAGGCGGACAAGAATACTAGAGTTTTAGTTTCGGGCGTGCGCCGGAGTCGGAGAGCCGGGGCAGACTGTAAATCTGTTGTCTTATGACTGAGGTGGTTCGACTCCACCCACTCCCACCAAGAAATGCCGACCAAGTATGGTCGGTTTTTTCTTTGTTCAAATATGGCTGATTTCCGGCATGGTTTTAGGATGTTTTGGGGTGATAATATCTTGTATGTATATGTCCCATGCCAAAACACCCTGTTTTTCCAAAATTACATACAATGCCGATTTTTTAACTGGAGATTCGATCAATTATTAAATCATATTATTGCTTTTTAAAATATTGATTACCATTTCAATTGGTTTGTTGTCTGGTATCGTGATAATTGTGTCAGAATTTTTATCATACATAAAGACGTCTGGAAGGATATATTTTCCAAATTTCCTACCCTGACCAAATCCTAAATGCAAATCAATTTGATCTTTATATCGATTGTGTTTAATTAAATCTTTTTTAAAGGTTTCATTGTTGTCTGCAAGCCATTTTGCAAAACCTGATAATTGGTGTAAAATTTGATCATAAGTAATCGTTGCGTTCGCTTTATTTAAACCACTTAAGAAAGTGTCGCCTTTTTCATTAAGTTTTACCAGATATCCAATTCCATGTTTTCGCAGTTTTTTTAAATCTGACCTGTCAAGATTTGTAGGTGTAACAATTTGTTGTATATTGCAAAAACCTTTTAATTCATCACCTGTTATTTCTTCATTTATAATATTTAATAAATCTGTATCTACAAAATGCATATGATCTTTTATGTCTATAAAAAATACACAACTTGAATCTGAAATAATGTAAAGTAGATATTTATCGTCATTTTTGTGTTCGGCTAGTAACTGTTTTCGCTCTTTTCTGGTAAACAGGTGTAAATGAGCTATTCCCCAACCAACCAATAAGCCATCTATTTTGTCTCCGATCGGGTCACATCGATTCATGTTCCCAATATCATCAGGCAGATATTCTCTGATGCTTTGACCAGTATTTAACGCGGCTGTAATTTTATTGATTTGTTTTCTGTATGTTTTAAACAAAGGATTTTTTAACAACGATTTTGAGTGTAAAACTCGTTTTGTTCCTGTTGGAAAACGTCGTCTAAAAAAATAATACAATGAGAACAACCCAAGGTTATTGATTTGGGTTAAATCTAACTTTGGGTTCAATGATATGTCATATGTTTCTTTCAAATATTTAACATCAAGATTTGCGAGAATATGGTCTCTGATATCGTTTTCAAAATTGTTCAAAATCTGTTTCTGTAAATCATTCATATACACGTCCTCGTGCTGATAATATAAGTCCAAAAGGATTATATTCAAGTCATATTGAATAATTTATCAACACTGCACTGCAGTCTACCAGACATTATTTCGTTGATGGTGTTTGGGTTCATATACGATAATTTTAAATGACGATAAATACTGCTTTCGGATACATTTTCAGATTTGGCGATTGATTTATAATCTCCATTTTGTTCGTATAATTCGCGATATTTAAATGCACGTGCAAACGCACGAACAATTAAATGATTATTATCGGTAATACTGATAGCACCAGATTTGCCACAGTTATATTCATTGCTTTTGTTGTATTTACTAAGAATAAAAGGTTGTTCAATTATTATGGTGTTTCCATTCACAATGTAGTTCAGTTGTTTGGCTGATTCATTTATAAAATCGTCACACATAAATTGTTTCAAATCATTATTTAATTTCAAATAAAACGTCAGTTTGTTGTCGGAATAAACTACTTTATCAACAATTGTTTTTATAAATTCTCGTTTCTGCGTATACGGCAAACTTTGTACATTTACACGTTTTAACATCAATGTTATATCCGGTGGTAATTTTTGCATGTCAGAATTCAAAAAATCGATGATGGTATTCATTGCAATTTCATCAACACTAAGTGACGGAATATAAAAACCAGGTTTTGAATAGTAATATTTTATAGGTTGTCCAGATTTTCGTGTTTGTTGATTTGTGAATTTAGTACCATCTATATCAAATAATTTTCCAGTCAGTAAATTTGGTGAACCGGCATAACGATTACCTTTGTTATTACCATTTCTGGCGAGCGCCATTTGAACGCGATTGAATAAATCTTTATCAATGATTGATTCGTGTTCACCAGGCACAGATGTTCCACCAGATTTACAAACCATGTTCCCAATATATACTTCATCACGCAATAGATTGTGCATAGTTTGTTGATAAAATTCTGCACCGCCGCGCACAACACCTTTCTTGGTTACCCATTGTTTATTATGAATTTTTTGTACACGAGCAAAGCGGACTAATTCAACCACAGATTGTAATTCAATGTATTTTTCAAATAGTGTTTTTACCTGTTCTGCTTCGGTCGGATTTACTATTAACTTCTTATTTATAATGTCATAACCAAGTCGCGGGTTACCACCAACCCAAATGCCTTTGGCTTTTGATGCACGTATTTTATCCCGCACACGTTCGCTGGCAACTTCGCGTTCAAACTGGGCAAACGATAGCAACATATTTAATGTTAATTTGCCCATAGAATTTGATGTATCAAACGACTGTGTGATTGATACAAAATTCGCGTTATATTTTTCAAAGTACTTCATCATATTATGAAAGTCCAGAATTGAACGCGATAATCGGTCAACCTTATATACCACCACAGTATTCACCAAGCCATGCGCCATATCATCCAACATCTGTTTTAATGCGGGTCGTTCCATCGTCCCACCAGATATCGCAGCATCACTGTATGTTTTATAATATTGCCAACCATTAAATGATTGTGAGGCAATATATGCTTTGCACGACTCTTCCTGGTTTTGCAGGGAATTAAATTCCATATCCAATCCATGTTCTGTTGATTTACGAACATATATGGCGCATCTATTTACCGTCATGTTTGTTCCTTTTTGCTATTCCAAAGAAGTCCGGACCAGACACCTTTATGCCCGTAATATCCAATGCAACTGCTGATAAAGTTTGGTATGTTTTATCGTTATATGCGAACCCGTCGTCTGTAACGACAACATTGTGTTTAATGCCACGAAATGTCTTGGTTATGGTGCTACCGATGGTTAAATTGTATTTGTTTTTATGCACCTTATCCAAACAAGCATCTGGGGTATCTTTATATTTTCGAATTTTTACCATATATTTTGGTTCTATCCGTAGTTTTAATCGGTCACATTGAATGTAATACCACAAGGCAAAATTCTGCCGTTTGAACGGATATGAACAGTATTTTGCCCACAATCGCCCACGTTCTGTAAACGACAGGCGTTTCAGTTCATCAAAACTTTGTGGCATATCAATTTTGCACGACATGTTGACTCCTTTTAATGTCATGCAATTACCGCTCTGAAAGCCCCAGAAGTCAAGTTAATAAAGAAAATAAAACGACTGGACTTTTGCCGGTAAGTAATGCCAAATGCGACAACCTAAAAGGAGTCGCCATGAAATACAAACATTTTGATGATATTAAGCCAAATCATCGTATGGATTTTATAATGCTCTATTTTGCCGCCAGCCGTTCATTACGCGAACTTGAAGCCGCAATTCGCAGAACAAATAACGATCGTTTAACCTGCCGGCAGGCATGGTTGCTTCGCAGAATTCAACACAAGCTTACCCAAATAGTGGCATTATGGAAAAAGCAATCTTTATAAATTTGTAAAAAAAAAAGAGCGTCCGGAGCCGCTCATTCAAAAACACTAAACCGTTATAAACAACACGGGTATCCTCTCGTGCATTCGCACTGATTTCCTGAGCGTTTTAACGCCTTTTGTTTTATATCATCACTAAATGCTGGTGGGCTTTTGTGATTTGTATCGCCATATGATGCTGTTTCTGCATGACATTTTTGACACAACACTTTTGCGTTGTCTAAGCCATTTCCACCGTCGATTCTGATGTGATGAACTTCAAGATTTGTCGTTCTGCGACATCTAACCATATTGCTCACCTCCTTTATTGCCTGTACCCTGGTTGGCTCTCAGTTCGTAAAATAGAAACCACTTTACAACCGAAAACGGAAGTGATAAACTCAGAGACAGGTAAGGGTCACTGTTTTTATAGTGATTTCTAAAATGCACTCTCTATTTTCGTCCGGAATTTAGAGAGTTTTTTGTTCTTGTGATTATTGTCCCAAGAACAAGTACCATTATATATTATGTTATGTAAAAAATCAAGAACTTTTTGTCAAAAATAATAAGTTTTTGTATTATTTTTTATAAAAATATAATGTTTTTATAAAATATCGCTTTTGTTTTTGATAAATTAATGTTATAATGCACATATATAAACAGGGGATAAAAATGAAAAACGAGATTATCGCACTTTTGCGAACCGAGGGTGAGTTAACACTTACCGGAATACAAGATAAGTTAGAAAAAAAACACAAACCTGTTGTAGCGTACCATCTGCGCAGACTAATCGATAGAGGGCTTGTTCATAAAACTCAAAACAAAACTTATAAACTGGTTGATTATGATGGGTTGCAAGTCAATGGTGTTGAAACAATAATTGTACCGCGAATTATTGCAAAAGCGGGTCCCAACGATGTGTTTTTATCCGAAAACGTTTCCACATATGAACTAAATAAAAAAGATGCGTCTTATAAGCCAGAAGATTTGATAATAGTGCAAGTGTCCGGCACATCTATGGAACCAACATTTTGCGATGGTGATATGTTATTATTTCGCAAGACATTTGAAAAACCAGAAAATAATTCAATTGTTTTATGGAGAGTTGATGACGGCGCAAAAATAAAACGAATAAAATGGGTTGATTCAGTAGATGGCCCTTATGGATTGTTATTATCGGACAATGTTAGTGACCCAGACAACACACCAATTCGCGTTGATGATAATAATTCCGAATTTATAGGCAAATTTGTATCTCGTATCAATTAATATTAAAAAAGAGAAACGGAGATAATAATATGGATACTAGAAATATAATTACGGAACACAGTAAAATAAAATTAGAAATTTACAAAAAATATTTGAAAGCATATTTGTCTATAATGGCTTTACCCAATGTCCCATATCAGCATATATCTGTTATAGATCCTTTTGCTGGCATGGGAAAAGATGATAAAGGTACAGAAGGTAGCGCATCCATTGCAAAAAGTGTTTTTGATGAATTGTATCCTGTTTTCATTAGCAATGGGAAAATTCCACATTTGTTTTTAAACGAATTGGATATTAACCGTTTTGCAAAATTAAAAGAAAATGTATCATCGGCAGAATATATTAATTTTTCTAGTGATGATGCTAATAAATTTATATCGAATACCGCTAATGGCTTGATGGGACATGCGCTTTATTTTATAGACCCTTTTGGATATACGCAACTTGATAAAACCACATACGATTCATATTTATTCGGCAAAAACAATACAGATATTTTAATTTTTATTCCTGTTTATCATATTTATAGATTTTTACGCAAAGAAGAAAATTCTGAACAATTAAAACCCATCGCGGAATTTTTAAAAGATATCGACATATCCGAAAGCAGCGTAAAAAATCTTAAAACATATAGGGAGTTCACCAATGTTGTTGCTGACGCATTAAAAGAAAAATCTAATACTCATTTTGTTTATTATAAAATATTAGATAACGAAACAAGCAATTCTCATTATGCATTATTCTATATTTCAAAAAATGTACTAGGCGCACAAAAATTTCTTGAGATCATGGATCAAATGAAACAACCAAGTTTATTTTATAATATTATATCTGAACCAGAACACTTCAGATTTGAAAATGGGTTAAAACAAAATCAAGTTTTAAATAATCGTCAAATATATTTGGGCGGAATTGTATGTGGATTATTACCAAAGGATATACGAAAAATATTGAAGTCTTTAGAAGAAGAAGGTAAAATATCTGTAAAGTCGTTAACTGGGTACGAACGTAAAAGGAAGGCGTTTCCTGTAGATTACAGCGATTATATAAACAAACAACCTAAAATAGAAGTTTTTTGGGTGGGGAAATGAAAAAAGTTTTAGGATATATTGAAAGGAAATCCATGCTTTACAAAACAGGTGTAGAGTATGGTGATTATACCATGAATCATGTCGTTGGTTGTTCCCATGGTTGTTTATATCCTTGTTATGCTTTTCTCATGGCTAAACGTTTCGGGACAGTTAAAGATTATCAAGAATGGATTAGTCCAAAATTGGTGTCCAATACACTTGAACTACTTGATGCAGAAATTCCGAAATTAAAATCAAAAATAAAATCAGTTCAGTTATGTTTCACGACAGATCCCTTTATGTATGGTTATGATGAAATAAAAAAGATGAGCTTAGCATCAATAAAAAAATTAAATGAAGCCGGTATAAAATGTACCGTTTTAACTAAGGGAACTTTGCCAAAAGAATTAGCGCAATTATCGAAAGACAATGAATACGGCATCACGTTAGTTTCGTTAGATGAAAACTATCGTAAAAAAATAGAACCAGGTTCTGCACCATACAAGAAAAGAATTGAAGCTTTGAAGTATTTACACGATCAAGGGTTTAAAACATGGGTTAGTATAGAACCATATCCAACCCCAAATTTAATAGAACAAAACCTAGATGAAATTTTAAATGTATTAAAATTTGCGGATAAAATTATATTTGGCAGAACTAATTATAACAAGGAAATATCTGCATTTAAAACTCACAAACAGTTTTATAATGATCAGGCAGCAAAAGTTATTAAATTTTGCAAGAAACACAAAAAATTGTGGCATATTAAAAACGGCACTATTACAGAATAAACTTTTATGCTTTAATAACTTGATTATTCCTTTATTTTAAGCTATGTTTTTGATGAATCCAATGAGAGTTGGGTTCGGGGCTATCTCAAGCCCAGATTGTGCGGTGCGAAAGCATCGTTATCTAAGATGTTTCGGTGCTTTTTGCACCGTTATGTCCCTGACGTTATGGTCGGGGAGTCGTGTGCCATACAATAGGGGCAACCCGAAAGCCACGGAATCAATCACAATCTGATTTGAGAACTCCCCGGCCGCCGATTCTTAATTGGCGGTCAACATTTATTCGGGGATTAACATGCAAAGGAATCCGTATATTTTACCTGTTAAACGATATGGTAATGAACGCAATCCAAAGCTGGTAATTTTGCTATGTAATCCTGGTGATGACCCAATAAAGTATGAAAGGCTACCCGATTATACAATGTATTTAAAAGGCGAATATAAAGATGCAGGTTTATCTCTCGATGTTGGGTGCAGATATAACGATTGGTGGGATGATTTCTTTAATGTGTTTAAGCAAGTAAATTTAAAACTATCTGATGTCTTGGTTTTAGAATATTATCCATATCATACACGCGATATGTCTTTGATACCAAATTATAATCAATGGACAGATTATGCAAAAAACGCTTTATCAGAAAACAAGAAATTATTAAGTAAATTTATGTATAAAAACATCCCTGTGTTTGGATATTACTATTCGCATTGGATACGCGAAGTTCCAAAATTAAAAGAATATAAATTGTTTTATAAAAGTCGTGCCAGATTCAAGAATCACAAAATTAAAGAACTACATCAATTTCTACAAGAGGTGTTATAGATGAAAAAGTTATTATTATGTTTATTGTTGTGTGCCTGTCAAATTGCTAATGAACAAAGCATCGTAAATCAACCAGAAGAACCAAAAACAGAATTATCAACATTTCAAGATCTGCCAGAATGTGCTAAAACTGACAAAGGTAGTATTTTATGGTACGACCATTTCAGCAACGATGTGATTGGTCTTGCCACAGACAAATATGATATGCACCGCCGCATTTGTGCAAATACAAAAATTTATAATAGAAAAGAAATTAGCCATCCTGTATTTTTATATTATACTTACAAACAAGATATGTCAGAAAAATGCAAACGGGCTATATCTGGATTTATAGATGAATTAAACAACAG
Organism: Candidatus Enterousia sp.; assembly: GCA_045593065.1. Taxonomy (GTDB): domain Bacteria; phylum Pseudomonadota; class Alphaproteobacteria; order Rs-D84; family Rs-D84; genus Enterousia. The sequence goes on from JAZNVZ010000005.1 coordinate 166,917, forward strand.
GGTTTGCATATAAAGGATTCAGTATGCTTTGGGGTGCAATTATTGGCGACATAGTTGGATCAATATATGAATTTGATAATATCAAAACCAAAGATTTTCCATTATTTACAGAACGCGGATTTATAACAGATGATTCTTGTATGACGATTGCTGTTGCCGATGCTTTAATGAAATGGAAACGTGATGGTGGCGATTTACAAAAACACGCAATTCAATCTATGCGGGAAATTGGTCGCAAATATCCAAATATGGGATACGGTTTTCGGTTCGCGCGTTGGTTGTCTAGTGATGATAACGAACCGTATGATAGTTGGGGCAATGGTGCAGCTATGCGTATATCTGCGGTCAGTTGGGTTGGAAACAGTATCACAGAAGTAAAACGTCTGTCCTATATGGTGACATCGGTGAGTCACGATCATATAGAAGGTATCAAAGGTGCCGAAGCAACAGCGGTGTGCGTTTATCTGGCGCGTATGGGTAAAGATAAAAATGAAATTGCCAAATATATAACTGATAATTATTACGATTGGTGTTTGTCTGTCACTGAACTTCAAGAAAATTATAGTTGGGACGGTTCTTGTCAAGGCAGCGTTCCACAGGCTTTACAATGTTTCACAGAATCAACATCGTTTGAAGATGCAATTCGCAATGCTATATCTATTGGTGGTGATAGTGATACCATCGGCGCAATCACTGGATCGGTTGCGGGGGCTTACTATGGCATTCCGAAAAAAATGATAGAAACCGCCCGCAAATACGTTCCAGATGATTTGTTAGCAATTATCGACAAGTTTGAAAAAGGTGATTATTAATCGAGCAAACTTTGTCCATAAGATATTGCCTGTGTAAGTGCATCGACTTGGTCTTTATATTTACAACCAGGAAAATTTAAAAGCTCTGATTTAAAATCGCTCCACCAATCTGTTTCAAATTGTGGAAACAGAATATCACCATTTTCAATATATGCACTGACCCCACCAAGACGAGAAATTTTATCAGATTGGGGCTTTATGGATTCTATATTAAAATTAAGTCCATGACTATCTGTTTCATGATTCAGTATTTGAATAAGTTGCTCACCACTAGATTGGTCTTCAATAAGAAGCGTAGTTTGTCCTCCGGCTCTACCATCGTATTTTATGGTATTGTACAGATCTATGACTTGCCTGATTAAATCAGGCATTTCCCATTTTCCACGAACCACCCGAATCAAATAATACTTAGGCTTGCCATTATAAATACTCATCAATATAACACATGCAGCAGAATACGCGTTATTTAAACCTGTTTTTGCTGCAGTATCCCAACTTATAAAAACCCTAAATTGATGCTCGTTTTTGAAACAGTCATAACTCGGATAATAATGCAACCATGATTCTTTGACTAAGCCACCTTCAACTGGGACTGGTTCTTGTTGATATTGACCAGAAAACGCAAATGAACCAAGTTTGTTTTTTATTTCATTCATAACTTGTTCGTTTTCACGCGATGGATGTAATAAATCACCACATTTTCGTTCAATTATACTGGTTTTACCTGTTATGTGACTGATTATTTCCCATCGCTCATCATGTGTGGCAATTGCCTGTAATTTCACATGCTTGAATTGACCGGATTCCAATAAAAATCCAGTTAAATCATTTTGATGTAACCGTTGCATTATCACAAGAATTCTCCCAGTTGCTTTATCATTCAATCGAGAATATACAGTGGTTCCAAACCAGTCGTTTACTTTTTCACGTTGAACGTCTGACAAAGCATCATTTGGTTTTAGTGGGTCATCAATAATAATCCATTCTGCACCACGACCTGTTATTGTTCCGCCAACAGATGTTGCAAAACGTCCGCCACCCAATGTGGTAGTAAAATCATTTATGCTACGTCGTGTTTGTTGTAATTTTGTTCGTGGAAATATCTCTTGATACCAATCAGACATCATTATATTTCGACAATCATTAGCAAGCTTGCTTGCCAATTCATCTGAGTAACTAACACACATTACATTAGCTTTTGGATTGTGTCCCAAAATAAATGCAGGCAATGCCACCGAACATATAATGGACTTCATATGTCGTGGAGGAACATTTAATATCAGATTTCTATTTTTGCCATCAATCATGTCATTGATTTCATTGCAAATTACGCTGATATGCCAATTGTCGTTATATTCGTTCATACCAGAGCATTCGTTAAAACATTTGATTACGAAAGATTTAAAATCTTTGCGTAATATCGATTTAATTACTTTGTTCATCATATTGGTTATCCTTTAAAAATTGTTCAATTATGGCAGCATCATCTGTTGTTAACATTTCATGTGTGTTACGAATTGCTTCTTTGCGTTCATCTACTGCTAACATATGTGGCAACAAAGTCTGAATAGATTTATTGTTGCCTTTCATTGCAGATTGAACAGCTTGCAACAATATGATTGTTCGCCTGTCCAATTTTATGTTTCGACCGTCTTGCACCAATTGAACACGTTTGCTTAAAATATCATCCAAAATTTTGTATACATTTTTAGCACCTTTTGGACGTCCGTTGGGGTTACCAGATTGTCCCTTTTTAAACCTGTGTTCAATCGGTGGCATTGGATGCCCAACAAAATTCTTAGTCATCTACGCCTCCTATTTTTATTGCTTTATCACCAGTCAATTGTTCATAGCGTTTAATGACCACATCACAATATTTTGGTTCTAATTCTATACCGTAACATGTGCGACCAGTTTGTTCACAGGCCATTAAAGTTGAACCAGAACCCAAGAAACAATCCAATACAATATCACCCCGTTTAGTGATATCTAAAATAGCATCTTTCAACATGATTACAGGTTTAACTGTTGGGTGTAGTTTCAAATTTTCGCGTCCTTCGGTAGAACCGTTCGCACCCGCATATTGCCAAACGTTAGTCCTGTAATTGCCATGAGCACCTAAATTAATATTGTTAGTATGCGAACTTTTTCCGTTTTTATAGATAAAACATAATTCGTGCTGTGAACGATACAGGCTACCCATTCCGCCGTTGTTTTTGACCCAAACACATATATTTTTAATTTCATCATAAACACTTGATGCAGCGGTACTTATTTCCAGAATATGACGCCAATCCATAAACAAATAATGTAATGAACCATCAACAGAATAGTTTTTAGCATGTTGCATAAAAGTCTCTAAAAAATTTGTAAATTCTGTCACTGACATTTCCCCAGATGCCATAGCAAATTCGTCGTGTTTGATTTTGCCCATGGAACCAATATTCGCCACAACGTCATTAAATGGAGGATCGGTCAAAACCATATTTGCACGTTTCTCGCCCATCAATTTCGCATATGTTTCTGCCTTTAATGCATCTCCACACACAAATAAATGGCGACCCAATTGCCATATATCGCCGTTTTTACACTTTTTATCAACTTCGGTCATAACTGGTATTTCTTCTTCCTTTGGGTTTGGTTGCTTAAAGTTCTCCAGAACAAAGCGATCTATTTCTTCAGTTTCAAACCCAGTAATTTCTAAATCCAGGTCAACATCCATTACAGATAGTTCTTTAAATTCAATTTGAAGTAACTCTGGACTCCATTTGCCTAGTTCTGTTAGTTTGTTGTCCGCGATACGATACATTCGTTTTTGTGCATCACTTAAATGACTTAAAACGATTGCAGGTACATTTGTCATATTCATGGCTTGTGCCGCCATATAGCGCCCATGACCTGCAATTATTTCGCCATCTTCATCAATAAGAATTGGGTTTACAAAGCCAAACTCTTTGATTGAGTTCACAATTTGCGAAACCTGCTTTTTATTATGCAATTTCGGATTATTCTTGTATGGTTTAATTTGGTTTATGTTTATTTTTGTGACAGATAAATCAGTCATAGATACCTCCCTGTTCAATGTAAATAAAAACATAAAAAACAGGCAAGTAAAGCCTCGAACAAAGTATAATTCTTGAATAAAAATTAATGTAAAAATCCTACCAAATTAGTAGCTGATTTTGCAAAAAATTCCTTTAACAATTTCTTTGTCGTAAACAGGATTTTTAATTCCAAATATTTTACACGCTTCATTCATTATTTCTGCTAGAATTGAAAAATGTTCGACAATTTTACCGTTAACTGTTAATTTTTCTTTCATAAATTTATCTATGATTTTTCCAACAGATATGGCATAGGACTCTGCGATATTTGCTCTCTTTTGTGAATAAAACACAGAAGCACATGGTTTATACTGCTCTATATCAGATCTTATATTTTTTAATAAAAGTTTATTGTTTTTACTAAAATCACGCTGCCATAAAACGTATGCATAACTATCTATATCATTTGCGATAATATCTTTTATTTGCTGTTTTAATTTTGGTTCTGTTTTTAATAATGTTTTTTCAAGTTTTCTATATGTTTTTAATTTGTTTCTATATTCTTTCCGTTGATCTGATATACGTGCAAGCTGTGTTTCATAAACACCCAACAATTCAAAGATTAAACAGCTCTCATTTTCCTTGGTGTTTTCGGAATATACCGGCAAAAATAGTTTGGTAATAAATATGTCTTGTTGATTAATAAGTAAGGTTAATATGTTAGTGTACCAATATAAGACATCTACATTGGATTTGTTGATTTTATTTTTAATCGAGTTTTTAACAATAAACTTTACATCATTCGGATAACCGCTTTGTGAAAATTTGATCAAAGCATCGTTTAATTCAGTTTTAACAAAACCTATACTTTTATCATCCATCGCAGGCTCTTTTTGTAAATTATAAGTTAAAAAATACTTTTTTCAAATAGATATAAAATTAAGATTTTATCCTTGGAATACCAATAAATACATTTATAATGCGAAAAAAGGAATTTTTTATGCAAAATATGCCACAGTCACAACCAATTCTTAGATTAACGCAAGATACAATAGCTTTTGCTTACTTGTATAACGTGAATCCAGACAAAGAGATTTTAGACGTTGATTTCAACGGTTATAAAGTATTACCTGTTGACGTGTTTAGAGAACGATATGTAGACCATTTATATAATTTAACTGCTTATCAGATGTATGCTATAGAAAATTTGGTTATAGGCTTAACTCCTGAATATGTCCTTATCGCGACAAAACTACCAAACGGGAAAGGTGGTTTTGATGACCTATATGATATTGATCCAAACCTTATATTCGGTGCATTTGTGAATACGATACTTTACTTTAGATTACATACATCAAGTGACCTTCAAATGGGGACATTCTTTATTTCTTATGTAGGCAATACGAAGCCTGCTTATAGAAATATACAACATACAGATTTTGGTTGTCTTGTGCCAAAACTTCAATACGTTGGATATGATTTAATAAGAGAACCCGTTGTTATAAGTTTAGCAAAAACAATACAGATTGCAGAGTTTATACTAAAATTTGATAGTAAAAAACTTTCAGAAGAATCTGAATTATTACTGGCATTAATAACATTTAATCGTGCTTGTAACACCAGCGATGCGTTTTATAAGATAACAGGATTTGTGACTGTATTGGAAAGTTTATTGGCTGGTGACGGTAAGGAAGGTGAGATTTCGTTTAAATTAAGGACGCGCTTAGTATATATCTTAAAAAATCCGCATATTGCTAAGTTTGTACGGGATATATATGGTATACGAAGTGCAATAGCACATGTTGGCGGTTTTAATAAAAGAGCCAAAAGCGATTATGCCGAATTTACAGAACCAAAGTTTTTATTTGACCAAATAAAAATTTTAGAATCGTTGTGTCAGCAAACTATATTGTATTTTATGCACAATTTTGTAGAAAAAGATAAGTTTAATATACAAAACATTATATCTGAATTAGATAAAGAAATTTTTGAAAAGGTCGGAAAAACTGAAGAAGTCGTTGACGATTTAAATAGTTTATAATATTGCCTGTTTTATACAAAAAATATATTTTCATTCCCTGTTAATTTTTTAGGGAGATCTGCTGATTTATCTGATTTACCATCATAAAAGGGTGTTAAAAATGCAATTTTTACCCTGTTAAACCCTGTAAATTATAAAATCTTGTATGTGAAAAACCGTACTAATTTACAACTCCACCAAAAGATACACCGCACTTAAAAAGTGCGGTTTTTGTTTATTTTATTCTTTGTAATTTTTTTAATTTATTATGTAATATTTTTTGAGTGGCATTTTCATAGACGGTTTGTAATTCTTTGATTCTTTCTTTTAATTCTGGTGGAATTCTATTATTGGTATTGCGTATGCCTTGATTGTTAAAGGTTAGGTACCCATCAACAATAGTATTGAATGTTTGAGAGTTACGCTTTGGTGGGTTTGCATATCTTTCAATATAGTGTATAGTTGCATCAATTTTTTTTTCCAAAGTTTTCATTAACAACAGTTTTTGTAAATTCTGCATAAATTCTGGTATATATACAGATTGGCAATCTAAGAAATCGTATATTCCCAGTTCTACAGCATTGCATACTTGTTCATGTGTTGGGTGCTTTGTGTGTGCAATATGTTCTGCAGCAAATGCAGAAACCTCGTCAAATGTGTATAGACCACAGATTTCATAATAATTTGTTACCACAGAATTTTGTTCGCCAAAGTCTGTGTTTTGGAAATGTTTTAATTCATGCGCCAATGTTTTGTTTTCGTATTTACGGACAGCGCATGCTTGATATCTGATATAATCTTTGATGCCTAAAGATAATTTTTCATCTATATGGTACCGAAATATCGTAATCGTGTTGGTTTGGTAATCAAAATCGCCACGAAACATAATGGTACGACCAGATCTGTACGCATTAATATTGCGTTTATTTATAATGACGTCTTGATATTGTATTATTGGTTTTTTCATTGTTTTTCCAATTATATATACCACCAGAAATACATTAGTCAAACAAAAAACCGCCAATTTGGCGGTTTTTAACAAATAAAATTAATTTAAAATACGCGTATAAAACCGCCATCCAATGCCAATGTAAGTAACAGCCACCACCATGACCAAGTCACAGTTTTTGTTAATCTGAGCAATACAAATATTATCGTCACCATATTTATCTCCTTTATTTTAGTGTTTTTTGTTAGGTAATTCTGTATAAAGCAGGTTGAAAACTTGCTTTAGCAATTCTGGTTTTTCTATATCTGGTATCATAATCATTGGCTTGCCACCTGGATATGGAATTTCCATTTTTGCGTTTGGTAAAATTTTTTGTGCAGATGCGGTTGGTTTTACCAAAAATCTGTTGTCATAAATTCCGCCAATAACCGTGCCGCAATAATAAATAATATATTCGCCCATCATTGCCCGATATGTTATGTCGGGCAGGTCGGATAATTGTTCTAATACAAAATCTAAAAATTCTTTACTGGACATTTTAAAATTACCACAATGTATATTTTGAAATTGTGTCAGGTATGCACAGGTTTCTGGCACCAAATTTAAACAGCTCGCGGAAATAGAAAGACTTTTTTTCCCAGGCTCTGTATTGTTTTGGATATTTGACAGAACATTTTTTCGCTTTGCCAGCCGCCATGTCATACAAGAATTGTTCGTTGTCTTTTTCACATTGGATTTGTTCGGCTTGTGTTAATTCTTGTTTACTGAAACATCCGCGCAGAGAGATTTCTGGGTCGCGAGTTCTATAAATGTTATAAATATTGTTTTCTTGAAATGCACGATACATTTTATACAGATTTAAAAAATCGTCTTCGGTTTTCAAGCCAGCATGATTATGAATATATTTTTTATAATTAAAATAATTTATTTTGCTGGGTTTTATGGAACGACGTGCCAAAATACATTCATCAGATGTGTCCTGGTAGTCTGCACAGTTGGTTGTGTATAAACAACGTTTTTCTATGCCCGAGACAGTTAGTGTTCTGGGGACGAGAATATCTATCACTTGACGATCGGATAAAGTTTCGCGTGAAAAATCGTCAGCATACGGTGTGCTGTAATCGCCAATGTTGCCGATGCAAATTTGTAATGAATCATAGTCGCGCGTACGGAAGGCATCATTAAAAAACATTAATACATACATTATGTTATCTTCGGATAACATTTTTTCTTCGTATTGGTTGGCCAAATCTTCGGGGCGCGGACCATAGTCTGCAGGGTTCGTGGGTTCTGGTGGTGGGACAGGTGTGCAGCCAAATAATATACAAACTAAAAATAAAAATATTTTTTTCATTTATTTTCTCCTCGGCATATTGGACATGGTATCGAGAGTGGTAAATTTTCGCAAGTAAATAACGAAATTTTATTTTTGACGGATGATTATGTGTTTAAACCATTGTTCTTGGAATTTTGTTTTTTCTTCGATGTCTTGGTCGGTTGGATTTTTGCCGTCTGGGGCCACAACCAATTTATCATCGTTATCGTCTGTGCGGTGAATTATTGCGTAAACGCGACCGGTAAATGTATCTAATGGAACAGTAGGACCAATAACATACGCGTCTAATTCTTCGCCGTCACCAGATATCGTGTTAGGAATAAATCCATAATTTACAGGGTATATAAATCCGTGTTTCGGGTGTTTGGTACCCAGTGGTCTGTCCATTTTGACAGTGACAATTTTGCCAAGGAAATTTGTAGATTGTGTTTGTTGGGACATGTGGGGGGCTCCTTTGATGGGTTACAGTATAATCTTAGCTGGTTTTATCGGGTTTGCAACTGTTATTAAACTTGTATTTCGTTTATTTTATGATATTATTCCCAAAGAACAAAAGGTTAAATATGTACAAATTACCATTTTATATTGGGCATATTATTTCTTGTTTCGTTCCTGGGCGCGAACGCCGCCGCCGTGTGCGTGGTAAAATCAATGTGTTTTTATATCGTATTCCAATCGCGCGATTTATCAAAAAAACTTATGGGGTGCGTGCCCGCACAATTAAATTTGTTCGCCAGGTCAGTATGAACCGTATGACCTGTGTTGTTAACGACAGGTATTATGTTAAAATATTTCGTGATGTGTCGGTTAAACAATTAAATGATTATAAATTTTTACTGGATTGGATTCGCCCAAAATTAAATGTCCAAATTCCAGATATTTATGTCGCAAAACATATCCCAATGTATGTCGCAGATAGATTGCCTGGCAAAGATATGCGTGATTTTGATGCAAAACAAATTATCAAACACGAAAATAAAATTAAATCCCAGGTAATTGATACAATCGATGCAATGCAACATATTCCTGTGAAAAAAATTCCGGGATATAAACGGTTTATATCTGGATTGCAAAATAAAAACACAAATGTGAAACTGGGGGCGGGCGCGGTGTTGGCGCACCTGGATTTGAATGCCAGTAATTTATTATTGGATGATAAATTTAATGTGGTCAGTATTGTTGATTGGGATTCTTTGTCGATTGTGCCGAAACCAAATATTGATAGGGACAGTTTCGAAAATTTATGGGATATATACAAAAAATCTCATAAATAAAGCGTATGTAAAAAACCGCCCGTTTGGGCGGTTTGTTATTCGTTGATTTCCACAGAATCAATTATTGTTTTATTAATAGATTCAAATTTTACAGGTTTATATTCTGTGTCAATAACACTGTCTTCGTTCGCGGGCGATGAAATAACCGTAATTGCATTTTGTGGTTTTGGCGCAATTTCTTGGGTCATGTTAACGCCGTATGTTTCAGACGCGTATTTGCTTTGAAACCTTTCCGGGATTTTTATAAATTCATTCGGGTTGATTCCACGTGTTTGCAAAGACATTTCTTTGGCCGGACTAATGTGGCGTTGTTCAATATTATAAATTGGATTTATAAAGTTTTCAGGTGCATTGCGAACAACAACAGGTGTGCCAGAACCGTTTACCTGTAATACGCGCAGACCGCGTTCACTGTCGCCATTGGGTTTTAGGCGGACAATTCCGTCCATGCCAGCATAACCACTGGGGTCCAGTAAATATGCCGCAGGAATCTTTGTTGAATATACTGTGCCCATTGCGATATTGATTGCATCATATCCAAATGTTGCCAAACGCGATGGTGTGGCATCGTATGTTTGTTGGTATAAATTTACAAATGTTTGATTCTGTTCAGGCAATGCCGCATATTTTGTCCCAATCATTGTGTAATCAGATGCAATGTTTGTGCCGTCCAGCATCGCAGTCCCATAAAATTTCACAGATTTAGAATCAGCACCATAATAACGCAAGAATGACCCTAATGTTTTTGTGTCATCAACATTGCCCAAGAATAAAACCGCAGAATATGGTAATGTGCCGAATGTGTCTGATTTTGAAATTTTATCCAGTTGATAATACATATTAGATTTTTCAATTCCAGACAGATTTTCTTGGGTTAATATATCCGATAAAACAGCCCGCGCGCGTTTGTTTGCCGCAGTGCGTGCCGCATTCATAGATGCCGTCATTGCGATTTCTTTTAAATTTTCGCCATCATGTTCGTTATATAAGAATATTCCATTGACAGATGGACCATATATTTCGCCCGCGCGTTTCGCCGTGCCAGCCATTATTTTACCGGATTCTGTGTTTGGTGCCATGATAATAAAGTTTTGAATTCCGTCATAGAACATTTCGCGCACAATTAATTCAATACTGTTTGTTGGCATCAACGCAACTGTCATAACGCCATCGCCAACCGCGTTCGCATCAGATGTAAATGATATTGCGGGTAAACTGTTGTCCTTGGTCGTACGCAGCATTTGACTGTCGTTTGAAAACAAAGGTCCAACAACAATGTCTGGGTTGGTTGCCAATGCCGTATTTATTGCGCGCACAGGGTCAGCCGCAGTGTCATAAAAATTTACATGTAATTGGTTTAATGTGTGTTGCAATAACGCCAATTCTATGGCGTTTCGTATTTCTTGTCCCGCCGCCGCCGCATTGCCAGTCATTGGCAACAAGACCGCAATTTTATGGGTCGTGTTTGCGGTGTCCGCCGCAGAATAGTATGACCCGTATTGCATTTGAACGGGGGTCCCTGTTGGGCCGGTTGAATATTCTGCGTTCCAATCGCGTTTACTGGATGTTCCGGCACAACCAGCCAAAATTAAAGTTGCAATCAAAGTTAAAAAAAATCTATTCATTGAAAAGGCCTATTTTATATTGTATTATTCTAACATAAAAGGATTTAAAATGCAATCAGGACTGTATGTCGTTGGAACGCCCATTGGAAATTTGGCAGATATGTCGCCACGCGCCGTGGAAACTTTGCGTGATGTTGATTTGGTGGCTGCCGAAGACACCCGCGTTTTTGCAAAATTGGCAACACATTTTGATATAAAAACAAAATGTGTTTCTCATCATGAACATAATGAATTGCGTGTTATTGATGGGTTGATTGAAAAAATCCAAAATGGCGCAGCAATCGCGGTGGTTACAGATGCAGGAATGCCAGGGATTAGCGACCCTGGGTTTCGGTTGGTTCGCGCAGCACGGGGCGCAGGTGTGCCTGTGTTTATGGTGCCGGGGCCAACGGCGGCGATGTCTGCATTGGTGTTGTCTGGGTTCCCAACAGACAGGTTTACTTTTTGTGGGTTTGTTGATGAAAAAAAACTGCATGATGATAATAAAATTCGTCATACAATTATTTATTACGAAAGTCCTAATCGTATAATGACAACAATTTCTGCAATGGCACGCGTTATGCCAGAACGCCAGATTGCCATCGTGCGTGAAATCACAAAAATTCATGAACAGGTTATTATTGGATATCCCGCAGATTTAATGCGTATAGACCCACCGCGTGGCGAAATTGTAATTGTTGTTGCGCCTGCGCCAGATAAAAAAATGACAGATGCAGAAATTCGCGATATTGTTAATGATGTTGTTGCGGGGTCAACAAAATCTTCGGCGGCTGAATTGGCGGCACGCGCAGGTATTTCTAAAAAAGAAGCGTATAAACGGTTAATAAAGGAACATAAATGATAAAATTTGTTGGGTCTTTTACCAGTGTCGAAAAATTACCAAAAACGCACTTTGCGGAATATGCGTTTGTTGGGCGCAGTAATGTCGGTAAATCATCACTGATAAACGCAATCGTTGGGGAAAAAATTGCCCGTACATCTAATACGCCTGGGCGTACCCAAGAATTAAATTTATTTAATATAGATGACCGTGCATTGATTGTTGATTTGCCTGGGTATGGTTATGCGCGCGTGTCCCGCGATACAGCAGTACAATGGGTTCAACGATTGGAAAAATATTTGTTGTCGCGCAGCCAATTAAAACGGTTGTTTATTTTAATAGATTCACGCGTTGGCCCAAAAGATTCTGATTTGGAATTAATGGAATTTTGTGATAAAAATGGCGTGTTATATCAAATCGTTTATACCAAGAAAGATAAAAAAATTCGCGAAGAAAAACAAATGCAATTATCACATGAAAATCATGGCGCAATGGTTGATGATGTGTTGTTTACATCTGCTGAAAAGAAAACAGGTCTGGAAAGTTTAAGGAAAATCATTGGTATCAAATAAAAATATTTTTTGTGCAACAAATCCTGCGCGCATGTTGGACGCATTGTATTCTGTCGTCCAAGATACAGGTGTCGCGTTGCAAGATTGCTTGATTTTTTTACCCAGCAGACGCGCAGTGCGTGCCGCAGAAAAAATGTTTGTTGAAAAAAATGGTGGGGCAATTATTTTGCCACAACTGGTGGCACTGGGCGAAGGAATCGATGATGTTGATATAACAGAATATGAAGATTCTTTTAGTAATTTTGAACGCGTAATTTTATTAACAAAACTATTGTCGGCAGATGCCAATATTGGAAATGTTTCTGCGGCATTGCCTATTGCGCGGGATTTTGTGCGATGCCAAGATTATTTGGAAAACGAAGGTGTGGATTCTGCGAAAATCGATTGGGAAAGTTTAATAGATGAAAAGTATGCCAAACATTTTAAATCCAAAGCAGAATTATTGAATATTTTAACCCGTGTGTTGCCAGCAATGGCAAATGGTCGTGATACAGATGTCGCTATTCGTAATAGAGATGTGCGTGCGTGGATTAACGAAATTGCAAAATATTCGTCTGTTATTGTTTGTGGTTCAACTGCATCTGTGCCGGCAACTGCAGATTTAATGGCGGCGGTGGCGGCATTGCCCCAGGGGCGCATAATTTTATCTGGTCAAATCGCGGGCAGGGTAAATGATTTTGATTTAGATACAAATCCATATAATGCCGAATACAAATTTTTATCGCGTTTAGGTATCACACCAGACGATGTTATAAAAATTGATGTCGGTTTGTCGCATATGAATTTTATGAATTATGCTTTTGGAAATGATACAGCGCCATACGCAGGGGATAAAAATTTAAAAAACTGTCATTTAATTCAATGTGATACCGAAAGTGTCGAGGCCGCCGCTGTCGCAGAAATTTGCAAACGCGCCGTGCATGACAATAAAACAGTTATGGTTATCACACCTGATGCCGCAGGAAACCAAAGAATCGCCAATGCGTTTTTAGATGCAGGATTGGTTGCGGACTTTTCTGGTGCAACCAGTGGTGCCAGGACGGATGCTGGACGTGCAATTTTGAATTTGTTGGATGCGTGGATTGAAAATAAAAATTCTGCGTTTGATACATATTATTCGCGCAATGATTTTGATTTGTTCAAGACAATCGCAAATATTATCAGTGAAAACATAGATTATATGCAACCTGAATTCGATATAGATTCGCCTGTGTCCGGACAGGTTTGGTTGGCAATAAAACAGTTGGCAACATATTTATTAAAATATGATATTCGTGTGTCTGTGGGCGAAGCGCGTGCATTTGTCGCAGATTGTTTGAATGCAATATCTGTGCGCGATGTGCCAAATGATAAAGCAAAAATTGTCGTGTTGGGAACAATCGAATCCCGTATGCAAACAGCAGATGTTGTAATTTTAACAGGATTAAATGATGGAATGTTTCCCAGCACAGGTTATGAAAATGCCTGGCTGCCAATGCGGGTGGCGCGCGAAATCGGTTTACCCAGCAGAGATAGAAAAGTGTCGTTGATGGCGTTGGATTTTATAAATCTGTCTTGCGGCCCAGATGTTTATTGGTTGCGCAGTTTGGTGTCTGGGGGCACAAAAACAGCAGAATCGCGTTTTATATCGCGTGTGATTGCGCGTGGTGGCGATATAGATATGGATATTGCAAAATTAATATTAAACAATGTTGCTGCGCACGATGATGTGCAACCCAATCCGTTGGATTATTCTGCACCAAATCCAAATGTAGGGTGGGGCAATGTGTATGTAACAGAATTAGAAAAACTGATTCATAATCCGTATGTGTTTTATGTTGCACATATTTTGCGTTTGAAAAAGCAGGATGATTGGTGGATGACACCTGATGCGCGCGATTTTGGAAATTTGGTGCATGCGGTTATTGAACATGCGCGTGATTTTTCGCCCGCTGCAACAATCGCAGAAATGGACAGAGCCGCACGCGAAGCATTACACACAACAAACACAGATGGTATGTTGTTTAAGTTTTGGCATAGACGATTTGTTGAAATTGCGCGTCTGGTTGCCGATAATGCGGAATTGTTAAAAAATTCTGTGCCTGAAATTAATGGCCGTTGTGTGATTGATAACCAGGTTATTTGTGCGCGTGCAGACAGGGTTTGGGATGGTGGCGTGTTAGATATAAAAACAGGTGGTGCGCCGTCAAAAACCCAATTACAACAAGGAACCGCACCACAATTACCATTAGAGGCGTATATGCTGCAAAATGGCGGATTCCATATACATACAACAAATGCATCGCAGAACCCAAAAATGGTGTTTATGCAATTAAAAAATTTTGACGAGCGTATGATTTGGATTGATGAAAACGATGTCGCCCAGATGATGGATGCCGCTATTGCCAAGGTGAAAGGGTTGGTTGATATGTATGTTCATGGTCGTGCGCCGTACGCATATTTCCCCACAGGCGACAACAAATATAAAACCTTTGATGATTTAGCGCGCGTTGACGATTAATCAATTTCCAACATTAATCCACAATGGTCTGTGGGTTTTGAGGCATTGCGAGGGCATATATCAATCTCGCATTTTTTAACCATTTTGGCGGCGGTTTTGTTGCACAAGAAATAATCCAAGCGCAAACCTTGCTTTTTCCCAACAGTGTCGCCACCACGATAACCATACCAAGTGTAATCTTGGGTATCTGGGTGCAATTCGCGCCACGCATCCATCCATCCGTTTGACAGCCATGATTGCATAATTTCGCGTGCGGCAGGCGCAGAGATAGATGAACCAATATAATTTTTGGGGTTCCAAATATCACGGTCGGTAATTGCCACATTAAAATCACCAGCGATAATTACGGCCTCGGGCGAGTTTAAATATTGTTCAATGTGTTTGGTAAATGCGCGCATCCATTCCAGTTTATATTGGAATTTTGGCGATTCTATTGTGTCGCCATTTGGCATATATGTGTTTATTATACGAATTCGTCCGTCAATTACACATTCCAGTACACGAGAATTTATGTCGGCATAATTTGGAATGCCGCGCGTGATATCTTCGATAGAAAATTTAGAAAATACAGCAACCCCATTCCAAGATTTTTGCCCAAAAATCTTGATGTTATAACCAAATTCATCAAACAATGTAAACGGAAAGTTTGCATTATCAACCTTTAATTCTTGGACCAGAATTGTATCGTATTCGCCGTTGCGCAAAATATCAATAAAACTTGCCGCGTGGGCACGGATAGAATTTATATTGAGAGTTAAAATTTTCATGTTTGCTTTCCTTGTTTTTTAGTTCTATAATATACTCCGTCCAATATAAAAACAACAAGGAAATTTACTATGAACATGAATAGTATGTTGGAAACAGCGGTTCAGCAATGGCCTGAAAATCTGTTTCTGGTACGCGAAGGTGTAACTTATTCCAATTTTTTAGAGCAAGTCAAGGCGCGTGCGATAACCCTGATGGAACACGGCATAGTGGCCGGGGATACTGTTGGTGTGTTATCACATAATATTCCGCAATTTCCGCTAACATTGTTCGCGATATGGTATATTGGTGCGCGTGCGTTAATGTTGGATACAAATTTAACCCCGTTTGAATACGATAATATGGCTGGTATTGCACAATGCAAATATGTGTTTGCAGAACCGTCTTTTTTCTATAAAACAGACAGGTTTAAATTTATCGATATTACCGCCAAAGACGGTAATCCAAATCCAATGCTGCGCCCGTATAAATTTAAAGACAATGATATTGCGACTTTGTCATTTACATCTGGGTCAACAGGTACCCCAAAGGTTGTGCCGTTAACACATTACAATTTAGTTGAGTGTGCAAATTCTCTGGAAGATATGGCTGAATATTTTGGTTCTGGGGATGTTATGTATGGTTTTTTGCCGTTATATCATATATTCGGTTTTTCTATCGGGATTTTGGCAACTGTGCATTTTGGGGCCGGTATCGTGTTGCAACCAACTGTGAACCCGAAATACATTTTGGACGATTTCAAAAAATTCCGTCCACATGTTATTCCGGCTGTGCCACGGTTGTGGGAAATGTTTAGAAATAAAATTATGGATACTTTGAAATCGCAAAAAAAATGGCGTATCGTGGAATTCGTTTTACGTAATCGTGAACGCATCACAGATATGGGATTAGGATTTTTTGTGCGCAAGGTCCAAGAACCAATTCTGGACATTTTTGGTGGACGCGCGCGTTTGTTGATTGCAGGTGGTGCCGCAACCAAGCCAGAGGTTGAAACTTTTTATGAAAACCTGGGGTTGGCATTTATTCAAGGATATGGGCTGACAGAAACAGTTGGACCAATTTGTATATCAAAACCAAACAAAAAGCGTATGGCGTTTTCTGTGGGCGCGCCAACGACAAATAACGAATGCGAAATTCGCGACCAAGACGAAAATGGCATTGGTGTTTTGTGGTTGCGTGGACACCAGGTGTTTGGCGGATATTTGAATAACGATGCCGTAAATAGCGAGGTTTTTGATGACCGTGGATTCTTTAATACTGGCGACATGGTGTACATGGATAAAAATGGCGAACTGCATTTCGCAGGGCGTAAAAAACAGGTAATCGTTTTGGATTCTGGGAAAAATGTTTATCCAGATGAATTAGAGGCGATGTTCCTGGATATCCCAGGCGTGCGCAATGTTGCCGTGTTTGAACATAAGGTCAAAGATAAAACTGTGGCGTATGGTGTGTTCAGTGTTGATGATACAATGACAATGGATAAATTGGCTGATGCTGTGGCTAATGCCAATAAAAAAGTTGCATCGTATAAATGGGTAACCCACTTTGCAATGACCAAAGAAGATTTGCCAATGACATCAACGCAAAAGGTTAAACATCATATTGTGCGGAAAAATTTGATTGATGGTAAATATCCTGATAGGCATGAATAATTATTTATTTATGGTTATTATAATATAAAAGGACAAAAAAATGACAATGATTGATTTGTTAAATGAAAATATCAAGAAAAATCCAGATTTGGTTTTCTTGGTACGCGAAAATATAACTTTTAAAGATTTACCAAATTATGTCAAGGCGCGCGCAGCATCATTGATTGATGCGGGCGTAAAACCTGGGGATACGGTTGGACTGTTGTCTCATAATTTGCCACAATTTGTATACACTTTGTTTGCAATTTGGTATGTCGGTGCCAAAGTGTTATTGTTGGATACAAATTTAACACCCGAAGAATATGATAACATGACCAATTTAACAGATTGCAAATTGGTTGTGGCTGAAAAATCTTTCTTTTACAAGGCCAAAGGTTTCAAATTTTTTGATATTGAAACCAAAGATAAAAATGATGGCGCTGATTTAAAAGCGCACAAATTAAAAGATGAAGATATTGCAACATTATCATTTACATCAGGGTCAACAGGAACACCAAAAATTGTGCCACTCACACATAAAAATTTGGTTTCTTGTTCCGAAAGTTTGGAAAGTTTAAGTATATTCTTGCGTCATAATGAAATTATGTACGCGTTCTTGCCTTTGTATCATGTGTTTGGTTTTGCAGTTGGATTTTTGGCACCATTGCATTTTGGTATGGGAATTTTGTTGCAATCAACAATTAATCCAAATGCAATTTTGCAGGATTTTGCAAAATATCAACCACATGTTATTCCGGCTGTTCCAAAATTGTTCGAAATTTTCCGCAAGAAAATTATTGATAATGTCAAAGCCAAGAAAAAATGGTGGTTGGTGTCTTTTATAATGAAACACCAAAAAACTTTGCGCATGTTGGGATTGGGTAAATTGGTTGATAAAGTGTTGAATCAAATTCGTTCTGTGTTTGGTGGACGTGCGCGTTGTTTGGTGGCAGGCGGTGCCGCAACCAAGCCAGAGGTTGAAAATTTCTATAACAACCTGGGGATGAGTTTTGTTCAAGGTTATGGTATGACCGAAGTTGTTGGACCAATTTGTTGTTCAAAGCCCGTTAAAAAACGCATCCCATTCGCGTTTGGTGCACCGTTGGGGACAAATTGTTGTGAAATCCGCAACAAAGACGAAAACGGTATTGGTATGTTGTGGGTAAAAGGCGACCAAGTGTTTGGCGGATATTTGAACAATGACGCAGCAAACAAAGAATGCTTTGATAAAAATGGATTCTTTTGTACTGGCGATTTAGTATCAATGGATAAAAATGGCGAATTCCATTTCGCAGGTCGTAAAAAACAAGTGATTGTTTTGGATTCTGGTAAAAATGTTTATCCTGATGAATTGGAAGGTTTGTTTATCGAAATCCCAGGTGTGCGTAATGTCGCCGTTTTTGAACACGAGGTCAAAGGTAAAACTGTGGCATATGGCGTGTTCAGCGTTGACGAAGATATGACAATGGATAAATTGGCGGCGGCTGTTGCAGAAAAAAATAAAAAAGTGGCGTCATATAAATGGGTGACACATTTTGCAATGACGACTGATGATTTGCCTGTAACATCTACGCAAAAAGTTAAACACCATGTTGTGCGTCAGTACTTGATTGATGGAAAATATCAAGAAAGAGGTCTGTAAGCATGAACATGTATCAGTTCTTTGAACAAACCATGGAAAAGTGTCCCGAGACACTTTTCCTGGTCAGGGAAAAAATTAAATTCCAAGATTTCCCTAAATTGGTCAAGGCACGTGCTACAACATTAAGGTCTGCTGGTGTAGAGCCAGGAATGGTTGTTGGTGTGTTGGCACATAATATTCCTGAATTTATTATAACATTGTTTGCAATTTGGTATCTGGGGGGCCAGGTGTTGTTGTTGGATACAAATTTAACAACAATGGAATATGATAATATGACCAATTTGACATGTTGCAAATTTGTTGTGGCAGAAAAATCATTTTTTTACGAGCCGTCAGGTTTTAAATTTTTTGATATCCAGACACCTGATACAGACACAGATAATGATTTGATGCCGTATCCATTGGATGCAAATGATATCGCGACTTTGTCATTTACATCAGGGTCAACAGGAACACCAAAAATCGTGCCACTCACACATTTTAATTTGATAGAGTGTGCAAATTCGTTCGATGATTTTAATGAATGGTTCCGCCCAGGCGGCGTGTTGTATGGTTTTTTGCCACTGTATCACATATTTGGTTTTGCAGCGGGATTTTTGGCACCACTGCATTTTCAAATGGGGATTTTATTGCAGCCGTCAATTAACCCAAAACTGATATTGGCAGATTTCAAAGAATTCAAACCTCATGTAATTCCATCTGTGCCAAAAATGTGGGAATTGTTTCGCAAAAAAATTATCGAAGAAATTAAATCACAGAAAAAATGGTGGTTGGTGTCGTTCGTATTAAAAAATCAAACATGGTTGCGGAAAATCGGTTTTGGATTTTTGATTCGTAAAATTCAAAATACCGTCAAGGCAGTATTCGGTGGTCGTGTGGAATTAATGATTGCAGGCGGTGCAGCAACCAAGCCCGAGGTTGAAACATTTTATAATAATTTGGGTATCGCATTTATTCAAGGTTATGGCATGACCGAAACCGTTGGACCATTTTGCGGTTCGCGGCCGCTAAAAAAACGTATTCCGTTTGCATTTGGGAAACCACTGGGGAACAACGAATGCGAAATTCGCGATGTAGACGAAAGTGGTATCGGTATGTTGTGGGTTCGTGGGCACCAGGTTTTTGGCGGATACATGAATAATCCAGAGGCAAACAAAGAATGTTTTGACGAACGTGGATTTTTCAAAACTGGCGATTTGGTGTTCCGTGATAAAAATGGCGAATTGCATTTTGCCGGGCGTAAAAAGCAAGTGATTGTTTTGGACAGTGGTAAAAATGTTTATCCGGATGAGTTAGAAGCGCTGTTTCTGGACATCCCTGGGGTCAAAAATGTCGCTGTGTTTGAACATGTTGTTGGCGGCAAAACTGTGGCATACGGTGTGTTTAGTGTGGAAGAGGGGATGACGGCTGATAAATTAGCCAAGGAAGTCGCAGAGGCAAATAAACGTGTTGCCAAATACAAATGGGTGACACATTTTGCAATGACAACAGACGATTTGCCAATGACGTCTACGCAAAAAGTCAAACATCATATTGTTAAACAGAATTTGATGGACGGAAAATATACGGAAATATAAAAACACCGCCCAAATGGGCGGTTTTTTATTTGCCCAGACACAGTTGTGAAAATGTTGCGTCCATTACATCGGCGGCTGTAATAGTGCCAAGTATTTTTCCAATGTTGTCGGCGGCACTGCGCACATGTTCAGCAAATATATCATAATTGCCATCAAATTTTTCGATTGCGTTTTCCAATTCGTATTTTGTATCACTCAGCAATTTATATGTGCGGGCATTTATGACAAGTGCGTTTTCTGTGTTGTCTAATATTGCGTGCATTTTTGCACGAATGTTATCCAATAATTTATCAATTCCGTCATTGGTCTTGGCAGATGTATAAATTGCATTTGGATTGTTTTTGGATTTTATTTCGTCTGATTTATTTATAACAATAATTGTTTTATTATCAGGTTTTATATCTATGTCGTTTGCAAATACATGCAAAACCAAATCGGCGGAATCCATTTCCAGTTTTGTACGGTCAATCCCCATTTGTTCAATATCGTCATTTGTTTCGCGCAATCCTGCGGTGTCTGATAAATTTACCAGATATCCGTCCAGGTCAATTTGCCCAGATATCACATCGCGCGTAGTGCCAGGTGTGTTAGAAACAATGGCGCGATTTGCACCAATCAATCGGTTAAACAATGATGATTTTCCAACATTTGTTTCACCAACCAATACAATATTAAATCCATGCGTAATTGCGCGTGATACATTATAACGCGCCAATGCATTGTTTATATCGTTATATAAATTGCGCGTTTGTGCCAAAATTTTATCGCTGATGTTGACGGGTAAATCATCCGGTGCATAATCCAGCATCGCAGCAGCATACGCAGATATTTCAATCATTTGTTCGCGCCAAGAATTATATTTTTCGCTGTCGCCGCCCATCATAGATTTTAATGCGAATTGACGCTGTTTATCGGTTTGTGCATCCAACAGTGCCGCTAATCCATCCACATCTGTTAAATCCATTTTACCGTTCAAAAATGCGCGGCGTGAAAATTCCCCAGGCGCGGCCATGCGCATATTATGCGCAGATAAAAATTCAAATATTTTGTTGATTACCGCCGATGCACCATGTGCATGAATTTCAATTATGTCTGTTCCAGTAAAAGAGCAGGGTGCAGCAAAATAAATCACAATACATTGGTCAATTAAATCGCCATTGTCATCGCGCAGGTTGCAAAAATATGCGTGACGTGGTTCGGCGTTTTTATGACCTGATATTTGTTGGAAAAAGTTTTTCATGTTGTCGCCAGATATGCGGATGACCGCAACGCCAGATTTTCCAAACCCAGAACTGAGCGCAAATATAGTATCGTTATTCATTTTTAATTACCTTGTGAAATTTCTTTTAATGCCATTGGCACCAATTTTGCAACATCCATGCCGGGGTTTTGATTAACCAATTTTTGTGCCATGTCAATAATATCTAATCTGCGATAACCCAATGATTCCAATGCAGATAACAAATCTGGTAGTGCGCCACCAGTATCGCCACCAAAATCAAATGATACGCCGCCCATTTTGTTTTTTAATTCAACAATGATTTTTTCCGCCATTTTTTTGCCGACACCTGGGGCGGTTGCGATTGTTTTTGCGTCCCCGGTCGCAATCGCAGAAATCAGGGTATCTGTTTTAATAGATGACATAATCGACAGCGCAACCTTGGGACCAACCCCAGACACAGTCGTTAATTCGTTAAACAGATTTTGCCCTGCAACCGTTTGAAATCCAAACAGACGAATAGAATCTTCGCGGACAACGGTTTCAATCCACAGATTTACCGTTGATTTTAATGTCAGGTAATCTGGGGTATAAACCTTGTATCCAACAGGTCCTGCCATTAAAATTACAAATCCATCACCAATATAATCAACAATTCCTTGCAATTTTCCAATCATTTGTTATCCTTTTGGGGTATTGTAAACCAATTTAATAAAAAGGTCAAATATGAGTGGACACAGTAAATGGCATAACATCCAACACAAAAAAGGTTTGGCGGATGCGGCGCGCAGCGGACTGTTTACCAAGTTGGCGCGTGAAATAACGATGGCGGCAAAATTAGGCGATAAAAACCCAGATAATAATCCGCGTTTGCGTTTGGCAATTTTGCAAGCGCGCAAAAATTCTATGCCTAACGATAATATCAAACGCGCAATCGACAAGGCATCTGGCGCGAATACTGAAAATTTTGTTGCCGTGCGATACGAAGGTTATGGCCCTGGGGCTGTCCCCGTTATTGTCGAGGCGTTGACCGATAATCCACGCCGTACCGTGCCCGAGGTTCGTAATATCTTTGCAAAAAATGGTGGCAATATGGGCGAAGAAGGTTCTGTTGTGTTTATGTTTACGCATGCGGGTCAAATCATGTATCCTGCATCTATTGGCAAAACCGAAGACGAAATGATGGAATTAGTAATGGAGGTTGATGCCGATAATCTGGAATCATCACCCGAAGGTTTTATTATCACAACAAAACCAGATAACTTTATGAATGTTCAAAAGGCATTAAGTGATAAATTGGGCGAACCAGAATCCGCAGAATTAACATGGATTCCAAATATGCCAATGGATTTAGATGATGAAGCATACGCCAAAATTGAAAAATTGGTGGATGCGCTGGATGCAAATGATGATGTGCAGAAGGTATTCACCGCAGCCGCATAAATAAATTATAATGGATATCTGCTTGTTGGTGGCTCGTTTATGTAGGTTTACTACACTGCACTCGCCACCAACAGCGCATCTATCTCATTCTAATTTATTTTTTAATTCGCAAATAACTTCGCATTTGTGTCGTTCTCTTTTTATTTTTAATTTGTGAACGGCACATCTGCTTGTTGGTGGTTCGTTTATGTAGGTTTACTACACTGCACTCGCCACCAACGGCGCATCTATCTCATTCTAATTTATTTTTTTAATTCGCAAATAACTTCGCATCTGTGTCGTTCTCTTTTTATTTTAGAATGATATTTGTTTTCAAATATGCTATAATCAAATCATGAGAATTATTGGAATTGACCCGGGTTTATTGCATACAGGTTGGGCGATTATTGATGCCGATGGTCCATCACGGCATTATATCGCCAGTGGTGTGATTTTGCCGCCCGCAAAATTACCATTGGCAGACAGATTGACATTTATTTTTCGCGGGGTTGCAGATTTATGTGAAAAATTCAAACCTGATGCGTGCAGTATAGAGGTTATATTTGTTAATAAAAATCCTAAAACAACATTGTTGTTGGGGCATGCCCGTGCGGCGGCAATCGTTGCGGTGGGAAACTGTGATATTCCGGTGTTTGAATACGAACCAAATATTATTAAAAAGGCATTGACCGGGGCGGGGCATGCGGACAAAGAACAAATTTATAAAATGTTGAAAATTTTATTGCCGGCGGCGCATCCAAAAACCCCAGATGAATCTGACGCGATTGCGATTGCGATGACCCATGCAAATATGTCAAAATTTATCCGTCCCGCCATAGGCGGACTTGTGTGTAATAAGTGAGCAAGTTGGTGCGTTGCACCAACTGGATTCCGGGGATTCACCCACGAAAATTTCAATTTTCGCGGGGCCCGTTCTGCGCCGGAATGACGGTACAATAACATAAAATGTTTTAGATAAATTTTATGCTTTTATTTTTTTTGCGGTTATGATAAAATAAATCCAACGAGAGAGCATGAATAAAATAGCAAAATTTTTATTGGCTGTATTTTCTTTTGCGCCCATGGCGGTTTGGGCGGCGCCTGTATCACAAACAGCGGGCAGTAATTTAACTGGATACAATGGTTCAATGGGAAATATCGCGGGAAATCGTTGGAATAATGATTTGAATCCGCGCGCCCAGGCCGATGCCAAATCTCAGCCCAAGGCCAAGGCCGATTACGGTAATTGCGAGGCAATAATTTTGCGTTGTGCCAAACCAAAATGTTCTGGCGGGGGATGTGCGGATGCGGGTGTTGCACAATCGATTGTTGTGGGTTGTATTCGGGCAAACAGCACATGCAAAAAGTTTGAGGCCGATTTAACAGAACCATTGGCGGGACAGTTGGTGGCGGCATCTGTGGCGGACAGAAACAAACAAGAAAGCGCGGCAAATGCGGCGGCCAGTGCGGCACAACAGAGCAATCAAATGATGCAACAACAGATGCAGCAAATGCAACAGCAAATGATGCAAATGCAACAAGAAAACAGTCAACAAATTGCATCGTTGCAAAACGCATTGACGGAAAGTCAACAGGCAACAGCAGATGCGGTGGCGGCGGCAGCAGATGCAGCGGCGAAATCTGCGGCGGCGGGTGTTGTGCAAAATTCATCGACCGTTGTTGATGCCGGCACAGGATTAACCCCTGTCCAGGCAGCAGCGGCAGCAGCAGGGGTCGAACCAGAGGTTGTTTCCCGCGCCACAATCAGTGGTGATATTTTAACCAGTATGGAGGGTGTGGATTCTGCGTTGGCTAATTTAAAAACCACTATGCGCGAAATATTCAAATATGGAAATTGTAATGAATTAAACGGCGATAATTGTTCGGGCCCGAAACGCGTTAAAAAGTTCCGTGAATTGGCCCAGAAATTTTTTGAACCGTATGATGCATTGGCAGATAGTTTAGAGCAGGCATTATATACAGCCCAGGTTGCAGGTGTTGATTTGGGTAATATTTATATGTTTTTCAGTGGTTCATGTAATCGTTGGGCAAAATATATATGCCGTGGTGATTTTAAAAACGGTTTGCCTGTGTATAATAAGCTTGCTAGCGGTTCTGACAAAGGCATAGTAATAGCTGGGTCTTGTGTATGCCAGAACGGTACAAACGATTGCAAATCCAAGGCGGTTTCTGGATGGGTGCGCGGCGGCAGGCCGTGTTCCCCTGGTCAGGTTATTCCGCCCGAAGATTTAGTTGTGTGTTCGGTAAATGAATTTTTAGATGCGACAGATGATAATTTAACAGATACCCTGTTGAATCCTGATATAAACGAAAATGGCACTGTGCGTGTTGGGTGTGCATCTGATTTGACCCAGGGTTTAATAAAGCGCCGCCGTTCCAATGGCAAGGGTAAAGCGGGAATTGATGTTGATTTGTTGGAAATGTTGGTATCCCAATCCGAAGGCAGTTTGAAACATAAAGATAAATGTAAAAATATTACCAGTGAAGATGAGTGCAAAAATGATGCTGCGCGTATGTGCGGATTGGGATTTGATAGTGAAATTGATGCGGCAATTACAAAATTGCAAACCGCAACAATATCCAAGGCACTGGGCAAAAGCAATGACAAAGATGGCGCATGTTGTGAAAATGCCCCTGGTGTTGATAGCGAAAAGTGCAAAACATCGTGTTATGATTTGGACAAAGATATTGGATATGTCGACCCTGTGTTTGCGTTGTGCGATACGCATGTGTGGAATGCGGGATTCGCTGATAATAATTTGGGTGAAGAAAACAATGCCAAGAATTATAGCGAAAACGAATCCAAGGTTAAATCCATTATCGGGTTGAAAACAACGGTGATTGCGCAACAAATGTACAAACAATATACCACATTGGAAAAAATGATAAAACAAATCAGGGTTATGTTGGAAAAAGAAGTGTTAAAGGCACATTTACAGGTTTCCCAAGGTACATCCAATGGCGGCAGTGGCGATAACAATACGGCATCTGCGGAATTTGATAATTGTAATTTGGGTGACGAGAAGGCAGTGTTGGATTGTTTGCGTGGTAATTTGCCGAAATATGTGTCTGCAATCGCCAAGAAAAGCAAGACATCCGCATCCGCATTAAAGAAAGCAATGCAGGAAGACAGTGAAATATTGGAAATTTATACAGCAGGGGGTGGAGATTATGAATATAAAGATACCGACAAGGATTGTAAAAAAGATATGCCAAATAAAGATGTTGATGAATGTGTAAAAACATTGCAAAAAGGTATAAATAAACTGAATAATCTAATTCGTCAACACGATAAATATTTCAATGCATCCAGCAGTTTTTCCATAGTACCACAACGGTAATTTTTCCCGCCGTCAACCTGCGGTTTTCCATGTTCTGCGCCCCCCATTTCGTATAATCGTCATACCGCGGACGCGCGGTATCCAGTCCGCCACAGGCGGACTTGTGTAATAAAGTGAGCAAGTTTGCTGCGCAAACTGGATTCCGGGGATTCACCCACGAAAATTTGCAATTTTCGCGGGGCCCGTTCTGCGCCGGAATGACGATTTTGCGGCGGCGGGGGTAATTGTGAAATGTTCTAAACTGCTGATGTGATTGTATTTAAAATATGAAAAATCAATTTAACTGCCCGTCATACCGCGGACGCGCGGTATCCAGTCCGCCACAGGCGGACTTGTGTAATAAAGTGAGCAAGTTTGCTGCGCAAACTGGATTCCGGCATGCGCCGGAATGACGATTGTGTGGCGGGGCCCGTTCTGCGCCGGAATGACGATTGTGTGGCGGAATGACCAGAACATGGATTCTGTCGCTGACATAATAAAATATGGGCAAGGATTACTATTTCTTGAAAGTGATTTTTGATATTGCGCTGTATCCAAAATATTTATTTATTCGGCGTAAAATTTCATCCCGATTGTATGACAATTCCAATGCTAATGCAGGATTTGTCGGTTTTATAACAATGCTGAATTTATTCCCAATGGTTTTTTTGATTGTAATGGGGCGCGCAATTTTCGCAATGTCGTTGCCCATGATTTCGTCCCATCGTTCAAATAAATCTGTGTCAGATGCACGGTGGCCAAATATGTTAAACAGACCACCAAATGCACCCGCCATGGTTGTTGGTCGCGAAATGCGCGTTTCTAATTTCTTATTAAAATCTGGGTTATCTGGGTTGGACATTTATATATTCCCGTGGCAATAATATATACATTTCCCCAGTCGAATGTTGACCGTGCGCAAATTTATATGCTTCGTCCCCAGAACCAAAGAATATGTCCGCGCGTATCCAACCACGAATCGCACTGCCAGTGTCTTGGGCAATCATTAATCTTTGGAATTTGCGGCCGTCAGATAAATTCGTGTTTATATATACAGGCATACCAACGGTGTATATGCTGTCGTCAACGGCAATACTGCGAATTTTTGATAATGGTGTGCCCAGTTTGCCAATAACTTTTTTCGATTCGGCTTCTTTGAAATATACATAACGCGGGTTGTTATAGATTACTTCGCGTGCCAGGCCAGGGTTCTTTTTCAAATGTGTCCAAACCGCATCTGCACTGTATCCGCCGTCTGGTTGAATTCCGCGTGCACGTAATTGTTCGCCAATAGATTTGAATTGCATGTCATTCGTGCCGCCAAAATTTAATTTTACTAATGTGCCATCTTCTAATTGCAACAGACCACTGCCTTGGATTTGAATGTTTTGCACATCAACAATGTTTGCCCAATATAAAACACTACCAATTTTGTTTTCAACAATTTGGCGTTTGGAAACATTTTTATATAATGCCGGATTAGATGGCGCCGCCATCAACGGTTCGTTGCATTGTGCGGTGCGTGTTCTGCACCCAGGAATTGTTGGTGAATAATACCCCGTATATGTGCCGCGTGTGCCGCCGTTGTCATCGTATACTTTGTATGCCTGGAAATGCGATTCAAACCAATTACGCACAGTTTGTGTGTCTGCATTTGCCCCAGGCAATAAATTACATTTTTCACGAACCAATTCTGGGTCTGGAATTACACGGCCAGAATATTGCAATTTCGCATTGCATGAATTACGAAACGCCTGCAGAGCATAACGAACATCATCATCAGCCCACCCAGGTAATGCAGAATACGGCACAGGTTTTAAATTTTCAGCCGGTGCAACAACATCATTGCCAGTGTGTGTCGATATCGACATGTCGCAAGATGTTAACGAAAAAGCAATAAAAATTGACCCCAGTACCCCAAAAATACGCGTTTTGCCAGAAATAAACATTTTTTAATCTCCCTACACTTGTAAAATGGTTTTCATTTGTTATATTATCATAAAAGCGAGTAAAAAAAAAGGAGCAATCGCATGTCTAAATTTAAAATTATTTCACAATTCTTGAAAGATATATCGTTTGAAAGCCCAAATGTCCCAGAATTGTTCTTTAACCAAGATAATGGCCAGGCAAAAATCGAAATTAATATCGATATTCAAATCAAGGGCGCAGAAAATAATGTGTTCATGGTTGATTTGTTGACCAAGGTGCATTCTAAATTAGACAAAGATGATAAATCTATATTTTTAATCGAAACAACTTATTCCGGATTGGTTCAAATGGAAGAAGAAAAAGACGAAGAAGCCAAACGCCGTACTTTGTTGATTGATGTGCCACATATGTTGTTCCCATCAGTCCGCGCATTGGCAACGCGTTTGACCGCAGAATCTGGGTTCCCGCCATTTGTTATGCAACCCGTTGATTTCGAAGCATTATATGAACAAAGAAAAAATGCAGCAAAACAAGAAAAACCTGCAAATCAATAAAATTAATTTGTATGTCTGTTTTATGCCGCCTGATAAAAATCAGGCGGTTTTTTGTCGTGTTTGTTTTGTCGCAAAATATATGATATAATGAATAGGTTAAACGGAGAAAAGTTTTTGGCCAAAGATAAATATATTTCTATGAATTCAAATGTGTCCGGTTATTCGTTCGCAAACCTGGGGCTGTTTACTGGATTTGCCGGTGGCGTGTATAACGCAGTTTATTCTTTGGTAATTTTGGGTATTTTTACAGAATTGTTGGGGGATGAAAAACTGGCATCGTCTGTGGTCGGTGTGTATGTCGCATTGTATTCAATATTCTGTATGATTGTCGGGTTGTTTTCCAAAGAATTGTTGCGCTGGTTTTCCAAGGCGCGTTTGATGTATTTGGCGTTTCTGTTGGTGGTCGTATGTTATGCGATGATGAGTTTTTCTGTTAAACCATCAACATTTGTTGTGCTGGATTATACATCTGGGGTGGGGACTACGGTGGTTGGAATTTTGTTGCCATTATTCATGGCGGATTTTGCAAAAAATATCGGGATGGCCAAATTAAACGCACGGTATCATTTGTGGGTAAATATTGGATGTTTAATCGCACCATTGTTCGCATTGAATGTTGCAGAAATGTTCGGTAATTATCGTATACCTTTCTTGGCAGCAGCAATGATTTATGCAGGCGGATTGTTGTTCTTTAAACGTTTCGGTATCGTTCAGCAAGACAAGGTTATTAAAAAGGTCAGTCCGCGCAGAACAATTAAATCACTGTGGATAAATACATTGGCGTTTTTCAGGCATGCCGGTATGCCACGCGCATATGTCGTTAATTTTGGATATTACGCGTTATACGCAATGCGAATTTTGTATGTCCCTATCATAGTCATAGAGCAGGGGTTTACCGCCAGTACATTGGGATGGGTGTTGACATTGGGTATTTTGCCGTATATTATTTTTGACCTGTTTATCGGTAATGTGGTGCGCCGCGTGGGCAGTAAATTGTTGATGACAATCGGGCTGTCTTCGTTCGTGGTTTTGGCAACATTGGCGACATTTGTTCATGGATGGGCATTGCTCGCAATATTTGTTTTGTGGCAAATTTCTGGGGCGTTTATGGAACCTGTGCATGATTTATTATTCTTTGACAATACCCAAAAAAACGAACAAGACCGGTTTTATGGGGTGTTTCGTACAACTGCATATTTGCCAAATGTTATCGCCCCAATTTTGGGCGCAGCGTGTATCGCATTGACCGGGGCAACATCGTCTGTGTGGTTTGTTTCAATCGCTGTTGGATTGCTGACCTTGGGTGTTTTATGGTTCAAAAAATAATCCAATTTCGATAGTCATTTTTTTCTTTAACGGGCTTGCAAAGCATGTTTTTTAATAGTATGATTTTGGGGACAAATCAAAGGGGAAATATTATGGCAAAAAAAGAAAAAGATGTAGCAGCAACCAGTGCTAAAAATCCTGCGTTGGAATCTGCGTTGGCGCAAATTCAAAAACAATTCGGTAAAGAGGCCATCATGAAAATGGGTGATGGGTCTCAACAAAATATCGAGGCAATTTCATCTGGTTCGTTGGGGTTGGATATTGCGCTGGGGATTGGCGGTTATCCGCGCGGTCGTATCGTTGAAATATTTGGCCCAGAAAGTTCTGGTAAAACAACATTGGCGTTGCATGCCGTGGCCGAAGCACAAAAGAAAGGCGGCACATGTGCGTATATCGATGCAGAAAATGCGTTGGACCCATCATACGCAAAAAAATTGGGATGCAATGTTTCGGAATTAATTATTTCACAACCAGATTCAGGTGAACAAGCATTGGAAATCGCAGATACATTAATAAAATCAGGCGCGGTGGATGTGGTTGTTATCGATTCTGTGGCGGCATTGGTGCCCAAGGCAGAATTAGAAGGCAATATCGGGGATTCTTTTGTTGGAACAACGGCGCGTTTGATGTCCCAATCTTTGAAAAAGTTGGCAGGGTCTGTGTCGCGCAGTAATACATTGCTGATTTTCATCAACCAAATTCGTATGAAAATCGGTGTCATGTTCGGTAATCCAGAAACAACATCGGGTGGAAATGCGTTGAAATTCTATGCGTCTGTGCGTTTGGATATTCGCCGTACTGGCGCAATCAAAGATAAAGAAAATGTTGTCGGGAATGAAACGCGTGTTAAAATCGTTAAAAACAAGGTCGCACCACCTTTCCGTACTGTCGATTTCAAAATTATGTATGGCGAAGGCATTTCTCGTATCAGTGAAATTTTGGATATGGGTGTTAAATATAACCTGATTGAAAAGGCCGGTTCTTTCTATTCTTATAACAATGAACGAATGGGTCAGGGCGAGGCCAATGTTCGCGCTTGGTTAAAAGAACATGAAGATGTGCAGAAAGAATTGTTGGATAAAATTATGGCGCGTGCAAATGGTATCGCCGAAGAAATGACAACAGGTCCTGCAGATGATGACGATATCGCCGAAGTCAGCGATGAATAATTGTTATGTGGGCGGTGTGTTTGCACCGCCCAAATTTACAAAATATAAATAAAGGGATGTAATATGAATCTGGCGCGATTTTTTGCAATGTCAAAGTTGGTTTTGGTTGGACATGTGTTTAATTTTCATTTCTTTAATCGCGTGGCGCGCCGCAAGGTTAGAACGGACGCGACCGCAAAAATTGTATCACAATATTTTAAAAGATATTTGCCCGCAGTGAAATCTGTGCCAGATGTGGATGTTATCGCTGATGATGCGCATGATAAAATTTGGACTTTGTGGTTGCAAGGCGAAGAAAATGCCCCTGCGTTGGTCAAGGCGTGTTTCCGCAGTGTGCGCCGCCATTGTCGGCAAGAATTGGTTGTGTTAGATGCAAAAACTGTGTTCGATTATATATCTTTGCCAGAGGAAATAGTGCAAAAGTATCGCGATGGTAAAATTGGACATGCCCATTTCGCAGATATTTGTCGTGTTGAATTGTTGTATCGCTATGGTGGATATTGGCTGGATTCAACCGGGTTTGTGACCGCACCAATTCCTGAATGGATTGAACAACAAGATTATTTTATGTATTTAACTGGTAATAACTATGATATCGGGGGCAGTCCGTATAGTTTCTGCCAAAATTGTTTTATACGCGCGCGCCGTGGTGCATTTTTATTGGCTGCATGGCGGGCAATGATTTTGGATTACTGGATGCACGAAAATCATACTTTCGATTATTTTATGCACCAGTTGTTGTTCAAAACATTGGTGGAAAATGACGAACGTGCAAAAAAATATTTTGCACAAATGCCTCATGTCGCCCAAGACCCAACGCATGCGTTATGGTGGACATATCAAGATAAACCATTTAATCAAAAAGTTTTTGATGATGTAACATCGGGTGCGTTTTTCCAAAAAACAACATACCGTGGTTCAGACAATCCGGTCCCTGGTTCGTTCGCGGATGTTATGATTAATAAAATGTAAAGAGGGTGTCTATGCCAAATAAAAAACCAAAAATTTCAATCATTATTCCAATGTATGGTGTGGAAAAATATTTGCCGCGCTGTTTGGATTCTGTGCTGGCACAAACATTTACTGATTGGCAGGCAATTTTGGTTGATGATGGGTCGCCTGATAAATCTGGGCAAATCGCAGAAGAATATGCGGCGCACGATAAACGGTTTGTTGTTGTGCATAAAGAAAATGGCGGTCTGTCAGATGCGCGCAATGCCGGCATGCCATTTGCCGCAGGCGAATATATAATGTTTTTGGACAGTGATGATTTTATTCATCCGCAAACAATGGAAATTGCGTATTCTTTGGCGCAACAAAATAACAGTGATATTGTGTCTTTTACATACGATAGATTTTATCGCCCACAACTGATGGTGTATTATAAATTAGGAATCAATACAGATAATATTGTGCCGTTTGGAATTAAAAAAAGATACAATATTAAAAAAATCAAATCTAAAACAATTACTGATGTTTATGAATATGCAACAGACAGTGCGCATAACGCGTTTCGCAAAAATCGCAAATGGCTGATTAAACATTGCCAGGTTTGGAAAAATATGTATCGCCGTGATTTAATCGCAGATATTCCTTTTATCAAAGGAATTTTATTTGAAGATTTTCCATGGTGGTCGCGTGTGATGCTGCGTAATCCGCGTATCACGATTGCGCCGTTGCCATTGTATTACTATATTCCAAATTTTGGCGGAATTGTGTTGTCGGCAAAGCAGTTGCGTATTATGCAATCGTTAATCGCTGGTATCAAAGATGCTTTTGTTTTGTATCATGACCAGGCGTCTGCGCACCAGATGAAATTATGGGGCGAAAATTTTTTGTGGTTTTTTGTTAATTGGGCTTTTCGTAAAATAAAATATTTAAAAACAGACGAAGAATTAAAAATCGCAAAACAAGAATTTACAGATTTATATAATTTAGGTGTGTTTGAATCTGTGCCAAAATCGCGCAGAAAATTGGCAACAAAAATTTTGGATTTTATTGGAAAATAATTGATGAAAAAAAAGTGTGTTGCATTTTGTTTGCGTGATATGCAGTTGGGCGGGGTCGAATCTGTGCTGGTTCGCACATTGGATGATTTATCGCGCGATAAAAATTTTGATATTACCGTTGTCAGTTTTGTTGATATTGCAGAACCTCAATGGGTTGATTGGTTTCGCAATCATCCAAATATCAAACACATTGTTTTATATCCATCAAAATATTTTGGAACGCGTATGCCACGGTTTTTCTTGTGGCGCGTGATTAAACACGCGTGTCGCGATATTTATCGGTTTTGTTTGCGGGGACGGGCAATACGATACTTGTCAAATTTTGATACTGTTGTTGATTATCATGATTTTGGTTTTTATGCTGAATTTAAAAAATTAAATGCGCCCAAAAAAATTGCATGGTTTCATTCTTCAATAAATGTGTTTGTTAGGCGCAAGTTTGTAAATCAGTTGAATGTTTATGATAATGTCGTTGTTTTGACTGATGATTGTGCAAATGAATTAAAAACATTGTATCCGCAATATGCTGATAAATTTGTGCGTTTATATAACCCCATAGAGGCAGAAAATATAAAATTAAAATCCACAGAAAAATGTCCTGTGCGTGGTGAATATTTTTGTTCTGTGGCGCGGATGAGTTATGACAAAGATATTAAAACATTGTTAAATGCGTTTGATATATTTTGGAAAAAACATAAATCTGTTAAACTGGTTTTGGTTGGTGGTGGCGATAAACAAGAAGTTTTTGAAAAACATGCTGACACATTGGCATCACGAAAAAATATTTTATTTATTGGGGCACAGAAAAATCCATATCCGTATATGAAAAATGCTGTTGCAAATATTTTATCTAGTTATGGCGAAGGGTTCGCGTTGGTGTTGGTTGAATCTCAAATTTTGGGTGTGTTGAATATTGCATCTAATTGTAAATATGGCCCGCGTGAGATTTTATTAAATGGGGCAGGCGGATTATTGTTTGTGCCAGGTGATGTAAACGCATTGGCAAAACACATGATTAATGTTTATGAAAATGCCACAGATGTTAAAAAAATGATAGCCCAATCAACCCGTGAATTAAAACGGTTTAATAAAACAGAAATAGTGCGCCAGATTAAATCCCTGATTTCTTGAAACGATTTGGCAATTTGACCACGCGTTTTAATCCCAGCATGCCCGGTTTGTCCAAAGCGTAAATTGGGCGAAATATCGTTTGCATAATGCGGGCGCGGTGCATCCATTTTTCATTGTATATTTTGGATTTGCTGATTGTGTTAATCGTGCCGTTTCCGCGCCGGCGCAGGTGGTTTAACCAATCAGTACCGCGGGCGGCGGCCTTGCGTTCCAACATTTTTAAATCGATTGCGCCAAAGTGCAGTAAATATAAATTTTTATCAATGTGAAAATTTTTCCCGCGTACACTGTGGAATCCGCTGCCCCATGGGTGGGATGTTGTTTTGACAACGGGCTTTGTATATCTGGTCGAAAGCAAGGCGTATTCGCGTTGTTCCAAAAATGGTGCATCCATATCCAATTCAATTTCGCAATTCAAGTTTTGACCAATGTCCAGTCCCAATCCAGACAGTGATGTTTTAATTTTTTTATTTGATAAATATTCGCGCAATGTTTTTTTTGTGCCAGGGTCCACAATTAAAAATTCATCAGCATCGCAACCAATTACAATGTCGTATGTTTTTAATAATTCAGCAGCCAGGTTTGATATTTTTCCAATTCTGTATTTATCACCTGCCGCACGCGACATATTAGTGTGTTCTAATTTTATTATATGTGCCGCACCGGCGTTTTTTGGTGTTGCCTGGTCTGTGCCATCCAGCAAGATATATAAATTTTCAGTCCCCAGTTGTTTTCCGTAGTATGCAATCCAACGAGATAAGAAAAATTCATCATCGCGTGCCATGGTTATTGCAGCAATTTTTTTCAAATGTTTCATATTATTTATTCCTTAATTTTTGAATTGCGTATTTTACACCGCGTAAAAATGCCGTGATTGGATTTTTTGTTAATAACCAAGATACATATTTTTCTGTATACGCATGATTTGCGCCACTTAATACAGCATCGTGTGCATCGGTGGCACAATGTGTTAATACATAATATAATCCATAACCGATTGCGCCATTATGACGGGTGAATGACATTTTTTTGATAAATGGGCACCCCAATTTGAATAATCTTTTGGGGTTGTTATAAACACTGCGCCCAGGGCATTTAAAAGGGCATTGCCATGTTAATCCGTGTTGTTCTAAAATTTCGGTGAATTTATTTTCATACAATACGGTAATTAAATATTTGTGTGGTAATTGTTTGACAGACATTATAAATTCATCAAACCAATCAGTCAAAAACACAGATGGTCGCATCCCGATAAACCAAGATTGAATATGGCGATAACGCGTGTGAATACTTTCGGTCATGCCCGTTGCATCAGTGTTATATGATTCCATGGTTTCCAGCACAGGGCGCATATCATGTAATGGGCCATATACAGAATCGTTTGCCATATACACCCAATCATAATTTTTTAACATGTCGTTATTGCGGGCATATTCGTATGCGCGTTTATATGAACCAAAATCGTATTCGCCGTGGCGCACCCCCATTCGCGCAATGGTGTATTTGGCAACCTTGGATAATTCGTGTGGTGTGCAATTAGAATCCATACATAAAATAACATCACCCAGTTCAGCCAGTTTTTTTATATAGAACACCAACGCGTCATCAATCACGCCATTTGCATCATAGCCCGCCAGTAAAAAAAGTCGTTTAGTATTGGACATATATTATATCTTTGATTAAAATATACATGTTTTTATACAGATTTTCAACAGGAGAAAGCGTATGTCGCCCAAAATCACAATTATTATTCCAATGTATGGTGTGGAAAAATATTTGCCGCGCTGTTTGGATTCGGTACTGGCGCAAACATTTACTGATTGGCAGGCAATTTTAGTTGATGACGGGTCCCCAGATAAATCTGGGATGATTGCGGATAAATATGCGGCACAAGATAATCGTTTTATTGTTATTCATAAACAAAATGCTGGCGTGTCCGCGGCGCGAAATGATGCGTTAAATGTCGCAAATGGCGAATATATCATGTTCTTGGATAGTGATGATTGTATTCATCCGCAAACAATGGAAATTTTGTACGGTTTGGCAACGCGTGAAAATGCAGATGTTGTGTCATTTGATTATGACCGTGTTGCACATAAATCCCCAGATGTCACCGCATTTCCGGCGGATAAAATGCCAGAATATTTCAAAACAAATTTTGATTTAAGCAATATTAAATATAAATATGTAAAAAATTTAATTACGCGGGCAACAAATGAAGATTTAGGTGCAAGTGCATGGTATGTGCAAACAGGCATGACAACAATGCGTATGTATCGGCGCGCAACAATATCTGGGTTGCAATTTGATACCACAATGCGCGTGCTAGAAGATACTGTGTTTTGGTCCCAGGTTTTATTGCGCCGTCCAAATGGTGTGATTACACAATTACCGCTGTATTTTTATACTGTAAATACAACATCTGCGTTGCATGGTGGGGCAGGACAATCATCTGTTAATATTTTATCTGGTTTTGCCAGGGTTGCTGACGAATATCGAAATGTTGCAAATCGGCGTGATATGCGAATTTGGTATAAAAGATTTTTCTGGTCTGTGATGCCACGAATTTTACATGGCGCAATGCGTATGAACAATGTGGCAGAAAAACAAAAAATTGCCATGAAATTTTTAGAAATGAAAAATCAGGGAATATTAGATATAACCCCTGATTTTCATGCGTGGCGTTATGCGCGCCGTATAGGTAAATTTATTGCCCAGAATTCATAGCATGTAATTTTTCAATAAACCTGTCCATGACATCATCGTAAACATCGTTGCGGTCGTATGCCTTGAATTTTTCGGCATTGCGATAACTGGCGGTGCTTTCGGTTGTGGCACTGCCGCGATTTAATCTGGCGATATATTCGTCATAAGATTTTGTGTAATAATGATTTATACGCAATTTGTTAAAACGTGGTGGATTTTTAGATTGGTTTATATAACCCAATTTTTTACCATTGCAATCAATCGTCCATCCTGCGATAAAGTTAGCGTGCAGGTTTCTGTATCCAACCAACATGCGTGGGTTGATGATTGATTTTACACCCCATGTTTTTGCGGCACGATGTTTAAAGTTTTCCATAACCAGTCCGTCTGGTTTATGGACATGACCAGATGAACCGTATATAACCCATGTAATAACCATTTGAGACCAATTTCCACGAATGGTATGTAAAAATTCAGGCACGCTGTCGTTTTCCACTGGTACCAAAAATTCGTCCAGGTCAATCAGTGCCAACCAACGCGTGTCATGGGAATGCTTGTTCAAAATGTCCATGTATGCAGGCATTTGCATTGCGCGACCCGGCCACCAATTATATTCGACAATTCCGCGTTCAATATATGGTTTCAAAATTTCCCGTGTGTTATCATTAGAATCGTTGTCATATAAATAAAATTTTGTTATGCCAACCAATATATGGAAATCCAGCCATTCTTTGAGGTATGGACCTTCGTTTTTCATAATTGCGCCGATTGCCAATTCGTGCGGAAATTTTGTTTTTCGGTCTTGGGCTAACACATTGAAATAGTTTTTGATGCCGAATTGTAATATGCCACGAAATGCGCGGCGATAACTTTTAATTGGAATCCAAAAAGTTAACAGTTTAGATAAGAATTTTCTTTGTTTACTAATTTGTGGTAATGCCATAATAAATCCTTTTTTGAATTATAGTTTGTTTTATGCAATAAAACAAGTTTTATAAAAAAACCGCCCGATTGGGCGGTGTTTTTTAATCAATGTTTTCAGCAAATCGATATGCCTTTTTGCGTTTGCCACTGTCCAATTCTTTTTTACGCAGACGAATTGTGGCAGGGGTAACCTCTACCAATTCATCGTCTTGGATATAAGACAGTGCTTCTTCCAACGATATTTTGCGTGGGGGCGCCAAGAATAATTTTTCATCAGCCGTCACCGAACGCACATTGGTTAATTGTTTGCCACGGACTGGATTAACCTCGATATCGTTTTCTTTGCTGTGTTCGCCAACAATCATGCCAGAATATACTTCGGTTTGTGGGCCAACAAATAAAACGCCGCGTGGTTCCAGGTTGTGCAGGGCGTATGTTGTGGTTTGTCCTGCCTCCATCGAAACCAAAACGCCAGGGCGATATTGTGTGATTGGACCGCGGTATTCGTCATATTTATCAAATACGCGGTTCATAATTCCAGTGCCGCGTGTGTCTGTGCGGAATTCTGACAGATAACCAATCAGTCCGCGTGATGGTGCAGAAAACACAATGCGCGTTTTACCAATGCCGGACGGTTTCATCTCTGTGATTGTGGCCTTGCGCTTGGTCATTTTTTCAATAACAACGCCACTGAATTCATCGTCCACATCAATAACAACTTCTTCGATTGGTTCTAATTTTTCGCCATTTTCGCCAGTGTGCATAATCACGCGTGGACGCGATACAGATAATTCAAATCCTTCGCGGCGCATTGTTTCAATCAAAATCCCCAGTTGTAATTCGCCACGGCCGGAAACTTCGAAAGATTCGTTGTTTGCACTTTGTGTGACCTTTAACGCGATGTTGGTTTCGGCTTCGCGGAATAATCTTTCGCCAATCATACGAGATGTTAATTTTTTGCCAGATTTGCCCGCCAGAGGCGATGTGTTCACAAAGAATGTCATGGTCAGCGTTGGTGGGTCGATTGGTAATGCTGGAATCGGTTCGGTAACAGACGGGTCGCAAAGTGTGTCTGCCACAGTTGCCTTGGAAAATCCAGCCAAAACCACAATGTCGCCGGCGGACGCAGAATCACGCGATACTTTGTTAACGCCTTGGTGTTCGATAATTTTTGTGATTTTTGCGTTTTCAATGAATTCGCCCGCCATGTTGATTGCCTTGACACTTTGACCAACGCGGACGGTGCCAGATTCAATTTTGCCAGTTAAAATTCTGCCTACATAAGGGTCGGCCTCGAGTGTTGTTGCCAACATTTTAAATGGCGCGTCAATTTGGCAACGGTCGCCATTGCAATCAGGTGCCGGAACATGATCAACAATTAATTGGAATAATGGTTTTAAATCTTTATTTGGATTGTCTATATCTTTTAAATCACGAACAGCCCAACCATCACGACCAACCGCATACAGATATGGGAAATCCAGTTGTGCATCCGTTGCACCTAATTTATCAAACAAATCAAATGTTTCTGTTAATACTTCTTCGGGACGGGCATCAGCACGGTCAATTTTATTGATGCAAACAATAGGGCGCAGCCCCAGTTTTAATGCCTTGCTCAACACAAATTTTGTTTGGGGCAGGGGGCCTTCGGCACTGTCCACCAACAGAACAACACCATCAACCATGGATAAAATTCGTTCAACCTCGCCACCGAAATCGGCATGGCCCGGGGTGTCTACAATGTTAATTTTATATTCGCCCCATTGGATAGAAGTTGGTTTTGCAGAAATAGTAATACCGCGTTCGCGTTCAATGTCGCCACTGTCCATGACGCGGTCTTCGACCTTTTCATTGGCGCGGAATGTGCCGGCCTGTTTCAACATATTGTCAACCAAGGTGGTTTTGCCATGGTCTACGTGTGCAATAATTGCAATATTGCGAATTTTCATCTGTGTTTTCCTATTTTTTCGTAATAAGTGTATAGATTATACTATATTTTTGTATTTTCAACAAATTATATAAAAAATAAAATAGCTGTCAATATAATTCTTGACATTTTAATAAATTTGTCTATAATAAGAGCAACAAATCAAACAAAGGGGGTTTGGTATGAAAGAAATGAATAACGAAATTACAGTTGTGAATAACTTGCAAGCGGGTGCGTTGATTCAAAACCGCTATAATTATCGTATCGAACAATTTTTTCGCAGTGCAAAAAGATATGTTCAAGGTGTTTATTTGTTAAAGGGTTTGAATCCAAATGGCATTAACCCTGTGGACAGTATGCGTGATAATTGGGTGAATTTGCGCGCACAAACAAACACAAATATTATTGGCGATATTAAAACAGTATATTTTGTAATGCCAGATACACCTAATGATTTGTCTGTATGGGCTGCATACAAAGATGCCACAGACAAAGTGATGGCATATTATGCGCGTGATGCAAGATATGATTTGAAAAATCAAGATGTCAAAGAGGCTTTGGATAATTGGTTTTCTGTAATTAAAAAACCGTCCAAGCAAACAGAACCGTTGGTCAAAGCATGGGAAGAAAAAGAAAAACAAGAAAAAGATAGAAATTTGGCAATGTCAAAAATGGCATCCAAGAGTATGTAAAAAAACACCCAAGGAAAACCTTGGGTGTTTTTTTATTGAATATTTTGGATATTGTGGTACTTTGCTTGCGACAGAGAGAAAAAACGAAAAAGGATAAATGATGAGTGAAAAAGAAACCAAGGTATCGAGTAATCCAATTATTCAAAAATGTTTTGATATTCTGGCACTGGATAATACTGTAATCAGCGGTGATGAAACAGTGTTTTTTGTTGAGTGTGGCGGTAAACGAGTATTTGATGTTAGTCCGTTTAAAATAACAGTGAACGGTGATGATTATTATTATAGCAAAAAACGCAACGGTATGAATTTTTTTGATGGTGTAGAAGTGTATAATATGTGCCGTGAAAAATGGTTGTGCGGAGAGTCAAAACGGTTTCAAAATTCATTAGATTATTTAACCCGGGTGCAGACCGAGGCATGTATTCAAGATTTGGCAAAAAAAGATTTGCCAGATTTTCATAAAAGATTTGATGCGATAATGAAAGATTTCTTTAAAAAGAATAAACGGCAAGGCAGATAATAAAAAAAACTCCCAATCGGGAGTTTTTTTATGCTAGTGTTTGCCACCAATTTTGGTTCTGCCGCCCATCCGCCTTCGCCGATAAGTGTAAAGTTTATTTGTAATTTACGAACAATGCTACGGCGCGATTGGGCGGGTATAATTTAGTGCTTTCCGCCAATTTTGGTTCTGCCGCCCATTAATGGTTGTAATTTTTTTGGAATATTTACAGAACCGTCTGGGTTTTGATGGTTTTCGATTATTGGTACCAATGCGCGTGGCAGGGCAATTCCAGTATTGTTTAATGTTGCAACAAATTTTACATCGTTCGTGCCGTTTTCACGGAAACGGGTATTGGTGCGGCGTGCCTGGAATGTGCCAATGGATGAACACGAACCCAATTCACGATACGCATTTTCAGATGGAATCCATGCTTCGACATCGTTCATTTTGACCTTGTTGAATCCCATGTCGCCAGTGGAATTTGCAATAACACGGTACGGTAATTCAAAATCTTCCATAACTTCGCATAAATTGTTTAACAACAAATCGTGCATTTTGTCGCTGTCTTCGGGTTTGCAGAAAATAAATTGTTCGACCTTTTTGAATTGATGAACGCGCACCAGACCGCGTGTGTCGCGACCAGCGGCGCCGGCCTCGCGCCGGAAACATGGTGAAAACCCAGCCAGTTTAATCGGCAATACAGATTCAGGCAAAATTTCATCAGTATACAAAGAATTCATGATAATTTCAGATGTTCCTGCCAGGCATCTGTCCGTGTCGGTTAACATGAAAACATCGTTGTTCATAATGGACATATCACTGCCCATAAAATGTCCGGCATTGAATATCGTCTGGGGTTTTGTAATAGATGTACAATCAATATAATTAAAACCTTTGCTAATCAGTTTTTGTATAACATATGTCTGCACAGCCAATTCTAATTCAGCCAATTCGCCGCACAGCGCGTATACGCGCGACCCACAAATGTTCGCAATTTTTTCTGGCATCCACCAATTATTCATATCCAGTAAATCCCATTGCGCGCGTGGTGTAAAATCAAATGTGCGCGGGGTGCCAACACGGCGAACCTCGACATTTGCAGAATCGTCCATGCCGATTGGTGCATTGCTATCTGGGATTTGTGGAACGCGGTGCATTAAATCAGTTAATTTATCTTCTTTGTCTGCCAATTCCGCCATATCAGCCGCGATTTCTGCGCTGATTTCCTTGGATTTAGCGACCAAAGGCGCTTTATCAGTTGCCGTTGGTATTTCGCGTGATATTTTATTTTTTTCTGCGGTCTTGGTTTGTGTGATTGTCTTTAATTCACGGACGCGTGCATCCAAAGACAATAATTCATCCACGACATCAGGAAAATTTTTAACACGACATGCGTTTTTTACGATGTCTGGATTTTCGCGAATAAATTTTATATCCAACATTTTTAGTTCCCTTTGGTATTTATATAACTGATTGCATCCATTGCGGCACTGCATCCACTGCCAACGGCGGTTGCCACCTGCATCTTTATACCACTTTTTTCATCGCCTGCAACAAATAATCCGCGGGGCAGGGCATTTGATTCGATACGACCAACATCATCGCGTTTAATGGATTCGTCCAGATAATCTGTGTTGGCCTCGTGCCCGATGGCGACAAAAATTCCATCACATACAATTTCATCGCCGTTCGTTGTTGTTGCAATCAATTCGCCAGTTGCAGAATCTGTTTTTTTACGGATAGATTTTAATTC
Organism: Candidatus Enterousia sp.; assembly: GCA_045593065.1. Classification (GTDB taxonomy): domain Bacteria; phylum Pseudomonadota; class Alphaproteobacteria; order Rs-D84; family Rs-D84; genus Enterousia. The sequence continues at coordinate 210,088 of JAZNVZ010000005.1, forward strand.
AGTGTTAAAAATTGGTTTGATGTTTTCGCGTGCCGCAACACGGTCGCGGATAATTGCCTCGGCCCGGGTGAATGATGGTTTACGATAAACTATATCAACCTCGGCCGCTAAATCAGCCAAATATAGGGCGTCATTTAATGCGCTGTTGCCGCCGCCGATAATTAAAACTTTTTTGCCGGAATAAAAAAATCCATCGCAAGTTGCACAATAAGAAACACCGTTGCCAACCAATTCACGCGCACCATCAATTTCCAACCGCCGGGCGCGCGCGCCAGTCGCCATAATAACAGCAGATGCGTTAAATGTTTTTCCGTTGTCGCAAACAATAGAATAATTAAAATCGTTATCCCATTTTATGTCTGTTGCAGATGTGTATGCGATTTCTGCGCCGAATCCAGTTGCCTGTTTCAATGTGGATTGAATCCAATCCATCCCGGACCCCATGTATCCAGGAAAATTTTCCAAATTTGCAATTTCACCAGTTTGCCCACCAAGTGTGTCGCCAGCAATAATTAATGTTTTTTTATTTGCGCGTGCAGCATAAATTGCAGCAGTTAGTCCCGCAGGCCCAGAGCCCAATATTATAATGTCATACATATTTTTATTCCTATTTTGTTTCTTTCTCTCGGGGATTAGCATAACACAAAGGGTGTGGGGCTGCAACTGAATAAGTTATTTGTTAAAATACTTTTTTAATGTATTGTATGCGGCGGATATTTTTGTAAATTCTGTTGTCCCAGATGATTTGTTTTCAGCAGTATCAGGATGATATTTTTTCGCCAAAGCGCGGTATTTTGCGCCAACTTCGCGCCATGTGGCGGTAATTGGCAATCCCAATGTTTTAAATGCGGTACTGATACCTGTGGGCAATTTGCTTTTAGGTGGCATTTTATCAAATGCGCTGCGACCAGTTAGAAAATCATTCAAAAATTTTATATAATCGGCCTCGTCAGCATTGGCCTTGTTTTTTTCTTTTAATGGTGCACCAAATGTTTGACGTTCCCAATCTGCCTCGATTTCTTCGGGTGTCATGTCGGCATAATAATTCCAATTTTTGTTATATTCGGCAGCATGTTCAGTACAAAAATGCCAATATTCGCGTAAATCGCGATTTTTTGGCGCGCGACATGTTCCGGCCTTGGTACATCCAGGATGATCGCATTTTGTTATCATTGTTCTGTTTCCTTTGTTTTGTGGGCCAATGGATGATAGTGTTCCATCGTTTCGCGTAATTGTTCTGGCAAAACATGAGTATAAATTTGCGTGGTTGATATGTCTTCATGCCCCAGCATTGTTTGTATTGCACGCAAATTTGCACCGTGCGATAACAAATGCGATGCAAAAGAATGTCGTAAAACATGTGGGGACACCCTGGTTGGGTCAATGCCTGCCAGTATTGCACACTTTTTTAATATCTTGAAAAATCCATCGCGGGTTATATGCCCAGATGTGCCGTTGCCAGGAAATACATATTTTGAATCAGTATCGCCACGCATTTCCAGCCATTTTTCCAGTGCAGCAATCGCACCTGCGTGCATTGGCACCATGCGTTCTTTGGCACCTTTGCCATGAATCAACAAATGGTCGCCCAAAACACCCGTCAATGGTAGTTCGCACAATTCTGAAACGCGCAATCCAGACGCGTACAGCAATTCAATCATTGCGCGCAGACGCACAGAATTTTTTATGTCGCCCGCCGATGATATTAATAAATCTATTTCATCTGTGCTGAGCAATTTTGGTAACGGACGCGACCGTTTTGGTAATTCAATGTTTTTTGTTGGATTGATTGTTATAATTTTTTCCAACATTAAAAATTTATAAAACCCGCGCAGGGCACTGGCCTTGCGGGCGATGCTGGATGCACGGTCGGGCAATGCAGACAGATATGATTGAATTTCGTTTTCTGTGGCGTTTATCAATCCGTTTGGTAATGTTTCGTCTGCGTGGCGCAAATCGCACTCGTAACCCAACAAGGTCTTTTCACTGCGGCCTTTTTCTGCGGATAATGCCTCTAAAAAAATATCAATATAATTCATGGATATAATTCCAATTCAATTAATGTTTGGGTTGGTTCAAAATACATGACCATAAACGCGACCAAGATAATTAAACCCACATAAATAAGAATCGTTCTTGTTTTGGATTTTCTTTTCAATGGCATAATTATCATCCCCTTTGGCTATATCGTGTCAAAATGTTCAATGAATGACCCCGCGGCGGCAATAATAATAATTGGTGGCGCAATGATTGCCAGTATCGGTGGCAGTGCACCCGTTGCCCCCAGTGCATTAAATGTGTTAATCAAAAAATACATAATAAAACATGTAATGATTCCTAAACTGAACTTTAACCCGAAATTAAAGTTTCGCCGTTGACGGGTTTGCGAAAACGCAATGCCCAATGATGCCATTGCAATCATGGTCAGTGGTAAAAATACCAGTGTCCAAAATTGTACCAAATGTCCGCGTATTGGCACATCTGCCGCCGTCATTTTTTGAATAAACCTTGGTAATTCCCAAAATGATATTTGATTCGGTTGTAAATATCTGTCCAATACAGTTTGCGGGGTTAATGTTGTAAATGTATTCCACGCGCTGGTTGTGATATTACCCTTGTTATCAAATACAGTCGCCTTGTCAGCAAATAATCCAACATTTGATAGCAGTACGCTGTCTGCGTTAATGCGTTTTAATAATTTGAAATCTTTGTCTTGGATAAAAATTTTGACATTGAAAAACACAAGGTTAGAATCTTGCTTTACCATGTTCTGTGCCGCCATGGTTAGAAAATTATTATCTGTTTCTTCGCGAATCCATATCATGTTATCCACCAGTTGTAAATCATGAGGATTTAAATTTTTTGAACTGATGTCTACGAAATATGGGTTTATCACAGTTGTTGCGAAAATCCCAATAATCGCCGCTCCAACCAAAAAAGGCCGGGCAATTTGATATGGCGACATGCCAGCACTGGATATAATAATTCCTTCGGATGATTTGGTTAAATTGTACATCGCCAACAATGTCCCCATAAACACAGTTAACGGTAAAAACATGGGGATGTATTCCAGTAAACGGACCCAGGCATCCACAATAGTAGATATGGCATCAGGGTTTGATGGTAATCGTTCTACGAATGTTATGGCATATATAATACCACATACAACAAGCAGAACTATGCCAATTCCACCGAAAAATCGGCGTAATAAAAACCTAAAAAGAATATTTATTTTAAACATTTTCACCTGTACATTACTGGGAATTATACCTTGTTCATTTGATAATTGCAAAATTAAAATGAAAGTGTATAATTTGGGCTGATAAATATTATTAATAAACAAATGGTGTATGGATATGGAAAAAAAACCGATTTCGCGTGCAGGATTTGATTCTCTGCTGAAAGAATTAAAAGATTTGAAAGAGGTTCAACGCCCAGAAATTTTGCGTGTTGTACAATGGGCGCGGTCGTTGGGGGATTTGTCTGAAAATGCTGATTACAGTGCGGCACGCGAAAAACAGCGGCAAATTGACAAACGCATTCAATTCATAGAAGAAATTATCGCCAATGCTAATGTTATTGATATTGATAATTTGTCTGGGGACAGGGTGGTGTTCGGTGCGCGCGTTGTCGCCGAAGACGAGGATGGCAATCGTATGCAGTGTCGAATTTTGTCGGATGTGGAATCTGATGGACGACAAATTATTTCTTGTACATCGCCTGTGGGGCGTGCGTTGATTGGACGTTGTGTCGGGGATTGTTGCACGGTTAGATTGCCCAGTGGTGAAAAAGAATTCGAAATAATTGAAGTAAAATTCAAAGATTAAAAATATGTCTGTTCGGGTTTTGCCTGATTTTTTAGTGAATCAAATTGCCGCAGGCGAGGTTGTTGAAAATCCTGCCAGTGTGGTCAAAGAATTGGTTGAAAATGCGCTGGATGCGGGGGCAGACCAGATTGTTATAGATGTTGTTGATGGTGGACGAACATTAATCAATATTGTTGATAATGGACGCGGAATGACCCGTCAAGATTTATCGCAATCTATATTGCGGCACGCAACATCAAAATTGCCTGATGATGATTTAACAAATATTACATATATGGGATTCCGTGGCGAAGCGTTGCCGTCTATTGCGTCTGTGTCAAATATGACAATCGATACTTTCGCAGATGGTGAAGAAAATGGTTGGCATTTAGATGCCACCACCGCTGAAATCAAGCCGTGCGCATGGGATTCTGGGACCCGTATTCGGGTTGAAAATTTGTTTGCAAAAACGCCAGCACGATTAAAATTCTTGCGCGGGGACAGGGCAGAAATGATGTCTGTGTTGGATGTGGTTAAACGTTTGGCAATGGCACGCCGGGATGTTGGATTTGTTTTAAATAATAAATGGCATTTCCCAAAAAATCAGGATTTGATAGAACGAATGGCATCTGTGATGGGCGATGATATTATGGGGCGTATGTTAAAAATTGATGCAAAATCTGGTTCCGGGGAAATGTTTTTAACAGGGTTTATTTCGGAACCAACATTACGGCGGGCGTCATCAGTTGACCAATTTTTGTTCGTTAATAACAGACCTGTCAAAGACAAGGTTTTAATCGGTGCACTGCGGGCGGCGTATATGGATGTTATGCATGCACGCGAATTCCCGCTGTGCGCATTGTTTCTGGGGATTCCACCACATAATGTTGATGTAAATGTGTCGCCCGCAAAAACCGAAGTACATTTTTTAGAACCATCGCATGTGCGCGCATTTATTATAAAACATTTGCGCGATGCGTTGTCGCAAACAATGAATCAGGTGGCACATGTTGACACAACAAATTCTATAAATGTTCCACATCAAATGGATTTTGTGGGCAATAAACACGAAGCGTTTAATACATCTGTGATGCGTGTCGCGGCACCACATTCAAACGATGATATGTTTTTTGGTCGGCAATTAAATAGTACCGCGGATTTTTTGGCAAACAAGATGGCGCAAGCAGATTCCAGGGCAACAGATGTCGGGTCTGTGTTTGATGAAATGCCGTTGGGGCGCGCCATTGGACAGATTGGTGATAAATATATTTTGGCACAACATCAAGATAATTTAATCATTGTTGACCAACATGCCGCACATGAACGCATCACATACGAACGCGTGCGTACGCATACAATCAAGGTTCAACCATTGTTAACGCCAATCGTTGTGAATATGCGTGCCGAAGATGTTGTTGCAGTGTTGAATGTTCAAAACGAATTAAAATCGTCAGGGTTGGTGTTGGATGCGTTTGGCGATGATGCAATCGCAATTTTTGAAAAGCCCGCTGATTGGGATTTGAATTGGGCGGATTTGTTGCACAGTATCGCAGACGAGGTGCGTGCCAACGGGCATTCTGTACAATTAAATGAAAAATTGCACCTGAAATTAGCAAATTGGGCATGTCATCATTCGGTCAGGGCGGGACAAAAATTGGACTTGAATCAAATGAATGCTTTGTTGCGCGATATTGAAAATACAACGCGCGGCGGTCAATGCAATCATGGTCGCCCGGTGTATAAAATCATACCGATTGCAGACCTGGATGTCATTTTTGAACGCAGTTAAAATTTGTTTTTTATAATATACAGAAATATCTGCTTTTTCTCTTTACTTTTGGCGGTTTTTTGTCTATTGTGTGAACATAATCAAAAGGAGAAATTATGGAAAATACAGTAGAAACAGTAAATGTTGTTGCAAATAATCCCGTGCCCCAAGAAGGCAGTTGGACAGGTATGTTGATTTATTGCCTGGTGGTGTTCGGTATCATTTATTTCTTGATGGTGCGGCCTGCAAAAAAACGTATGGCAGAATATCAAAAAATGTTAGATTCTTTAAAGGTCGGTTCGCGTGTTTTGGCGGGCGGTATTTATGGTACTATCAAAAAAATAAATGAAAACAGTATAGATTTAGAAATCGCAAAAGGCGTTGTTGTCGAGGTTAATAAAAACGCAGTTGCAGGTGTAGAATCTAAATAACATCAGGGGTTGTGGGTTATGTTTAAAAAATTAGCAATTATTTTGGTTGCCGTGTTTGGTGTGTTGTTGGCGGTCCCGACAATGTTTCCAAATACCGCGCGTTATTTTCCATCTTGGATTCAGCCAATCAATTTAGGTTTGGATTTAAAGGGTGGGGCACAGTTGTTATTAGAAGTGAACACTGATACAATGTTCGCAGATAAATCTGTGCAGTTGTATGACGAAGTGCGTTCTGCATTGGTGGACAGAAATCGCGGAATTATTCGTTTTGCAAATCTGCGTAATAATGATGGTGTGATTACTTTGGCGGTGCGTGATGATGCCGAAATATCCAAGGCCAAGGGGCGGTTAAAAAGTGTGTTGGGAAATGGTGTAGATGTATCATCGTCTGGCAATATTGTTCGGGTTGAATACACCGAAAAACAAAAGCAAGAAATGGTAAACGATGCACTGAATCGCAGTATCGAAATTGTGCGCCGCCGTATTGATGCACTGGGGACCAAAGAGCCATCAATTCAAAGTCAGGGCGGCAAATATATATTGATTCAATTACCGGGGGTTGATAACCCAGAACGTATCAAAGAATTGATTGGTCAAACCGCAAAAATGACTTTCCATTTGGTGAATGAAAACATAACACCAGAACAAATGGCATCTGGGCGTGCGCCAAATGGTACTGAATTTTTGCCATATATGGAAAGTCCAAATCAAATGGTGCCTGTATATTCCCATGTCGAGGTGTCAGGTGAATCGTTAAAAGATTCTCAGGCGGATTTTGACCAAAACAATATGCCGGTTGTTACGACCGTGTTTGATGCGTCTGGGGCGCGCCGTTTTGCAAAACTGACGACAGAACATGTGAATGAAAGATTTGCAATCGTTTTGGACGGCAAGGTTTTGTCTGCGCCAAATATTCGCGAGCCAATTCCTGGCGGGCGTGGTCAAATTTCTGGTGGGTTTACATTGCAAGGTGCAAAAGATTTGGCGGTGTTGTTGCGCAGTGGCGCGTTGCCTGCGCCGTTAACGGTTATTGAAGAAAGAACAGTTGGTGCAGGATTGGGTGCTGATACAATCGCGTCTGGTAAAATCGGTTCTGCGGTTGGTGTGTTATTTATTGTGTTGTTCATGATATTAACATACGGGTTGTTTGGGCTGTTTGCAGATATTGTATTGTTGGTTAATTTGGCGATGATTATTGGTGTATCTGCGGCGTTGGGTGCAACACTAACATTGCCCGGTATCGCAGGTATTGTGTTGACTTTGGGTATGGCGGTGGACGCAAACATTTTGCCGTACGAACGCATCCGTGACGAGGTTCGTGCCGGCGTTCCAACATTGCGCGCGGTTGATATGGGATTTACGCGTTCTGTTAAAACGGTTATGGACGGAAATTTAACGAATTTAATTTGCTCGTTGATTTTGTTTGAATTTGGCGCAGGTCCAATTCGTGGGTTTGCCGTAACTTTGTCAATCGGTGTGATAACAACATTGTTTACATGTTTGGTGTTGTCGCGTGTTTTGATTGATTGGTATATGCACGGCAAAAGCAAAAAAATTGGTTATATTAAAAGTAAGTAAGGGGGTGTATCTATGACTTTACATTTTATGAAATATCGCAAGTTGTCTTATTGGGTATCGGCAGCATTGGTTTTGTTGTCAATATTTTCTTTGATATTCAAAGGATTGAATTACGGTATTGATTTTTCTGGTGGTATTTCTATGGAGGTAAAACCTGTCGCGGCAGAATACACTATTGATAAAATGCGTTCGGCATTGGCAGAATTTAAACCAGAATTACAGGTCGTTGATGGTGGCGCGGTGTTGGTGCGCGTTGGTTTGCCAAAAGGTTCAACCGATGAACAACAAAATATTCGCGTTGCTGAAATCAAAAATATTTTGGGCGATAATGTGACATATTCCCAGGTGCAAATTGTTGGGCCAAAAATCGGCGGCGAATTGATTCGTGGTGGTATTTTGGCGGTCTTGGTTTCGTTCGTTTTGATGTCTGTTTACATATGGATTAGATATCGTGGCGGATATGCGGTTGGGTCGTTTGTGTCGTTGCTGTTGGATTTTGTGTTGATGTTTGGATTCTTTTCAATCACAGGTTTGGAATTTAATCAAACAGCAATCGCGGTTATTTTGATGGGTATTGGTTATTCTATTAATGACAAGGTTGTAAATTATGACCGAATTGACGAAAATATTAAAAAATATCACAAAATGCCGATGAATGATTTGATTGATTTGTCTGTGAACGAAATGTTGCGCCGAACCATCATGACCAGTGTTTCAACCATACTTGCCATGGTCGGGTTGTATGTGTTTGGCGGGTTGATGTTGCGTGATTTTGCAATCGCGATGACTTTTTCTGTTGTCATGGGAACATTAACATCTATTTATATATCTAATGTTATTTTGTATCACTTTAATTTGCGTGAAACAAAATATTAAAATTTGATGGTCAATGTAGAAAGAGAGAATAAAAGGGAGAAATACATGAAAATATCGCATTTAATTTTTTCTGTGCTTTTTGCATTGACCATAAATTGTGCGTATGCAGCGCCCGTGGATATGGATGATGGCGCAGATAAAATATTTGCAGAAATTTATGAAAAATTAGATTCTGTGCAATGGGGCGGAAAAAACATCGGTGTTATAATCGAAAGTTTAGAACGGTTGCATGCAAATGCTCATTTGGCCGCCACTGATAATAGGATTATTTTAGTGTGGGGTGATTCTATTGTTGGAAATTTTGAACAACCCAAGGATAAAGATTGGGCAACATACGGAAAAATTACAACATCATTGATTGGAAAAATGCGTGAACAAGATTCTGAATTAGGCGAATTGTCTATGGATGAAATTTATGCGCGTGCGGTGGATGCGTTAATGCAAGGTATTGACGAGAGTGGTAAATACATTCCGCGTAAACCTGTTTTGGGTAATGACGATAATCGTATTTTAACCAGTTTGGGTATCAGTGGGTGGCGTGATACAGGTGGCGAATTTCGTGTTGGAACATTGGTCAAGGGTTCGCCTGCGGATTTGGCAGGAATTCAGGTGTATGATTTAATAGACCAGGTTAATGGGCGCAATGTTGCCAATATCAGTGATGCAGAATTGGATGCTGTTTTCCAAGGATTAAACAGCGGTACCGCAAAGTTGCATTTGTTAACACCGAACGGAAATCGTGATGTCGTGTTGCGCCGTGCAACAATTATGTTGGCGGATGCTGATGTGGTTTATCGCCCGATTAATAATACTGATGGATTGTTAGAAATAATCGTGCATGAAATGACTGATAATGCCGCCAGTATAGTGAACGAGGCGTTGGCAAAGCACCCCAATGCCACAGGTGTAATTTTAGATTTGCGTGCGGCGCGTGGTACAGATGCCAAGGCCGCAACCAAAATGGCAGGGTTATTCGTTGGGGCAAATCCTGTAATGCGCGTATCGCAAACAGCGGCAGAAGATGTGGAATTTGTGCCAGGCGGGGATGCAATAACTGATGCCAAATTGGTGGTGTTGGTGTCAAATACAACCAGTGGTACCGCCGAAGCGGTCGCATCTGCAATGTATGAACATGGTCGCGGGGTTCTGGTCGGTACACCAACAGCAGGACATGCGCGATTGGCCACACATATCGATTTATCAAATGGCGCAGCATTAGAAGTAATGAATAAATCTATTAAATCAAATTCAGGAATCGCGCTGGATAATCGCGGCGTTTTTCCTATTGTATGTTTATCTAATATTCGGTCATCGCGGCAACAAACAGCGTTTTTTGTGAATGTTATAAACGATGATTTTAATCTCAAAGATTTTAATAAAGCAGAATCTGTGGATACAGATGCGTTGCGCAGAGGGTGTCCTGTTATCTTGAATGGCGATGACGAAGATATGGCATCTGCTGCAATCGCTGTTAAAATCTTGACAGATGATGATGTTTATAAAAAATTAATTGCACAATAGGGGTAAATTATGTTTCTTTCAAAACAACATAATATTAAATGGGTTTGGTTGTTAATTGCAACATTGATTGTTGGGGCATTGTTATATTTGGGTATCACAAAATATGATATTCCTGTGTATTTGTTTTTACAGCAATATGATTGTCGGGCATGGCATTGGTTCGCAAACTTTTTTGATGGCAAGGTATGGGTGATTGTGTTTGGGTTGGCAACAATAATAATGTATTTGAAAAAAACATATGAATCTATGTATGACCCAACAACGCACATGCATTGGTTTAATATAAAATTTTTAACCAAAGATGCCTATACTAAATTAAAAAACAGTAATGCGTTTTTGGTTTTATGCTCGTTATGTTTATCAGGCGTGATTGTCGAAATTTTGAAATTTATGATTGGTCGTGCGCGTCCTGTGTTTTTTGATATGTTTGGTATTACCGGGTTTTTCCCATGGACGGCAGAGTGGGCGTTTAATTCTATGCCGTCTGGGCATACTGCATTATCATTTGCGGGTTTGGTAATGTTGGGTATGCTGATGCCGCGTTTCAAATGGATGAATTGGGGATTGGCATGCGTTATCGCGGTTTCGCGTGTTGCAATCGGTGCACATTGGCCAACAGATGTGATATTGGGCGCGTTTATAGGTATGGTTTCTGCCGATTTTGTTATGGCCGTTGTGCGTAAAATAAAATAATAAAACAACCGATGGAAAATCATCGGTTTTTGTTTTTAATTTGATGTTTTTTATGATACAATGCCTGGTATGGACGGACAATCAAGATTTTTGCCAGAACGTGTTTCTGGGGCGTTAAAAAACCTGGCGTGGCGTGCGCTGGGGCTGGGGATGTTTGTATTTGGTGCGTTGGCGATTTTTGGTGCGATATTTTATAATTCTTATTTGGACGGGTGGGCGGTGTCCAGTACATTTGGCAATCATGGAATTTTAGGATGGTTTGTTGGTTTTGTGCGTTATGTGGTTGGTTTTATTCCAATGATGTTTTTGTTTTTGTGCCTGATGCGGGCGGGGGTTTATTTTATGGGTGGCCGCGATGATGATGCAACCCCAGAATATAATTTGTTGCGCGGATTTATTGCATTGTGCCTGGGGTGCGCAGGATTAGGAATGTTAATACCTGGGTCGTCATTTGGTGGAATGTTGGGCGCGATTGCATCTGGGGATATAGGGTCGTTGATTGGTAATTGGCAAATTCTGTTTGGGTTGTTGTCTTTTGCTGGATTTTTATTAATGGCGGGAATTTTATTAAATATTAAATGGGCGTATGTGGTGCGTGTCGCGCGGTTGATGTGGGGGTCAATCCGTTGGGTGTTGTCTGCGTTCCATATTTGGCCCATGCGTGATGAAGAAACAGGAGAAGAAGTAGAGGAAGAACCCGAGGAAGAAGAAGTCGAGGAAGAACCAGAAGAAAAACCAAAAAGAAAACGTGTTGCGAAAAAGGCACCCAAGAAAATTGTGGCAGATGGCGAATACGAATTGCCTGATCCTGAATTTTTAGAAGAATCTGTGTTTGGTAAAGGTGTTGTAACCCCAGAGTTAAAACGTAATGCCGAAGCAATGGAAACGCATTTTGCACAATATAATGTGCATGGCAAAGTGACAGGTATTCGTCCGGGACCTATTGTCACATTGTATGAATTCATGCCAGATGACGGTACAAAAATCGCAGATGTAACCAAGACAGTCAAAGATATGACACGTGCAATGGCAACTGAAAATATCCGTATTGCGCATATCCCATCAACTCAATTAATTGGTGTTGAAATGGTGAATTTGAACCGTCAAATGGTGCGATTCCGTGGTTTGATTGCAAATGATATATTTGTAAATTCGCGGTATAAAATCCCATTGGCATTGGGGGTTGATATTGGTGGTAATCCAATGTATTTTGATTTGGCAAAAATGCCACATATGCTGATTGCTGGGCGTACGGGTTCTGGTAAATCTGTTTTTGTGCAAACCATAATTACATCGATTGTTTATCATTTTACACCTGATAAATGTAAATTGATTATTATTGACCCCAAGGGTGTTGATTTTGGATTCTGGGACGATATTCCGCATTTAATTACCCCCATTGTTAAATTGGACCCGGCTGCTGCTGTGAATGCATTGAAATGGGCTGTGCGCGAAATGGAAGAACGTTATAAACAGTTGCAAGTCGTGAATGCACGTAATATTGAAAGTTATAATGAAATTGTTGCTGCCAAGCGTGCGGCTGGTGAAAAAATTACTCAACAAGTTGCTGTGGGGACGGACGAGGAAACTGGCGAATTATTGTTTGAAACCCAAGAAGTTGATTTGTCTGATATGCCATATATCGTGATTATTATTGACGAGGTTGCTGATTTGATGTCACTCGCGCGTAAAGAGGTCGAGGCATGTGTTCAACGCATCGCACAAAAGGCGCGCGCGGCGGGTATTCACCTGGTTATGGCAACCCAGAGGCCAGACGCAACAACAATTACCGGGGTTATCAAGGCGAATTTCCCGACACGCGTTTCGTTCCAGGCGCGCAGTGTAATTGATTCTATGACAACATTGGGCGAAAAGGGCGCAGAACAATTATTGGCAATGGGCGATATGTTGTTTAGCGAGGCAGGCAGGGTGCCTGTGCGTATCCATGCGGCATTTATTTCTGATGAAGAATTAACAACAGTGGGTGATTTCTTGCGCGAACAGGGCGAGCCAGAATACGCGGCTGGTGTGACAGATGCTGATGATGAAGGTGGTGCGGCGGCACCTGGCGGCGGCGGCGCAATAGATACCAAGGCAGCCAAAGATGGCGATATGTATGAACAGGCCAAAGAAATCGTTTTGCGTGATAAAAAACCAACAATTTCTTATATCCAACGCAGATTGGGTATCGGTTATAACAAGGCAGCTGGATTTATGGAACGCATGGAACAAGATGGAATTGTCAGTGCGCCAGACGCAAATAATAAAAGACACATATTGTAATTTTGTACTTGGTTATAGGATAATAATATGATATAATCTTGATTAAATAAGGAGAAAAATAATGAAAATGAACTTTTTAAGTGTTTTGGCTGTTATCGGCTGTGTGGGTGCTACGGATGCGTTGGCAAATCGTAGTGATATGTATTCCAGCATTGATATGCGTAATTCTAATGGCGATACCATTAGTATTAAACGCGGCAATGTTGAAACACGGCGTTATGAACAACGCAGTGTGCGCCGTTATGGTCCAGATGGTGCCGATAATGGAAATTATGCAAAAACAGAAACAACCACCACAACCAAGAATTCTTATAAAACAGATACATACAATACATCTGTAAAACGCAAATATTTTATCGCAAATCCGTTCTATCAACCATTGCAAGGTCAGGTTGGTTCTGTTACAACGGGCGAATATTTACAGGGTTCTTATAATTTTGATATCGTGAAACGCAAATTGGGCGAATGGTCTTTGAAAGAAGATTTGAGTTTCGGTTTGACAGACCGTATCGCGTTGCAGGGTATGGCAAAATATAACTGGGATAAACTGACATGGAAAAATGATGATACAGGATTGAATGACAAATATACATCTAATGAATTAAATGTGTATGGTTTGGGTATCCAGGGTCGTATCGTTGATACAAACGAATGGATTTCTACATTGTCTGCATATTATGAACATCAAAAACATGGTTTGGATTATTATATTGCTGATTTGAAAGTTGGATACAAGGTTGCCAGATCTACAATATATGGTGTGTTGCGCGGATGGATTGTTGATATGGAAGGCGATTTGTACGGCGATTACATGAAAAACCGTGATGAAAATCAATGGGGATTGTTGGTCTATGGCGATGGTGATGATACATTGTTCATGGGCGAAGCAGGTATGGGCGTTTGGACTGTTTTGGACGAAGATTGGACATTGAATGTCGAAGGTTTATACGGTTCATATGATTGGCATGACCAATTCTCGGTCAAGGGCGCTTTTGGATGGCAGCCAAATGATTGGTTCGCGTTGAATTTGTACGCTAAAACATCTTTGTATGACGGTGCAAACAACAAACATTTAGATTTGGTTGCTGGCGATTTACCATTTAATGGTGATAATTTTATGGCCGCATGGAATGGTGCATGGAATGACGCAACAGGTACAGGTCATACCAAGGTAGATGTTTCTAAATATCGTGAATGGTCTGTTGGTTTACAGGTTATGTTCCAATTCTAAATATAGGTTGGTGTAAAATATGAAAAAATTATTACTTGGGTGCATCGGCGCTATGTCGATTTTGGGATCTGGGTATTCATACGGCAACGATGGTGTGCCGTTGGATACCAATGATCCAACATATATGTTGCGTGAAGGGTCGTTTTTGTCGTCCAGTAATGCAGAGGCAGGCAATGGCGGATATGCGTATGGTTTCGATCATGAATATCATGTGTTGTTGTTAGCGCAACAATTCGCATTTGGTATAAATGACAGATTTACCGCTAATGCAAATTTCCGTTATCAAATCGGTATGACACATCATGGACACGAAGATGAACACAGTTTATATATTCGTGGACGGGGATTTTCTGCTGAATTCGGCGGCGTGTATCGTTTGGGTACACAACACAGCAACTCTATCAATATGACCAGCGATGTGTTGTTTGGTGTGCGTTTGGCCAAAGACCACAGTGTTTGGGAATACGGTCCAGAATTTGCCAAGAATGCGTATTATTATGGATTGCGTTTGGGCCGCCAATGGACCAGTTTCTCGTTGGCAGGAACAATCAAATCGACATATATTTGGGATAATATCCATACAACATATGACAAGAATGGTAATTCATATCATCATGGGTTGGCATATGTTGATTTAACGCCTGAAATGTATTTTCGTATGGTGCACGATTGGCGTTTGGGTTTAGGGTACACACATCGTGTCGCAACACAAGAATGGTTTGACCGTGATTGGTTGCAGGCCAAGTTGGTAAAACAATATGGGCGAACACAATATGCTGTATCATATGCGTATGAATTTCAACGCAATGATTCCACGGTTGGATTTCATTTGAATTTGTTGTTCTAAATTAAAAGTGCTCTGTAAAAAGAGCACTTTATTTTTTTCCATTTATTTTTTCCCGCAGGCCGTCCCAATAATCAATGCGTTTTTTTATTTCGCGTTCAAATCCGCGTTCTATTGGGGTATAAAACCTTTGACGCGACATGTTTTCAGGAAAACAATTTTGCCCAGAAAATCCCAATGCGGTATCTGGTTCATAAATATATCCAGCCCCATATCCCAGGTTTTTCATCATTTTTGTTGGCGCATTCAAAATGTTTTTAGGTGGGGGCAAACTGCCATTTTTTTGTGCAGCAACATATGATGCGTGTAATGCGCGATCGCAAGAATTACTTTTTGGGGCAGTACCTAAATACACAACCAATTCTGTTAATGCGATATCGCCTTCGGGACTGCCCATGCGTTCGTATGCCTGCCATGCGGCGATTGCCATTTGTAATGCGTTTGGGTCAGCCAGACCGACATCTTCGATGGCAAATCGCGTTAGACGGCGAAAAATATATTTTGCATCTTGGCCCGATGTCATCATGCGCGCAACCCAATAAAGTGCCGCATCCGTATCACTGGCGCGCAATGATTTATGTACCGCAGAAATTAAATTATAATGTTCATCGCCACTTTTGTCAGATAATGGCGGACGTTTTTGAATCGCGTTATCTAATTCGTCTGGGGTTAAATCCGTTTTGAAATTTGCGTTGCTGATGTATTCAATCGTGTTTAATAAAAATCTGGCATCGCCATCCGCCATTTGCGCCAAGTGAATTTTTGCATCATTTGTTAGTGGTAATTTTTTGTTCAAAAATTTTTCTGCGCGTTCAATTAAAATCATTAAATCGTCAGTGGTCAATGCCCCCAGCACACCAATATGGCAACGCGATAACAATGCGTTATTCAAATTAAAACTGGGGTTTTCGGTTGTTGCACCGATAAACACTACGGTGCCGTCTTCCAGATAAGGCAACAGGGTGTCTTGCTGTGTTTTGTTAAAACGATGAATTTCATCTATGAACAACAATGTTTCGCGACCGATTTCGCGATTCATGCGTGCCGCATCCATTGCTTTTTTTATGTCCCCAGACCCGGAAAATACCGCAGACATAGGAACAAAATCCATGTCCACAGAATGCGCCAATGCCCGTGCGATTGTGGTTTTGCCGCACCCCGGCGGCCCCCATAAAATTATGTTTGATAATTTATGGTTGTCAACCATACGGCGAATTAATCCGTTTTCGCCGAGTAATGTTCTTTGCCCGACAATGTCGTCTATGGTTTCTGGGCGCATTTTGTCGGCAAGAGGTCTGGAATCTGTTTTCATTATAGTTTTACTTTGTTTTATTTACGGTTTATTTGTGGTATAATTGTAATAAATAAAAGGAATTTTGGCAAATGGTAAATAATACAAAAGGCAATGATTTTACATTGGCGGTTGCAAATCTGGCCGCCGCCGCGATGGCGAATAATCCAGAATTATCAATGGTTGATGCGGTAAATGCTGCGCGCGCAACATTGCGCGGAACGGTTGTTACACCACAACAAATCGCAGAATCTGTGCAGCCCGATAAAATCCAATGTCTCGAAGATGGCACATGGCATGTTATGTTGCGGCGTTATATTCGCCGGCGGTTTAATATGACCCCAGAACAATATCGCGCAAAGTGGGATTTGCCAGATGATTATCCTTTTGTCGCACCAAATTATGCGCGCGTGCGTTCCAAAATTGCCAAGAAAACAGGATTGGGGCATAAATAAAAGGGCGAGAGATATGAGTGATAAATACAGAAAAATTGTCAATGCACCAATTAAAACATTAGGTCAGCAAATTAAAAAAGTTGCAAAAAAACCTGCGCCAACAAAGGTTAAAAATGCCGCCAAGGTATCCGCGTTGATGGGGTTGGGGTTGGTTGAATTTATGATGATGTTTGTTAAAACTGTTGCGCTGGATAACAAGGTATTGCGTGCGTTAGAAAAAAAATTGGCAGAAATCAAGGTCGGTAAAAATAAAAGCGGTTATGATAAAAAATTTCAATCTTTTGTTAAACGCAATCCAAATTTATCTGCGATGACAATTTGGTGGGCAATGTTGGCAATGTTGGTTGGTGGCGGTATCGGGCTGAACAAAATGATTAATCAAGAAAAACAGCCGTTGGAACAAGATGATGACGATAAATTTACCAATGGAACTTATGGTGCATATTTAGAGAATATAAAACCTATTACGCCATTGCTGATTGCCGATTTGATTGTCAAAGAGGGTGTGCGTGTTAATGCTGATGGTATGCATGTCCCGTATCTGGATTCACAGGGAATATGGACAATCGGGTTTGGTTCGACTGTGTTAAAAGATGGTACGCCTGTTACACAAAATACCCCGCCGATAACAACAGCCGAAGCGTATGAGTTGGCGCGATGGCATTTGGAAGAAGGCGAAACTTTTTTTGGAATGTATTGTTATGATGTCGCGTTTGAAACGGTTGATATTACCGATGTTCGACAGGCGTTTGGTATCGGTTCGTTGATGTATAACTCGTTTGCCAAATGTATAGAAAACCCAGAAAGTGCTAATTGCAAAGAACGATTCGCAATATTGCGGGATTTGTATAAAGAATACGGTTGGGGTTTAACAGATGAACAAGTAAAAGATGCGTTCGAAAAATATCCTGTGTCAGATCCAACCAGTTTTGGCAAAGCGTGGTTGAGTGGTCAAGATGGCGATGTTTTGGCAGATAATATCGGTAATTTTTTACGCGGTGGCAGGGGACTTGTTTGGCGGCGTTGGTTAGAAGCAGGGTTGCTCAGTGGAAATATAACACCGCAAATGATGATGGATTGCCCGATTGGCGCGGTATACGAATTTTTCCTGTACAAGGGTGGTAAAAAAAGTTCGTTTTTTATCACACTAAAAAATGGAAACAGAAAGGTCAAAACAGAAACATATGATGAATTTAAAGAATGGTTAAAAAATCCAGTTAATCGCAAGGGCGTTAAATTAAATTTACACAAATGCGCGCGTGATTATATCCCAGATGATGCGTTGGCATTGTGCGATGGACAACACTGTGAATTAGGCAAAAAATTGTCAAAACAACAGATGGTTCGTCAAAAAAAGGTTGCACGGCAAACATATGTTTTGGATTACAAGGCGGCGTATGATTTGGCAGTTGAATCTTATAACATGGGCGATTATGAATCTGCAGCACGACAATTTGAAACATTGTCCGCAGTGCATCCTGGGAATGCGTTGCTGCATAATGATTTGGCGGCAACATATAATCGATTAGGGCGATATGATGATGCAATCGCGCATGCAACGATAATCGTTCGCAAAATAGGCGACAAGAGTCAATATGCCGCGGCGCAATATAATGCTGGGTTTGCATATGAACAAAAAGGCGATTTACAAAAGGCATTGGCAAATTATAAATTGTCTGTCGCAAACGGTAATCGGCGCGTGCAGACAGATGTGATGCGTGTTAAAAATAAAATTGCAAATAAATCAAATAATCAAATAGCAAAGTTCAGTGATGCCGCTGCGCGTACCAGGGCAAAATCTGCAGACAGTTTGTTGTGGCCGCGCCCCAATAATACAAGAATGTAAATATAGGATAGATAAAAATGAAAGTGTGTTTGAATTATAACGACAAGCGGTGGAAAAAATACAATATCGATTTTGATAAAATTGCAAATATGGTTGTTGGGCGAAAATATCAAAATGCCGAAGTGTCAATCACATTGACTGATGATGAAGAAATTCATGCGCTGAACAAAATGTATCGCAATATGGACAAACCAACAAATGTTTTGTCTTTTGAATTAGGTGATGACATTTTGTTGGGCGATATTTATATATCGTTGGATACTGTTTCGCGCGAAGCTGCCGATGCAGGGATTTCTGTTCCAGAACATACTGCACATATGGTGGTGCATGGTATGTTTCATTTGTTGGGTTATGACCATTTGACTGACAAACAGGCGCGTGTAATGGAATCCAAAGAAATCACTGTGTTGAAAAAGTTGGGTATTAAAAATCCTTATACGGATGAACAAAATTTTGAATGGTGGAAATATGTGTTGGGCGCATTGTTCGGTGGCATGGCATCGTTTGGATTCGCGCCTTTTAATATGTGGTGGATGACCGTATTGGCGATTGCTGGGGCGTATTGGTTGTTGTGTGTTGGTGGGCGTGTGCCGTTTTGGCGCGCATGGTGGCGCGCAGTGCCGTTTGGTGCAATGTACGCTATTTCTATGTTTTGGTGGATGTTAAATTCTATTTATGTTGTTCCAGAATTAACCAATCAATTTGCAATATGGACCGCGCCTGCATTAATAGGCATAGGGATTGTTGGTGCAATAATATTTACAATTCCGTTTGTATTGACATCATGTATACACATTAAATCGGGTGTTAAACCAGTTGTGTTTGCATCTGGATGGGTGTTTGTGTTGTGGCTGCGTGAATGGTTTTGTACAGGATTTCCATGGAACCCGATTGCAAATATTATGTTGCCGTATCCGTTGATTTCAAATTCTATGTCTTTGTTTGGGGCGTTTGGGTTGACGTTTGTTATTATTGGTTTGACGGCAACATTGGTACAAATTGTGCGCGATTGGCGTGCAAAGGTTAATTGGTTTTTATTATTCTTTTTTATTGTTTTATTAGCGTGTGGGATGTTTTTTGGATATCAAAATATTCAAAAATCCAGGACAGGGCAAAATAGTATTGTTGTGCGTGTTGTACAACCTGCAACCGCCCAGGCAGAAAAAATTGCTTTGTCGCGTGCGGACGCATTGAATCAGGCCCTGGAACGGATTGATGATTTGACTAAATTGGCTGGGGATGTTCGTGATGTGGATTTGGTTTTGTATCCAGAAACAGTTTATCCTTTTACTGTGCGACATGATGATGTTATGCCTGTTGCAACAAATTTACAAAAACCTGTCGCGATTGGTGCAACAGTACATAATGATGGATTGGTTTATAATTCTTTGGTCGTGGCAGATGAAAACGGCAAGATTACAAATATTTACAGCAAATCTCATTTGGTGCCATTTGGCGAATACGGGCCAATTAAATTTATACCTGCGCCGGCCAATTTAACTGCGGGGCGTGGGCCGCGCGTGATATCTGGTCGGTTTGGCGGTGATAATAAAAGTTTTTCTTTTGCGCCAGCGGTGTGTTATGAAATTATATTTTCTGGCGCAGTTGTTGGAACAGAACCTGTGGATGCGATTATAAATATTACGAACGATACTTGGTTTGGGAAAACCCCAGGCACATATCAACACTTGGACATGGTGCGCCGTGCAGCGATTGAATCAGGCGTGCCAGTTGTGCGCGCAAATTATTCTGGAATCAGTGCGTTTGTTGGTGCGGATGGCAAAATTATTTCCAGTTTGCCAATAGGTAATATAGGTTTCTTGGACGGCAGTGTACATGGTTCACATATGACATTGTATCGTATGTTGGGACGTGATGCGTGGTTTATAATCGTATTGTTGATTGCGTGTATTGCTGGATTTATTGCGCACAAGGCAGATAAAAATAATTAATGTTTGACCGTGTTTAATATCCACACGCGTATCGCAGATGACAGATTTGTGTTTGTTGGACGATTGTTGTCAATGTTCGCAATAATTGATGCCACAGATGTTTTTTGAATTCGTGCTATGCGCTGCAATTCTGCGATAAATTCTGGTTCCAATGAAATGCTGGTTTGGTGCCCAGACAAAGATACAGATAATTTTTTCATAATTTGCCACCCATTAAACAATCTGTTAATGCCCGATATGGGTCATCATATTCGCGTAAAACGGCACCGTTTGTGTTGCTCAACATATAACATTTGCCAAACGCATCAAACGCAAACCAAAACAAATCATTGCGCGCAAACAATGTTTTGTTTTTCATAGCGGGAATGTTGTGTACTTCGTCATTAATTTCAATAATACCAGGAATTGGAAAGTTTACACCGTTTGGTAATTCTGTTGGGCCAAAAATATACCCGGAACCCATGTTTATTCCTGCAGTTTGCATGTATAAATTAATAAAAAAATTTGGCAACATAGCATATTTTTTTTGTTGCAGTGTGGAATTCGCATATTCTATGGCGCGCGCATTTGATGCGCCCCAAACAAGTGCGCCTTTGGATTTTAGTGTGTTTAAAAATTCCGTCATGTTCATTTTTTTATCCCAATCCATTACTGTTTGCAATTTGTGCAGCCATTTGTGCCAATCTGTCGGATGTGGCGTTTCCGCCAGCCCCACCGCCCGCCGTGTGTGTTGTTACATATATTGCCTTGGACGGGTTGGGCAACCACAATGTGTCATTGTTAGATTGTTCCAAAATAAATCTGTCCATATTATGCGAATGCGGAAATGTTCTGCATAAAAACATATTGTCAATCGATAATTCGCCACCCAATGTAATCGGTATTCGCCACCGTATAGAAGTATTGCGTGGCAATTCGCGCCCCATTACCAAGTTCATGAATTCTGTTTGTGATAAGTTCATAAATGCAATTTCTGTGGCACAATCTGTTAACGATTGCATAAATTTGTGGCACAGATTGCGATATGTTATAAACCAATCATTTGGTAATTTGGTCGGTCGTGGTGTATATTCCATCAATGGCATGTCATCCATACCTAAATCAGAAATTCTGGCAATAGCACTGGTTTCCGATATTTTCATAATTTTACTTTTTCCCCAGATATGTTAATACGGTTTCTATGTATCCAGCAAACGCATCCATGTTTCCAGATTCTGTGTCATCCGGTTTTTCAGGTTCGTTTGGATTATTGTCTATGGCACGCGTTAATTCCTTTAATGATGCAAAATCTATAATTGCATCCACAGATTCGTTGTCTGTGGGATTTATAATAAATGCGTTTATGTCAATTTCAATGTCTTCGAGTGTTTCTTGGAATATATTTTTGAACGACAATATAACATCAGCCATTTTTTCATGTGATGTATCACATGCGCCCAACCATAATGTTTCGTTTGTGCCCAATGCAACCACTGATAATTGAACACCAGATATATTTTTTGGTGTCAATACACGGTATCCGTTGGTTTCAAAAATTTCCCGGATTTCATGCGTATAGCGCGGTTCAGGCGTTGTTTTTTGTTCTGGAACTGTGTTGCGTTTTGTTTGTGTAATTGTATTGTGCGTGGGTTGAATGTGCAAGTGTGGTGGACGTTCAATAGATGGCACTTGTTCTGGGGGTGTGTTTTTTTGCGTGGTTTGTGATGGTTCAGGTTGTTGTTGCGGACGAGAAATAATGTTATCTTGGTCAGTGTTGTTATCGGTTGGTAAAGCGGTTTTTGCTGGTTGTGGTGTGGTTGGTTTCAAGACAATTTTTCTAAATTTTGGACGCAATAATATAAACAGTCCAAATATACAAATCAAAATTGCCAAAATCATAGATATATAAAATCCGGAATAAATTGGTTTGTGTGCCGCCTGGAGTTCGGCAACAAAATGCCAATGTCGTCCAGAAAACATATCAAAATTATACGCGGTGTTTAACCAAAAATCCAACACCAACACTATGGCCATACACCATAATGTTCCCAATAATATACAATTTATGCGTTCGTGTAATTTCATTTGTTTTAATTATATCATATTTGTGATAAACTAAAAAGCAGAATGATAAATATCAAAGAGATTTTTGCAGATGATAATGTGGCGGCATCTGTGGCGTTATGGTTGCCTGATGGTTGTGATGGGACAGATTTGGCGGCCGCAGCAGAATATGCCGCAGAAATGCGTGTTCCTGCATTATCTGTGATGCCGCACGATGTGGCGGTTGTGTGGCCTTGGGTTGAAAAGTTAGATGTTAAATTGTTGCCACGCTTTTATGTTGGAAATGTTAATGTGGACACGATGTCCAAATTGGCAGTTGATGTAAAATCTGTGTTCAAGCAAGGTGCGGATGGTGCCCAGATAATTATCCCGTTGAATAATCTGGAACGATTCGCCGATTCGGTGGCAATGGTGCGGGATGATTTGTTTTTTACTAAATATTTTTCTGTGGGGTTGGATGTATGTGAAATATGGCCATTGGATTGGCATCGGGTTTTTGCTGCGTTAAATAAATTGCATGCAACATCTGTGTTGCTGATTTTGTCGCATGACGATATGGACAAAAGTGATTTTACTGGTCGAATTTATGCGGCTTTGGACGCATGGAATGCTGCGCCAGATATGGAATTGTGTGTTATGTTAGGAACCAGTTTTTTTCGTGCGCCCCAGGTGTACAGATTGGTTGAAAAAAATCGCCCAGAATTACTAAATAAATTGCGTTTCTTTGTAGATTATTGATTTGTTAAAATCATATATTTTGGTGCGTCTGTATCCGCCATATTTTTTTCAGCGTATCGTGTATGAATTACAGAAAGTGGCGGAAACGATGCGTATAGCGCGGTTTGTTTTGTCTGTTGGGTTATCCAATCGAAATATTCCCAATGGTCGGTGCCAATTATAATTTGACCATGCGGGGTCAGGCGTTTGCCTAATAATGTTAAAAAATCCGCATTTAATAATCGGCGTTTTTCGTGTCGGGCCTTGGGCCAGGGGTCTGGGTGCAAAACCCAAATTTCATTGAAACGCAGATTCGAATCGGTAAAAAATTTGCGAACATCATCTGGCCAAATGCGAATGTTTTTATATTCGTCCATGATTTGATTGGTCGATTCGTTCGTAATGGCCGACAATAATGCCGCAACACCATTCATAAATGGTTCTGCGCCAACGATAATCGATTCGGGATTGCGCAGGGCCAATTCGCGCAAATGTTCGCCGTTACCAAATCCAATTTCCAAAATTAAATTCCCGGTATTTTCGAGTTTTTTTGGCAAAATTGTCGGCAAAACCGCGTCCAGCAAAAATTGTTTGCGGGCAGATAATTTTTTGCCGTGTCGGCGACCAAATGTTCTTATTTCTTGTTTTTCCATATAATTAGTATAGAATGACAAAGTTGTAAAAACAAGGAAAACGAAAATGCGAAATGGATTAAAACCAGATTTGATTGAACGTGTATTGGGCGCAAAACCAAAATATACATTACAGGAATTGGAAGAAAAATTCCCGCCGCGTAATTTGCCAGAGGGTGCCTATGTTACCCGATTCGCGCCCAGCCCAACTGGGTTTATGCATATCGGTGGTTTGTATCAAGTTTTAATCAATTCTAAATTGGCACAACAGACAAACGGTGTGTTTATGTTGCGTATTGAAGATACTGATACAAAACGCGAGGTTAAAGATGCTGTGCAAATAATTATCGATTCGTTGAACAAGTTTGGGTTGAAATATAACAACGATGAAAAATACGGCCCGTATTATCAATCAGCGCGGCGCGATATTTATCATTCTGTGGCGGCGGATTTGTTGGCGCGCGGATTGGCATATCCTTGCTTTTTAACAGCGACCGAGATGGAAGAAATTCGTGCAAAACAAAATGCGGCTGGTTTCCCAACAGGGATTTATGGCGAATTTGCGCGGGATAGAGATTTGACAGAGCAAGATATAATTGCACACCTGGACAAGGGCGAGGTTCCATCGATTCGTTTATATTCAACAGGTAATCCCGAACAAAGAATTTTTTGCAAAGATGCTGTGCGTGGTTCAATTTCTTTTCCAGAAAATAATGAAGATTTGGTTTTAATTAAATCAAATGATGGATTGCCAACATATCATTTTGCCCATTTATGCGATGACCATTTTATGCGCACAACGCATGTCGTTCGCGGGGCAGAGTGGTTGTCGTCTTTGCCGTTGCATTATCAGTTGTTCCGTATGATGGGTTGGACGCCGCCACTTTATATTCATACATCTACATTAGACACAGTTGACAAAGACACAGGCAAACAACGCAAATTATCTAAACGTCATGACCCCCAGGCAAATGTCGCAAATTTGTTGGCAGATGGTTGGCCAACCAATGCGGTATTGGAATATTTGTTTAATATTATCGCATCTGGGTATGAAGAAGCGAAATTAAAAGGCGCGGTTAAATCTATTTGGGATTATGATTTTCGTCCAAAGAAAATACCTATGTCGGGTGCGTTGTTCGATATGAAAAAGTTAGAGTGGTGGGCCAAAGAAAATATCGCACAAATGCCGGTTGATACATTGGTTCAAAATGTTATTGACTGGGCGCAAAATTATGCAGATTCTGTGCGTAAAGACCAGATTGCAGATGTTCAATATTTGCGCAATGTTTTGTCGATTGAACGCGATAATCCAAAACGCATTCGCAAAGATTTTATTACATGGCGCCAGACATTGGACGAGGTTGCTTATTTCTGGGATAATTTGTTTGTTGCAAATAAAGAATTTGAATTCAACAAAGATACATTAAATGAATTTTTATCAACATTTAATATTGCCGATGACAAAGATACTTGGTGGAACAAGATTGTTGAAATTGCAAATCGGTTGGGGGTTAAAAATGGTGATGTTGCAATGAATCTGCGTGTTGCATTAACAGGACGGACAAATACGCCTGATTTGTATTCTGTGATGCAGGTTATGGGCGAAAATCGCGTCAAAGAAAGAGTGAAAGGGGCATTGAAGTAAAATGACAAAAACAAAAAGAGAAATCAAAGCAAAATTGCGTGTGGTCAAGCAGGATAAACATGCAAATCGTTTATTAAGGGTTTTGCAAGCCACAGGATTGTTTCGTTGGGAAAAACCTGTAACCCGTGCGGAATCTGTGTTAAATATTTTGACGCATGGGATTGGGATTGGTCTTGCAATCGCGGGTTTAGCAATGTTGGTTGCGTATGCAGTGTTGTATCATAATGTGTGGGCGATTGTTTCGTGTTCTATATTTGGATTGACAATGTTCACATTGTATTTTGGTTCAACTATGTGCCATGCAATGATTGGTGAAAAGAGTGAATGTTTTTTCGAGATTTGGGACAGTATCGCTATTTATGCACTGATTGCGGGAACATACACCCCATTTTTATTGGTTAATTTAAACCGTTGTCATCATACTGCGTTGGGATGGACCATGTTTGGTATAATGTGGGCGATTGTTATTTTTGGCGCAGTTATGAAGTTTCGTAATCCAAAACAACAACCCAAATGGGTGGTGTCTTTGTATTTAATTATGGGGTGGGCGCTGCTCTGGATTTTGCCAGCAATGATTCAAACAATATCGAACCGTGGTATGTGGTTCGTGTTGGCGGGCGGATTGTCTTATTCGATTGGTGTAATATTTTATTTGTGGCGCAAAATGAAATTTTCGCACGCGTTATGGCATCTGTTCGTTATTGGTGGGTCGGTATGCTTCTTTTTTGCCGTGTTATATGGCAGTATTATCGATTTCCCGTTGCCGGTGTGTTTAGGTTAAAAAACGGGCATATTGCCCGTTTTTTTATGATTTTATGACATGTAAATATTGACTTTCTGTGCAAATTTGTTTAACATATAGGTATGTTTTTTGATAAATTTATTTTTACAACAACCGGTTTCACAACCCCCGCGGGGGTCTAAGGTATTGCTTGCACTAAATGTCGGTGCGTATTATAATTCAAAACAATTTCAAAAAATAAATAAAAAATAAAGGTAGTTATTATGTCTTATCAAATTGAAACAGTTCGTCATTCGTTGGCACATGTGATGGCGGCTGCGGTTAAAAAATTACACCCAGATATTAAGTTCGCAGGTGGTCCGGCTATTGAAAACGGATTCTATTATGATTTTGATACCGATTACAGATTCAGTGAAGAAGATTTTGAAAAAATCGAACGAGAAATGCGCGATTTGATTAAATCAAACGGACGTTTCGAACAAAGAATTGTCGATTTAGACGAAGCCAAGAAAATTTTTGCTGATCAACCATATAAAATGGAATGGTTAAATGAATATGATGCTGCGGGCGAAAAATTGTCTATATATACTTTTCGTGATTTTACGGATTTGTGTCGTGGCCCGCATGTGGAAAGTTCCAAAGATTTGCCCCGAGATGGTTTCAAGATTCGTTCGGTTGCAGGTGCATATTGGAAAGGCGACAGCAAAAACAAAATGCTGCAAAGAATTTATGTTGATGCGTTTGCCACCAAGGATGAATTAGATGCGTTTTTGAAAATGCAAGAAGAGGCCGCTAAACGCGATAATCGTAAATTGGGACGCGAGATGGATTTGTTCCATTTTGAACCTGAATTTGCCCCAGGCGCAGTGTTTTGGCACGACAAGGGATATAAAATTTATCGCAAATTAATTGAATATATGCGTGCCCGTCAGGAAAAGGCCGGTTATGTCGAGGTTTGTACCCCGGGCGTTATGGACCGTTCTTTGTGGGAAACATCTGGCCATTGGGAAAAATATGGTGCGCATAATTATTCTGGCAAAACCGAAGATGGCCGTGTGTTTTGTATAAAACCAATGAATTGTCCTGGGGGGGTATTGGTGTATCGTAATATGTTGCGTTCGTATCGTGATTTGCCTTTGCGTATGGCAGAATTTGGCAAGGTTAATCGTTACGAGGCATCTGGTTCTTTGATGGGACTGATGCGTGTGCGCGAATTTACCCAAGACGATGCGCATATTTTCTGCGCCCCGGAACAGATGGAGGCAGAATGTATCGATACATTGAAATTGATTTTAGATATATATAAATCTTTTGGGTTTAATGATGTTAAAATATATCTGTCTACGCGCCCAGAAAAACGCATTGGTTCAGACGAAATTTGGGATTTGTGCGAAAAATCTTTGGCGAACGCATTAACAACACACGGATACGCATTTGAAATTAATCCAGGCGAGGGTGCATTCTATGGCCCAAAATTGGAATTCATATTGCGTGATGCAATCGGTCGTGAATGGCAATGCGGAACAATTCAGGTCGATATGAATTTGCCAGAAAGATTTGATATTTCTTATATCGGCGAAGATGGCGAAAAACATCGTCCGGTGATGTTGCATCGTGCGTTGTTTGGATCTATTGAACGGTTTATGGGGATATTGTTGGAAAATCATGCTGGCAATTTGCCTTTGTGGTTGTCGCCAGAACCTGTTGTTGTTGTGCCTGTATCTGAAAAATACCGCGAATACGCAGAAAAAGTTGTCGCTGATTTGCGTGCCGCAGGTGTTTATACACGCGCCGATTTAAGAGACGAAAAGGTTAATTACAAGATTCGTGAATTATCAATGGCAAAAACGCCAATTATCGCTGTGGTCGGTGAAAAAGAACAGGCAGATAAAACGGTCACATTGCGCCGTTTGGGGGTCGATAAACAAGATGTTATGTCTGTGAACGATTTTGTTGCCCAAATGAAAGACGCAATCAAGATGCCTTGTTAAGAAACATTATTGCCCCAGTCAAACGATTGGGGCATAATTTAGGAAAATAACCGATATCTGTCTTGTTATTTTTCTAAATCAAGATTAAAAGGAAGAGAAATGAAAAAAATTTTATTGTGGACAATGTGTGTTTTGACAATCGGTGCGTTGGCAGGGTGTTGTAATTGCGAGGTTGAACCAATCGTTGAACAAAATCATAAATTGATTGTTCCACCAAATTTTGGCAATATGCCAAAATAATTTACTGTTCTTGTTTGTTTTAATATCTTTTTTATGATATAATGTTCCCATAGAGAATATATTTCAAAGGGAGTTTTTCATGAACAACGAAGACACAAATTTGGATTTATTAGACCTGGATGGCGATACAAACGATACATTGCCAGAGGTTGCATTTACTAACCCACGGCCAAAAAGACCATGGTTGTTGTTGGGAATTGGTTTGGTTGTGATTGCGCTGGCGACATATGTGATTGTGCGTACAGTTGGCAGCGATTCGTCTTCGACTGTGGAAATTGATTTAGATGCGGCACCAGAAGTTATGGTTGATGGTGGCGATATGCCTGTGCCAACACCAACGCCAGATGCAAATCCTGGGGCGTTGCCGATGCCGGCACCTGTGGCAACACAAGCTGTGGCGGTGCAACCAAATACTGTAAAACCAGTGGCAGATACCGAATCCAATGTTCGTGTCGTAGAAGACAGAAAAAATGCGGTGTTTAACCCAGATAAACCGTCAACAGAAATAAAACCTGTCGAGAAAAAGACAGAGGTAAAACCTGTGGCGGCCAAAACAACGGCTGCAAAAACTGCTGCAACAAAAACAACAGCCAAAACAACAAATACCAAGAAAGTTGAAAAAACATCTGCGTCTGCATCATGGTATGTTCAATTTGGTTCGTATGCAACGCGTGATGCGGCAAATGCAGCAGGTCAAAAAATGCGCGCTGCACATGCCAGTTTATTTGCAGGTAAACAATTTGTTGTGTTGGCATCAGTGTTAAAAGATGGTCGTACAACATACAGATTACGCGTGGCGTTTACGAATTCAAGCGATGCTAATGGATTCTGCCGTAATGCAAAATCTGATGGTTTGGATTGCTATGTCGCAAAATAAATTAACAAAAGGAGCATTATAAATGTTCGGTAGATTAGGTTGGGCTGAAATCTTAGTTATTGTGGTTTTGTTGGTGATTTTATTTGGGTCTGCCAAAATTCCAGGTATGATGAAGAATTTGGCAAATGGCGTCAATGTGTTCAAACGCGAAATTAAAAAAACATCCGCAGAGCAAAAATCTGGGGATGATAAAAAAGCGGTTAAATCGACAGTTAAAAAAACCAAGAAACCCGCGGCAAAACGTTCGACAAAAAAAATGAAATAAAAATCATCTTGATTTGATTCTATTAAATCGGTTATTATTATTCCAAGAGGAAAGTTGAGACAATGAAACATATTTCAGTGGTTTGTATGTTTGCGTTGATGGCGGTGTTTGGTGGTGCGGCATTTGCAACAACACCAGCGGCCGTGGTTGCAACAACAAATTATGTCGATGACAGGGTGGAATTGGATACAACCAATAATAAAATTACTGTTCAAAACTCTGGTACCGTCAAGGCAGAGTTGGCGACAAATTCACAAACAACAACTGTATCACCATCATCAACAGAAATTGCAACGGTTGGTTGGACAGATACCAACAGAACATCCAAGGTTCGTTCTGGCGGTGAAAACAGTACTACTTTGGTTAATATGTGGATTGGGGATTAATAAAAAACAGATAAAAAACCGGGTTAAATCCCGGTTTTTTATTCAATAATAGTATTGATTATTTATTGGCCTCGTATTCTTCTTGTTCTTCAACCGTCATTGTTGCCAATGGGCGTGCCAATAAACGCGGAATGCCGATTTCTTCATTTGATATAACGCTGAATCCAAATGTGCCATTTTCTAATCTATCCAGTGCTGCGTTTATTTTTTTCAACAATTTTGTATCGCGTTCAGACATGCGTAAATTCATGGTTAATGCCTGTTCTTGGGATGCGTTATCGGCCTCGTCCCCGCCACCAACATTTTCATTAGAATCGGCAGTGCGCACAGAATTTAAAACATCTGTATTACCATCGGTCAGTTCTTGCTTTTGTGCCATTAAAATTTGATAAAAATACGCCTTTTGTTCTTCGCACATATATGGTTCAGATTTTTTTGGAACATATTTTGCAGGTAATTCTAGTGTTTTATAGTTTTGTTTTGCCATATTCGCCCCCTTTGGGTTTATATAATTTATGATTGCAATTCTTGAATCCAAGCAATTACGGTTTCTTCGTCCATCAATCCTGTGCGGGCCTCTATCAAATTGCCATCACGGAACGCCAAAACACTGGGGATGCTGCGAATGCCAAATTTTGTTGGGGTTGCACGGTTGGTTTCGTCAATTTCAAATTTAACAAAATTGACATTAGGTATCTTGTCCGATACGGCTTCGAAAATTGGGCCAAACATACGGCATGGACCACACCATGTTGCCCAGAAATCCACCAAAGTTAAGCCATTTTGTATAGTGCTTTGAAAGTTTGCATCTGTTGCGTGTTGTAAAGCCATTTTTTTCTCCTTGGATTGTTGATATTTGATTTGAGTGTATTATAATTTGAATGAAATGCAAGGGTTTTTATATATGAATAAAATCGTGTACTTGGATGCCGCAGCCAGTTTTATAAAGCCGGAATCTGTAATAGATGCCCAGGCCGACTTTCTGCGCAATCATTATGCTAATGCAGGGCGGGGCGTATGTGCACGCGCTGGGTGGGTTGACGATATGGTTGGGCGCGTTCGCGCAAAGGTCGCAAATTTTATAAACGCAAACGAATCACAGGTGGTGTTTACGGCAAATGCCACAGATGGACTGAACCGTATTGCAAATATTATCGTTGGTAATCTGGGGACGGATTTATGTGTTGCGGTGTCGAATTTAGACCATCATTCTGCGCGATTGCCGTGGCAAGAATTATTGTTTCAGGGACGGATTCGTAAAATATTCACATGTGAATTGGACGGGCATTTTAATATTAAAATCGATTCTGTGCCAAAAACAGATGTTTTGGTTATAACCGCTATGTCTAATGTTCTTGGGGTGGTCCAAGATGTTGCCGCGATTATTCGTGCGGCGCGCCAACAAAACCCAAATGTGATAGTCATCGTTGACGCAACACAATATGTTGTGCATAAAAAAATAGATGTGCGTGCGTGGGATGCTGATTTCGTTGTGTTTTCTGGACATAAAATTGGTGCGGATACAGGGGTTGGTATTTTATATATTCGCGATGCGGATAAATATATGCCTGACAGATTTGGCGGCGGTATGGTGTTGCGCGTTGGCGATACAGAATTGGTGTTAAATCAATCGCCTGAAAAGTGGGAGGCCGGAACATTACCGTTGACCCAGATTTGTGGATTGGGGGTGGCGATTGATGAATTGGAAAAATTGCGCCCAAACCTGGATTTAATAAAATATATGTATGACGAATTGTCTAAAAATTCGCGGATAAAAATTTTGACTGGGCGTGATGCTGCGCTGTTGACATTTATTGTGGATGGCATGCATCCGTTGGATGTTGGTGCGATGTTGGGCGCGCATGATATTTGTGTGCGTGTTGGAAATATGTGTGCATCATGGATTCATCATGCGCTGGGCGTGGATGGCAGTATTCGCGTGTCTGTTGGTCCATGGAATACGATTACGGATGCAGAAAAATTTATATCTGTGATGAAACAAATAGTGAAATAAAATGGTAAAACGCGAAGATATTATAAATGCATTAAAAACAGTGTTTGACCCGGAAATCCCGGTAAATATTTGGGATATGGGGTTGATTTATAATATTGATATCAACGGTTCTGGTGTCGTAATCACAATGACTTTTACCAGTCCAACATGCCCCATGATGGAAGAATTGTTGGCCCAGGTTAAACAGGTTGTGTTAAATGTTAATGGGGTAGAGCGTGCAGATGTAAATCTGGTTTGGGAACCTGCGTGGGATTTGTCGCGGATGAGTGATGCCGCGCGATTAGAATTGGATTTAACAAATATGGGTTGGTAAATAATGCAATTCGCACAAATGAAAAATTTTCTAGATTCTTTGGATAATCCAGTTGATAAATTGGATGCACTGATGGATTTTGGTGCGCATTTGGCGCGTGTTCCAGATAACGCCCTGTGTACTGAAATTACAGGTTGCACATCGCGTGTGGAAATATGTCGTGTAAATGATAAATTTTATGGTCGGGCTGATTCTGGGATTGTTCGTGGAATTGTTGCAATATTGTTGGCAATGGTTGATGGAAAAACACCAGAACAAATAAAAAAAATGGATTTAATGGCTGAATTTGCAGATTTAAAATTGGCACTGGGGGCGGCGCGGTTGTCTGGATTGAATTCTATGGTTCGTTTTTTACAAAATTTATGATAGAATATAATCATCAATATATGGATGACGGATATGAACGAAGAACAAAAAATGTTTAAGATTGGTGTTTGGTCGCTGGTCGGGGTAATATTTTTGATTGTGGGATTACAGGTGTGTTATAGAACACAACATAAATCATTAAAATTTACTTATGATGAAATTATAAAAACACAACAACAGATTGCAATAGAGCAGGCCAAATTTGAATCTATGACAAATTCTGCATATCTGCGTGGAATGGTTACGGCGATTAATCCCCAGGTTGAAATAATCGGTTTTCGCAAATACACAACAATTCAAGATTTGCCGCTAAGGAAATAAACTATGTTTGAAATAGGAAAGGATATTTATACATTCGGCGGACGCGTTGCAAGAAAACGCGATATGGAACGTTCCAGATTGCATGTGGTGCATGGTATCATTTCCCTGTGTTTGGCGGTGTTTTTTGTTAAAACATTGTATTATGGATGTATCGGGACAAACAAATCTGGCAAGGCGGATTTGGGCGCAGATTGGGCAATTACACGCGCAGATATCGAAGACAGAAACGGTGTTAAATTGGCAAAAAATGTGGTGTCTGGACATGTTATGGTGCGCCCCAGTGCGGTGCGCGATGTCGATGCGGTGGCGGTCAAGATTCACGAGGTTTTCCCATATAAATATTCTGTATCCCAGGCGTATCAAATTTTGAAAAATAAAAAATTCATGTATTTGAAACAATACGCAACAGATGCAGAAAGACAACAAATTAAAAACGCAAAATTGGCCGGGTTAGAGGTTGAAACTAAACAAATGCGCCGTTATCCAAAGCATAATTTGTTTGCCCATGTCGTTGGTTTTGTTGGCAAAGAAGGTCAGGGTTTGGAAGGCGCAGAAAAAATATTCGATTCGTATCTGCATGAAAACAAGGACCCGTTAAGGTTGTCATTAGATGCCAGAATTCAAGAACAATTCCATACCAGATTGTCCGAGGCCATGCAAAAATATCACGCCAAGGGTGCAATGGGTATGTTGATGAATTCGCGGACAGGTGAAATGTTGGCAATGGTTTCTTTGCCTGATTATGACCCGGAATTTGTTTCTGCGTATCCTGTGGCAAATCGCAGATTTAAACCTATGCGCGATGTGTTGGAAATGGGGTCTGTGTTCAAAATATTCAATACGGCGATTGCGTATGAAAATGGCATTGGTGGAAAATACTATGTGGCAAAACCTTATATTTTAAGAACACGCAGTGGAAAATATATTCACACATTTCATGATGTTCAAAAAATGAAGCAAGATTGGATGGATGTTGATGATGTGATGGTGCATTCTTGCAATGTCGGCAGTGTTCAAATCGCACTGCAATTCCCCACAGGTGCCCAAAGTGAATTTTTTCATAGATTGCATTTAGATGAAAAATTGGATTTAGATTTTGGTAAAACTGAATATCCAATTTTCCCCAGTAAATGGGGAATTACAGATGTTGCATCTGTGTCTTTTGGACATACCGTGGCGGTTACGCCGATGCATTTGTTGTTGGGGGTTAATGCCGTAACAAATGGCGGAATTTATATAAACCCAACTGTGATGAAACGTGATGTTGGACGCATCAAAGGGTCCCGTGTGCTGAGCGAGGAAATATCCAAAAAACTGCGCGAAAATATGGTGCGCGTTGTCGAAGAAACCAGTGGAAAATTAACGCGTATCAATGGAATAAAAATTGGTGGAAAAACAGGAACTGCAGAAAAACGCGGTCAAGGCGGGGTTGATAAACAACGCAATATGACAACATTTGTAGGAATTTTCCCAGCAGATGCACCACAATATATAATCATGGTCAATCTGGATGAACCCCAAGGTTTGGCTGAAACTGGTGGTTGGCGAACTGCATCACAAAATTCTGTGCCAACGGCGGGAAAAATATTGGATGGAATACTCCCATTGCTATTTGAATAAATTTCATGTATAATATACTCGATAATAAAAAAAAGAGTAAAGCGTGAAAAAGTTAGTAGAAAAATCCATGATGGGTCAATCATGGGTGCTGATGGGTGGTACGGATTTTGATAATAAAACAGAATTAGCCGATGATTTGGTGCAAGAAATTTTGGCCAGACGCGGTATCGTTAATCCTGGGGATGTCGAAAAATTCTTGAACCCAACAATCAAAGAATATATGCCAGATCCGTTCGTTTTGCGCGATATGGATATTGCGGCTGGGTTAATTGCTGATGCGGTGGTGGATAATAAAAAAATCGCCGTATATGGTGATTATGATGTTGATGGAATCACATCTACGGCGATTTTGGTTAAATATTTACAATCGTTGAATGTTGATGTGATATGGCATGTTCCTACGCGTGAAGGTGAAGGATACGGATTAAATATCAATGCTGTGGATAAATTGGCGGATGATGGCGCAAATTTATTAATCACGGTTGATTGTGGTGTCAGTTGTGTGGCCGAGGTTGCACATGCCAAAGAACGTGGAATGACGGTCGTTGTAACAGATCACCATTCCCCAGATGAAACATTGCCATCTGCAGATGCTGTTGTTAATCCAAAACGCAAGGACGATACATCAAATTTGACATATTTGGCTGGGGTTGGTGTTGCGTTTTTAACATTGGTTGCATTAAATCGCGAATTGCGGATGCGGTGGAAAAATGATGCAGATAAAACAGCACAATTAGCATCAATAAATTTAATGGAATATCTGGATTTGGTCGCGTTGGGCACGGTGTGCGATACAATGGCGTTGGTTGGATTAAATCGCGCGTTTGTTTCTGTGGGGTTAAAGGTTTTAGAAGGACGCAAGAATTTGGGATTGCGTGTGTTGATGGATGTGGCCGGTGTTCGTGGAATATCTGTGTATGTTGTTGGGTTTGTGTTGGGCCCCAGATTAAATGCCGCCGGTCGGTTGGATTCTGCGAAACCCGCGTTGGAATTATTGTTGACTGATAATCCATTGGTGGCCCGTGCGCTGGCTGAAAAATTAAATCAAATGAACAAAGACCGTATTGATATACAAAATGCGATTATGTTGCGTGCTATAACCCAGGCCGAGGTCTGCTGTCAAGACGGTAAATGCAGTGTGTTTGTTTGTGGCGATAATTGGCATGGCGGGGTTATGGGAATTATTGCAGGGCGGTTGAAAGATAAATTTAATCGGCCGTCTTGTGTGGCAACCAGAATTGATGGCGTTATAAACGGTTCTGGGCGTTCGGTTGCCAATGTTGATTTGGGGCGCATTATTCATGAAGCATTGGCATTGGGTATCATCACCGAAGGTGGTGGTCATGCCGCGGCGGCAGGGTTTTCATTGTCTGCGGACAAAGAACAAGAATTTTGTGAATTTTTGGAAAAATCTGTTGCTGCCCAAATTGGAAATAATCCGCTGATTCCCCAGGTTATCGTTGATGCAGAATTGGATGCCAGTGGCGCAACCATGCAACTGGTGTCTAAATTGGGTGTGTTGGCGCCATTTGGTCAAGGAAATCCAGAACCCGAATTGGTGTTGCGTGGGGCAAAATTACAATTCGCAACTGTTATGGGGAATGGTTCGCATTTGCGCGGGACAATAAAAACATCGTTGGGAACCCAGGTTGCATTTGTTGGGTTTAATCTGGTTGGAACACCTGTTGGTAATTTTTTACTGGACGATGCAAATCAAAACACTACAATATCTATGTTGGGCCAATTAAAGGATAACGAATATAACGGTCGGCATTCGGCTCAATTTGTGTTGGAAGATATTGCAGTTGGGGAATAATGAAAAAAGATATAAAAATTTTTATAGAAAAAATTGAATCTGCAAAAAATATTTTGCTGGTGGCGCATAAAAATTTAGATGGCGATGCGTTGGGCTCTATGCTGGCGTTGCATCAATTAATTTTTTTGAATTTTGGTAAGGAATGCGTCTGTGTTTATGATGGTAATATGCCAGAATATTTACATGATGCGCCATTGCGCGACAGGGCACATTATTTCGCCCAGGTCGATTTAACAAAAAAATTTGATTTGGTTGTGTTGTTGGATTATGGAACTGTTAATAATTTAGGTGGATTGCGCGATGTTGTTCAAAATGCAAAATTTATTGCAGAAATCGACCACCATAAAAACGATAATAAATTGGGCGCGTTGTGTTTGGATGACGATACTGCATCTGCCACGGCGTGCATATTGTATGATTTGATGTGCGATGCAAAATGGAAATATGACAACAATGTTTTAGATTTGATTGCGTTGGGTATATTAACAGATACAGGCAATTTTAAATTCGTCAAAGATGGTCGTGTGTTGCGTATTATGGCTGAATTGGTTGACCAGGGTGTCGAAATCAATACTTTGTTAGAATTGTTGAATAATCAACGCCGCAAAACCATCCAGACCGAGGCACGCGCAGTTGCAGACGCTGAATTTTTTTACAGAAATCGTTTGGCGGTTGCAGTTATAAATTCTGCCAATTATAAGAATTTAGACGGTCGTGGTGCAAACGCGCTGTCTTGGTTGGGGCAAATCAAGGGCGTTGAATACATCGTTTTGTTAAAAGAACAAAAAGAAAATCAAATCGGTGTGTCGTTGCGCAGCAGAACCATGCCAATAAATCAAATCGCAGAAAAATTGGGTGGTGGTGGTCATATGTGCGCTGCGGGGGCGGTCGTGTTGGACAGTTTGGAAAATGTAAAAAAACAAATAATAGATTTATTCAAAGGGGTATAGAGAGATGAAAAAAATTATGGTTATGTTTTTTGCGTTGTGTGTTTCGGTTGCTGCAAATGCCGAGGTTAATAAACAGTATGTGCAAAGCGCAGAAAAATATTTAAATTCTGTAACAGGATTGTCTGGGAATTTTATTCAAACATCAAATGGCAAGGTTGCCAAGGGTTTGTTTTCTATGTTGCGGCCTGGGCGCGTGCGTTTGGATTACACAAATTCTAAAATTCAATTAATTGCAGATGGCAGTGATTTGTATTTCTTTGACCAAGGGCTGGATCAAATTACAACTGTGCCATTGACCAGTACACCGGCGGGAATTTTAGTTCGTAAAAAAATAGATTTACAAAATGCAGATATTGTCGTGTCAAATACTTTTGATGGTGGGTCTACATTCGCATTGAATTTATATTTGCGCGAAAACCAGGGATTAGGACATATGACGGTCGTGTTTGATAAAAATCCAGTAAAATTAAAATCATGGACTGTTACTGATGCCGCAGGTGTCAGCACGGATGTTGTGTTTCAAAATTTAAAACCAAAAACTGATTTTAGTAAAAACTATTTTCAAATCAGTCGGCACAAAACAATCAGTAATGCCAGTGGCGATTCGTTTTATGATTAAAAATGTTTGGAATAAGTTGGGCTGAATTTTTAGTAATTATTTTGGTCGCCATAGTCGTTATCCCAGCGCGACATTGGCCAGATGTGGCGCGTTTCTTGGCGCGTATCGTGGGGTATGTTCGAAAATTAATTTGGAAAATTACAGATGCATCAGAACAAATCAAAGAACAAATTGATTTAGAAAAACCAATCGATGATATTATCCATACAACCACCACAGATATTTTAAATGATTTTTCTAAACCAATTAAAAAATCGCGTGGACGCAAGAAAAGTGGCAAAAAATGATAAATAAAAAAATGACTTTGATTGAACATTTTGCCGAATTGCGCCGGCGGTTTTTGTGGTGCGTTTTGATATTTTTGGGTGTGTTTGTTGGTGGGTGGTATGTGTCGCCATGGGTACAAGAATTTTTAACGGCACCGTTGTTAAAAATTTGGAACGGTAATTTGTTGTATACAGGATTAACAGATGGTTTGATGATACGATTGTCGTTGGCAATGATGATTGCATTGCTGATTACATTTCCTGCGATATTGTGGCATGTGTGGAAATTTATAGAACCAGGATTAAAACGCAAAGAAAAAAATTTTATTTGGCCGATTTTAATTGCATCGCCAATATTGTTTTTGATTGGGGCTGCATTCGCATTTTATATATTATTTCCATTTGTGTTTGGATTTTTTATCGAAATGAATAAATCTGTGTTGGTGCCAACAATTATATTGCCTGCGGCACGCGATTATTTGTCGTTCGCAATCAGTTTGTTAAAGGTTTTTGGATTTGTTTTTCAATTACCGATTATTATGATTTTCTTGAACAGAATAGGTGTGTTGAAACGCGCGATGGTTGTGCGTGCGCGCCGGTATGCGATAATTGTGTGTGTTATTGTTGCAGCGGTTTTAACCCCGCCTGATATTGTGTCCCAGGTTTTGTTGGCATTACCAATGTATGCGCTGTTCGAATTGAGTATTTTGTTTATGCGTACAGACGATTAATTTTATGGTTAATCTGGCGTTTATTTATGTATAAAAATATGATATAATCTATCATATGAAAAAATATTTGGTGGTTGTTTTGTTGTCTGTTGGGGCGATTGTCGCTGGCTGTGATTTACAGCCCAAAATCGCATCTATTCCAGACGGCGTTGGGGATTTTATTTCTGCGCGTTATCCAACATTATTGGCTGAACCAGACAGTGAAATTTACCAATCGGCGGTTGCGGATTATGGGGTTTACGCATCGCCAACATTATATGGTAATGCCAATGGTCAAGATTATGTGTTGTATTCTGCCACAGGCGATTATATTATGCCAGACCAACCCATTGCCCCAGATGCCGATGAAAACGATGAATCAAATGCCAAAAATGTTAATGTCGCGGATGATGATGTCGGTGATACAGATACGCCCACAAACGATGTGTTGATTGTTGGTGCTGTGTCGCACGATGTTGTGCCTGATGATTCTGGGGACAATGTGCCAAACGATGCGTCAACGGCGGACGAGTATGGGTTCGCCCCAGATGATGATGTTCAAGATTTAAAAATTCCTGATTATACCAGTGGTGCAAAGGCCGTAATAAAATCGGTGCCAGAGGTTAAAAAAGAAGTTCAAAAAATTGAAGACGCGTCTAAAAAGACAGAATCAAAAACTGCGCCAAAATTACAAAATAAACCAGAAACAACCAAACCAAATGAAATTGTGGTGGTGCGTGGCGACACATTGTATTCTTTGGCGCGCAAACATTCGTTGACGGTGGACGAATTGGCGGCGGCAAACAAATTGAAATCGCCATTTGCATTGTCTGTTGGGCAAAAATTGAAATTGCCAACCACAGATAAAAAACCAGATACGGTTGCGCGTGCGGCTGATAAAAAAACAGAAGTAAAACCGGCGATTAAACCAGAACCAAAACCTGTCCCCAAGGCGGACGCTAAATCTGCGCCAAAATCAGTTGCGAAAAAAATAGAAACAAAAAAGCCAGATGTTAAAAAACCAGAGCCCGTGAAACAATCATCAGTGGTGCGGGTGCCGTTGCGTGATATCACGGTGGCCCAGGGCGATACATTGTATTCTTTGTCGCGCAAGTATTCTGTGGCGGTGAATGATTTGGCGACAATTAATAAATTGAGTGCGCCGTTCGCGTTGTCGGTTGGGCAAAAATTAAAAGTGCCAGATTTGGCGGCGGGCATGAAAAAAACAGAAGCCAAGGTGTCTGCGAAACCTGTGGCAGAACCCAAGAAAACCACGGCGCGTGTACAAAAGCAAGATACGAAAAAATCTGTTGCAACAAAACCTGCGCCCAAGGTTGATGCTAAAAAGGCGGCAGCACCTGTGAAAAAAGTAGATGTAAAAAAGACAGAACCCAAGAAAATATCCGCAAAGCAAACATCAACAAAAAAACCAGAGGCAGCAAAGACCAACAAGAAAGCACAACCAATGATGGCGCGTTCATCATCGAAATTCACATGGCCTGTGCGCGGAAAAATATTATCTGGATACGGTGCGAAATCAAATGGGTTGTTTAACGATGGTATCAATATCAAGGCGGCACGGGGCAGTGCGGTTGTCGCGGCAGAAAACGGTTATGTTGCATATGCCGGGAACGAGGTCAAAGGTATGGGCAATCTGGTAATTATTCAACATGCAGATGGTTGGATGACGGTTTATGCGCATATGGATTCTTTTGTTGTGCGTCGCGGACACAAGGTGTCTGTTGGACAAAAAATTGGTACAGTTGGAACATCTGGCAAGGTTGACCAGGCCCAGTTGCACTTTGAAATTCGCAAGGGTACCAAGGCGTATAATCCAGTGAATTATTTAAAGAAATAGATAAAAACTTGATTTTGTTAGATTTTATAATATAATCAAGTTTGCTTAGTTTTGGATGCGTAGCTCAGTTGGTAGAGCAACTGACTCTTAATCAGTGGGTCCAGGGTTCGAATCCCTGCGCGTCCACCAAAATAAAAAAGACCACGAAAGTGGTCGTTTTTTATTTTGTTCGCGCATGAGGATTTGAACCCTCTGGTTGCGTTAGCAACCGGTTCGGAGACGGATAGTTGGTGAGAACGAGCAAAGGAAATGCGAAGTTCGAAC
>JAZNVZ010000006.1:0-3442 GCA_045593065.1 Candidatus Enterousia sp.
ATGCTTTCTTGTTGGATGTCGCACCCGCTTTGAAATCCGCAGAACTCGCCGCTGAATCTGATCTTAGAATGAACTGTATACAAAATATCTCTAACTGTTTCCAACAGGCATGTAAAGATACAATGGACCCTAATGACCCAGACGGTTCTTATGATATGTGTTTGTCCAGACCAGATACTATGCGATCCGTTTGCAAGGTCCAAATCGAAGATTGTGAAACCGCAGAACCACAGATTTTCGAGTTCGTCAAAGCACGCCTCGCTTCTATGCGTGTTGATGCCTGCACCAAAGAGGTCAAAGCATGTCTCACAGATGAAAATCGTTGCGGTAAGGATTATGCTAATTGTGTAGGGTTGGATACTGCTACGATTGTCAAATTATGTCCAGAAGAAAAACTAACCGCGTGTTATCAAGAATATGATGGCAAAAAAACAACCGTTAAACAAGCGTTGACCTCTATGGTTGATGGAATCTTTTTAAATATTGATAACAGCATGTTGACACTGTGTCAAAATGCAGCCCGCGAAAAATTTATCGAAATTTGTGGCGATGAAACAACGTGCATAACAAGTGCAGACGAGGCAAATTTAGGATTGGAATCTTTGCGGTCATATCCGTCAGGAAACAAAACAATTATTGATGGATTGATTGCGTTTGATAAAGTTTCGCTTTCTTATCAAACACATTCGACTGGGGTTGAATATTATAATATAGATGCAGACAAGTATAATGTATGCCAAGCAGGCAAAGATGCATTGACAGGCATGTTTAATAAAATAAAACGAAAATTTGATATATTGTTAAGCGACCCAACCGTTAACATGTGTGTAACTGGACGGGATTTGAGTCAAATTCGTGGTAAAAGCAGTAAAAAAGACAAGGACAAAGCCACGGCGCGTTTCCCGCATTTGTTAGATAGTTATTCTACGATTATTGCTGATTCTGTATTAAATACCGCAGAAGAAAATTATAACACTAAATACACTGAATTGTTCGTAAATGCGACAAACGAAGGAAAAAATGCCAGCGAAGATTATAAAAATATGATTTATTGCAATCGATTAGGACTAACTGATGATTTCGATGATATTACCATGAACGCAATATCCGTATCTCCCAGTGTTGAACTGACTGATTGCAAGGTTACTATTTCTGGTGGCCCAGACGCCAACGGGTTGTTAGAAGCTTTGAAACAAAAAAATTCAACTGAACGTGTATTAACGGCAAAAACATCTTCTGCATTAAAAGATACACCGCGCAATATTAAAAACGTGTGTCGTACAAAAAGTATGGGTGGCAGGTTCGGTAATGCTAACGCTTATGCTGATTGTATCCAAGGTTATGCAGAAGACACAGAAACTATGGTTGGTAAAGAAACTATTACAACCGCATATGAATCAGGACCCAAGGTTTGTCGTATAACACGAACCATATACTCGTGCGCGGGAATG
Source organism: Candidatus Enterousia sp. (assembly GCA_045593065.1). Lineage (GTDB taxonomy): Bacteria > Pseudomonadota > Alphaproteobacteria > Rs-D84 > Rs-D84 > Enterousia. Next base: position 1,452 of record JAZNVZ010000006.1, read on the forward strand.
ACAATGGTTACCGATGCCAAAAGTACATCTGTTGGTGTCCAGGCATCATATGCAGGCATTGGCGGTGGTGTTAATGTAGGCACATCAGTATCGAAATACAAAGGTTCTGTATGCAACAGTTTCCAAGAACCGATTGTTTCAGAACAGTTGATTAACATGTCATCAAATAATGTTGTGGCTGGGAATATAACACGGTCAAATTTAACATCTAACTATGTTGACAACAGTGTGGTCGATAACAGTAAAACCACATCTGTTGGCATTGGTGGTTCGTTTGGCAGTATTGGAAATCGCGGCAACATTGATAACACCGCTGTTTCAAATGTTGGCGGTGGCAACGCATCTAAATCAGGGCAACAAACAAGTTCTGGCAATGGCGATACAACCTACAACACAAACACCAACAGCAATAACAGGACAACTACAAATAATAATTCGCCTGCTAAATAGAAAAACAACCCGCCCCAGAAACATTCAATATAAATCTCTGGGGCGGGGATTTTTTACATTTTAATTTGCTGTGTTGTTGTTGTTGGTTCTGCATAACTGGTACACATAGCGCCCGCATATGTAGATGAATTTGTTGTTCCGCCACCACCAATACTCACCAAACCACCGCCATTACCACTGCAGCCGCCACCACCTAACACTCTAATTCCACCGGAACCACAAGAACTATATGCATCATACACATCTTTCGCGTTTTTACACATTTGTGTAACTGTTGTAACATTACATGTGTTGTTTTCCGCAGAATATACCGCACTCATTGTAATCTTACCCAACATTGATCCTGATTTTGAATCTGTTGTGATATATTCGCCGGTATTTTTAGATGCCATTTTCAACAACTCATTTTGTTTCATTCCGCCCAAAACAATTTTCAAACCATATCCACCGTCTTCGGCATCTTGGAACCCTAGTGCTGCTTGATTTACAAACACATCACATTTTGTTCCGTTTAAGAAAGATTGTCTGCATTTTAACCCTTTGTCATTGGATGCCATTGCTGCACACAGTGCGGTTTTAACCTCGTCATTTTGTTTGTCGGTAAATTCTGCCATCACTTCTTTGAATTTCTTACTATAATTATTATTTGCCTGATCCAGACCTGAATTGATAATAAGATTAATAGAAGAATCCAGCAAGTTCGGGAAACGCGCCGTTGTTTTTTCTGGTGCATCTTTGCGACTGCGAATCTGTTTCATATCACGACCATATACGCACATAGAAACCTTGGGGTCTGATGTCAACACGGCAATTTTTTGGTTAATCTTGGACTGCACACCGCGAAGATTAGACAACACGCGTTCTTTGCTTGCGGAATCTGCATCAGCCAATTTATCCAAGTGGTCGGCATAATCGTTGATGTCCAATTCATATTTGCCAAATTTTACATCGTCAGTTGTGCTTTGTGTTTCTTTTACTTTGACATTATAAAAACTGACCAATCCAGAAATTTCGAACGAACCGTCATTTCGTTTGGTTCCAAACAAACTTTCTGTGCCCATATTTTCATCCGCCGCAAATGCCCCACAACCACCATCAGCATCGCCGCAGATTTCTGTCATTTTTGCATTAACTATGTTGACACATTGATTCAACAGAGAATTATCGATATTCATATAAATACCTTGAACAATATTGGCGATAGTGTTCCACGTTGCTTCCGCACCATCTTTTTGACATCCAACCAATTTTTCCATTGGACACAATTCTTGTATAGATTCCAAATCCAACCCTACACAATTAGCATAATCCTTACCGCAACGATTTTCATCTGTGAGACATGCTTTGACCTCTTTGGTGCAGGAAGTCGGATCGTAGCCATGTCGTTCTGTGAGCCAAGGAGTTGAACTGGTGTATTGTCTTCCTAAGACCGCTTGGCCTCCGACTTCAATTCTTGTATAGATTCCAAATCCAACCCTACACAATTAGCATAATCCTTACCGCAACGATTTTCATCTGTGAGACATGCTTTGACCTCTTTG
>JAZNVZ010000007.1:0-177170 GCA_045593065.1 Candidatus Enterousia sp.
GCATTAGGATTGAAACCCGGGATTGAGAGTGATGTTGTTCTGGACAAAGCGGCAACAGGCATGTATGACGATGTTGGTCGCGGCATAGAAAATGGGACATACGCGTCCCTGTATCGTGCCGCCAAAGGAAACGCGACAGACACACAGAAATTAGACGATGCTGCATCTGCATCCAAAAAACGCGTGATTGGCGGTGCGGTTGCCACCGGCGCAGGCGCAGTGGGAGGCATGGTTGGCAACAGCGCAATCAACGGCAAATTGGGCGAATTAATAAAATCATCTGGGAAATCTGGGACATTGGATTTGAGCAACATAGATTTAAATAATTTAGGTTTGGACGGAGACATTGTAAGCGCAATAAAAAACAAATTTGGCGACAACATGTCCAGTATTGACACCAATCAACTTAACAGTTTATTACAAAATTACAATACGACCGGCGATAATTAATATTACAAAAAACGCCCCAAATATAGGGCGTTTTATTTTTTTGGACACGTTATTTCTTTAACGCGTTTTGTATCATTTGCTGGGTCTTGGCAATACCATAAATCAAAATAAAATTCGGTAAACGGGGACCGCTTTCTTGTCCCAACAAAACATTATAAAACATGCCAAAAAATTCACGCAACTTTTCAGGTGCATAATATTTTTTGCCAATGTCATAACAATATGTTTCTAAATCTTTGTCAATACCAGTTTTGCCAATAAATTGTGTCAGGCCCGCCGCCAAATCTTGCAAAACCGCCCTTTCGTCATCAGTCGGTGCACGATAGTTTTTATTTGGCTTTACAAAATCATGATAGTATTGAACCGCACGCGCCGCCATTGCATCTAAATCTGGACTGTTTTCTGGGGTCAATTCCGGGTTATATGCAGTAATATAACCCCACATACCCGCCACACTTTCAGTGTTCGCAGCACTGGCCAAATTCAACAACAGGTTATATGATATTGGCATACGACCCGATGGCACCCCGCGTTCGCGATGAATATAAACCACAGGATTTGTCATTTTGGCAGTTTCGTCTTGTTTATCATAATTATTCAAATATTGATAGTATTCATCCACATTGCGCGGAATCACATCAAAATACAATTTTTTTATCGTTGTCGGTTTTGTATACATGAACAAAGCCAAACTTTCTGGATTCGCGTATTTTAACCATTCTTCAATGCTGATACCGTTGCCTTTGGTTTTAGAAATTTTTTGGCCTTGTTCATCAACAAACAGTTGATATGTTAAATTTTCAGGCGCCCGCCCCCCAAGAACATGCACAATTTGACCAGATAATTTATAAGAATCTGTCAAATCTGCGCCACACATTTCATAATCAACATCCAATGCCAACCAGCGCATTGCCCAATCGGCCTTCCATTGTAATTTTGCCATACCATTCAACACGGATTGTTCAACTGTGGTACCGTCTTCGTCAACAAACACAACCGTCCCATTGGCCGCATTGACAGATAATAATGGAACCTGTAATACATGACCTGTTTTTGGCGAAATCGGCATAATTGGACTGTATGTTTGGCGTCTTTCTTCGCCCAGGGTCGGCAACATTATTTGCATTATTTTATCATAATTTTCTAAAACCTTTAACAACGCATCGTTGAATACCCCAGATTTATACAATTCCGTAGAACTGCGAAATTCATAATCAAAACCATAACTGTCCAGAAATTCACGCAACATCGCGTTATTATGGGCGGCAAAACTGTCGTATTTGCCAAATGGATCAGGCACAGATGTTAACGGAAAACCAATATATTCGGCCATTTTTTCTTGGTTTGGAATATTGGTTGGAACCTTGCGCAGACCGTCCATATCGTCCGAAAACGCAATCAAGCGCGTTGGAATATTCGATAATTTTGAAAATGCCCAACGAACCATGCTGGTTCGTGCAACCTCGCCAAATGTGCCAATATGAGGCAATCCAGATGGCCCAAACCCAGTTTCAAATAACACATAACCTTTGGCCGGGGTTTTATTACCGATGTGCGCCAATATCTTGCGCGCCTCTTGAAAAGGCCAAGTATTAATTTGACTGTAATCTATGTTTTCTGTCATGTATAACCCCCAGATTTTTCGTTATGCCAGGTCATTGTATATTATTATAATTGAAAAGTCAATCTTGGGGGCGGACGGAATTCTTGTTTATTTGCTTGCAAATAATTATAAAAAAACCTATGGTTAGCATATAAAAAAAGGACGGAATTCATGAAAAAATATTTATCTTTGATTGCGTTGTTGGTATTAACTGCCTGTGGGGGCGGTTCTGGGGGTGGCAGTGGCGCCAGTGTTGTTGTTGACAATGGTGCGGGATTCAATGTGTCTTATACAAATCCAACCGCGGGGTATCAATCAACCAATGTAAACAGACAGTCAAATCTTGATTCAACCGCCATGATTGATAATGGTTCTAAACGCGAAGAACACATTGCAAAAATGTATGCCGATGCTGGCATGGCGGTTCCAATCCAAACAAATGGCGCACTGAACGAAAATTTATCAATTATGCGCGGCGCATCTGTCAAGGGAAATAATCATTCCAACGGTGCATCAAATGGTGCCAAAGATTTGTTCGAAAATATGCACGAATGGTGCAGTGCTGAAAAATTGGCTGAATTTTACAATATGTTCCCAGATGACATGACCGAAGACGAAATTAACGATATGTTGGCCCATACATCAAATTTACAAGGATTAATGAACAGTTTGCGTCATGCGCTGGTTTTGGCAGGATACGGATTACAAATAAAAGACCAAGGTAATCACTATGTCATCCATTTAATCAAAGACCATGGTCAGGAAATTATTGATAACGCAAATGAAATTTATGACCAAATGGGACAATTCCAAGAATTTGATATTACCCAGGCAGAATTATATACTGATGGCGACCAAATAAAATTCACAATGGACGGCAACAAAATAAACGGTATAAAATATATAATTAACCCAGGACAAACTAATCGCGAACAAACATATGCGTTTACAAAACAAGATGATGCCGAACATACATACCATGTGTCGCAAAATAAATATTTTTACGAAATTGGTGCTGTTGACGAAATAAATGGGCATGATTACGATGGTGAAACAAATCAAACCATCGAAATTGAATACAATCAAGAATTAACCCCTGTTGAAATAATAGACAGATTGATTGCACAAACAAATTATTTACACAACACCCAACATTGGTTTGCTAATTTCATGGGATTAATGGACGAAGATAGAGATGCTGCAGAAGCGGAACGCGATACAATCGCCGCATCATGCACAAATTGCACCGAATTCGATATAGACGAATTGGTTCAAAAACGCGCACAAGAAATCGCAGCGGAAAAAATGTATAACAATACTATTACCAGATTAAACACACTGCGTACAGCAGCAGAAAACGGCGCAACATTCAATGATTTACAAGGGATCGATAACCACATCAGTTCCAGTGGCCCACAACACCAAGATATCACTATAAACCTGGAAACATATGGCAAAGATGTCGGTTTGGCGTTTGCTGATTTTGGCAAGATGTACGCATTTGCTGATGACGAAGAACCAGGTGAACACGATTACCAAATTGTATACGGTGGTTATCCAGGCAATGTGATTACGCCCGATAATATCGCAAATGACGAAAAACAGACATTTACCGGCAGAGCGTTTGGTCATGCCAGGGTGGCATTCGTTCAAAACCATTCTGCTGATGATGATATAATTGGCGAACCCCAATTTATTACATTAAATGACAACAGTGCAAAATTGACATTTCAACGAAACGGTAATAATACTGCAACGGAAACACTGTCTGCATCGTTTGATAATTGGTATGATATGTTAATGACAAAAACAGGTGATACCGCAAATTTGAGTTTTTCAAATTATACATATAAAGATAACAATAATGAAATTGATAATACATACAGATTTTTGGGGGACAAAGCAGATGCCAATGGTCAGTATGCCGCCAATTATGATGTTAATAAATTCACAGAAACACGGCAAATAAACTTTTTAGGCACTGAATATGGCCGTATAGGCACAGCCAGTGGCGATGTTGATATACAATACTATGGCGCAAATAACACCCCCAGCGAAGTTGTTGGATATGTGTCTTATAGCGAAAGCGAACCAATGTTAGATGCACAACCACAAAATGGCGAAGATGACCCCATCAAAAATGTTGGTTTTGACATTGGATTTGGTATGACCAAAGATTATGCCGTTGACAATGTTCAACCATAACCAAACATTCAACACAAAAAAATACCAGTGCAAATCTGGCACTGGTGTTTTTTTTATTATGTATACAATATTATTTTTGCACAGGCAATAATTGATATTCGCCGCCAGCCATGTCTTTGATAATAATGCCACGCGCCGCCAATTCATCGCGCAATCTGTCAGATTCAGCCCAATTTTTATTTGCACGGGCAATTTTACGTTCTTGAATAATTTTTTCAATGTCTGGGGTTATTTCAACCTGGACAGGCGCCGCATCAATCGCCGCCGTCAAAGACAGACCAAATATTTTATCAACATGTTTCAAAAAATTCAGTTTAGATTTAGCCGGCATGTCAGCATTTTTTATCGCATCCCACATCAATGCCAATGCCTGAGGATTGCGCAAATCATCAAACATAAACGCATTAAAATCATTGATATATTTCGTTTCCATATCAATATTTTCAGTCGTATCTGTGGCGGCAAGCCGCTTGAACTCATCAATTTTACCCAATAATGTTTCATAAGAATTTTTCGCCCCATCCAACGCATCAAAGGTAAAATTCGCAGATGTGCGATAATGCGACATCAGGCAAAAATATTTATAGTGTTCAGGTTTATAGCCCCGCGCACGCAACGCATCCACCGTTAAAAATTCGCCAGACGATTTCGACATTTTGCCGTCTTTGACCTGTAAAAATGCCATGTGGACCCATGTGTTTACCCATTTATGACCAGATGCGGCCTCACTCTGGGCGATTTCGTTTTCGTGATGCACGGGTATATGGTCAATTCCGCCACAATGAATATCCACCCTGTCGCCTAGATATTTGGTGGCCATTGTCGAACATTCAATGTGCCACCCAGGATATCCGCGTCCCCACGGAGAGTCCCACTGCAACACCTGATTTTCAAATTTAGACGATGTAAACCACAACACAAAATCCGATGGATTGCGTTTACAAGAATCTTGTTCTACGCGGGCCCCATGTTTTAATTCACTGCGGTCTTGACCAGATAATTTGCCATATTCTGGAAATTTAGATGTATCAAAATATACATTGCCACCGGCGACATACGCATAACCACGATTTTGTAATTTTTGGACAAATGCAATCATATCATCAATGTGTTCAGTGGCGCGCGCAACAATGTCCGGGCGGGCGATGCCCAATGCGGCCTCGTCCTGGAAAAAGGCATTTTCATATTTACGGGCAACATCCAATACCGCCATTTTTTCGCGTTCTGCGGCAACCAACATTTTGTCATTCCCGGCATCCGCATCACTGGTCAAATGACCAACATCTGTGATGTTCATAACATGTGTCAATTTATAACCCGCCATGCGAATTGTTTTGGCCAATAAATCTTCGAAAACATAGGTACGCAAATTGCCAATATGCGCATAATTATATACGGTCGGCCCACAACAATACATTTTTATTGTATTTGATTCAACCGGTACAATCGTATCAACATTGCGCGACATAGTATTATACAAAGATATTTTTTCTGGCATTTTTATACCCTGGGGTTATTTTGTTATATCGGTTCGTATATTAGGATTTTTATATAAAAAAGTCAATCGTATATAAAAAATCCCTGAAATGCCCAGGGATTTTTTAATATCGACACAAATTTTCTGGTGTTAACAATTACTTTCTGGTTTATCGATAAATATCCAAATCAACCAAAGCAACGCCGAAACACCGATAATTGAATATACGATGTTTGACATCGTTGTCGCTGGACCAAAAATCCATGCAACAAAATCAAAACCAAACAACCCAACCAGTCCCCAATTCAAGGCACCAATAAAAGTCAATGGTTCAAGTACATAAGCGGTAAGTCCTCTCATCTATTTTTTCTCCCTTGTTAAATATCAAAAGTCGCCCTTTTGATATTTTTATTATAAGACATCAAAGCAGTATTTTCAATCAACAAACACCATTTAGGAATAAGTGCAAAGCCGCAGAAATATTGGGGTTTTAATCCTAATTTGTCGTCAATTTTTGAATTACATAATTTGCCAGATTCAATCCAAATGCGCCCGTTACGGTTATCATAGACCCCAACACCCCTGTATCATTTTTTATTGGGTTTTGGGTCGAATACGCAACAGGAAAATCAGGAATGTTTTCTGGGCGCACCAGTTTACGCACACGCGCCGCCAATGGACATACCATGGTTTTTGATAATGGTGCAATTTTTATCAATGACACATCTGTTTTTTGCGCGGCACCCATACTGGCAACAAATGGGATATTATGTTTTGCGCACCAACGATATAACGCAATTTTAGATTTCACAGAATCAATCGCATCAATCACAAAATCGGGGTTGATATCGGGGGCAGAATCATCATCCCAAAACATGTTCAATGTTTTAACATTTATATCTGGCGAAATATCAGCAATGCGCGCCGCCGCCACATCAACCTTTGGGGTGCCAATCGTACTGTGCAATGCAAACAGTTGACGATTTATGTTGGATTCTTCAACCCGGTCAAAATCAACTAAAATCAAATTACCAATCCCGCTGCGCGCCAATGATTCTATGGCAAAAGAACCAACTGCGCCACAGCCAACAACCATAACGGTTTTTGATTGCAATTTTTTAATCGCATCATCACCCAATAACAAACGAATTCTGTGTAATCTATCCATTGAAAAATGCCCTTGTTGCATTGTTAAAAATGTCATCTGCCAAAATATCTGGGCGTAAAGCCAACACAGCATTCGCAGCAGTTATAGTTTCCGCCATATTTGCATCATCACTTTCCACCAAGATTTTGTTTTTTGGCGCGCGCGACACAGATTCACGAACCCGCCGATAATTCATATTTGCAACATTTGGCGAATAAGAAAAATATAAATCCCCGTCAAAATCCAGCGCATTTTGTGCGCCGTCAAACGAGTGTGCAATAATTTTTGGCAACACACCACGATAAGATTTCAATATGCGCAACATATCGTCCCACGCATGTACACAATGAATGTTTATTGCGCGTTTGTGTTTGATTGCCAGTTCCAGCGCAGGTATAAAAATGCTTTCCTGGGTCGCAAAATTATCACGGGTTTTGTCCAATCCAACCTCGCCCACTAATAAATTTGGATTATTGGACAGCATCGTATCCATACGCGACCCCCAATCAGCAGACACATCATCAATATGCCAAGGATGAATACCGATGCAACCGATAACATTTTTATTATCATGTGCGATTTGCGCGATTTGTTCCCAATCATGTTCTGTGATAGAATTCAAAACGCAACCCATAACTCCTGCATTATTTGCACGCGCAAACACCGCGCCGAACGGTTCGTTTTTTGGCAAATGACAATGCGAATCCAGATATTTTTGCATGTACAAAATTGTAATAGTTTTATCGTGTTATGCAATAAAAAATCGCCCAAATGGGCGATTTTCTTATTTTTGATGTTCGCGCAATTTTTGAATTGGCAAATTTGAATTCATTTTGATGTTTTCTATTATTTCATCATAATCTGTATGTGATTGTCTGCGCGCACGCATAATGTTGGCGCATTCTGTAATATTTGCAATCATACCTTGGGCAACACCACGTAATTGGTCGTCAGTATACTGCGAATTAGACAACACATCCACAATGGATTTTAACTGAGATTGTTGTTTATTGCGTGCACATTGTAATTCTGCTTTCAAAGTATCATCTGTTATACTTTTCTGGGATTGGACAACATTGATTTCTTGTTGTACATGCAAAATACGATTAGTTTTGGCCATTTCGTCCCATATTTCTGTGGCAACAGCCAAGTGTCCGCGACCATTTGTTTTTGGACCTTTTGGTTGTGTAGATTTAATTACTGAATTTGCAATAATAAATTTCAACAGAACCAATCTGTGGTCAATGGTATCCAATGGCAACCGCGATGCATTTATAATCGCATCACGAACAGCATTACGCGTATCAATGTCAGTAACCACATAAAAAGGATACTTATCTTTTCTACGCATACGACATCTGTATCCTGCAACATCATCATATTTAATCTGGAAAATATCATGCCACTTTTTAGGCAGATTTAATTTACCTGTTTTTTCATCCAGATTGGCATAAATATCATTGTATTTGGCCTTGTCGTTTGCCATATGTATTTTATTACCAAACCCTTCTTGTTGGTGCATAAATCTGGTATTACAATACAATTGTACAACATTAAAGTAAAAATTAGACACCGCAACTTCTTTACGTTCTTTATTTATGAATATACTTTTGAATCCACGGGTTTGACCGATGGACTCTTTTACAATTTGGTTGCTCTCTACCTCTGCACGCGCATCATCGCCAATGCCGTCCAATATGGGTTTGATGTATGTTTTGTAATACGATTTCATTTGTTGCCTCTTTTGTACGAACATATTTTAATACAAATATTTTGTTTTGTCAAGATTGTTTTTATGTTTGTTTTGGTCTTGCCTTGAGAATCAAAAGTGTCTATGATAGATTGAAATTTACAAACATTTTAGGTGGAAAGACATGGCTAATTTAATTGTTGATGGAAACTGGGCCGCGGCAGATGTCGCGTATCGTTGTGTTGATTTTGCTGCAATTTACCCTATTACCCCCAGCAGCACTATGGGCGAACTGGCGGACGCCTGGGCTTTCCAGCATAAAAAAAATATTTGGGGCGCAATTCCGCAAATTATAGAAATGGAATCCGAAGGTGGTGCGGCGGGCGCAATGCATGGGGCATTACAAATGGGTTCTTTGGCAACCACATTTACCGCATCCCAAGGTTTACTGTTGATGATTCCAAACATGTATAAAATCGCCGGCGAACAAACCCCGTTTGTTATGCATGTGGCGGCGCGCGCATTGGCAACACACGCATTGTCTATTTTTGGCGACCACAGTGATGTCATGTCTGTGCGCGGGACAGGATTTGCCTTGCTGTCCAGTCATAATGTGCAACAGGCGCATGATTTGGCGGCGGTGGCGCATGCGGCAACATTACGCGCACGTGTTCCGTTCTTGCATTTCTTTGACGGATTCCGCACCAGCCACGAAGAATCTAGATTAGAACGCATTGACGATGATGTGTTGCGCAAAATGATACCTGACGCTTTGGTTTTGGAAAATCGCGCACGCGGTATGTCGCCAGAACACCCAACAATTCGCGGTACGGCACAAAATCCAGATGTTTATTTCCAAGGGCGCGAGGCCGTGAATCCTTTGTATCAAAAACTGCCCGAAATCGTGCAGCAATGCATGGATGAATTGGCCGTATCCACAGGACGCGCGTACCATTTGGTGGATTATGTGGGCGACAAAAACGCAGAATTTGTTATTGTCGCAATGGGGTCTGCGTGCGAAACAATCGAAGAAACATTGCCATATTTACCGAAAAAATGCGGTTTGGTAAAGGTACATTTATATCGGCCTTTCCCGGTGGACGCATTCTTGGGCGCGTTGCCCAAAACAGTTAAGCAAATCGCGGTTTTGGACAGAACCAAAGAACCGGGCTCTGTTGGTGAACCGTTATACCAAGATGTCGCCAGTATCACACCAAAAGATGTTGCTGTATTCGGTGGCAGATACGGACTGGGCAGTAAAGAATTTGCCCCCAGGGACGTCAAGGCGATTTACGAAAATATGATAATGGGTACATTGCACCACAATTTCACAGTCGGCATAGATGATGATTTAACAAATCTATCTTTGAAAACAGACCCGACATTTGCAGTTGAAAACAATGATGTCAAAACCGCTGTATTATATGGTATTGGTTCTGACGGAACGGTTGGCGCGGTTAAAAACATTGTGAAAATTGTTGGGGAAAATTCAAATCTGTACCCACAATCTTATGCTGTATACGATTCTAAAAAATCAGGGGGACTGACCGCATCGCATATTCGTTTTGCCAATGCCCCGATTCAAAGTCAATATTTGGTGGAATCTGCGGATTTTATCGGTGTTTCAAACTTTATGATTGCACAAAGATTTGATGTATTTCGCGGATTAAAACCTGGCGGAATCGTTATGATAAACACATCTGCAAAACCAGACATGGCATTCGCCAACCTGCCCCGCGAATCACAAGAACAACTGATACGGTTGCGCGCACGCGTTTATTTCTTGGATGCGAATACAGCCGCCAACGAATTAGGATTGGGAAATCGCATCAATACTTTTATTATGATTAACTTTTTCAATTTGATGCAAATTATTGACCCGAAAATTGCAATGCAATCTGCACGGGATGCCATTGAAAAAACATACAAGAAAAAAGGTATGGATGTTGTTCAGGCAAACTGGGCGGCTGTTGATACGGCGGCTAAATATTTAACTGAATATAAATTGCCGTCATCAGTGTCAAATTTTGCGCCTGATTTTATTCCGGCGATGACGGCGGCGGCACCTGCAGAAATCGCAGGAACATTGGGCGAAATGGCGGCGGGACGCGGCGACAATATTCCTGTGTCGCGGTTCCGTCCAAATGGCAAATTCGCCGCAGGCGAATATCCAGTTGGAACATCTAAATATGAAAAACGCGGAATTTCTGGACGGGTTGCACAATGCGATTTATCCGTTTGTGCGCAATGCGGAAAATGTTCTATGCTGTGTCCGCACGCCGCCATTCGCATCAAAGTAATGACCCAGGCCCAGGCCGACCTGGCGCGCAAAGATGGCGTTATTGTTGTGCCGATGAAAACACCTGAATTGGGCGCGAATATGTATTATACCCTAAATATTTCGCCCGCTGATTGTACAGGTTGTGGCGTGTGTGTGAAAAACTGCCCTGTGCGCGCATTGGCAATGGTAAATTCTGCGGATGTCCCAGACGCACAAAAACAATTCGATGCGGCACAAAATATCCCAGATATCCCACGCGAAAAATTAAATTTGAATATTCCAAAACATATTGAATTATTGCCACATTATTTCGAATTCCCTGGCGCATGTGCAGGATGTGGCGAAACCCCATATATCAAATTGTTGGCACATTTGTTTGGCGACAGAATGATTGTTGCAAATGCAACGGGGTGCTCTTCGATTTATGGTGCAAACTTGCCAACAACACCATGGACAACCGACAACAATGGCCGTGGACCCGCATGGTCAAATTCTTTGTTCGAAGATAACGCGGAATATGGATTGGGTATGAAAATCGCATTAAATCAACGGCGCGATAATTTGTATGGACTGTTGTGCGAATTAGGAATAAAAGACGCAGACAATATTTTTGCAGAAACAGATATTACAAAACAACGCGAAAATGAACAAAAACTGGGCAAAATATTGGCAAAAAATGACACCCCCCAGGCACGTTTGGCAGAAAGTTTATTGGATGCGGTTGTTGATAAATCTTTATGGATTATCGGTGGCGATGGTTGGGCGTACGATATTGGTTATGGTGGTCTGGACCATATTTTACACAGTGGCGAAAATGTAAATGTCTTGATATTGGACACCGAAGGTTATTCAAATACCGGCGGACAACAGTCCAAGGCAACACCGTTTGGTGCATCTATGAAATTTGCAATCGGTGGCAAAGACCATGCAAAAAAAGATTTAGGCATGATTGCAATGATGTCAGGCGCATATGTGGCACAAATCGCATTGGGTGCAAACCCAGCCCAGGCAACACGCGCCCTGCGCGAAGCAGAAAGTTTCAACGGCCCGTCAATCGTGTTGGCATATGCGCCATGTATTGCGCACGGTTTTGCACTACAAAATGGGCCCGAACACCAACAAAATATTGTAAAAACAGGGGCTTGGCCGCTATACAGATTTGACCCACGGCTGATTGCGGATGGACATTATCCTTTAACAATGGATTCAAATACTGACGATGTCATGCCTTTGGACGATTTCTTGAAAACAGAATCCAGATTCGGTGCGGCGCGCAGTGCAAATCCAAACTTTGACAAATTGATTGAACGCGCAATCGCCAACAATAAATACAAGGCGGATTTGAAAAAATATATTGCACATTTTGCAATGAAAAACGATAATGGGGAAAAATGATGAAAAAAATAATAACATTATTGATGATTTTGTTATTGGCTGCGTGTACTTTTCAAACCAAGCACCGCGGGTATGTTTTTCCTGATGATTTAGAAACCCGGGTTGCCGGTATAAAGACCACCACACAATTACAAGAAAACTTTGGCGATCCGTTGGCGCGTACCGTGTATGGCGACACCGTTTGGATTTATTATGGATTGGATGAAAATTATCGCGGTCCATTGCCATACAAATACGACAATAAAACGGTCTTGTTGGCCTGGGTGCGTGGAAACGCCGTCATAAAAACCCAGGTTTTACACGATGATGATTTGCCTGATATCAAAATGGATGATGAAGAAACGCCAATTCCTGCCGCAGTTGAATTGAACGCAATCCAAGAATTGTTCAATAATATTGGACGGTTTTCGCCCGCTGGGATGGGACAATAACGCGCATCTGTTGCGGGCAACCGCCACGGCCGCGCCACACAATCACGACCCTATGCCAACAAAGACAGACGAGGCAAAATAAATAAAAATTTGTTTTTTCGGTTTTTTATGATATAATTTGCATAAAACAGAGAGAATGGCAACTGTAAAGGGTGTTTGTATGCCAAGTAAAAAATTAGATTTTAAAACAGGTCAATATGTTGTTTATCCAACCCAAGGCGTGGGTAAATTGCAACGCATGGAAGAACAGGTTATTGCTGGCCAATCTGTTAAATTGTTAGTTATAGAATTCGAAGCATCGCATATGACTTTGCGTGTGCCGTTGGAACGCGCCGAAATTTCGGGTCTGCGCCCGTTAACAACCGCAAAAAAGTTAGACGAGGCAATCGCATCTGCCAAGGGACGCGCGGGGTCTAAACGCATGATTTGGTCGCGCCGCGCTGCGCAATACGAAGAAAATATAAATTCTGGCGACCCAATGAAATTGGCCGAGGTTGTGCGCGATTTGCAACGCCGCAGTCCTGCGGACACCATGACATTTTCTGCGCGCCAGTTGTATTTACGCGCATTGGAACGCATGGCGCAAGAATTTGCAGTATTGCATAAAATGGATGTTGATGCGGCATCTGAAAAAATCGAAGATATTTTGGGCGTACCAAAAGAAATCGATTTGAACGCGGTTGATGTCGATGATGATGACGGCGATGACGGCACAGAATCCAGCGAATAAAAAAAAGAATTAATAAAAACCGCCCAGTCGGGCGGTTTTGTTTTTCATCGGCATAATTATTTTGCAAACGAATAATCCATTTTCAAATGATCTGGATTATATGTACCGTTCATAATCGCGATGGTGTCTTCGACAATAACCAATTCTTCGTTGGTCGCAATCATGATAATCTTGATTGGGCTGTCGTCTGTGCTGATAATCGCACTGTCGACACCTTTGCGTGCCAACGCCGCCGCATTTTTTTCTGGGTCTAATTTGATTCCTAATGGCTCTAACCCTTTGCAGAATTGTGCGCGCAAGTAATCATCATTTTCACCAACACCCGCAGTAAACACAATCGCATCAACATGACCCAATTCTGCCAAGAATGCCCCAATGTATTTACGGACGGCATGTGCCTCCATTTCAATCGCCAATTTGCATTCTGGTTTTGTTTCTTTATTAGCCTCGACATCGCGTCTGTCGGCAAAACATTCTGTAATACCCAACAAACCAGAATCTTTGTTCAAATGTTTTTGCATTTGTTCAGGCGTTAATCCTAATCTCTGCATCACGTATAAAACAACGCCCGCATCCAGGTCGCCTGGACGTGTACCCATAACCAAACCGGCAACCGGTGTCATACCCAATGATGTGTCAACCGCAACGCCGCCACGAATTGCCGCCGCGGATGCCCCAGAACCAATGTGCAATGTAATTAAATTGCAATCACGGGCGGGTTTGCCTAAAATTGCAGCCGCGCGTTTTGAAACATACAAATGTGATGTCCCATGAAAACCATAACGGCGAACGCCTAATTCGCGATACCATGCCGCTGGCACAGCATAACGATATGCATAATCTGGCAAAGTGTTATAGAACGCGGTATCAAACACAGCAACCTGGGTCGCATTTGGCAATAATTGCTTTGCCGCCATAATACCAACCAATGCCGCAGGATTATGCAATGGCGCAATCATAGATAATTCATCAATTTTTTTAATAACTTCGTCTGTGATTTCAACAGAATTAGCAAATTTTTCACCACCCAACACAACACGATGACCAACACCTGTGATTTTGCTGATATCAATCGATGCCTCGCGCAATAAGCCGATAACAACATTTAATGCCTGGTTATGATCGCGCATTTCAACATCTTTGCGAACCTTGGCACCGTCTGGGTATTTTTGGGTCACGAAAGAATCAGCCAAGCCAATTTTTTCAACATTACCACTGACCAATGGTTGTTTTGTATCCGCATCAAAAACCTGATATTTCAGGGAAGACGAACCGCAGTTCAAAGCAAGTATATACATCTTTTATCCTTTTTTCTCGTTTTAATACGCGCCAAGTTTAGCACCAGCAAAATAAAAAATCAATGTTGATGTGGTCTGTTTTTTTATGGACTTGGAACTTTTTTTTGCTATCCTGGAAATATGCTGAGTGGTATAAAAATTTATTCCAGTGATTCTACTTGGCGCCAGATTTTGGCCGAATTGGGCGCAACGGTTGTTGATGCACCAAATGTTTTGGATATAAATTTTGATAAAATCGCGCCTGGTGCCCCTGTGTCAGCCACAGAATTAAAAACATTGATTTTAGAATCTGGGGATGCCACAAATATTCTACATGCCGTGTTCGGCAATGACATTCCACAATTATCTGGTATTCAAACAAATATTATCATTTCATTGGTTCGCAGCGGCGGTATGACGGGCGCAGAATTAAACAAGGCATTGGGATATATGCCTGGGGTGGCAACACACACAATTACCACCGCGATATATGCGTTGCGTAAATTGTGTGGACATGATTTTATAACTCTGGACCGAGGGGTGTATAAAATTGGCTCTGTATAAAGTATTTTCTTTTGATAAAATCCCCAGTACCCAAACCATGGCCGCTGATATGATTGCATCGCATCGTGCCGGCGACCATTCTGTTATTGTTGCCGCCGCCCAGAGTGATGGCCGCGGACGCTTCCGCCGAAAATGGGTTTCTCATCATGGAAATTTATACGCCAGTTTTATTTATGCCGCACCTGAACGCGATGCGCGCCTGTCTTATGCGGTGGCGGTGGCGGTGGCAGACACATTAATTTCGTTGGGCATTATACCAACAATTAAATGGCCAAATGACATATTAGTTGATGGAAAAAAAATTTCTGGAATTTTGATTGAATATTTTGGCCGATTTGTTGTCGTTGGAATTGGAATCAACATATCTACAAATCCAACTGTCGAATCATATAAAACAACTAAAATGAATAATTATATAAAAACCAATGAACAAGAGGTATTGTCGCGTTTAATGAAGTTTTTAGACAAATGGATGCGCGCAGATTTTTCGGTTGTTCGTGCGCGTTGGATGTCTTTGGCCACAGGATTAAATACAACAGTTAAATATCGCGGCGCAACCGCGGAATTGATTGGGATAAATGAAAATGGCGCATTGGTTTTGCGTTGTGGCACCCGATATGTTTTAGCATATGGCGATGAAATTGTGATATAAATCTCTTGACTTGTGTTGCGATTTGTGATATAATACAAACCATCAAGAGCAGAAAAACTACACGTCATGATGACGTGATTTTTTTTTACTTTTTTCAACTGGCGCACGATTTTGTGCGCTTTTTTTATTTCTTACCACCAAGGGATACAAAACATGCAATTTAATTTGATAAAACATCAAACCGGTTGGTCGCACGATGTTTATAAAATCGCCCATGTAATTTTTGCAGAAACATGCGCACAATCTCTGCGCGTGGTCGAAGCATTGGCATCGATGATTGCAAATGGCGCACGCGAATCACACCAAACAGAAATTGATTTCGTTATTAATTCTGGATTGTTTGAATCACTGGATAAAAAATCAAATCGGCATTATTTATTAAACACAAATGAAAATGCACGCGCGTTTCAAATGTGCCTGAGGGTGGTCGACAAAATGTTAAAACACAATTTGAACGATTCTTGTTTTGGCGCAACAAAATTCCACAGAACAGAATTTAATCCGTCTTGGTCAATCGCGCGCGGATATATTTTAGATATGGATGGATTGTTGTTCTATGCGTGATAAATAACGGATTTGAAAATGAAAACACAAAAAATTATTCATGGCGGATATCTGGCTGGCCACAGAACATACATTTTATCAGGTGTTGGAATTTTATCAGCAATCGCATCTTATTTGGTCGGCGATACAGATTTATTCATAACAATGCAATCAATATTTACTTTGGGTGGAATTTATTTCTTGCGCAAAGCAAACGATACAAAAAGGAGAAATTATGCAAAACATACCAGAAAAATTTCAAAACACAGACGGAACAGTTAATGTTGATGCGTTGATGAAATCTTATATGGAATTGGAAAAGAAAATGGGCAGCATGATATCAGTGCCCACAAACACTGCGGATAAAAATGCACGCGAAAAATTTAATCGCGCGATTGGTGTGCCAGAAAACGCAAATGATTATCCATCAAATGATTTGTTTGATGACGAATCGGTTCGACAAAAATTTCATGACATAGGATTAACATCTGGTCAGGTTGAACAAATTTATTCTATTGCAGAAGAATTTTTATCACCTGTACTTGCAGAATTATTTTCCAGTAAAAATGAAAATACCGAAATGTTAAAATTAGAAAAATTTTTTGGTTCGCGTGAAAAAATGACAGACGCATTAAATGCAATAAATACATTCGGTGAAAAATTTTTACCACATGATGCATTTGAATCATTATGCGCCAGCGCCAGCGGAATTCAAGGCGTGTATCAAATGATGCAATCGTTTGAACCGCATGTAAACACAACCAGCGACATAACAGAAAATTTAACCGATGCGGATTTGCGCCGCATGATGCGCGATCCAAAATATTGGCGTGATAACGATCCAGAATATGTTCGCAAAATAGAAAATGGTTTTAAAAAATTATATGCTTGAATAAAATTTTTTTACTTTTTTCTTTACTATCATTTTCTTTTATTATAAAATGTTATCAAGAACAAAAAAAGTTTGTTCTATCCAAAACACAAAAAGGAGAGAAGAATGGCATTTTTATTCTCAGCAAAAAAAGCTGCAAAACCTGCTGCTAAACCTGCTGCAAAAAAAGTTGCTGCTAAACCAGCTGCAAAAAAACCGGCTGCAAAAAAACCAGCTGCTAAGAAAGTTGCTGCAAAAAAACCAGTCGCTAAAAAAGTAGTTGCAAAAAAACCAGCTGCTAAAAAAGTAGTTGCTAAAAAACCAGCTGCTAAAAAAGTTGCTGCTAAAAAACCAGCTGCTAAAAAATGCGCATGCAAAAAGAAATAATTATTTCTGGACTGCAAAGATTTAACCCGCGAAAATTCGCGGGTTTTTCTTTACAATAATTTTAACCAGATAGTTTGTTGTCTGGTTAAAACTGTTGCAGGAAAATCTTATTTTGGACCCCGCATTTTGTTATATGACGCAATATTTATTGCATAATCAAAAAACAAAATATCAGTATATGGTCGGCGCAATTCGTTGCGTCTGTTTTTTTATTTTAACAAAAGGAAAAATCATGTCTGTTTCCATAGATCAAGTATTTGTGAAACAATTTGAAGCAGATGTTCATTTGGCATATCAACAAATGGGCACAAAATTACGTTCCACTGTGCGCAGCAAATCTGGCGTTGTGGGACAATCTACAACATTTCAAACAATCGGGCGCGGCACAGCCAGCACGAAATCTCGGCACGGCATTGTTCCTGTTATGAATTTGAATCATCAACCCGTAGAATGCGTATTGCAAGATTATTATGCTGGTGATTGGGTTGATGCATTGGATGAATTAAAAATCAATGTCGATGAACGCCGCGTGGTCGCATCTGCGGGCGCATACGCGTTGGGGCGCAAAACAGATGAATTAATTATATCTGCAATGGACAACGCCACTGCATACGCCGGTGATTTTACCACAGGTTTAACAAAAGCCCTGATTTTAGATGCCGTGGAAAAATTAAATGAAAAAGATGTCCCAGATGATGGTCGCAGATTTGCGGTTGTCGGCGTGCATCAATGGAACGAATTGTTAAATATTAATGAATTTGTGTCCGCAGATTATGTTGGCGATTCTAATCCGTTGGTTAACGGATACGAAGCCAAAAAATGGTTGGGCATAACATGGGTGTTGCATAATGATTTGCCGTTGGCCAGTTCTACTAACCGCAGTTGCTTTATCTATCACGCATCCAGCATCGGTCATGCGTGTGGACAAGAAGTCAAAACTGATATTACATGGCACGGCGAACGCGCGGCACACTTTATCAGCAACAGTATGTCTCAGGGTGCCGTATTAATCGACCAAGACGGCATAGTTCGTATCAAATGCAAAGATAACGCATAAAAAATATTACACAACCAAAAGGAAACCTACGATGGCATTTCAAAATAAAAATTTGTCTGTAATTGCATACGCAAATGGTTTTACTTTGTGGCATTATGCTGCAAATGAAACAATGGCAACAATTTCCGAAAGTGGATATTTTAATAATGTTTTAACACTGATGAACACTGGCGATATTATTATTATCAACGCTTCTAATGGCACCGCCATCAAAGCAATTACTGTGTCCAGCAGTGCTGTAACAGTAGCCGCATTATCATAATTAAAGACATTTAAACATGTGGGGTGATTCTGTGCACCCCACTTTATTTTATATAAACCAAAGGATATATACATGCCGAGTAAAATAGATTTGTGTTCTATGGCGTTATTAAAATTGGGCGAAAAACCCATTACTGATTTAAATAACGACAGCGCATCTGCACAACTGGCCAATACATTATATGACACAACATTGGATGCGTTATTGTCTGCTTATCCATGGCGTTTTGCCACACAACACATTATTATAGAAAAAAACCAAGATGGTGAATTTATCGTTCCAAAAAATGTATTACGCATATTACGATGTTCTGGGCGCGTATACGGAAATAAAATCGTATCAAATGAAAACAATGCAAAATTAGTCGCGGTTATGCGTATACCTGTTGAAGAATACCCCAGTTATTTCATATCATTGGCCGCCACAAAATTAGCAATGGAATTTTGTATACCGTTAACCGGAAATCAACAGACACTGAGAATTTTAATCAGTTTATACGAATCCGAATTTCAAAATGCTAAATTTATAGATTCTACAACAAGTGCAAATTCCAGCATAGAACAATTTTCTTTGATAAACGCACGTTTCTAATTTGAATACAAAAAGGTACAAATAATGACAGAATTTATACATACACAAAATTCATTCGCAAACGGAGAAATTGCGCCCGAATTTTACCTGAACAAAAATATTAACGGGTTATCAAAATTAGAAAACATAGATGTTATGGATGGCGGCGGATTAACGCGCCGGCCAGGATTAGTTGATATTGCAACATTGACGGGGCCCGCCAGAATTTTTTCTTTTGATTTGTCTGACCAAGAACATTTCATTGTGGTGTTGACCAATTATGCGTTAACAATTTATTCTAACAATTCTGCGATTTTTAATTGTATTGCACCATGGCCCACCGATGCAATGGGACAAATACAATTCGCAGCACGTGGCGATTCTATGATTTTTGTGCATCCCGATGTCAGTCCGTATGTGCTGGTTAAAACTAAAAACTCTTTCGCATTGAATAAATTTAGTTTTTATGACACAACTGGGACTATCCCGCAACAGCCCATGATGACATACGATGATATGAATGGTATTTCAATCAATGTATCTGGTGGGCCGTATGGTGTTAAATCTGCGACATTTACAACAAATGCAGATTATTGGTCTGCAACAAATGTAGAAACAATTATTAAATTTAATGATCAAACCTGGAAAATTATCGAATTCGTTAGTAAAACTGTGGTCTATGCCGTCAGCACAACAGAATATACATTGCCGAACGCCCCAATCACTAGTTGGACTGAAAGCGCATTTGATAATCGTCATGGATGGCCTTGTGCAATTACATTCCACCAAGATAGATTGATATTCGGTGGAACACATTATGTTCCTGGCGGAATTTGGATGTCGCGTGTTGGCGCACACAATAATTTTGATGTCGGTACTGGATTAGATGACGAAGCGATTATTACAACATTATTATCCAAAGAACGTCAACAAATATGCAGTTTAATCAGCAGCGATACATTACAAGTTTTAACATCTTGTGGTGAATGGGCGATTGCAAATAAACCAATTACACCCGCCAGTATGAATATTATGCAACATACATCTGTCGGCAGCGCAACCGCACATTGTTTAATCCCCCAAAAAATCGAGGGCGAAACAGTGTTTGTATCTAATACCATGACAGAAATTAGAAAACTGTCGTTGGATACATTGGGCGAAAAGTACAATGCAGACGATTTGTGTGCTTTTTCCAAACACTTGATAAATCAACCTGTGGATATCGCATATAATAAAGCATTAAAAAAATTGTATTTGGTAAACAATGATGGAACCATGGCGGTATTAAAACAAAACAGTGTTTTAGGAATTTCTGCGTGGGCAAAGTATTTAACATACGGAAAATTCACATCTGTGGCCGTCAGTGCCAATGAAACATTTGTCGTATTAAAAATAAACAATATATACAAATTATCAAAATTTTCTGACGCAGCCACCAATGATTCAGGAACCTATAACATAGATTTTTGCGTATCTGGGGTGCCATTAAGTTTTTCTGGACACAGACCTGCGCATCTAAAAATACACAAAATCAATTTGCGTTTATTTGAAACAAAAAGTGTGTTTATAAACAATATGCGCGTGTCGTTACCAAATGAAATTTATTCCCCCGCCAGTCCCGGATTTTCAGGAGATATCACAATGAATATGCTGGGGTCGCAAATAGACACCGCAACATCGCCATGGACAATCCACGGCAATGACCCGATGCCAATCACAGTGTTTTCTGTATCACTATATGGACAATATGAAATTTAACAATATAAACCAAAGGAGGTATTTATGGGACAATTAGTATCAGATGTAACAAATGTATTGAATGCACAAAATTCAAAACGTGCAGCAAATAATAAACGGCAAGAAATTTTACAACAAATTGCCAAAGATGAACAAACAAAAACCAACCTGATAAAAAAAGCATTGGCCACACAACGGGCAAATTATGGCGCAGGCGGCACAAATTCCGCCAGCACCAGTGCCGGCGCAGTATTACAGCGTCTGCGCAATGAAACCGCCGCCCCATATGACGATAAAAAAGAGCAAAATATCAAAAAAATTAAAAACATTACTGTGAAAAAAAATAATTTGTTAAAGAATTTACTGGCCAGATTAGACAATATCGTTGGATAAAAAATGATTACGCAAATACACCAATTTGCAAATGATTGGAATCGTATTTTGGGGTACAACACGCCACGCCATCACCAAGATATGCTGGATTTTTTATACAATGTATGGCAATCACCGCCCCATCGCGGATTATTAATGGCTTTTCGGCATTCAGGTAAATCTACCGTTGTTGGTATTTTTGCCGCATGTGTTTTATATTTACGGCCTGAAACACGAATACTGGTATTATCTGCACACACGACATTGGCTGCACGAATGGTTGCACATATAAAAAACATTTTGGAAAACCACCCAATGTGTTGCGATTTAATTCCTAAATCAAAAAAAGAATGGGCTGGCGATAAAATAACAATCAACAGACCTATTGGTATTCGCGAACCGTCTGTGATATGTCAAGGAATCCACGGAAACATTACAGGAATGCGCGCAGATTTAATAATTTGTGATGATGTCGAGGTTCCTAATACCGCAAACACACCACAAAAACGCGCCGCATTACGAGAAAGATTGCGCGAATTAGATTTTATCTTGTCGCCATCTGGCACAATTATATATATCGGCACCCCACACGCCGTGGACACAATATACAGAACCCAAGAAGATTGATTTTATTCTGCGTTATCAGGATGAGATTTTTGCTTGATGAGTGTACGCAATTTGGTTAACAACTGATTCCCAGCATCCGCGAACATCGGCAAAAATGTTTCATATTCTGGCATATCGGCTTGAATCTGTGCCAGGACGCGTTCGGTTAATGGTTTATTAATAATTTGACTGGCCGTGTCCCACACATGATATGCGCGCCATGTTTGCATAACAATACGCCATTTTGCCAACATATCTGGATAATCAGTCAACATTGTTTTGATTCCAACCAACCATTCATCGCCAAATTTTTTTATAACATCCAATTTTTGCAGTTTTTGCAAACCTTGTTGATTGGGGGTGAATTCACGCAATGCGTTTCGTAATTGCGTCCATTGTTTGTCCGTCAATGGTGTTGTCATCGCAGATTCTGTCATTAATCCGCCATACGGCAACAAATTTCGGTCGATTGAATTCATCGGGGTTTTTCCACTGCGCAAATTCAAAATATGTTGAACCAAGAGTTTTCCTGTGGGCAATTCCGCCATTTTATCCAGGACATCATCGGTTGCCTCGTTAACAAATATTGGGTTTAATGCCGCCCAACCGCCCAGAATTACGTGTTCTTGACGATACAGGTTTACCAATTTTTGTGCAACTAAATTTGCTTTTGGTTTCATATTCTCTCTCCGTTAATAATATTATTCGGTTAGAATTAAAACGACACGATGCATGGTTTTTGCATAAATTTTTTCCTGGGGGTTAAGAATCGCGCCATACAAATTACCCTTGGCATCAGCGCGCACAGTCGCAATTTGTGCACTGACAACATCGTCTGGGTTTAAAGATGAAAAATCAGCATCCAGACACAATGCCAAATCGCCCACCCCAGCAGGTTGAGACGCATCAACAAAAACATACGATTTTTCAGGAATAAAACCGCCCGTACGTTTTGAAACAGGCATAACCGCATAAATTGATTTGCGCCCTTCAAGTGATGCAGGTGCCACAATCATAATTTTATCGTTTTTCTTGAATGCGATTGCACCACCATTTTGTGTACCAAACACAGGCACCAATTTTCTGCGCGCACTGTCATACAATTTGGCACCGTATACACCATCGTGCATATCAATACCAGATACAGGACTGTCCGGAACCAATACAGATTTCACGCGTTCTTTGACCTTGTTGATTTGTGTATTTAATTCGCCAGATTTATATAATGTCGCAATTTTGTCGAACATTTTTTCCGCCGTCATCGCAAAAGATTTGGCCAATGGCGCAACCTCGTTCTGGTAAATTTCACGTTGACCGATTTCTATTTTATGGTATACGGACAATGTCATTCCGGCATCCTTGGCCGCTTGGGCGATTGTTTTGCCCTGTAATTGGCGGATTTTGCGCAACCCAGAACCGAACACCTTTAACCCACCATGTTCGTTGTCATTCAGGCGGCGTTTAATTTCGCTTTGCCATTTGTCGGCAACCGCATCAGATTCCTTGATGAATATATCAGATAATTTGCAACCTAAAATATTGCAAATATTCAATAATTGTTTTTGGTTCAAACGGCGAACGCCCTTTTCGATTTTGGACACCGCAGATAAACTGAGTCCTGTTTTACGGGCCAATTCGGTCATTTTCATACCGTTGTTCAAACGAATTGTTCTAATGTTATTAGGAAATATGATTTCTTCTTGCGCCATTTATTCAACTCCTTGCAGGTACTTGACAAAAGTTTAGTCAATTTTTGAATAATTGGCAAGTAAAAATTTGTCAAAAAATAATTATACAGGCATATCGTCAGGTATTGCAGATATATCAACACCAGTTTCTGGGGCCCCAACAGGATGTGATTCCATGGGTTGTGCCACCCCACCAAATTCACCAGGCAACGGCGCATCTGCACGATTTGCCGCGTCATCCAGATTATCAAACAGGCAATAATCATTTAAAAACGCCAAATGGACAGTTTCTGGACGGCCATGACGATTTTTACCAATAATAACATCGGCCTTGCCACGCGCGCGTTCCAAACGTTTTTGCCATGTTTCAACACTGGTTTGTGAAACGGTATTAGACATACGTTGCGATGGGTTGCGATCGTTCAAATAATATTCTTCGCGATATGTGAACATGACAATATCGGCATCTTGTTCAATAGACCCTGATTCACGCAAATCCGCCAACTGGGGGCGTTTGTCATCACGCATTTCAACACTGCGCGATAATTGAGACAACGCAATAACCGGCACATCCAATTCTTTGGCCAACATTTTTAATCCGCGGGTAATTTCAGACAATTCTTGCACACGATTGTCATTGCGTTTCCCGCCAGGCGACATCATTAATTGCAAATAATCGATAACAATCAATGCAATGCCACCATATTTCCGTGCCAACCGGCGTGCGCGCGTACGAATCATCGGTACAGACATGCCCGCAGTGTCGTCAATTACCAATGGTGCTTGAGAAATCGCCTTGGCGTATTGGGTCATTTTCAGGAAATCTTCGTCCGACAAACTTTTGCCTTCGCGCATATATGTCGCAGGTATTTTTGTTTGTGATGATAAAATACGCGTTGCCAGTTGCGACACAGACATTTCTAGTGAAAAAAATGCAACGACACCACGATAACGTTTGTTTGCCCGACCTGATAAAATAGCATTTGCTGCGTTAAATGCGATATTCATCGCCAATGTTGTTTTACCCATCGCAGGACGGCCAGCAATAATTATCAAATCAGAATGATGTAAACCGCTGAGTGATTTATCCAACGCCGTCAAC
The DNA here is from genome assembly GCA_045593065.1 of Candidatus Enterousia sp. Taxonomy (GTDB): domain Bacteria; phylum Pseudomonadota; class Alphaproteobacteria; order Rs-D84; family Rs-D84; genus Enterousia. The sequence goes on from JAZNVZ010000007.1 coordinate 25,098, forward strand.
CCAGTTGTCAACCCAGACAATGAACCATCTGCCTGGTATGCGATTTGCACTTCTTCCAGTGCACTCTGTAATGCGTTGGCAATGGGTGTTGGTTCGTGTTCCGCAACCCCGGTTGATGCCATATCAAACAATTTCTGTTCGGCGATTTCCAGTTGCCGTGCCACAGGTTTATCCAGGTTTTCGACATACGCATCATCAACAATCGATTGCCCCAATGCAATTAATTGTCGGCGCATGGCGTTTTCATAAACGATTCGCCCATATTGTTCAACATTTACAACCGTTGCGCCAGCCGCAGATAATTCTGTCAAATAATCAATACCGCCAACCGAATCAAGGATGCCCTGCTGTTGCAGATAATCTTTGACAGTAATGATGTCAAACGGCACGCCAGATGCAAACCGATGCAATGCCAGTTTATAAATTTCTTGATGGGCCGGATGCGAAAAATGTTCCGGTTTTAGAAAATCCGATACCTGTTCCAAGGCGCGATTACTCATCAACGCGGCAGCCAGAACGGCTTGTTCGGCTTCTAGATTCATTGGTAAAGTTTTGGGAGTAAAGTCCATGTCAATTATAGTAAATCAAAAAATTCATTTTTCAACGCCTTTTTTAACTGGATACGAAAAATTTGTTTTGCCAATCCAAAAACCAGACGGAACCGCCGTTTGGCCAGAAATGTTTCCACCAGATAAAATCGCAGATATGCGCGCATCAGTCGGCGAACACCACTTTATGGCGCAAATGATGTTGGAATTCACACCAATGGAGCGTGTGCGTTTAGACCCAGGAATGATTAAATTTTACAACGCAGAATTTAATCCACACACAGCAAAAATCAACGATTGGTCCGTTACAGGCGCATCTGTGTATTGGGACCCATCGTTGGGACATAAAAATACAGATGCCAGTGTGTGCGCACTGGTTTTTCGTGATGATAAATTACACAACATATTTTTGCATGACATAATCTATATGACTGTGCCACGCGAACACCCGCAACCATTAACATACCAATGTGATGTAGTGTTAGATTTTTTGAACAAATACAAATTGCACAGATTATCAGTCGAAACAAATGGATTAGGAAACGCATTGCCAGAAATACTGGGCGATAAAATCGCAAAACTGGGCGGTGGCATTGTTGTCCAGCGCATTACGAATAACACAAAAAAAGAATCGCGAATCATGGGCGCATTAGAACCACTGTTGGGCTCTGGCCGAATATTTGCACACGAACGCATAAAACAAACCCCATTCTTGGCAGAAATGATTGGTTGGTCGCCTATTGGTGGCATCGGTCATGACGATGGATTGGATGCAGTCAGTGGCGCAATAAACACAATTCCTGTGCCAATTCGACCATTGGGTACAACCGTTCGCCCAATTTCAGCAAACACAAATTTCATAATATAACCAAAGGAGATAATTTATGAACATCAAAAAAATACAACAAATGTATAACAACGCATTAAAAATACGCGAACCATGGATGCAAAAATGGGACGATGCACGCAGATATACTATCCCCACAACAAACACAGAATCTGCTACTTTGTTTGATGGTACGGCGGCTGATGCAGTTGATAATTTAGCTGCATCAATTTATACATTATTAACACCACCTGAATCATTATGGATAAACCTGGTGCGCGAAAGCGACATGTCCCCAAATCCAGATATCGCAACCGCGGTACTGCGTGCAAATTTGAATGATTCTAATTTTTATACCACCGTGCATCAAGCGTATCTGGATTTGTGTATATACGGCACTGCGTGTTTGTTCATGGCTGAAAACCCGATTGGTGCAGATTCTGCGTTTTCATTTACTGCAATTCCGTTAACAGATATTGCAATATTGAATAACGCAATATTCCACACAACAACCATGACCGCAACCGAAGTCGTTGGCGCATATCCAACATGGACACCAACCCCAGATGTGCGCAAAAAAATGCAGGCAGACCCGAATACACCACTGCGTTTGGTTCAAGCATTGATTGGTTTAGATTTTGTCGCATGGTTGGATGTGGGGGGCGATATCGAAAACAATATTGTTGCAACCGGTACATTTGAAACAAACCCGTATTTAATATTCCGTTGGTCATTAATCAGCGGCGAATTATATGGACGCAGTCCGGTGTTGCGCGCCCTGCCCGATATAAAAACCGCAAACAAAGTCGTGGAATTGGTTTTGAAAAACGCAACTATCGCGGTCAGTGGTATTTGGCAAGCAGATGATGATGGCGTAATAAATCTGCAAAATATAAATTTAACCCCAGGCGCAATTATCCCAAAGGCCGTGGGCAGTTCTGGGTTAACACCCTTGTCCAGTGGCGCAAATTTTGATGTATCGCAACTGATACTGAATGATTTGCGCGACAGAATTCGCCATACATTGTTGGCAGACAGATTGACCATGATTGCAGAACGCGATATGACCGCGACCGAGGTTTTGGCACGCAATGCCGATATGATGCGCGTATTGGGCGCAACATACGGACGATTGTTGCATGAATTTATACGGCCACTGTGCGAACGCGGTTTACAAATCTTGTCGCGCCGCGGTGTCATAGAACCCATATCACTGCACAGCGATGCAGAATTAAAATATCTGGCACCAATCGCCACAGCAACCAAAGAAACTGTTTTATAAAAAAGGATACCAACATGCAAGAAATCGAAAAACAATATGCACGCGCATTTCAAACACCCGCAGGACGCGCCGTATTGCAACATTTACGACATATAACGATTGAACGAGTATTGGGGCCAAATGCAACAGATAACGAATTAAGATGGGCTGAATCTGGGCGCGCCATGGTTCGTCAAATTGAATCAATGATTGCGCGCGGAACAAAAGGGTAATAAAAATGCCAAAGAAACAAAACATAACAAATATAATAGATACATTACGCACAGGGTGGGTATTATTGGCGGCGGTGTTCGGTATAGTATATTGGATTGCCCGCCAAGATTCATCTCTCACTGAATTAGAACGCGCAGAAACACGCATTACCGCATTAGAAAACCGGACAACAATACTGGAAAGCGGTATTGGACAATTACAAATGAAAATTGACGGAATCAAAGAAGATGTAACATTGATAAAATCCGCGGTGATTAAATAATCATTCAACGATAATTCCGCCACAGTTCGTATAGCCGTCATACCGCCGTAGTTCGTATATCGTCATACCGCGGACGCGCGGTATCCAGTCCGCCATAGGCGGACTTGTGTAATAAGTGAGCAAGTTTGCTTCGCAAACTGGATTCCGGCATGCGCCGGAATGACGATTATGTGGGCGGGGTGACGATTTTGCGCCAACTGTCCCCTCTTTGGCGGATACAGCAAGAATAATATATCAAAAAAACGGGCGTTTGCCCGTTTTTTATTTTGATTGAATTCTATTTTGATTGAATTTCTTTTACTGTTACCTTGAATACAACATCGTGCCCAGCCAGTTGTGGAACATAATTGTCTGGGAAACGGATGTTAACATCGCGTTGTTCGCCAACGGTTGCGCCAATTAATTGTTCTTCAAATCCTGGGACAAATTGACCACTGCCCAATGTTAATGGAAAGTTTTCTGCGGTGCCACCTTCGAATTGAACACCATTATCAAATCCCGCAAAGTCAATAATTACTGTGTCGCCATTTTTAGCACCCGCGTTCGAATCGCATGCGGTTAAACCAAATGCCGCACAAACACCCAATACAGACATAATTTTTTTCATATTCTTTCCTTTTTTTTATATGGTTAAAAACTGATTATTTTTTTGTGTACACGCAACGGAACCCGTATTCGCGCATCGTTGGACCATCAGATTCTATGCGATAATCAAAGAATGGCGTTGGACGCATAACCTCGAACGAAGGTTCATCGTACACAACGACAATACTTTCCACATTACGACCGCAAACGCGTTTCATTTCGTAATCTGCAACATGTGCCAAAATCGTACGGGAATCGCCGTCAACATCCATGCCGTCCGCACTTTGAATCAGGCGCAGGCGCATACGGCGCAATTCGCTGTCCCCCAATAATATTTGAACACGAACCATTGCACCATGATATTCTTGCCAACGCGTTTCCATGCGGGACGAATTCCACATTTTATTAGACGCATCTTTTTCGGCATCTGTGCGCGTGCGCATCGAATCGATTCCAGCGTATTCATTGGTCGCATCCATCATACTGGATGTTTGTTCGTTATACTGGGGCATGTTTTCGCCCGTATTGCCCGATTTCCCAGTATTATCTGTTGTACATCCCGCAACCAGCGGCGCCAATAAAACAGCAAATAGCAATGATTTTTTCATTTCTTTTTCTCTTTTCTCTTTTTTTTATTTTAACAAATAAACTATTTTGATTCAAGAGCCGATTTGTGATAAAATAAAAATATAATGACTAATATCGTTCTGGATTCTTTGTTAAAACCTTTGGCGGAATTTTATACGCCGTCTTTTGTCGAAGAAATCGCAATAAATCACGCCGGCCAGGTGTGGATGCGTCTGCACGGCGCACGCGTCCCGTGGGTCGCGTACGAGGCACCACAATTAACCAAACAATACTTGGTGGATTTAATTCATACGGTCGCAAATATTTATGAACAACCGTTTGACCCGTATCATGGTGTGCCGGTCGTTTATGCTACATTGCCCGGAAACCACCGGTTTTCCGCCATCGCGGGACCAAATGTACAATATGACGATAATGATTTAACCGGCGGTGTCGCAATGAGTATTCGCGGCGGCGGTGCCACAGATGTCAGTTTCAAAAACTATCACTTGGAACAAGGTAAACAATTATTAAAAATTAAACCGCGCGACAAAGTTCGACCTGATGACCCGTATGAACGATTGATGAGTGCAATTAATGACGCCAGTCCTATTTTAATTTCTGGCGCAACCGCAACTGGAAAAACAACATTTTTGAACCATATGTTGACTCTTATCGATAAAAACGCGCGTGTAATTACGGTCGAAGATGCACGCGAAATCCATGTAGAACAGCCAAATCGTGTGCATTTTATATTGTCCAGAACAGAACAAAATAACGATTTTTCTTATGCTCGATTGCTGGATTTGGTTGTGCGTATGACACCAGATGTTATTATCGGCGGCGAAATTTCAACCAGCAACGCATCAATTTTATGGGAAATGCTGGGGACAGGACACGACCATTTTTATACCACAATTCACGCAGAATCAGCCGAGGCCGCGTATGCCGCATTTGCTGACCGCATTTTGCATACACAACCTGCGTACGACCGATCTGATTTAATCGCAGAAATGAAAAAGAAAATCCGCGTTGTACAATTATCGCGCGATGGTGGATTACGCGCCGTAACCGAGGTCGTATAAAACATTGACATTTTGCAGTTTTGTGTTATATTAAAATAAATAACAACAACAAAAAGGTGGCAATATGAATAACGATAATATGCCCACAAAATTGGACAACATTAAAACAGAAATTAAACAAATGCTGTTTTTTGCATGCGCTATTGACGACCGTGGCAAAATCATAGATTTACAAAGGTACACCAATGTTATTAATCAAACTATTGCAGAACGCGAATCTGCACTGCGCGCAAACACAACCATTGATGGCGTGCCATTGAATCGCGAAATTGTTTCTGTGTTGATGGGCGAAATCGCATACCTGAAAAACATCAAAACACACAAAGAAAATTTGGATGAGTTGATAGAACACCCCATAAAAGACCGTGTTGATTATGGTACTGAATATAATTTCAAAAGTATGTTTCAAGATATCACACGCGTTGCGCGCCGTGTGTCAGGGGTGGCAAAAAGATATTTTCAACGATAATTACATAAAATTCTGGGGATTTACATCAATTTTTATACGAATGTTGGCTGGGACCCGAATGGTTGCCAGCCATTTTTTTACAATCGGTTGTAAATTCGCGTTCGCCCCACCCGCAATCAAAAAACGCATGCGGTACCAATTCCTTATTTGATAAATTTGCGCCGCAATCGGCCCCATAATTTTTCCACCAACCAATGTCGGCGCAGACAATCGCAACGCATCACAAAATTGTTTTAATGTTTGTTCTTGGGCGCATTCCACAATCAATGCAATCAGTTGACCAAAAGGTGGCATATTCGCAGCGCGCCGCGCATCCATATCATTGCGCACAAATTCATCCCTGTTGCAATTACAAATCGCCAATAACACAGGATTGTCTGGCTGGTATGTCTGCAACAACACACGCCCAGGAAATTCGCCACGCCCAGCACGACCAGCAACCTGGAACAACTGTTGAAAAGTGTGTTCAGCCGCACGAAAATCTGTGCCGTATAAACCCATATCACTGTCCACCACACCAACCAATGTCAGGTTTGGAAAATGATGACCTTTGGCCAAAATTTGTGTTCCAATAACTATATCTATGTCGCCATTTTCCATTTTTTCAACCAAACGTTCCAATGTTTGACGCGTCATGATTGTATCACTGGACACCAATGCCACATTGGCATTTGGAAAACGGGCAGAAACCTCTTGGGCTATGCGTTCCAGCCCTGCACCAAACATTGTAATTTCATGTCCACATTCAGGGCACTGTTGCGGCAACGCCATTGTACGACCACACATGTGGCATAACAATTTTCCTAATCTTTTATGATATGTCATGCCAACAGAACAATCTGGGCATGTCGCAACCCATCCGCATTTTTTGCATTGTGTGATTGGCGCAAATCCACGGCGATTTATAAACAGCATAACCTGTTGATGTGCGTTCAATGTTTCATTTATTGCATCACATAATATCGGTGATAAATTGCCGTGTTGTGGTGCGGTATCGTTTGTAATAATATAATCTGTGGGACGATTTTCGCGCAAATCAACCGTTGATATTGTCGGCATTTGTGCGCCACCAAAACGCGATGTTAATTTTAATATCTTGTATTTACCCAATGCCACATTATTTAATGTTTCCATTGATGGTGTCGCAGACGCCAATACAACCGGGAAACCCGCAATCTTGGCACGCAAAATCGCCATATCACGCGCATGATAATTGCCCATATCTTCTTGTTTATAAGATGTGTCGTGTTCTTCGTCAATCACAACCAGACCCAAATCTTGCCACGGTAAAAACAGCGCGCTGCGCGTACCAACAACAATTCTTATTTTTCTATTTAACACACCACGCCAAATTTCACGCCGGCGCGCAGCAGTTAAATTACTGTGCCACACCACAGGCGGCGCACCAAAACGTTTTTCAAATCGTGTCATGAATTGCGCAGTTAATGCAATTTCTGGCATCATTAACAATACAGATTTTCCAGCATTATATGCACGCAACACAGAATCAAAATACACCTGGGTTTTACCACTACCAGTAATGCCATCTAATAAATGCACAGAAAATCCACCCGCCGCCATCGCCGCGCCAATCGAATTTGCCGCCGCAGATTGTTCTTCGTTTAATTTAATATCGCCAGTATCATGATAAGTGTAATTAAATTCGTTCGATTCAACTGTGCGCGTATCTGCCAATGTCAACAACCCGCGTTTTATCATCGTGTTTATAACCCCGGGGGCAACATGCGCGATATTACGCAAATCATTCACAGTCATTGGTGTATTGTCATTCAAAGAAAACGCATCCATAACCATTTGGCGATTTTCTGTCATTTTGCCGTCTGTGGCAAAATTAAAATTATATAATGGTTCGATTTTTGGCGGCAAAAACGCGTCTGGGACATTCACAATCAAACGCAGCACCGCCCCCAACGGCATCAGTGTCCAATTCGACATTTTTTGTATCCAAGATAAATCATCCACTGATAATTTGTTCGGGTATATTTCAGCAATATTTTTTATTTTGTTCGGGGGCAAATTACTGTCGCCAAATCCAAATATAACACCAATGTATGGCCGGTTCATCACAGATACACGCACAAATTGACCAATATCGGCATCACTGGTTAAACGATAATCGTATCCAGTGTTGATAACATTTGGTATTAAAACTTTGACAACAGTACCTGCATTAAACATATCAATAAAATACTTGTTTTTTTTGAAAAATTCAATACTATTTATAATAAATCAAACCCAGGCATAATTTATGTGGAAATTATTTTTTGAATTCGCATATGCAATCAGTTTTTTTATCATCGTGCCAAAATGGCGGCACGCATTTCGTGAACGTGTTTTATTTGGATATCGCGAAAAATTGAACGATTTATTGGAAACATGTCCTGAATTGCGTGGGCAAAAAATGCGTTTGGCCAAGGGCGGCGGTTCTTTGGCATTTATTTTTGATAATAAAAGCGTGTATCGTGTCCGCAAAACATTGGCCGAGGCCACAACCATATTCCCACGCGTGGCACGCGAAAAACGCATTACTGATGCGTTGCGCCGTTATGTACCTGTGGCAATCCCAAAAATCACCGTCATTCGCGGAAATAAATTTTTCTTTTACAAAACAGATTTCATCCCTGGGGTTATGCTGGCCAGTTTGTCCAAGAAAACATTAAATGCGCACAGTGATGAAATCGCAATTCAGTTGGCAGAATTTTTGAAAAAACTGCACGGGGCAAACCCAAAATCTATTGCAGATTTAACCGACAAAAAACCGAACAAGCATTGGTGCCACACCGATTTGTGCAGTAATATTTTAATTGACCCAAACACATTCAAAATTACCGGAATTATTGATTGGGAATGGGCAACATGGATTGATATTTCTTGGGATTTCCACAGTTTATACAACCGCCGCCGCAAAATGCGCGCCACAGAAATTCCTATTAAAACAGTAATTAAATATTTTGAATAACCATGGATAAATCTGTGTCATTTGGCACATGGTCAATAACGATATCTGGCGCAAATTGTGTACGAAACCAGGTGCGTTGCCGTTTAGCATATTGATTAGTTTTGATTATCCAATTTTTAATTGCATCATCACGACTGATTTTGCCCTGTAAATAATTCACCAACTGGACCGCACCAATGGCACGCGATGGATTCCAATTATTGGATATAATCGTGTGCGCCTCAATCATGGCGCCACCAGACAACATTTCAGGAATTCTGTCAGCGATACGCGAACGCAAAACATCGGCATCTGGGTTAATCAAGATTTTAATTGTATCCGCCGGCAACACCGCCCCAACCCGCGGTTTTTGTTGGAATTCTGTGATATGATGACCTGTTTGGAAAAACACTTCGATTGCACGCGCAACGCGTTGTGGGTCGGTCGCAGTAAAATTTTCTGGCAATAATTTGCGCGCAGATTCAATGTCGTGCGCCGTCAATTCACGCGCACGGGTGCGTGCATCTGGGGAAACATTTGGAATTTGCGAAATGCCATACAACAATGCGTTTGCATAATACCCTGTACCGCCAACAAATATTGCAGGTTTGCCTGCGGCATGCGCTGCATCGTATTCGCGGCGCGCCATTGCCAAATAATCATTGACACTTTGTTGTGTTGATAAATCCAACACAGAAAACAATTTATATGGCACGCCGTCCAACATTTCTGTTTCGATTTTATCGACATGTCCTGCAAATGGACTGGCAGATATATTTTCAATTCCGCGATAAATTTGGACACTGTCGCAATTTATAATCACGCCACCAATTTTGCGCGCCAAGCAATCAGCAAACCCAGATTTGCCAGATGCGGTTGGTCCAACAATAATCACATCGCGCGTTTTCATATTGAATTTATTATAATTGCCAAATATCGTGAATTCAAGCACAACACGCAAAAAATCTCGTTGTTGCGCGCGTGCAAAAGTGGTATGATTATATCATCAGGAAACGAAAGGATATATCATGAAAAAAGTAAGAGTTGCTATTAACGGTTTTGGTCGTATCGGTCGTTTGGTTTTACGCGCAGCATTAGAATCTGGGCGCAACGACATTGAATTTGTTGCAATAAATGATTTGGCACCGATTGAACAGAACGCACATTTGTTGCAATATGATTCTGTGCACGGCAGATTGCCCATGAATGTCCGCACAGATGGCGATTACATCATCGTGGGCAAGCAGAAAATTAAATGTATCAGTGAACGCAATCCTGAAAATTTACCATGGAAAAAATTGCGCGTAGATATTGTTATGGAATGCACCGGATTATTCACATCTGGGGCGGCAGCGCGCGTCCATGTGAACGCGGGGGCAAAACGCGTATTGGTTTCTGCGCCATCGGCGGGGGCAGACAAAACAATCGTGTTTGGTGTAAACGAAAAAACATTAACCAAGAAAGATATAATTGTATCGAACGCATCATGCACAACAAATTGCCTGGCACATGTGGCCAAGGTTTTGAGTGAAAAGTTCGGCATAAAAAACGGATGGATGACAACTGTGCACGCATATACCGGCGATCAGCAATTACTGGATAAAACCCATCGTGATTTGCGCCGCGCCCGCGCAGCCGCCATGTCTATGATACCGACAACAACCGGTGCGGCGCGCGCGATTGGATTGGTTTTACCAAAATTAGCGGGCAAATTAGACGGTATTGCAATTCGCGTTCCAACCCCAGATGTGTCTGTTGTGGAATTGGTTGTGAATACAGAAAAACCAACCACCGCAGACAAAGTCAACGCGGCCATGAAAAAGGCAGAATCGGCGGTGTTTGGATATTGCGATGCGCCGTTGGTTTCGGTTGATTTTACGCACGATGCGCACAGTGCAATATTAGATGCGGGTCAAACAAGTGTGATTGATGGGCATTTGGTTCATGTAACGGCGTGGTATGACAACGAATGGGGATTTTCTAACCGCATGTGCGATACCGCGGTGGCGATGGGCAGATTGATATAAAAAAATAAAAAAAACACTTGCAAAGCGACAAAGAACAGTATAATATGGGTATCGCTTTGGGGTGTTAGCTCAGCTGGTTTAGAGCGTCTGCCTGTCACGCAGAAGGTCGAGGGTTCGAGCCCCTTACATCCCGCCACGAAATTCGAACCGCAGGAAACCTGCGGTTTTTTTTGTTTTATTGACAAAGCGCACCGATGCAGTATAATACAAGGCATGAAAAAAGTTATACTTTGTTTATTGGTATTATCGATGGTGGCATTGGGGGCATGTGGTAAAAAATCCCCATTAGAACACCCGACCCAGGGGTATCCACGCGATTATCCGGTGTATTGATAATGTTTTTTTGGGGGTATGGCGGAATTGGCAGACGCGCTGGATTTAGGTTCCAGTGGGGCAACCCGTAAGAGTTCGACTCTCTTTACCCCCACCACCCTTTGTATTTGCGATGCTGTGGGTGGAACACATCAATAAAAAACACTTGATTTATCAAAAAAAAACGATAGAATACGATACGCAATAGAAAAAAGGTTATTAAAATGGCATCTAAGAAAGGCGCAATAGAAGTTATCAAGTTGGAAAATAAAGAAACTGGTTTCTTTTACACAACAACAAAAAACACAAAATCTGAAAACACCAAGGGCAAAATGAAATTCCGTAAATACGACCCAAAATTGCGCAAGCATGTCGAATTTACCGAAGCAAAAATGCCTCACTAAAAAAAATCAACAAGATTCGTAAAAATGTCGCCATTTGGGCGGCATTTTTTATTACACCAGTTGGTACGGTAGTGGGGGGATTAACTGCTCCGTCATACCGCGGGCGCGCGGTATCCAGTTTTGCAGAACGCAAAACTTGTGTCATTTTGCTTTATTACACAAGTTGGTGCGTTGCACCAACTGGGCCCCGCCCTGCGGCGGGGTGACGATTTTGCGACCCTCCCCGCCCTACGGCGGTATGACGACTATACGAACTGCGGCGGGGTGACGATAAAAAATATTTGCAATAATAATAACACAATATAAAATCAATGTTATGAGAACTGGTGGCTATGTTTATATTATGGCATCTAAACGCATGGGTACTTTGTATATAGGTTCCACATCAGATTTGGTTGGACGCGTGTGGGAGCATAAAAATAAAGTATCGCCGAAATCTTTTACAGCAAAATATAAATGCAATAAATTAGTATATTACGAGTATCATGAGCGTCTGGAAAATATGGTTTTGCGCGAACGACAATTAAAAGAATGGAATAGGAATTGGAAAATAAAACTAATTGTTGATAAAAACCCAGGTTGGGATGATTTGTATCCAGCATTTTTAATTGCGAATGGTTATGCCCCAGAATAGTTGACACGAAATTCACATCCGTCATACCGCCACAGTTCGTATATCGTCATACCGCCTCAGTTCGTATATCGTCATACCGCGGGCGCGCGGTATCCAGTCCGCCATAGGCGGACTTGTGTAATAAGTGAGCAAGTTTGCTTCGCAAACTGGATTCCGGCATGCGCCGGAATGACGATTGTGTGGGCGGAAAAACTAACAGTCCCGTCATACCGCGGACGCGCGGTATCCACTTTTGCGGAACGCAAAACTTGTTTTATTTTGCATTATTACACAAGTTGGTGCGTTGCACCAACTGGGCCCCGCCCTACGGCGGGGTGACGATTCTTAAGTGAGCAAGTTGGTGCGTTGCACCAACTGGATTCCGTGGATTTACCCACGAAAATTTGCAATTTTCGCGGGGCCCGTTTTGCGCCGGAATGACGATTATGTGGGCGGGGTGACGATTATGTGGGCGGGGTGACGTTATTGCATCAATCGCATGCAATTCGTGCCGTTGCCATTACAGAATTTTGTAAATGCACCTATCTTGCATTGTCTTTCTTCCCTTGCGCCTGGCTCGCCCTGAAAGTTTGGGTCGTGTCTTACTCTTTCATAAGCTGCCTCAGGGGTTTCGCCATTCCTAGGAACAACTGTCAGCATGCCGGCGGGACACTTGGTACAGGTTGTTGTGCCATCGCCATAGGTATTTCCCTTGCACACACATTCATTATCCAGGACAACGGCATATTCATGGCACTGGGTACAGGTGTAAACATTACTAGTACCAGTGACAGGCGTTTTGGCCTGATTTTGTCCACATTGACCGCATTTATACTGATCCCTGTCGTCCTTGATTAAATAGTTATCACCCGAACAACACGCCGCTAAATTGGACATGTATCCATTATCAACGGTTATAATGCTGAAACTTGTACCTGGGCATGGGGCACAACTGTTTTCGTCATTTTGAAAATAATCCGTGGCACACACCCATGGACATGACGATAGACCAGTGGTATTATTGTAATCAGGGTTAAAAACAGAGTGATCAGGGTGAGTGGATTCGGTCTCTGCCCACGACCAAACACCATTAGTATACGAACCACATTCTCGGCAGGTACCATTTGATTCGCCACCAGGGTTGTAGTATAACTCATTACACCCACTACATTCGATACCATCATTGTCGTAATAACAACCTGCTGTAGCACCACAGGTATCGGGATTTGTTATGCTTCCGCATTGAGTGTCTGCAAGTACTGGTGACATCAGAACTATATACAAAAAAAATGAAAATATAAATTTCATGTTGCTTTTCCCTCTTTATTGTATGCTAGAAAATTATAAAATTTAATGCAATAAAAAAAGACGGTTTATAAAAACCGCCTGTTGTTATTGCAATAAATAATTTTATCTGCTGGTAACATTGTATTTTAATGTATCGGCAAAAAATCTGACAATTTCAGGATTATTCACAATAGATTCATTTTGTAATTGCAATTCGCCTTTGCCGAAAACTTTGTTTGGATTTACATTATGACGTTCACGTAATTTGTTTGCAACGTTTTTTAATCCGTTTGTTGATAACGTGCTATATTTATTATATCTATCTGGAATCATGAATATTGTATCAACAGTGGGGTCAGAGTTGTATTTGTAAATAGTATCCATGTGCAAATCTTGCGCGATGTCAGCAAACACCAATTCCACATTATGTTTTTGGGTTGTGGGGGTGACTGGTGTTGGGTTTACTGGTGTTGGTTCAACCGGGTCTTTTTCACATGCCGCAAATGGCATCGCGCAAATCATCGCACCAATCATGTATTTCTTGATGTTCTTTATATTATATTTTTGCATATAAAAACTCCTTTGATTCTTGTATATTATATATATAGCACATATTTTGCAATTTGTCAAGTGGTGTTATTTGGAATGTTTTTTTAACTGAAAAATTATGCTTTTCGTTAATTCGCCAACGGTCGCATATTTGTCAAAATCTGATTCGGGTAAATTAACACCAAATTTGTGTTGCAATGTATATAATGCACCCATACATTCAAAATACGATATTGATGGATTCGATATAAATGCTGTGCGGGTGTTAATGTTTTTGCGCCGTATCCCACATTCACGGGCAATTATGCTGTATACAGATTGCGAAATATTCTTGCTCATCCCGATATACCCCCTTGTTTTGTTGTTATATATTAAACATGCGGTGTATGATATAATTCTTGGACATGGTTGTCAAATATTTTTTTTGGGCATTTAATAAAATTTTAATTTCTGTAAAAACATATAGGTTTTTTTAACAAATTATGATAAAATATACACAATCGAGAGAGATTTTATATGAAAAAATTCTGGGGTGTGTCTTTGCTGGTGCTGTGTATGCCAACATTTGCGTTGGGTGCCAGTGGATATGCCACCCAAAAGGGATGCACATTTACTTTTTCTGCAAACGGAAAGACCGAACAATTAGAAAATATCGGTCGGGCAACGTTTTATAGCGGACTCTCAGATTTATGGTATGCAGACGGTGAATCTGTTCCGGGGGCTAATCTTAATGGGTTATTTACATGGGGTAATTTGAAATCTATTAATGGAAAATCGGTAAACAAATCCCTGGCTGATGGTGCAGAAAGCGTTTCTTTTAATTGTGATAAAACATCACAAAATAACGGTTTTGCGGTAACATGTGGCGATATTGATGGCTCTGTGGGACAAACATCGTTGGGCGGTCGGTATTTTGCCAAATGTGTAAAAAAGACATACAAAGTCCCAGAATCTGTGAAAAAAGAATTAAAAAATCCAAACGCCCCATCAAAATCCCAGGCATCGTCAAGCAGTATCGATTCTTTCATTTTTCAATACAAACAAAAAGATAAAAATTCTGGCGATTGGCAAGAAAATGTTTTCAATGTCGCCAAGGCAATTTTTGACACCAGCGCATCCCGCTATTTTGATGACCGAGACCAACCCCTGCGCGGAATCCCAGATGCCGTGTATTTACAAAAAATCGATAATAAATCGGTCAATATAGCAAAAGTTATACAAGAAATGAATGCAACATCTGTGATTTTTAACGGCAGTGATTACAAAAGAACCAACAGAATGTTTTATGCCAGATGCAATAAAGATTTACAGGGCGGCAAAAAATTGGGCACAATCGAATTGTTTGGCGAACGTTATACTGTATTTGATAAATGCGTTAAGCCCACCGCCAAAGTCCCAGCGCAACCTAAAAAGCCCGATGAAAAGTCAACAGAATTGCCTGGATGCAAATTAACATTTTTGGATAACACCGTATATGAAAATGTTTCCGTTGGCAAAACATTGGTAAACAATGACGGATATTCCGCAGAATACACAGGGACAAACAACCAAATTTTATATTCTGGATTAACAGATTCTGGGGTGCAATCTTTGACCGATTTATACATGATAAACGACACGGATATTGCCGCGCATGTCGGTGGCGCACAGGAAATTTATTTTCAATGCGATGCAGAAAATCAAATTCAAATCAAATCTTGTCAGGATGGATACACCCCCGATGGACAATTCACCACAGAAAATGGCGATGTGTTTTACAAAAAATGTGTTCAAAACAAACCCACAGAACCAGAACAATCTGCGCCTGCGCCATCCCCCGTGTTCACAGAAATTGACGATATGTTGTATCAACATTTCCGTGAATCATCCGTGTGGAAAAATGACGAAGGCAAATTTAACACCGCACGTTTGGTGTCTGATTCTGTCGCAGGTATTGTGTTGGGGACAACCGGCGGCGTTGTTACCAGTGTCGTTATGAAAAAGAACCAGGTCAAACACGGTCTGGAAAATGTTAAATGCGTAATTGGCGGACAAGATGTCGCCGATTACAAAGATGTCTTTGTCGTGGGCAGGCATTAATTTGCCGTCATATAATCTTATTTAGAAAATTTACCACTGCGCGGGAATCCCACAGGTATCGTGCGACCCTGGGATGCACGGCGCGCCACCCATGGCGACATATCATCCAATTTTGTCGTGCCACGCCCAGTCGTCCAACCAAAACCGTCCGCCGCATTAAAGAACATTACATCCAAAACATAAGTTCTTTCGGCATTATATTTTTGCAAAATTACACCCTTGCCACGCGACATTTCAGGTATTTGGTCAGTGCTGAATATCAATAATTTATCGTTGGACCCAGATATCGCAACCGTGTCCCCAGATACAGGTACACACAAAATCGCAGGATTTGCCGCATCAACATTCATAACCTGTTTGCCGTTCTTGGTTTGCGCCAAACAATTTTCACCACTGACAATAAACCCAGCCCCGTGTCGCGACACCAATAAATATTTCGCCGATGTGTCCAATACAAATGCACGAACAATGTTTTCATCTGCATGCAAATCCACCATCATACGAACAGATTCACCAAAACCACGCGCAGACGGCAAATCGCCCACACCAATCGTAAACATTTTGCCAGATGCACCAAATATATTTACCTTGTCATTACTCATCGCATGGAAAGCCGTTAATAAATTATCCCCATCTTTGAATTTTGCATCCAGATTATCCAAATCTAAATGTCCCTTGGCAGCACGTATCCAACCCATTTCCGATAAAATTACCGTCATCGGTTCTTTTTCAACCCATTCGTCTGGGTTTACAACAACATCATCAGTCGCCGCAGCCCATGTCGTACGGCGGCGGCCCAATGCGGTCTTTTTATCATATGCCTTTTTGATGTCCATAAACCACGCCTTTAACTGGGTCCGCTGTAATTCATCGTCCGCCAATAATTCTTGTAATTGTTGCTGTTCCGCACGCAATTCGGCATCTTCGCGTTTGATTTCCATTTCTTCTAATTTACGCAAAGAACGCAGGCGCGTGTTCAATATCGATTCAACCTGGATTTCCGTTAATTCAAATTCAGCCATTAATACAGGTTTTGGGTCGTCTTCGCCACGGATGATTTCAATTACCCTGTCCAAATTCAAATACACAACCAACAGCCCACCCAAGATTTCTAATCTGTGCGCAATGTTTTTTAATCGCCAATTCGTCCGGCGTATTAATACATTTTTCTGGTGCGCAATAAATGCACGCAAAACATCCCCAATCGGCATAACACGCGGCGCACCATTTACATCAATAACATTGAAATTCATGTTGAATTTCGATTCTAAATCAGTCATCGCAAATAAATGCGCCATCATTTTGTCCACAGGTATATTACGGTTCTTGGGCGTGATAACAATGCGAACATCGGTCGTTGATTCATCAACAATGTCATCCACCAATGGCAATTTTTTCGCGTCAACCAATTCGCCAATCTGTTCAACCAATTTAGATTTAATAACACCGTATGGAATTTCTGTGATTACAACCTGGGTTTGGCCGCGCCCCAAATCTTCGGTTTCCCATTTCGCACGAATGCGAAACGCACCACGTCCAGTGTCGTAATTTTTCACAATCGTTTCAAAATCATCAATTAATACACCACCCGTTGGAAAATCAGGCCCAACTAATTTTTTCATAATCTGGGCAGTCGTGGATTCTGGTTTATCAACAACCATACATAATGCATCGCAAACCTCTGCCACGTTGTGTGTCGGGATGTTTGTCGCCATGCCCACAGCAATGCCCATGCCACCATTCGCCAGCAAATTTGGAAACGCCCCAGGCATAACCGTTGGTTCCACGGTCGTTCCGTCAAAATTCGGCATCATGTCAACACTGTCTTCGTCAATACCTTCCATAATCATCATGGCCGCCTGGGTCATTTTGGATTCAGTATAACGATATGCCGCCTGGGGGTCGCCATCAATGTTGCCAAAATTCCCTTGGCCATCAATTAATGGATAACGAACCGAAAAGTCCTGGGCCAGTCGAACCATCGCATCATAAACAGATGAATCCCCATGCGGATGATAATGACCCAATACATCCCCAACCACAGTCGCACATTTACGAAATGCCGCAGATGGCGATAATTTTTGCCGCAACATAGAAAATAAAATTCGGCGATGTACGGGTTTTAACCCGTCACGAACATCAGGCAATGCACGCGATACAATCGTTGATACCGCATACGATAAATAACGTTCGCTTAACGCATCCCCCAGTTGCTGGGAATCAATTTTTTCAATAGTTTTTGCGTTTTCTTTCATGTCTGCCATCTCTGTTTTATCAAAAGCAAATTAGAACATTTCAAAATTTTTCGCAAGCCCAATTTGAGAACTTTTGCCATTTACAATAATTTTACAGATTTTATACTTGACACAAAATGTATTTTGTAATATAATTGTATATACAAAGGTTAATATCTGTGGTTCCCAATATGTTGGGCGGGCTGTCGTGGTGATAAGTCGGGATGTGCCGTGCATGGGCATGTTTGAATGTACGTTATGAAAAGATAACGAACCATTAGTGTCAAAAACCCTGGGTGGTTTTTGCGCACAAATGCAAAACAAAGGGGAGCCAAGATGAAATTTTCGAAAGTATTTCAATATTTTTTACTTGGGACACTGGTCGCAGTACCAAAGATTAGTGGCAATTTCGATGACACCGGCATTTCTTTGCATGCACAACAGGTTAAGACCGTGAAAATTCCAACCGTTCAAGACAAAATTAATAAAAAAGCAGAAAAACTGTGTGATGTATATATTGCTAATGTTTTGCGCGGACAACAAAATATTAAAAACAGCAATAAAACCTATACAAGGGCTGTGCGCACTGAATTACCAGGCGCGCCTGTTAAAATGCACTGTATTTATGGACAATACACGCAATTAAACCGTGCGTTGGACGAATTGAATGACACATTAACTGTTGTGCCGTTTGCTGCGCGCAATGCGTGTTCTGTGTTCCGTAATGAAATGAAAAAGAAATATGCTGGTGCTGAATTTGCCGGCGCGTTGCATAACGGGAAAATGTTCAAAAATGCCGCATCGTATAATCGCGCATTGGACCAATTCTTGAAACATCATAATGTTACAGAAAACACACCTGATGATATAAAAAACAAGGTTATTGCCAAATTTAAACAAAATAATTACAAGGCAGACGATTTGCATCCGGGGACTATTTTAATTGTTCAACGCGGGGCAAACCCAAATAATGCCCACGCTATTATGTACCTGGGACGCGGCCGCGTTGAAAACAAAAAGGATTTTGTTCCTGACGCGAACGGTCAACATATTTACGCTGGGTACAATAATGAATCTGTAGGGGATTTGTTCTTGGCATTTAATACAGACCATGTTTTTGCCGCAGATGTTTACACAATCGCATCTGTATTGTATACAAATGAATTTAACAAGATTCAAAATATGAAGGATAAAGAACTGTTCCGCTTTGTATACGATGCCCCCAGCGAAGAATACGCATTTATGCCACAAAAAGAAAAATTACAAAATATGGCAACAGAAAAATATTTTAATCGAGAAACATTTGTCCCAGGTGCAACACCAATTAAAAAAACTAATACAGCAGTCGCATCTTTTGCACCAAAACTGTTGGATGTAATGTTAAACAAAAAGACAAATCAATAAAACAAAGGGGGCAATTTTTTAGCCCCCTATTTTATGTTTAATTTCACGAATCCGCGCCAATATTTCACGCAAATCAGCATCGGTTGCCGCGGCGTTTGGACGATTATGGATGCCGTCTGCCAAAACGATACACAATGTTGCCAATAACGATGTTTCAGGCAATGGCCCAATTTTATCCAATATTTCGCGTGCACGCATATCAATTATCCGTCCCAATTCCAACAAACGTTCTTCCTGGCCGTCTTCACAGCCCATTTGGTAATTTTTATTAACGATGGATATTGTAACGACACTCATATTCTTATTTTCTCTTTAATTTTTCCAATATTGACATAGATTTATCAATCATTTCAACAGCGCGCGCGTTTTTGGCACGCAAATTTTTAACCTGTTGCGTTAAAATTGCAACCTCTAAATCCGTTTGCCGCCCAGCCGCAGACACATCCGAACGCAGTCCCAACACCGCGTTTTCCAGTGCATTTAATTCTTGAAATATTTGTTGTTTCAAATCTGTCATCATTTTTGTATTTTACGACATTTTTTATATGCGTTCAACCAGAAAATGTGATATAATGATATCGAAATATTTCAATCAAGGATTGGGTTTTATGAAAACAAAAATTATCTATATCTCTGGGAGTGAGGTTTTTAATATGGCTGATGTGCGTATGGCATTTGACACCGTGCGCCGCGAATTAGGATTGGGGGGCGACACCATACTGTTTGGTGTGCCTGTGGATGCAGACGATGCGTTGGGCGCACAATTTGAATCTGTGCAACCTGCCCCGGCGCATACAGAAAAAACAATCGTTCCTGAACCAACCACTGTCAATGATACAGACGCAACTGTGGAAAAACCAAAACGCAGAAAAAAAACTGCGCCCCGGGTCGTTGAACCAGAACCTGTGATTGAAACAGTCCAAGAAACCATTGTATCTGCAACACCAGAACAAAACCAAGAATCTGGGGTTATTCCTATTTTATCTGTGTTGGGCGGAAATGCCACAAGCACCCAGGAACCTGCGCCAGATATTCAAAATGATGATATTGTCGATAACACAAATGACGATGTCGCAGATGAACAATTTGATACAGAACAAAATATCACCATATCTGGGGTCAGTGTTGATATTATTGATGATGCAGATGATGAAACAACCGAACAAATTGACGATACCAACACAGATACAGACGAAGAAGACCCATTGGCAAAATTATTACAATCTGTGCAATCTTTGAACGATGACAAAAACGATGCAGACATGTCGGTTTTGCAAGAACCAGACGACACAACAGATGAAACAGATGCAACATTGGAAAAATTGGCAACAGAATTCGCCGAAAACCAAGATAAAATCGTTAACACAACCAAAAGTTCTGCGCGCGGTGGCAGAATTGGAAAATTAAAAAATATTTTGCCATTTAAAAAATCAAAACATAACGAATCCAGTTTAATGGGCGATTTGTTTGGATGGGCGGGGGTTGCTGCAAACGATGAAGAATTCGCAATTCCTGAATTTTTCCCAACCGCTGCAAAAAAATAAGGCGGGTGTATGAATCAAGAGTTATTAGAAAATATTTATAAAACTCTTAAAAACGCAGGGTTTGAAATGCCGTCCAGTTGCCCTGGCGGTAAAATTTGCATCATCGACCCAACATGTATTTGGCCACCATTACTGGATTTTATACATACCGCATGGATATTGTTGACAATCGCAACAGTGGCATTGTTGGCTGGATGGGGTGCAACAATGTTGCGGGGCGCAAATCACGACATGGTAAAAAATTTACGCACATTGGTATTAATTTTTGGTGTGCTGTCTGCGACATTGCCAATATTAAAAGTTATCGGCGGCGAAAACGTGTTAATCAATCAATGTAATGTCATAGAATTACCACAACAAGATGTTGCAAAATTGTTGGAAACCGCACAAAAAAGTTTGGAAAAAGCAAATTACGAAAGTTTCGAAATTATTGATTCTCAATACGATAATTTTTAATCACGCAATAAACCAACATCACGCGCAGAATAAATTGAATGTTTTGATACCAACAAATGGTCATACAATTTTATTCCCAGACCATCAAATAATTTCTTTACTTCTGCGGTGGTGTCAATATCTTGACTGGAAAATGTAGAATCACTGGCTGGATGATTATGAACCAACACAACACCCGTAGAGTTTAATTTTAACGCATGACGAACAATTTCGCGAACATATAAACTGGCCGCATTGCATGTTCCAGAATTGTGTAATTCGTCTTGCAACAAACGATAATCGCCGTCCAGGTACAATACATGAATTTCTTCAACTGGTTTATCTGCATACGCCCATTTGCAATAATTTTTTAATAAATTTATATCATAAAAAATTGGACAATTACCCATTGCATCTCGATACCCAATCAAAACCATGTCGTGCACCAATTTCAAAAATATTGCTATATTACGACCAACGCCGGGTACCAACAACAATTCATCCATCGGCGCAGATATTACACGCGCCAATGAACCAAATCTTTTGATTAACGCATGCGCCAACGGACGCATATCACGGCGCGGCACGACATAACCCAACATTAATTCTAATTTTTCATAGTCAGCCAGATTGCCGTCCAAAAATTTTTGACGCAATCTTTCCCTGTGGCCACAACGAAACATAGAATTTGGATTTGCCAATCTTTATACCATTTTTTCTGTGAATATTATAACACCGTCTTCGGTAATCCCCAGTGTGTGTTCCCATTGCGCAGATAATCCGCCGTCAACAGTCCTGGCCGTCCATCCGTCTGCATCAATTTTACATTTCGGGGACCCAGTATTTATCATTGGTTCAATAGTAAAAACCAATCCAGGAACCATTTTGACCCGGTCCCACATTTTATCATAAAAATGAAAGATTTGTGGATCATCGTGCATGACCTTGCCTATACCATGCCCAACAAAATCACGCGATATCGAAAAACCATGCGGTTTTACCACAGATTCAATCGTTTTACCAATTTCTGATAATGGTACACCTGGGGCACAAATAGATATTGCAGCATTTAATGCATCTTGGCATGTTTGCACCAATTCACGCGCCTGGGGCGACACATTGCCAATCATAAACATACGCGATGCGTCACCATGGAAACCCTTGTATTCTGCGGTTAAATCGACATTGACGATATCGCCGTCTTTTAAAATTTCATTATCATTTGGAATTCCGTGCACAATAACATCATTGACAGATGTACAAATATGTTTTGGATATCCCATATATCCTAAATCCGAAGAACGCGCACCGTTGGCATGTAAAAATTCAGCAACCAACCTGTCGATTTCACCCGTAGAAATTCCTGCACGAATGTGCGGGGTAATATAATCAAAGCACCGTGCAACCAAATCCCCAGATGCACGCAACCGTTTAAAATCTTTTGGGGCATATACAGACGACAGCATTATTTTCTCCTCTTGCTAGCAATTTTGGCAGTCCTGAGTGCCAATTTCAACGAAAAATCCCGTAATAAAATTTCACCCGGCATATCCTTGGTACGTAATTGTCCTTCTAATTCATTTAATCTTATCAAAACCGCATCTATTTCTGGTTCTGTCCAAATTTTAATCGCACGATTAAACTTGTCAGAAACCTTCCAAAACAGGTGCGGTAATTGCCCATCAACAACCGCCGTTAACAATTTCTTGAAATGCGAATCCAGCATACGAATCAACATATTAGGGTCAACATTGTCGTACATTAACCTGTCCAGCGCAGTCATTGTTTGCGACACATAACCCGCCGTCAAAGAATATAAATAATCATCAATGTCTGATGCAGATGTATCAGGCAAACATTTTTCTACATCGTCCAGTTCAACGACCCTTTTGTCGCCAACATACAACGCAATTTTGGTTAAAAAACCACGCGTAATTCCACGGTCGCCCCCCATGTGCGTTGTCATATATTCCATTGCATCCGGGGTAATTTGGTCAATGCCCGCAGATGCAGACAATGTGTCGCGTATTAAATTCGCCAATGTGCGCGCATCATCTGTATAACACGGCAATGCCGCCATGTCTGGGGCATTTTCGTATAATGTGCGCAAACCACCCCCTGCCCGCAATTCCCCAGCGCATACAATCACAGATGCACATAAACCTGGGTGGCAAACCAAATCCTGGACAGATTTCGCCATAGAATCACCAGCATTATAAATAATCACCATTTTTTGACCGCCAAACATAGATGGACTGCAACTTTCGGCAAAAATAGCATCTTGTTTGTCGCGGAATTCATCGGCGTCCACAGAAAATAAATTATCCCTGTCTATTTGTAAAATTTCAACCGCCTTGTCGCACAGTTCATCAACCTGACCAGCATCTGGGCCATAAATCAAAACCGATTTAATTGTTTTGATACCATTTTTAAAATCGGTCTCTTTCCATTTCATTATTTGCCCGCCTTGTCATAATCCTGGGTTTCTGCGATGGCACGACTGCTGATTTTATCAGCCAATACAGACACCGCATTTTGAACAGCATTATTATACGATGCGTTCGCAGCCACCAAATAACGAACAAATGTATATGATTCCGATGCAACCTCGGTCCCCGAGGCAATTTTGTTATCGCCCGCAAATAAATCATAATGCGCAGTTAATTTAATTGCCTGCCATGTTGCAGTACCAGACACATCTAATCCTTTGTATGTTCGTTGGGGTTCGTCCAGTTTCACCACCAGTTTATATGCGGCCCCAGGTGTGCGTGCACCACCAAATTTTGCATTTAATGAATTTCGTAATTCAATACCGTTTATGCCGCTGATTTTTTCAACATAAATATCCGTATCGTTCCCAGAAAACATAGGACGAAAACCGCACCCAGCCAACAATAACAAAACCAATAATTTTTTCATATTAAAACCGTTTTTATTTGTTGCATTTTATATTTATATTACCTACACTTTTGATAAATCGCAAGAGGGAATGATGAATATTTTTCTCACTGTTTTGGTGGCATTGTTTTTAGGGGCATATTATATATTTACTGCACCTGCGGTGCGTACCCCCGCGCAAGAAACCGAATACGCGGTAAAATATGCTGATTTGCGTGCTATTATTGAATGTACGGCCGCCGTACATAATGCACACCTGAACGACATGGAATTCCAAGATGTTTGCGTTGAACAAAATGGGATTCAATCCGATATAATCTGTTTAGATAAACGTATGAAATTGGTTGATTGCGCCCAAACATCAGTAAATAACTATGTAATTACAACATCTGGGATGATTCCAAACACACAATTTAACAACACAATGACAATACTGGAACAAAATTTTGCTGATGCTGGGCATTTCGGTATATTTAACGGTGGCGCAGTGATATCTGGGGCCAGTATGACAAAATACCGTGTGCCAAACGCATTGGTGGAACACATGCATATAACAGATGGTCAGTTGGTGTATATAACACAGTTCGCAAAAACTGCGCCGGGGGCACAATTTACTGCACCAGGCGTGGACGATGTTGTATGTCCCCCAGACACCGAAAAAATCTTGCGTTTTGGACGATGGCAATGCGTTGGATATAACACAAAAACAACATGCGCCGGCGATACAATTTGGGATTATTATACCAACAGTTGCATTCCTGACGATTCAACCAAACCATTGTGCGGCAGTTTACAAACCGCATTATTGGTTGACGATGTGTGGGAATGCGTTGACCCGTTCCCAGACAGACAATGCGATGGCGCGACTGTTGCAAAATTAAACTATACAACAATGTCATGGGAATGTATTACAGACCCAAATAAAATCCCAACAAATACAAAATGTTCTGGTGCGAACGCAGATGTTGTGCCTGGTCGCGGTCATGGCAGTATTACACGCCGCAAATTAACATGTACAAACTGTGAAAAAATGCAGGTGGATGAAAATACATGCAGCGCACATTGTGTGCCAGACCCAACCAAGATAACAGACCCAACATGTTATCCAGATGATGCCGATGCATGCACGGGTGATGCGCGCGGATTGTATTTTGGTTTTCCAAATGTTAAATACGCACAACATGTGGATGCTGTGTCAGGAAAAGATATAACATTCGATTCGTCTCGTTCACAAAACAGACGATTTAATTGTATGGATTGTGGCGAACGCGGTATTGATATCGAACATTCTTTGCCACCATATATTATCGTATGCAATTAAAAAACCGCCAAAAAGGCGGCTTTTTGTTCTGTAAAAGCTGTTTTTTTATTTTTTGTGTTGCAACATAACCATGGAACGGTATTCTGCAATTTTTGCCTGTTTATCTGCGATTTCAGCACTGTACCATTCTATTTCACTGCGATAATGGTTGATTTCGTTTCTGTCTTCGTAATCGTTGTTATCTAATCCTTGCATGCTGGTTTGGTTGTCTTGGATATGTTGTTCACAATCCAAAATATCGCCCTGCAAATCTTCGATAATAGGGTCAAAAATTGTTAGTTGTTTAGCCATTTAAACCTCCATTGGTTGGTTGCTGTACTAAATATAACACACATTTTTATTTTGTCAAGAATATTTGTGCAAAATTTTATTAAAAAAACTGCCGAATTGGCAGTTTTTCTTTATTTTTGATTTTGGTTTAATACCGATTTTTGACTTTCTTGCAACATTTTTGCCTGTTGTGCGCGCAATTTTGCGATTCTGTTTTTACCTTCTGCTATGATTCTGTCATTGCGTAAAATGTCGACCCGATAATAATAAATGTCGTTTTCATAGTCCTTGATATTCTGCCAATCCGCAGTTTCCAAACATTTTTCTTCATATGCCAAATCTTTGCGATTCTGGACGTTTTCCGCCTCTAAATCATTTATCATTTTTTGTTCGGCATCGATTTTTTCTTGTATCGCCGCCCAAGTTTCATCAAATATAGTTAATTGCATCACCATCCACAAATTCCTTTGTTTATTCATCGTATTTATATATAACACATATTTTCCTATTATCAACGGTTGTATTATCTATCATTATTTTGTCAAGATATAGTGGTTGCGCATAATTTTTATCACTACATTTTGTGTTTTTATAAAAAATACGAATCGGCAAAATCATCAAAACGACATATTTTAATACACAAAACACCCTTTTGTATCAATTTGGTACCGATTCGTTATAAAAAAACCCCCAGAAAACCCCAATTTTTTTAATGCAAGCGAAAAAATATAAAAATTTTATATTTCTGCGTTGAGATTATTTTCTATATACTATATATTGGTATCAACAAAGACACAAAACACTACATATAGATTTAAGGGTATGGTTATGACCGAAAATAATATGACATTTATTACAAAACAGACACAAATTACTAAACGTTCTGGGGAAATCGTGAATTTTGATGCACATAAAATATACAATGCTATTAAAAAGGCGGTTGCGGCAACAAATGAATTAAACGATTCTCAAATTTTTACAATTACACAATTTGTATTAAATAAATTAGATATAGAATTTGCCGATAAAATTCCATCTGTTGAACAAATCCAAGATACTGTGATTCAAACACTGATGGATTCCCGCGCATACAAAACAGCCGAGGCATATATTATATATCGTCAAAAACATACTGAATTGCGTGATGCCAGTATTGATGCCGTCCAGGTTATCGATGGCTATGTGACCGAGGCCGATTGGCGCGTCAAAGAAAACGCAAACATTGGTTATTCTATTGGCGGTTTGATTTTGCGTACATCCGAACGCGTAACCGCAGAATACTGGTTGAA
Source organism: Candidatus Enterousia sp. (assembly GCA_045593065.1). Taxonomy (GTDB): domain Bacteria; phylum Pseudomonadota; class Alphaproteobacteria; order Rs-D84; family Rs-D84; genus Enterousia. The sequence continues at coordinate 52,560 of JAZNVZ010000007.1, forward strand.
TTTGTATCCAAAAGAAATTGCCGAGGCACACAAACGCGCATCTTTCCATATTCACGATTTAGGATGGCTGAGTGGTTATTGCGCCGGTTGGTCTTTGCGCGAATTGTTGTACGAAGGATTCAACGGGGTCAAAGGTTATTTACAATGTGGCCCGGCCAAACACATGGTCACCGCGATTTCTCACATGGTGAATTTCCTTGGTACATTGCAAAATGAATTTGCTGGCGCCCAGGCGTTTTCATCTGTGGATACATATTTGGCACCATATGTCCGCGTTGATAAATTGTCATACGCAGACATCAAAAATTCTATGCAAACATTGGTGTTTAACTGTGCTGTGCCATGCCGTTGGGGAACACAAACACCGTTCATCAACTTTACATTTGACTGGACTTGCCCAAAAGATTTGCGCGCACAACGTCCATTTATCGGTGGTAAACAGGTTGATTTTACATACGGCGATTTGCAAAATGAAATGGATATGATTAACAAGGCATTTTTGGAAGTATTAACCGAAGGTGATGCGTTGGGTCGTCCATTTACATTCCCAATTCCAACATACAATATCACAGACGATTTCCCATGGGATCACCCAAATGTGAAACCTTTGTTTGAATGCGCGGCAAAATATGGATTGCCAAATTTCCAGAACTTTTTGAATTCTGATTTGAATCCATCTGATGTGCGTTCTATGTGCTGCCGTTTGCGTTTGGATGTTCGTGAATTGCTGAAACGCGGTGGCGGTTTGTTCGGTTCTGCTGAAAAAACAGGTTCTATTGGCGTTGTCACAATTAACTTGGCACGTTTGGGTTATTTGCACAAGGGCGACCGCGAAGGTTTGTTCCGCGAATTGAAACAATTATTGGATATGGCACGCGATTCTTTGGAAATCAAACGCCGCGTGTTGACCAAGAACATGGAACGTGGTTTGTATCCATTTACTAAACGTTATTTGGGCAACTGGAATCACCACTTTTCAACAATCGGTGTCAACGGCGCAAATGAAATGGTTTTGAACTTTACAAATGGCGCCGAAAACTTGGCATCGGTGTTTGGCAAAAAATTGATTTTGGATGTTATGGATTTCATCCGCGACAATTTGGCCAATTACCAAGAAACAACCGGCAATTTGTATAACCTGGAGGCCACACCTGCCGAAGGATGTGCATACCGTTTTGCAAAAACAGACAAAAAGAATTTCCCAGATATTATTACCGCGGGAACCGAAGATGCACCATATTATACAAATTCTACCCAGTTGCCTGTGAATTACACAGATGACCCATTTGTCGCATTGGAACACCAAGAAGAAATTCAACGCAAATACACAGGCGGTACAATGTTCCACCTGTATATGGGCGAACCAGTATCCAGTGGCGATGCCGCAATGAAAATTATACGGACAATCTTTGAAAACTACAAGATTCCGTATATGACATTGACACCAACATTTTCAATCTGTCCAAAGCATGGATATTTGGCCGGTGCGTATGATTACTGTCCAAAATGCGATGCAGAAATTGCCGCAAACAGCAACGGGGAATGCGCTGATTGCCACAACGAAAATTATAACCTGTAACCGCGGGTTAAAAACGGATTCAAAAAACAAAAAAAAGAAAGGAGGAAATGATGAACCCACAAACAAGAACAAAATGCGAAAAATTCTCACGCGCAATGGGATACTATCGCCCTGTCGATAACTTTAACATTGGTAAACGCGCTGAATTTGAAGAACGCAATACATTCAAAGAATGCAACTGCTTGACTACTGGGGCTCGTCATCAAGATTTGTTAAAGAAAGCAGCATAAGTTTATTATGAAAGACATTCAAATTGGGGGTTTGGTTCCGTTCACAACGATTGACTATCCAGGAAAACTGGCTGCGGTTCTGTTTTTGATGGGTTGTCCCCTGCGTTGTGTTTACTGTTCCAACCCCCAATTTTTTAATATTGGCGATGGTCCGTATGACCCCGACAAGGTTATGGATTGGATTCAATCCCGCGTTAATCGGTTAGAAGCCATCGTTTTTTCTGGGGGCGAGGCCCTGATGCAAGGCGATGCCACCATTGATTACATGAAACGCGTTCGTGATTTAGGTTTTGCGATTGGATTGCATACCAATGGTTTTTACCCTGACCTATTAAAACGCGCCGCACCATTTGTCGATTGGATTGGTCTGGATTACAAGGCAACCCGCGCCAGATACGAATCTTTGGTTGGAAATGGTATTGCGTATGACCAGATGTCTAAATCATTAGATTTTTGGTTGGGCACCGGCAAAGATTTCGAAGTGCGCATTACATGCGACCCGCGTTTTATAACCAAAGATGATTTAATCGAAATCGCAAACGATTGCGCGGCGCGCGGGGTTCATAAAATCGCAATTCAAAAATATAATCCTTATTTTGACGAAGGTGAAAACAAAACCACGCCCGAGGCACGCGAACAATTTTTCAATGACGACAAATTGCACGCTGATATAAATGCTAAATTTGAAACCGTCATTTGGCGGGAATAAATTCATATCTATTTGCAAAAATCACGATTTTTTAGTATAATACATTGATGTACCAAGGAGAGTTTTATGCCTAAAACCCAAGTTGAACAAAATGGTGATTTTTTGCGCATGATTGTTGATAACCTGGATAAACAGAGAAAACAGGCTCTCCGTGATTTTGATAATAAATATAAACAGCGCAAAACGCGACTGACCATCGAAGACCCGGAAACCACAGACGACAAAATAAAATATCATCTGGAACAACTGACTAATGTTGGTCGTCTTACTGCTTCGTCTGTATTGCAGAGCATGGTAACAGCGGCAAATGTTGGTTTGGTTGATAACCCAATTTTGCGCAAACTGGAAACAGGTTATGCCGAAGCAAAACATGATGATAAAAAATTTATACGTTGGCTTAGAAAACGTCCAGCATTATCTTCGTATGTGTCTTATTATGTTATTGCGGGCATAATTGCTGCGACATCTTTTGGAACCGCGGGTGCTGCAACACCTGAAAAAAGCCCAATCGACAAAGACGCAATCAAAAAAGAATATTTCCAAGAACAAAAAACAGATACAATCCCCGACAACACCTATGTTATCGAATCTGCTGCCGAAGAACAACAAGACGGTGTTTATAATGTCCAAGATTCTAATTTCGTGCCTAATTTTGTTCGCGATAATTGGGATGATATTGCGGTATGTCTATTGCAATTTGAAACATATCGTGGCGCGCCCAAGGTACATGAAGGCGAATCCAGAAAAACCTATGGTCCGGGGCTGACATGGGTTTACGAAGTGACCAAGGACGGCAAAATTATTGCACACGAATGTACAGGCGAATGGGCAAAAAAGGCATCTAAATTTACAGATGAAGACATCTGGGAACAGGTTAAACTACATTTACTCCACCGAGACGAGGTTATGTACCGTATTCAACGGGCTTGCAAACGTAATAAAATAGAAACATTAACCACAGAACAAATTTTGGCATTGATGATCGCAGGATATCAATTACCCAGCAATATCAGCGGTATTGTTAATGGTATTAATACTGCGCAGAGCGAACAAGCGATTGCGGATGCATTCAAATATTATACTGGCAAATCTGCCTATTTTAACGGCACAATGAAACGTCGTTGGTGGTGTGCTGCACTGTATAATGGTCAAATTTCTGTAGATGATTTGGCTAATTTACAACGCGATGTATTTAACGAAGCCAAATTAGATTCAGTATTTAGACGCGGACATTTTCGTATGAACGACAATATCGTTGAATATTGCCTGGGACGTACCAACAAAAATGAAACCGTGAATCAGTTTATCGTCGATAGAAAAATCAGCGATTTTGCACCCAAAGAAGAACCGGAAAAAGAGATAGCATTAGCCGAAAAAGACGATATTGCACAACAAAAGGCCGCATTAACACGTGCAGAAAAATTCAAGGTTGCAACTCAGGATTTAAAAGCATCCCGCAGCAAAGGGTTCTTTGCGACATTGACCGCCGCGAACCAACAAAATGGTTAGTATTTATTATTTTTGTTATACTTAATAACTCAATTTACATAAAATCACGCAAAATACTTGACAACACGAAATTTTTTATATAAAATTTGTCGGCATTATAGCAGTTTATGGCCCCATCGTCTAATGGTTAGGACACCGCCCTTTCAAGGCGAGAATCCCGGTTCAAATCCGAGTGGGGCTGCCAAAATTCAAAAATCGGGTTTTATGCCCGATTTTTCTTTGTTTTCTAATACTTTCAAGAGTTCGTAAGTTAGGTATCAAAAACAGCCATCGTTTTACACATTTACGAACTTTTAAAAAGAAAAGGTTAGAAATCTAACCTTTTTCTTTGTTTGTATTTGATTGCCTTATTTGTATAATGAAGCCACATATTTTTGTATAATACTTGGTATTAATACATCTGGTGATGCATCCTTAAAAGCAAATATATTACTTTTTTTATACAAATTTTGTTCATTAACAACATTTTGGGATTTTACATCAAAAATTCTGATATTTATCCCGACTTTATCTTGGGTTCCTGTGTTTGGGGTGTCACTATCTCTCCATTGAGTGATCATTGGACATACCATCACATCTGCCTTTTGCTTTTTTGCTTCAACAAAACCTGTTTTTATAGAAGAAGAATCTAGGGCTGTTGAAACATTATTTTTTGAGAATTTTTGAAAATTTTTATTTAATTCCTGTTGAACCAGGTAAGTTGGTGCAGAAATAGAAGCATCTGGAAACATGATATATACACTTTGGTTTTCGTTTAATATAGGAATTTTCTGTGTTTTGGTGCTATGAGCGCAACCAGCAAGTGTCAATAAACCTAAAATACAAATGAATATCTTTTTCATTTTTTACTCCCTGTCAGTATTAATCTAATACTCTATCCTTGCCCAACATATCTTTAATTTTTTCGACATGTTCGGTTTGTGTATCTGAGTCATTGCCATTATCGACAGCAGATTTTAAGATTGTCATTACTTCGCGTTTGTCTGTATATTCTGCTTCGTCATTATCCAAAATAATATCTAACACATCTTCCAATCTATGTGGTTTTATTACAAATGTTCCGTCTGGTATAAAACTGATATCTCTTAATTCACTATCTCCATAAAAAACGACAACAGAATAAAATGGTAAATTTGCAAATTGTTTTGATTGTTTTTGTAATACTTTTATATGTGATTCGTTTTGTAATACAGGGTTATAAAAACGATATGTATGTTTTTCGCGATGATATTTATCATAGAAACTTTGTGTCCATTTCGTATCTTTTGCACGACCAAAAATCCAGCCAGAATAATCTTTCACTTCAAAAACTATCAACCCAACCTTGGTTGCAACGACGATATCTATTTGAGAAAAACCATATTTTCCATTTTTAACATATAAATCATGAAAAATTGCTTTTGGCGAAATACCGTAATCAAGTAAAGAACTAATTAATTTTCGTTCAGACCAAGTCCCCCTTTCTTCAGATGTTATTTCATCTAATCTTTCATCTCGTCTTTTTGGCCAAAATGTTGTATTGCTAGACTTACGACAGGCTAATTTAATTATTAAACCAACAAATATCACAATTAAAAATATAATGAATATTTCCATGTGTCATATAGTATCAGGACAATACAGGATTTTCAAACTATTTTTTGGTTTGTTTATCCAAAAACGCTTTAACATCTTTCCCAAACAACAACAAATCTCGCATGTCATCAACTCGTGAATTACACAGATGGCCCTGCCAAAATATAAAAATAGGGTTTTGCTCGATTTGTTTATTTCGCTTTTTTATGATGTTTCTTTGTTGTGATAATCATATACAATATGATGCTGTTGAATATCAAGGTTATACTATTAAACAATATTATTTGGAAAGAGTTTAGATATACCCCATACAGAATCCAAAATACCAAACCTATACAGTATATAACATACATTGATAAAGACAGACCTGATACGTTTTTTGTGACAATGGATTTTATTGCTTGGGGTAAAAACGCCATTGTTGTGCAAATGCCGGATAGATAACCAAAAAATTCACCAATAAAACTGTCCATTTTAGAATCCTTTCTTTATTCAAAAATCATTATATCACAAAATCTGCAAAAATGTTTTAACATCTTTCCCGAACAACAACAAATCATGCATAAACTCTGTTCGCAAATTGCTTAAGTGACCCTGCCACTATGAGTAGCAGAGCGATTTATCGCGATGCGTTAGGAATGCCGCACAGGCACAACGTGCCGAGCGAAACACCAAATCGGGTTTTATACCCGATTTTTCTTTGTTTTCTAATACTTTCAACAGTTCATAAGTTAGGCGTTGAAAACACACACCGTTTTACACATTTACGAACTTTTTAATTTGTTATCTTTCATTCTCGTTTTTTGGTAAGAATAATTTTTTGCGGAATTCGGCATCTGCACTGATATCGGCAACACAATAACAATATGTTTCAACAGCATTGTTCCATATCAGGTTTGGTACCCAATATCCCAGTTTACCGTTAGTAAATTTTATACGACACCATGTATATTTTCCATCTTGTTGTGATGGCTGTTCATTTGTATTGTATAGTTTGGCTTCGGTTTTTGATGATAATACGTGACATTCTTCAATTACTGGAAATTTCTCTTGTATATAAAGGAAATATGTTTGTGTCAAACTTTGTGAATGCATTTTTTTGCCACGATAATAAATTGCGGGTTCTCCACCAACAAAAACTCCATCTTTTTTTATAGTAATATATTCTGTATTTGGAATATCTTGCATTTTATGCTCTTTTTACATTCAAAAAATAGCAAAAATTGTTATAAAGTCAAGTTGGTAGTATTCAAAAACATCTTAACATCTTTCCCGAATGACAACAATGCATGACTAAAATCGGCTCGTGAATTGTGCGGGTTGTTTTGGCTGGCGTAAAAAACAATTATCTGTTTGGTTTATAAACCGTGTAACCTTGTGTCACATAATCTTTTAAAACTTGTTCGCCAGCATCCGTTTCAATTTGACCATAAACAGTTATACCGCGTTTTTTAAATTCTTTATACCAATCTGGTTTAAAACCTTCGTCAAAGCCAGTTATTTTGGTAACCCGCTTGGACGAAACACCATAATAAACCTCTTTTATCCCAGACCACATAATCGCACCCAAACACATCATACATGGTTCAGCCGTCACATATATACTTAAATTATACGGCGACAAATCGTAAGTTCCCAATTTCTTTTCTGCTAATTGTATTGCGTTTATTTCGGCATGATTATTACTGCAAGATTTATTAACAACATTATTAGCGGCCTTGGCAATCAAATTACCGTTTGAATCATAGATAGCGGCCAAAAACGGTCCATAACCTTTGTTAATATATTTTTTTAATTCTTGCTGTAAATCCAATATAATTTTATTGGCATTCGCTAATTTCTTGGCATCAATTTTTTTATTAGCAATTACAGATATTTTGTTATTTGTTTTCATATTGTTCCCTCTGCAAAGGATTATGACATAAATTATACAAAATTGCAAAATATGTCTTTAAAAAAACACCGGCATTTACCGGTGTTTTTTATCGTTTTTTGCAAAATTATTATTTGTTTTTTTGGCGGGATTCCAACACAGCTTTGGTCACAACACTGCTCGAAATATCACGAATTTTTTGCTTTGGCACAGTATCAAAAAATCTAGTTAATTCTGGCCACAGACCGATGTTTGCGTGTGTTTCCCTGGACACCCAATACACAGATTCTATGTCATCAGAATCAGTCATATACAAACATGCTAATTTTTCACAATACTGCGTATAACCACGAAACACACATGCACTGCAATTACCGCCGGCCCAACCTGTTGGTACCGCACGCAAATTGCGCACAAACCAAGTTTTTGGACGCGAAAATTCTGTTTGTTGGGGCATTTTATCTTGTTTTTACCTTGCTGGCCTTGCGCGCTTTGTTTGCAGCGATAATCGCGGCATATCTGGCCTCGCACGCTTGGACAAGTTTTTGATGATCTGGGGCTTCCAGTTTAAACATGACGTGTTCAACATCGTCCGCTTCGATTGAATACACTCTGTGTAAATTAGAATCAATAGCATACTCAACGCGATCCATATCTTCGCCATAATGAATAATGTATTTAAATCTTGGCAGTTTAATACCATATACGGTGGAACTTTTGTCTTTTTTAAATATACGCGCTTCGTTTATCTGGTCCAGCAAGTCATTGATATCTGCCGAGTCCGCCAATCTTGGTTCAATCAACATGTGATAATTTTGTTCAACCACCACATCAGCCAAAGGGGCGTATGAATCTTTCTTTACTCTGCGTACCATTTTCAATCCTTTTATTGCATCGTATGCCACAGCATAGCACAAGTTGCCCGTTTGTCAATCAATACTATATAAAAAAACACCGCCCACATTTATTGCCTGGCGCAACGATTGATGGGCGGTATTTTTGATTAAACAGATTATCTGCCTATGCCGGTATTATGCGGAAACATGTCGGCAAATTCGTCTGCGGATGTGTTTGTTGCACTCAATACCTTGGCGATTGTTTCCATGGACAACCAACGCGGCTGGCCGTATTTGGATGCGCGTTTAGATTTGTTAAACGTCGTTGGATCCAGTCCACTGGCGCGGGCCAGACCACTGCATGTCATGTTGTTTTTGCGTGCCAATATTTCGATAGCATTCCATAAATCTTCATGGGTAAACATTTCTTCTCCTTTGTGTTTTGCTATCCGTCAACGATAGGTATTTTAACAAATGTTCAGGGATATATTCAATTTGACCTAAATCCTAGGAATTTTTTTTACACATATATAATTTTGCATTTGCGTTATCAAAAAAATAATATATAATAAACCCGTTGTTCGTAACAAAACCGCAGGTTTGAAAGACCAGCGGACAAATATGAGTTTAGGATGGGTGGCAGAGCGGTCGAATGCGACGGTCTTGCATACGAGTTAGCGAGGCAAACGCCTGTGCCGCCGAGCGCGAACGAGTGGTGAGCAGCACCGTCAGGTGCGAAAAGCGAACAAAACCGCAGGTTTGAAAGACCGGCGGACAAATATGAGTTTAGGATGGGTGGCAGAGCGGTCGAATGCGACGGTCTTGAAAACCGCTGTGGGGGCAACTCCACCGGGGGTTCGAATCCCTCCCCATCCGCCATAAATACAAACGCGCCCGATGGGCGTGTTTTTATTTATCATGCATGGTTGGATTCAAACACACGATAAGGGGGTTCGACCCGCAGCAAAAAGGCGGAATAACGCCGGTTCGCCATCAGCGAATTTTGCAAGGTGGTGAAGCGAAGCGAAACAATCCCTCCCCATCCGCCAGGAAAATTAAATCGGCATGGTGCCGATTTAATTTTTATCGTATATGGCACTGGGGTTGAACACTGGGCCACAACCTGGCGTGCGTTATTGTATAAATCTATGATTTCTGGCATGGCATCCTTTTTTTTATAAACGGCAAATCAAAATTATGTAAATTCAAGGATTTTTGTCCAATTACGCACGTTTTTTCGGTCACCATTTTAGCCCCATAAAAAACTTGACATTTTTTATTTTTGTATTATATTAGTACCAAAATAACAATATTCAGGAGAACAGAAATGCCTAGAAAACCAAAAACAGACAAACAGATGGCCACAGAAAAAGCCATCAATAAAAACTATACGTATGCAGAGATTATTGACGTAATATCTCTGGATGTTGTGCACAGTTTAAATAGTGATGCAGCAATTAAAATATTAACAAATGATATCAATATTATTCAAGAATTGATGACACGCGATACTAAAAACACTGCCAATAATTTAAAATGTTTATATGCTTTGCATGCGCTTATGTTGCCACTGGCACCGGCATCTGTTAATCGTCAAGATGTTTTACACAATATGATTGGCGGGAATCGCAAGGCATTACAACAGTTAATTGCAGATGCATTAAAACAACCTAGACCAGATGAAAAACTCTTAAAAAGAACGATTGAAAAACGCTCTGGGGAACCTGATTCTGCAATCAAAGAATACATGATAAAATCAGCGAATATAATACTGGAAATTTTGCCTTGCTGGGACGAAATACACCAAGAGTTATTAAATTGGGCAGATGCAGTTGTCAATTACCAACCAACCCGTGATTCAAATGAATCAAGCCAAGGTATAACAAACGAAACAGAAAACTGGAAACTTGTCGATGACAAATTAGCACAAGATTTTGGTTACGAAACAAAAGCAGAGTTTCGTCACAGAAAAAATAAATTAATAGAACGAATAAATCACCACAACAAACAAAAAGCCGATGAAATAAAATCCTGGTTTAGAGTAAAAAACCTGGGCAATCATGAAGGATATGTTACCTATTTCAACATGGCGCATTTTGATGATTTAAAAAAGGAATTATTATCTGCGGCCCCAATACAAATACCAGAAAACTGGAAACCTGTTAATGACGAATTAGCACAAGAGTTTGGTTACAAGACAAAAAAAAGCTTTGTTAAAGCAAAAGAGAATTTATTAAACAGAAGATATAAAAACACAAAAAAAGCCGATGAAATAAAATCGTGGTTTAGAGTAAAAAACCTGGGCAATCATGAAGGATGTGTTACCTATTTCAACATGGCGCATTTTGACGAGTTCAAGGCATTATTGCAAAATAAATCAAACACTATGCCAAAGGTTGAAACAGTCAAAGTGGCCAGCAAACAAAAACAGGCATCTGGCAAACAAAATTTAACAGACGCCAAAGTATTAGAGGCAGTTGCCACAACACTGTCGAAAGCAGACAGCAAACTGGCCACAAAACAAACCGAGTTAAACCAAGCACAAGCCGAATTTAACGCCGCAAAAGAAAAAGTGGCACAAAAACAAAAAGAAGTTGACGAAGCCAAAGCTGAACGCGATGTTGCAAAAAGCAAATTCGATAAAGCCAAGGAAGTCAGCAAAACAAACCGCCAAATGGTTATTGAATGGCAATCAACAATGAGTATGTAATGAAAAAACTCTGATAAAAACCGTGCAAATGCACGGTTTTTATTTATCGTATTTTTTAAATATCAATGATGTGTTGATGCCGCCGAACGCAAAATTATTACTCATCACATATTCTGTGTTTATTTCACGCCCCTGCCCCATTATGTAATCCAGGTTGCCACAATTTTCGTCCACATTGTTCAAATTCAATGTCGGCGCAAACCACCCGTCATTCATCATATTAATAGAACAAATCGCCTCAATCGCACCACATGCGCCCAGGGTATGCCCCATATAACTTTTCAAACTGCTGGCGGGAACATGGCCCAACACAGATTCTGTGGCGGTAGATTCTGCAATATCGCCGTTGGTTGTCCCGGTGCCATGCAAATTCACATAACCAATTTTGTCTGCGGACAGTCCAGCGTCCGCCAATGACAATTCCAAACATTTAGCCATTGTGGTTTTATTTGGCTGGGTTGCGTGCATGCCGTCTGTATTTGTGCCAAAGCCAACAATTTCAGCATATATTTTTGCGCCGCGGTTTACCGCGTGTTCATATTCTTCCAGTACCAATGTCCCAGCACCAGAACCAATAACCAATCCATCGCGCGCAACATCAAATGGCGATGGCGACAATTCAGGCGTATCGTTTTTTACACTGGTTGCATACAATGTATCAAACACAGCAACCTGGGCAACATCAAATTCTTCGGCACCACCAGCAATCATAATGTCTTGGGCGCCGTGTTTAATTGCCTCGTACGCATAGCCGATTGCCAAACTGCCAGATGTACATGCGGTACCACTGGGGATAATGCGACCAACGGTTTTGAAAAACAGTGATACATTTACCGCAGTTGTTTGTGGCATCAATTTCAAATATGAAAAAGATGTTAAATCGCCAACCGCATGTGTTTGCTGAATTGAAAAGAAATCTGCCAATGCGCCTGTTGAACCAAACGATGAACCATACGCAACACCCGTACGCCCAGATGTTAACACCGGAGACCCCGTCAATCCCGCATCCCGCACAGCGTTTTCTGCCGTCCATACAGCCATAATCGACACAGGTCCCATTGTGCGTAAAACCTTGCGCGTGTAGTGTTCTGGCAATTCAAAATCAATCGCAGGTGCCGCCAAATTCGTATTCAATCCGCGAATGTCGCGCAATGCGTCCATTGTGTGCACAGCATTTTTATATACACGCAAACGCGCCGATACATCCAATGGGGTATTACCCAAAGAACTGTTTATCCCCATCCCAGTAATAACAACACGCCGCATCATGCCAATCCCCCGTTTACAGAAATAACCTGGCGCGTGATGTATGCAGCATCGTCAGTCAATAAATATGCAACCAAACTGGCAACCTCGGTCGTTTTACCAAATCGCCGCATTGGGATTGCATCAATTACCATGTCTGTGGGCAATTCTGCCGTCATATCTGTTTCAATTACCCCAGGCGCAATCGCGTTTACGGTAATATTGCGTTTTGCCAATTCAGTCGCCAAAGATTTTACAAATCCAATAATTCCTGCCTTGGACGCGGCGTAATTTGTTTGACCACGATTGCCAATAACCCCAGATACAGATGAAATCGCAATAATACGCCCGCCAGCGCGCGCAGATATCATCGGCATAACACATGGTTGCAATGTATTATAAATTCCGTCCAAATTTGTGTGAATCACCCTGTCCCACATATCGCCGTCCAGCGCAGGAAATGGCGCATCTGCCGCCACGCCAGCATTACACACAATTCCCCAATACGCACCGTTTTCAGCAATGTCTGCCGCAATTACATCGCGGGTTTGTTCACGATTTGAAATATCAAATGATAATATGCGTCCATTGCCACCCGCCGCACGCACCGCCGCCAAAACATCGTCCGCAGCATTTTGGTTTTTATTGTAATGCAACACCAGTTCATAACCCAATGGTGCCAAATACAATGCGATTGCACGACCAATACCACGACTGGCCCCGGTGATAAGAATTCTTTTATTCATGTCGTTCGTCCATAAATTTTTGTATATCGTCTGGGCGGAAAACATTTACCGCCCCAGATGCGACAATTTGTTTATCTGGATTGTATATTTGGCATTCGAAATTTGCAATATTTTTATCACAAAACGAAGATACGATATCTATGTAATAACTGTGCCCCGCCAGATACACCGGTGTCGACACAGACAATTTTCGCGAACCCAACACAAATCCAATCACGGGTTTTGTATCTGGCGCAGTTGCTAAATCATTCGCACCGATAAAACACGCAATCGCCTGGGCCATGTATTCCAATGTTACCCAAGACGGTACGCCACCTAAATTCGCATCATACATCAAATCGTCAGTCGACACATCAACCCGCGCCAACAGAGTTTGTTTTTCTAAATCAATAGATTCTATCGCCGTTATCAGTTGCATCGGCGGACGTTGTGGTATTAAATCAGATATCGTATATTTTTCCATATTTACCGTCCAATTATTATACTTGAATTACTGCCCCCAAAGGCAAAGGCATTACACAAAATATTTTTCACATTTGTGATTTCATTTCGTTTACATAAACGCACAGGCGCACAATCGTCTGCAATTACACCGTCAAATACATGCGGTATTACAAAATTATGATTTAACATTAACCAAGCGAGTGCCACCGAACATGCGCCTGCCGCCCCCAGGCAATGCCCTGTCAAAGGTTTGGTTGATGCGCACAATGGTTTATCGCCAAACACATCATAAATTGCATGACTTTCCATTGCATCATTTGCGATTGTGCCTGTGCCGTGCATGTTTATATAATCTATGTCCGCCAGGGTCAATCCCGCATCCGTCAACGCATCGCGCATAGATTGTTTTGCGCCATCGCCAGTTGGGTCTGGGGCGGTTGGATGATATGCGTCTGTGGTTTCGCCAAATCCCAATACGCGCACCCCATTATCACCACGGCGCATGATAAACAATGCCGCGCCTTCGCCCAGGTTTATTCCATCACGATTTTTTGACATTGGATTTGTTAATTTGTGAGACAATGCCTCTAACGCATTAAAACCATTTAGAGCAAAATCACAACGCGCATCCACACCCCCACACAAAACCGCATCGCAAATATCATTTTTAATTAAATCACGCGCCGCATCCAATGCCTTGATACCAGACGAACAGGCGGTCGATATTGTAAAACAAGGCCCACCAAATCCAATACGCGATTTAATGTATGCGGCGGGCGTTCCCAATTCCAACATTGAAATAGAAAAACCGTCCGGCATTTCACCTGATTGAAATTTTTGCGACAAGAGTTTTTGTGCCTCGTGTACGGCGGTATTACTGGCCCCGATGACGATACCCAAACGATATAGTTGGTATTTAGTTTTCAAATTTTCTATATCTGGCAAAATTTGGTTTATTGCCGCATCTATTAAATCACAGAACCGCACATTTTGTGTTGTTGCGATTGGCGCCATACCAAACGGCACATTATCGCCACCAACCGCCACGCATTCGCGCAACATGCCATCCGTTGCGCCACGGCGCGCATTTTCGACAATGTCTGCATGTGTCACCCCCAGCGCACACACAAAACCAAGATTTTCCAATACCGTATTCATACTTGCAAAGACCATGTATTCCTATTATACTTGCCGTATAAGTATTGTATAAACAAAGCCATTTTGCAAGTATGAATAACGGATTAGAACGGTTTATTATATGGCGCGCGACTGACAATGAAAAATTGCCAGATGTATCGTTTATTCCGCCTATGGCGCGCCGCCGCATGACAGATTTGCAAAAAATCACGATTGGATTGGCAACGGCGATTGCGCCCAGCAAACCTGATTATAACATTATATTCGCATCACAATTTGGCGAATGGCAACAAACAATAAAACTGATTGAACAATTTGCCAGGGACGGCGAAATGTCGCCCGCAGGATTCAGTAATTCTGTACATAACGCGGCGGCAGGTGCATTGGCGATTTTGGCAAAAAACAAAAATTCCTATACATCTATTGCCGCAGGCGAACGCACATTGGAAAACGCGATTTTGACCGCTATCGCCGCAAAAAAACCAACCATGGTTATTTATGCGGACGAACAATCGCCTGATGTATATAATGACTATCTATCTGCGCCTGCGGGGGCGCATGGCATGGCATTTATGTTGGATAAAAATGCCGAACGCAAATTCACATGGACGCCAAATAACACAGAATTGCCACCATTGACATTCGACAGGTTCGCAGAATTTTTAAGTCGCGGTGGCGACATTGCTACATCTATATGGGAAATAACGGAATAACAATGCGCATTATTCGTAGTTTTCTTTGCATGTTATGTTTTGTGATATTCGGCATTGGGGCATTGGGGTTGGGCGGACTGATTTTCCCGATATTTTTACTGGTTTCGCGCAACAAATCACGCCAACGCAAATTGTTGGCAAAATCTGTACATGTTTCTTGGCGCGGATTTGTATGGCTGATGACGGCAATGCGACTAATATCTGTTAAATGCAGTGATAAAAAACGACTGCGCAATTTACATGGGCATATTGTTGTTGCAAATCATCCGTCATTGATTGATGTCGTGATTTTAATATCACTGATTCCAGATTGCGTATGCGTTGTGAAACAGAGTTTGTTTAACAATTTCTGGGTCAAATGGGTTATTCGCAAAATATATTTGAACAGCGATATGCCAGCAGATGAATTTATCAAACGCGGCACAGATTTTTTGCAAAATGGATATAACATCGTTATTTTTCCCGAAGGTACACGCACCGTTGCCAATCGTAAAATCAGGTTGCACCGCGGATTTGCATATTTGCATATTGAATCCAAATGCCCAATATTGCCAATTCACATAGAAAACAACCCGCCAATTTTGGGCAAAAAACAACCTTGGTATGATGTTGGAACAAAAACATCTGTGTATACAATTACATTAACCCCAGATGTTGAATTTATGTCCCGTGCTGACCACAATATTCGTGATACCGCCCTGGATATAACAAAACAAATTTCTGGGGCAATATTTAACGCATAAAAACTTGACATGCGGCCTTTGTTTTCCTATTCTGGGGGTATTCAACTTTAACCATTGGAAAAAAATCATGAAACGCGAAAATTTAGAACAAGAAATCAAAGAACTGATTGTTTCTGCCCTGGATTTAGAAGATATTCAACCCGCTGATATTGCAACTGATGCACCGTTGTTCGGTGATGGGTTGGGATTGGATTCTATTGATGCATTGGAATTGGGCATGGCATTGAAAAAACGTTATGGCGCTGTATTTTCTGCCGACAAAGAAGCAAACAAAGAATATTTTAAATCTGTTGCGGCATTGGCTGATTATATCGCAACATCAACAGGTATGAATTTGGAGTAAAAAATTATGTATACAAAGCAAGAAATTTTTGAACATGTTGTTAAAATTTTAGTCAGCGATTTTGGATGTAATGCAGACAATTTGAAAATGGAAACCAAATTGGTTGATGATTTAGATTTAGACAGCATTGATGCCGTTGATTTAATCGTCCGCCTGCAAAAGGTTATCAATGTGCGCGTTAATCCCGAAGATTTCAAACAAATAACAACCTTGCAGGATGTTGTCGATGCGATTGAAAAAATTGTTAATTCAGGCAACTAAAATTCTGGGGACTGTCGTTGCAATAATTTATCCGTTTGCTGTGTTTGCCGCGCTGCACAATGGTTTGTCTGTGCGTTTTATTGGATTGGCACTGGTTGCGGTGGTTTTAATCGGTATGGCACGACACAAAAATTTATGGTTGGGGCTGTGCGGAATTGCATTGGCCGCGATTGCATTTTTTTCAAATCAAAAAATATTTTTGAAACTGTATCCTGTGTTGATGAATTTTGGAATTTGTTTGGTGTTTGCATTATCTTTGACAACAAAACCCATCGTTCAACGCATTGCTGAAAAAATGAAATATAGTATGACAAGTGATGCAAAACAATATGCGCGCCGTGCCACAGTTGCATGGGCAATTTTTATGGGCGCAAATACAATTATTTCTTTGGCAACTGTGTTTATGAATGATGCAGTTTGGGTGTGGTATAATGGATTGATTTCTTATTGTTTTATTGGAATCATGATGGGCGCAGAATATTTAATACGAAAAAGGGTTGCACATGTCTAGATTTGATTTGTTTTCACCACACCGCAACGACAATACCGCCCTATTCTGTGGTGGACGCGGCGCATCATGGGGCGAATTTGTTATGGATGTCGCACGCGCAGCAAATTATTTTTCACGCATCCAACACGATACGGTGATTTTATATGTGCCAAATGATATGTATTTGTTCTGTGTGTGCTTTATGGGACTGATTCAGGCGAACAAGGCCGTTGCATTGCCAGGAATGTTAACGCCGACAAACGCACCTGATTTGGCGGATTTAACCAATGTTATTGTATCCAATGCACCAAACGATTTCCCAGGGTTTGAAAAAATCGAACCGGTAATTGATGGCGCAACCGATTGGAATTTTACCGACATTTCCAACGGTGTGATTTATTTCTTTACATCTGGGTCAACAGGGAAACCAAAACGCATTCGCAAAACCCTTTCCATGCTGTTGGCCGAGGTTTCTATGCATACCGATATGCACGCAACACAAATCGAGCAATCGCCTGTGGTAATTGCATCCATTGCACCGCATCACATGTATGGTTTATTGTGGCGCGTACTGTTTCCTATGTTGGCAGGATTGCGCATCGATACAGATATTATTTTCACACCCGAAGAACTGATAAATCGGCAATCAACATACAATAAAATTCTGTTTTTAACAACACCATCCTTTCTGGACGGCATAACAAGATACAATGACCAATACAAGTTCGCCAATAATTGTATCGGTATCTTCACATCAGGCAGTTTATTAAATCATGACACATCTGCCGCCGCGTATAAAATGTTTGGGACTTCGCCTTTTGAAGTATTTGGCAGTACCGAAACCGGTGGTGTCGCATATCGGCAACAGGCGGACACAGAAAACTGGACTATATTTACACCGGTTAATGTGTCGGTTGACGACAATCGTTTAACAATAAATTCTGCGTTTTCATTTATGAATCCTTATTTGATGTCTGATGCGGTCGAAATGTTGGACGGCGCACATTTCAAATTGTTGGGACGCGCAGACAGAATTGTTAAAATCGCCGAAGAACGCATTTCTTTGCCAGACATGGAAAATAAATTAAACCAAAACAATTTGGTCGCGCGTGCTTACTGTTGCGCGATAAAACGCGGCGCACGTGATGTTGTGGGGTGTATGTTGGAACCAACGGCGGCGGGCGCGGAATACATCATACAACATGGTCGGCGCGCATTTGTTGATATTATCAAAAAATGTTTGGCTGAATTTGTGCCTGCGGTTGCATTGCCACGGATTGTGCGAATTGTAAATCAAATCCCAACAAACACCCAGGGCAAATTTATCAAAAACGAAATTGTGGCATTAATGCAATCTGGGGTCGTTGAACCAATTATGCAAAACGCAAAAAAAACAAACGAACAATTTGTTGCTGATTTAACTTTCTTGGGCGACAGTGCATATTTCGTTGGGCATTTCACAGATTGCCCTATTTTGCCTGGGGTTATTCAATTACATTTTGTATTTATGTATATTCGCCAATTTTTTCATTTGGATGCTGCGACATTTGATGTGATTAAATTAAAATTCACTTCTTTGATTTTGCCAAACACATTAACGCATTTCGAATTAGTACGATTGAATGAACATGAATTTTCTTTTTGTTATTCACAAAATGGGCAACCTTGTTCGGCTGGCAAAATTAACATTCAGGGGACAAAATAATGTTTAATCCGGTGATTATTGTTCCTTGTTATAACCATGCAGATGCGTTTGAAAATTTTGGGCGCAAATTGGCAACATTGAAAATGCCTGTAATGGTTATTGATGACGGCAGCATGCCGGCACAATCCCGTAAATTGCGTGATATTTGTCGCGAACATGAATTCAAATACATTCATGCGTTCCCAAATGGTGGCAAAGGTGCTGCGTTAAAGATTGGATTTCGCGCCGCGTTGGATGATGGTTATACTCACGCATTGCAAATTGATGCAGATGGACAACACAATATTAACGATATACATGAATTTTTAGGTTTAGCAGAAAACAATCCTGATAAAATGATTATCGGGCAACCCGTGTATGATGCCAGTGCACCATTCGCACGAAAATTCGGTCGTAAAATCACAAATTTTTGGGTGGCGATTGAAACACTAAATTTTCATATGCCTGATGCAATGTGCGGATTTCGGGTATATCCGTTAAAACAGACCTGTGCCATTTTGGGCAAATTACATTTCAATCGCATGGGATTTGATATTGAAATTTTGGTTAAACTGTATTGGGCGGGTGTAAATCCAATTATAAAAACAACAAATGTTATATATCCTAAAAATGGGTCTTCCAATTTTCATGTATTTCGTGATAATGTTTTTATCAGTTTAATGCATACTTATTTGTGTTTAATTGCGCCATGGAATTTAATCAAAAGAATTTTTATAAAGAAAGGGAGATAAAAATGAAAAAATTTTTGATGTTGATGACATTAATTTTGTCCGGGTCGGCGGTTGCGGCACCGATTACAGAAATGCCTGAACGACTGGGACAATTTACTGAAAACCTGGATACGGTTTCTGCCACATTCCGCCAGACAAAAATTATTCCTGATTCTGTTAAAAAATTTAGTTCGTCTGGCCAGGTAAAATTTCACAAAGGTATTGGTTTTATTTGGAAACAGCAAAAACCAAATGCACAAACTTTTATTTCCACCACAGACCGATATTGCATAAATGGTCGCGTGCGTGATTTAACATCTATGCCATATTTTTACTATGTGCGCAGTATTATTGACGACACATTAAATGGTGATGTTGATGCATTAAATACTGTGTTTTTTGTTGATTATAATGAATATAACGCCAATCAATGGCAATTAACCGCGCGGCCACGTTTGACATCTGTGCGCGATTTTGTGCAAGAATTTGTTATGTATGGCACAATTACTGATTTAGATAAAATTGTTATGACATATCAGGACGGCACGATTATTATTATTGAATTCAAACGCATGAACACCGAAATCCCAGATGAAATTAATTGTTAAAAAAATAATCTTTATCGGTTTAATTTTGGTTGGCGCAATAATTACATTGATGCGTCCAGGCGGAATACATTTTCAAACAGATTTAACATCATTGATAAAAATGGATTCAAATGATGATTGGCCAATAGCAGATATTACCAATCAATTTTCCAATGTGATGAATGTTGTTATTCAAACAACCGAACGCATAAATGGCGAAATAATTGCCACCCATGTACGCGACATTGTGGACGAATTTGATAGCATGGAAATTATGACAGCATCGGTCGCACCGCGCGAATTTGTAAGTTCATTGGGACAATATAAAAACTTTTTCATCAGTACACAGTATCGCGAACTGATGAAACAAAATGATTTTGCATCAATAACAAAATTGGCGGTCAATCGTGTTGAATCGTCTGTGGCGCCAAACATGTTGTCGTTGCAAGACGACCCGTTTTTATTAGTTTCAAATTATATTACTGAATTAAACAGTGGTGGCAACGGGTGGATTCCCCAAGATGGCATTTTATGGCAATATCGATCGCCAAATAATTTTTATATGATACCGATAAAAATTAACATTGATGACAACGATATGTTGGCTGACACGGTTATAAAATTTCAATCACGTGTATATAATTTACAGAACGACAAAACACAAATTTATATTGGTGGCACGCCCGTACACACAGCACAAATGTATAATGCCAGCAAAACTGAAATCGGTATATTGTCGGCGATTGCGTTGATAATGATTATCGTATTAAATTACATTCTGTTTCGTAAAATACGAACAATTATTCCTATTGGCATCAGTTTATGTGTTGGGTATTTGACCGGAATAATCGCCCTGTTTTTATGCTTTGGCACACCACATATATTGGTATTTGTATTCGGCACAACATTGGTTGGATTAGGTATAGATTATTCATTACACACAATTTGCGCGGGTCCAGACAACAAAACAACCAATAAAAACATTTTGCATTCATTGATTACGACAATTATATGTTTTGCACCATTGATGTTTTCATCGGTTGAATTACTGCGTCAAATTTCTGTATTCACGATTATTGGATTGATTGCGATATATTTATTTATTCGTCTGTTTGTTAATACGCATGCGAAATGTATGATTAATTTCGCGCCAAAACCAGTCAGGAAAAAATTCCGCACGCCAATTATTGCAACAATATTTGTTGTTATCATTGCGGCAATATTCACTGCAAAAACAGAAAATAATATGTCGGCAATTTATCGTCCAAATGCAGAACTGGCGGCGGCAGAACGCGTGATTGGCGAATTAAATGGCACAAAGGACAGTGGTTTTTTAATTGTGCGTGGTGAAACATTGCAAGAAATTTTGGAAACCCAAGAAAAATTGCGCGATGATGGCACGGATTTTTTTGGTATATCAAATGTAATTCCTTCGTTAAAAAGACAAAACGAAAACCAAGAATATGTGCAAAAACTCTATGCGTCCCAGGCAAAAAAAATCCGCACAGCATTGGCATTGAAAAACACACCACAATTTAAGGCATGTGATGCATTAACATTGGAAAATGCTGGGGCGATTGGGGATGTTATGAAAAAATTCCTGATTGAATCAAACGGTTTTATCTATTCAGTCAGCACGATTACTGGCGCGCCGACAATAAACGATACAAACGCGCGCGTGGTACAACCTGCAAAAACAATCGAACAAACAATGACACAATATACTATGAACGCGTACCGTTTATTGACGATATGCGGTGTGGCATTAATGATTGCATTGTTTGCAATGTATCGCCGTCATGCATTAAGATATATTGGGCCTGCGATAATGGGCGCGGGTGCCGCAGTTGCGATAATCACGATATTGGGTATGCCGTTAACATTTTTCCATTTTTTGGCGTTGTTTATCGTGGTGGGGTTGGGCCTGGATTACGCGATATTTCATATAAACACAAATTCAGCGAATGAATTACGCGCAACATTTTATTCTTTTTTGACCAGTTTTATTGGATTTGGACTGTTGGCATTTACCAGTTTCTTTGTAATTGCGGCAATGGGGATTACATTGGCGATTGGAATTGCAGTTGCGTATTTAACATCACTGTATCTGTTCAGGGGCGGCACCGATAAAGTGCGGTAATTCATCGCCAGTGGTCGCAACGCAAATCATATAATCACCCAGTTTATAAAATCGTGTTGTGGTCGGTGTGGCGGGTTGCATTTTATAACGCGCCTCGGTCGATGTAAACGCACGATAAAATTCGTCAGCGGTACTTATACCATTTACACCTAAAAACGCACCTGCGGCGGAAAAATCGCGCTTTATTGTGGTATTTTCTATATCAACCCCGATTGGTGTATTCGCACCGGCAACAACAACCCAATTATCTTTGTGAGAAATAGACACATATTGAAACCGCCCAGTCAAATCATTGGCGATACTGTGCGCGCATAAAAATTGGTCTGCGCGGCGATTACGCGTAAAATGGTGGTACCGCGCCAGTTGTGGTGGGGTCAATTTTTTCAACAAATCTGTTTTGTTGCAAATGTCAGTTAAATTTGATATATAAATGTCCATACGCCAAATATAACACAATTATAACCAAAGGCAAGACGCATGACAAATTGGTACCAAATGCGTGAACGCGGTGCAGGAAAATACAGGATGGAATTCCTGTGGGTCGTTTATCGCGTATTTGGTTTGCGTGTATTGAAATTCGTGGTGCGCATAATTGCGTGGGTGGTGGCAACATTTGCGCCAGGGGCACGCAACGCATCGCGCCAGTATCGCTTGGCATTAAACGAATATGAAAAAAATCACAATTTGAAATTATCGCGGTTTTCCAGCACCGCGCACATTTGCGAATTTGCGGCATCTGTGGTTGATAAAATGTCCGCGATTTGCGATAAAAAAACTCCGCTGAAATTCGCGGTGGCAGACACCGCAGGTTGGCATAAATTACAAGAATTACTGGCGGCGCAGCGCGGTGCATTTTTTATCTGTTCGCACATGGGGAATATCGAAACATGGGGCGCAATGCCCAGTGGCGCAGATGTTCATATGCACGCGTTTATGGATGTCGCAATCAATCGTCAATTTCGTGATTTTATGGCACGCCATGCGAAATACACAAACACAACAATTCACCCAACAGAAAACATAGGTGTTGCGATGGCTGGGGAAATGTACGGCGCACTAAAACGGGGCGAATTGGTAATGATGGCGGGCGATAGGATTTCTCCAAATGCGCCAGACAAAGTGATAAATGTAAAGATATTAGATAAAAATTGTGCATTGCCGATGGGGGTATTTAGATTTGCACGCGCATGCGATGCGCCGGTGTTTGCGGTCACGGCGGTGAATATTGGGGGTGCAACATATAAACTGTATGTGCAGGAATTAACGACCGACAAAGTGCAAACCATGGCGGACGAATACGCAGAATTTTTAGAACGAATGATATTATCCCACCCGAAACAGTGGTTTAACTTTTTTGAGTTTTTCCAAAAATAAAAAAACGCCCGTTGGGGCGTTGCGCTTTCATGTAAAAAACTTATTGAACCCAGATTTGGGCGCGGGTTGCAGATGTCGCCGAACCCACAGGAATTGTAATTTCTGATTTTGTGACGGTAACGGTACCATCAGATGCAGTAACGGCGGAAACAAAACCATTTGCACTGCCATTGGCATCGGCAACAACATTTGTGGATGTTAATTTATCTTGCTTTGCAGAATCCATTTCGTCATATGCACCTTGGACATAGGATGTTGTGACCACGTTTGTTGTAGCCACTACTGGATCTGCATTTGCCACAAAAGGTATCAAAAAAATCGATAATGATAATATTAAAACTTTTTTCATATCTTTTATAAAAATAGTATTGTTTTTAATTTAATTCCATTGGCTTAGATTTTAGTGGTTGTTCGGGCAAAAATGTTAAACATAATTGCCCGAACTGAGTTTTGTTTAGTTACCTGCAGATGGGGTTGTCAAAGTAGCATTACCTGTAGATGTAGCTGTACGCCATGTACCATAAACAGGCAGGGTCATACCTGCAGCATAAGCTTTTGCAGCAGCTTCAGCAGCAGCAGCATCACCAGCAGCATCATAATTGGTTGCTAAGCTGTCTGCATAATCCTTTGCGTTTTGTTCAGCTGTTGAAGCAGCACCAGCAGCATCATAATTAGCACCAGCAGCAGAAATCGCACTTGCTACTGCAACACCAGATTGTGCATTCGTACTGGTTGCATCATAAGTTTGATCAATATCGCTTGATTGTAATGCTGTAGCGGCTTTTCCTAAATTAGTAACATCTGTTGCAGACAAAGTTAAAGCACCTGTTGTGCTATCTCTTGTGACATGTGTACCATCAACATTAACCGTCAAAACACCATTGCTGGCCGTCAAAGATGTTGCCGTTGCAGTTCCTGCGGCATCATTAATCTTCGCCACTGCTCTATTATCAATCACTGTTTGACCTGAAGCACTTATATTGCTCAAATCTTGATTAGCCGCATTATTTGCTGTAGATGTGGCTGTATTGATAGCCTCTGCCAATTCATCGTATGCACCTTTAACATAAGATGTTGTAGCAACTTCTGTATTTGCTTGAACTGTTGGCTTAGTTGTTGTAGAACCATCACTGTATGGAACAGCACTGGCAATCATTGGTGTGGCAACGAACATTGCCATTAATGATACTTTTAATAATTTTTTCATTGTTTCCCTCCTACGGAAATGTTTATGTTTTTATTTTATCATAAATTTCATGTTTTAAAAAACACAAAATTTACTATCTTTGAATTTTTTGTTTAGAATGTTAATCCATCTGTGGACCAACTGGATACGACCGGCATTTCTGTTAATGCACCATTTTGATAAATGTACATTTTTGTTGTATTGCCTGCCGCCTGGGTTGTTGCCAAACCGTCAACACTGATTGCGCCGTTTGTTATATCAATACCATCGCCCGCAGTGTATTGGGCTGATGGATTGTTTTCCAAAGCAGTTACCCTGTCGTCCAAACCACCATTGCCGTTGACTTGCGTATCCAAATCAGAAACTTCTTTGGCCAAGCCACTGGTCGTACCATCACCAATCGCATTTTGCAATGCTGCGACATCGCCAACCAAACCTGTGTTTTGTGCCGTACCGTCACCGGTAACAATTTCATTCAAACCGGGATTTGTGCCATCGCCGTTAACAACATTTTTCAAATCGTTAACATCTTTGGTCAAACCAGTTGTGGAATCACCAACTTTGCTGTCTGTATAACTTTTGGATGCGTTATACACAGCACGCAAACCATCATCCACATAGCCCTTGGTGGTCAATGATGTTTCCCCCGCAGCAAATGCAGGAACAGACAACAATGCCCCCATAAAACCACTGAATATTATTTTCTTCATTTTCTTTCTCTCCGTTTTGTCTTTCTTTGTTCTTGTTCTTTCCTTTCGTTTTCAATTTTTCAATTTTCAAATCTCTTTTTAATTCTTGCCACCGATTGTACTAAAAAATTCGTTTTCATTAAATGTATCAACAATCGTGACCGGCACACGTTCATCCGCCACGGCATCATATATCGTTTTCGTATCAAATTGTAATTGTTCAATTTGACCACCTTGTTCAGACACAGTGTTTTGAATTTCCGTCACTGCCGCCGCCCCAGATGCAGTACTGATATTTTGAATTTCGGTATCAATGTCACTTAAATGACTCTGCACATTCAATAATTTTGCATCAATTTCATCCACAGTGTATGTTTCATCAATTAATTCATCAACCTCTGCCCTGGTGTAAAACTGGGTCAAATCGGCAACCGTTGGCATACCATCAACACGATGTTGCAACGCATCCATGCGCGCAGATAAATCATTCAACGCATCAGGATTTACCGTACCACCACTGGTTCCGCCACTGGGGGTGCCGCCGGTTGAAACCGCGTTTTTAATATTCTTTAAATTTTTTCCCAAAATAGACAACCGATTCGGCATTGTGTTGCCTAATGTTCCAACCGATGCGGTTGGTGTTACGATTTTTGTCCCAGAAACATTGGGGTTTGCACGCAATGGCAATGTCGAACGGCGAACCGAAGAATTTAACTGAACCGAATTTTGGGATTTTGGGGCAACAATATTGTTGGACGGTGTCGCATTTGTTCCCAACATACGCACAGCAGACGCCGCAAATGCGCCGTCACCGCAACAGGCGATAAGTCCACCCAACAAAAAAACAACACTTCTGTTGTTCATATTTTTGCCTCTGGGGATATTATATCATTTTTTTGCGATGTGTTCAAAAACTTTATTTTAAAAAATTATTTTTCTTGGTTTTTGGCGCGTTTGGCGGTTATGAATATCGTCACACCTGCAATAAACAATAATGCCGATAGTAATTGTCCCATCGTCAGTCCCCACGATGTTAAGAAACCAATTTGACTGTCGGGTGCGCGAAACAGTTCACAAAACACACGCACAATCGCATAGGCACATGCAAATATGCCACACAATGCGCCTGGGTGTGTGCGCAAATTCGTTTTTTTATACAGCAACATCATCAGCGCGAACAGGAACACCCCTTCCAATGTCGCCTCGTACAATGGACTGGGGTGGACAGGAATTTCTGTTTTACCACGAAATATGACACCCCATGGCATGTCTGTTGAGCGACCCAGAACCTCCATATTAATAAAATTCGCAATTCGACCGAAAAACAGTCCAATCGGTGCAACAACCGCAACCAAATCCAGCATGCGCCAACCGTTCACCCGCGCGCGATGCGCAAAAATAAAATTCGCAATAACCGCACCAATCAGTCCACCATGAAAACTCATCCCGCCGTGCCAGACCGCAAATATTTCCAATGGATGCGAAACGAAAAACGACAAATTATAAAACAGCACATAGCCCAACCGACCGCCCAGTACCACACCCAAAATCATTGCCGTCATAAAATCGTCTGCTTGGCGTTTATCCAGCGCAACCCCAGCATTTTTATCGCGCAACATACGCATAATCAACCAAAAGCAGATAACAAAACCCGCGATATATGCCAACGCATACCAACGAATATCAAAACCAAAAATTGATACTGCAACCGGTGAAATTGGTGTTATTGCGATTGCCATTTTTATTCCCCGGCAACAATTTTGCGTACGCGTTCAGGGACATCTGCCACAGGGATTCTTTCCTGGGCCATTGTGTCGCGATGACGCAATGTAACCGTGCCGTCTTCGATTGTTTGGTGGTCAACCGTAATGCAAACCGGTGTTCCAATTTCATCGTGGCGGCGATAACTCTTTCCAATATTACCAGAATTTTCCATTTCGATTCTGCCAATCGCCAATCGGCGCAAAGAATTTTCAATTTTGCCAGCGATATCAGTTAATTCTGGAACATTACGCGCCAATGGAATAACCGCGGCCTTGACAGGCGATAACCACGGGCGCAATTTCAATACAGTGCGGGTTTTGCCATCGCCCAGGTCTTCGACAGTATATGCGTTCAGCATAACTGCAAACATTGCACGATTTACACCCATTGCTGTTTCGATTACGTATGGAATAAAACTTTTACCCGCCTGGGGATCGCTGTACGCCAATTTGATAACACTGTCGCGGTTTTCCAAGACACGCGCATGTAATTCAAATTCATTTTGACCCTTGGTATGAGAACCTAAATCAAAATCTTGGCGGTTATGGATACCTTCAACCTCGTCAAAGCCGTCTGGGAATTTATATTCGATATCACATGCGGCCTTGGCATAGTGCGCCAATTTCTCATGCGGCATAAAGCGCAATTTATCAGCCGGTATTCCCAACACATTTACCCACCATGCCATACGCTGGGCCTTCCACATTTCAAAGTATTTATCGTCTTGGGATGGGTCAACAAAGTATTGCATTTCTGCCTGTTCAAATTCACGCATACGGAAAACAAATCCACGCGGAGAAATTTCGTTACGGAATGCCTTGCCAATTTGGGCAATTCCAAAAGGTAATTTGTGCGGTTTTGCATCTAAAACATTTTTAAAGTTTGTGTATGTTGTGGTTGCGGTTTCAGGACGCAAATATGCGTTGATTTCGCCGTTCGCAGTTGCACCAATCGACAACCCCATCATTAATTGATATGCGCGCGGTTCTGTTAAATCCGTACTGCCGCAATTATCGCATTTTGTTGGGTCTGCCATTTTATCTTGACGCATACGGGCCTTGCATTTTTTGCATTCAACCAATGGGTCGGAAAAGTTTGCCTCGTGCCCGGAATATTTCCACAGCAAGCGGTTAGTAATAACGGCAGCATCCAAACCTTCGATGTCATCGCGAGAATAAATCATGGTATTCCACCACGCATTACGAATGTTGCGCATTAATTCCACGCCATATGGACCATAATCATACGCCCCCGGCAGCCCACCATAAATTTCAGAGCCCGTAAAAATAAATCCACGCCGCTTGCATAATGCAATAACATCATTCACAGTCGTATCCGCCATACCAAAAACCCCTATTTTTTTATTTGTTTTCTGGAACAATCGCGCCCATTGGGCAAACCGCCGCGCATGTCCCGCAAGACATACATTTTGTTGTGTCAATTACGCATTTGCCGTCCGCAGATGTCGAAATCGCCCCCGCAGGACACATGCCCATGCAAGTATGACAACCAATACATTTTCCAGATTCCATTTTATAAGCCATTTTATGTCCTTTTATTTTAATCACGATTAAATAAACTGAGCAAATATTGGAACATCGCAATAAACGAGATATACAAGTGCAGCGCACCCAATACAGCCAACTGGTTTTTGGTGTTTTCGTTGTCGCCCAATGATGCGTACGCGTTTTTCAAATTCTGCATATCATACGCAGTGAACAGCGCGAATACCAACACACCAATAAAGCACACGATTGTTGAAAATGTACCGCCCAATGTCCAAATCATTGATGCAATACCAACCAAAATCAAACCAATCATGCCCATAAACAAGAATATGCCCAAGAAAGACAGGTCTTTGACGGTTTTATACCCGAATAACGCCATGCACGCAAACATTACCGCCGCCAAAATAAACGCGTATAAAATTGACGCAGGATTTACAGACAAAGATGCTGCAATCAGTGGCGTCATTGTAATTCCAATAATCGCCGCGTAAATCATCAACATTATTGCAGCCGTTGCGGGCTTCATCGAAAAAACACGAATCTGGGCCCAGATGGAAAATGCCAATCCGCCAAACAACAGCACATAGTAAAACGGCGAAAATCCAGTCATAGATGAATTTAATAAATATGGCAAACCGCCGCCCCAAATCGTCATATATGTTGCCAGTGCCGTTATCCCCACAGCGCCAAACATCAATGCAAAAATGCGTTTCAAATACGCTTCGATTCCGTTTGTTTTTGTTGCCAAATTCATTTCGTCCTCCTGTTGAATTTTTTCTGTTAGTTATATAGTACAAATACCCCAGGAATTCAAGAATAAAAAGAACAAATATTCTTGTGATATCTATGTGCCACCATAAATAATTTATACAAAAAATATTTTTGTCATATTTTTTGTTGACATGTCGAATTTTTGATATACAATAGCATTAACTTTACAAAACAACCAAAAAACAAAAGGGATAAAAAATGAGACATACGAGAGACGAAATGGAAGCTTTTACCTTGAAACAAACTGGTGCCAGCCAAAGCTATGCTATGCCAAATTTTGCGACAGGTAAAAGTGTTAGTGACCGTGAAGACGATATCCGTGGCTTTAAATCTGTGATTAATGCCAGACAACAAGATATTGAATTATATCAAAGATTGAAAAAGAGCGCACAAACCGCAGAAAAACGTCAAGAATACGACAAAAAGATTGCCAGATGCAAAGAGATTATCGCATACCATAAAAAACTTATTGTCCAAGCCGAAGCTGAAATCGCACAAAAAAGTGCTGTGGAACCAAAAAACGCTGCCGAATTTAAACGTGCGGCTCGTATTAAAGAGATATTGGCCACAACAGGCAATCAAAAAACAAAAGGAAAATAAAATGAAAGATTCATACAATCACTATACATTTACTGGGGGCGGATCCAGTTATAATAATTTAAGACCAACCAGCATGCAAATGAGCCCTGTGTGCACAGTTTCACGCAGCAACCGCGAAGATTATATTGCAGACTGGAAACGTATGATTGAAACCATAAAAAATCTTATCCGCAATGCAAAAAAAGCATTAGCAAAAACAAACGATCCTGAAGCTCGCGCTGTGTTGGAAAACAAAATCGCGATGTGGGAAAAGAGAATCATGGATCTCCAAGATTCTATCAATCGCGAAACACAATGGATTGAACATGAAAAGGCCGTAGCTGCCAAACAAAACGAAGAACTGTTGAAAAAAAGAGCTTGGTTGGCAACAACTGGCAAAAACGGCAAAATAAAATAATTAGCAAATTTGCTATCTAAACAAAAACACCGGCAATACCGGTGTTTTTTATCGGCCCCGCCCTGCGGCGGGGAACGAATCGTCCCGTCATACCGCGGACGCGCGGTATCCAGTCCGCCATAGGCGGACTTGTGTAATAAGTGAGCAAGTTTGCTCCGCACGCTGGATTCCGTGGATTTACCCACGAAAATTTGCAATTTTCGTGAGGCCCGTTTTGCGCCGGAATGACGATTATGCGGTGGGGTGACGATTCTGTGGTAGGGGAATAAACAGAGCGGGAAGAGAACCAACTGCTGTAATTATTCTGCGTTTGGGGTTTTGATTTTCATTTCTGGCAACACAATTATTTCATTATAATGTCCCAGCACACGCCCCCCAGTAAAACAAAGCATATTCAGCAAAGAATTTCTGTATTCGGTTTGCGCGGCAATCAAACGTTCTTGGATTTCACTTTCGGCACCCGCCGCACCAGACAACGCGCCCAACCCGGCACCCGCGCCCGCACCAACCAATGTTGATTTTGCGCGCGCCTTGTTGCCTAAATCAATATCATCACTGTCATCGGCACCTTGCCATGCAGGATGAAAGTCGCTAAGTTTAACTTTATCGTTGCCATTTTTGAATTCTGCGCCGGTTGAATCATAAATTGTAACATTATCGCCCAATTTCTTTTTTAACTCTTCCCAATCTTTGTATCCAAACGCCTTGTTTTCTTTAAATTCAATAAACCCAGGTTTGTGTAATCCCGCCTCTTGGGCTTCAACAATTTGGTATATTTTGCTGCCATTATTATCGGTTTCTACCTTATACTTGACGGTTTTACCATTGTTGTCTGTTGATGCTTTAAACTTCTCGGTAATGCCACTTACATCATCGCAACATTCTGTGTTGCTAGAAGTGCATGTTGCTGTAGCGCCCTCTGTAAGCTTTATGTTCACCAAAGATGGGGCTGGTTTACAATTATTATACGGGGGCTGTGCCGACTTACTATATATTGGGCATTCTAATATACGCGGAATATCGCCAGATGTGGCACAATTATAAAAAACAGCCCTTTTGTCTGACACATCATAATTTTTATTATTAGTAATTGCCACAGACCCGTAAATACATTTTGAATCATGTGTTGTGGCGGCGTCCCCTTCGCCCGTTTTGATTTTACACGGGCCGATTTTTATAACATCATCACCATTGCCCAATAAATTGCCCGCAACCGCACCTGCCGCCGCGTTCATCCCCGTGGATAAAATAATACTGCCGGCCTTGTAATTATTGACCTGGGTACTGGCCGTCATTAATGCCGCCGCACCAGCCGCACCGATTGCGGTCTTGGTTAATTTATCCTTGCTGGTCCCCAGTGCAGCCGTGTCTTTGTTCGGGTCATTGCCAATCAAATTTCCACCAATGCCGCCAACCAATGCCGCCCCCAAAATTTTCCATCCCGCGTTTTGTTTGTTTTCTTGGGCCATGGCCGCAGAAACATCTTCGATTGTGGGTTCGGTATCCAAAGGATATGTGAAATTCGCACCATCAGATGTCAATGACGAAAATTCGTCCACATTGCATGTCATACTGTCGCCTGCCGCTAAATACGATGTCGCCAACACATTATATTCTGTGCCGGCACCCCCGTATACACGCAATTCAACCAATGCCGCACATGTCGCCGGGCCACCACGATGGCGGCCTGCGGTTGGCCGCACCCAATCAAAAAACCCATTTGGATAAATCGAATTACATGCACGCAATTCTTCGGCAGACGCGCCAACGCCAACCGAACTGTTCGTATTTGTTGTTGTGCGGGCGGGTTGTGGTTCTGTGGACACAGGCGCGCTAATGTTATCCACTGATGTATTATAACCGGACTTTATACGCATAACACTGTTATTATTGACACGCAATGCGCCATTCGCCCCAGAATACGAAAACAAACCAACAATTAATGGCAATGACAAAATTAAAAAATTCGGTCCAAATTTTTTCATTTGTTTTTTTATCCAATATCATTAGAACTGCAAACGCAAACGCGCACCAATGTCCAGAGTGCTGAGTTTTGCGCTTTCGGTCCAATCTGTATAGTGCGCAACCGTAGGATATGGTTCTTCGCCACCGATGCCGTCTGCGAACCATTCGTCTTGGGTTAAAACGATACTGCCTGACGATTTAACCTCGCCCAGGTACATATAACGCACATATAAATCCAGTTTCATTCCATTACCCAATTCCGATGTTACACCGCCTTCTAGGGAAAACGCTAACTGTTCGTTTGTGCCACCATTGTGATACGCACTGATGTTGCTGACAGCGGTTAAATCACCAGATGCGGAACCGATTGGGTCGGCCTCGGAATAAAAAGAACTGTCCAAAACGACATAATCACCCGTTGTATTCAACGCAACACCAACACCCGCACCAACATATGGACGCAATGAACCGCCCGCCAAATAACCTGTATAAGAATCAATGTTATAATACACATTGAACATTGTCGCATTTGTCGTTATTGCGCCACCTGTGGCCTGGGCCGTAACAAAACCGCCAGAACCGTTCGATGTTTGAACACTTTGTGGATAAGAAAAATCACTGTATCTAATATACGAAAAATCAATACGCAAATCACTGTTAATCGCGGCACCCAATGACACCTGGAGTGGTATCATCGTGTCTTTTTTAAAACTGCCCTCTTGGAAAGCACCTGGAACCAGAAAGGCGTCTGCCTCGCCACCATAATCAACGGTAAAACCACCCATGACACTGGTAGTGTATGCCGCAGACAAACCAATGTACAGACCACTGTCCGCCAAACGGTCAAAATCATCACTCTGGTAATAACGGCGACCGGCATTCACCGCAGCCGACCCCACGCGCGGCAACGCACCCGTTACACGCGTTGGTTGTGCCGCAGCAATAGAATTTGTCGCAACAACATTTCCGCCAACCGTGGGTAAATAAACCGCACGACCAACATTATTCACACCGCGAACCCCCACATTTGGCTGACCATTATATCCACCATACACAGGATACGCAGCACCCGCCGCCATCGGCAGACCAACAAACATCGCGGTAAAAATCCCAAAAAACTCAGTTTTTTTCATTCTCTGTCCGTATTTCTTTCAATTTATTATATCATAAATTTGACCCATAAAAAAGCATTTATTGTATAAAAAAATCCCCCAGATAAAAATCCGGGGGAAATTGTCCAATATAAAGTTTATTTTTTACAGATTAAAAGCGAACGTTCGCACGAACACCAATTTCTGCCTTGACATCTGTACCATTTTGAGAATTCTTGTGAGAATGGTCAAATGTGTATTCACCAACCAAAGCCAGTTGGAAACTGTCTGTGATTTGATTCGCAACAACCGCAGACAAAATGTATTCGTCCCAACCATCGTTCATATCTTTGGTTTCTGCCAACAAACCGTTAACAACTTTCTGTTGATGCGCAGATGTCGCAGGCGATTTTGGGTCATTCAATTTTGTATGAATTGATTTCACACCATTGTCGGTATGTTCAACAAAACGGAACCCGCCACCAAATGACCAACGGTCATTTGCTTGGTAAAACGCATTTGTTCCAACAGTGATTTCCTTGGTTGATTTCAAATCAACAGAAATTTCATCTGGGAAACCGACCATGCCCATTGTCAAAGGTCCAGCAACATTTGCATCTTGGTCAATTCTAATTTTGTTGTTGTGGTTGCCAAATGTTTGCAAATATTCTGCGAACAAAGATGCCGTAAAGCGAGACCATTTTTTACCAACCTTGGTTCCCAAAACCGCACCCCAACGACCGTTCGAGAAATTGTCGTATTTAAATCCAGTATCCAGGTTATATGCACCCTTCATTGGTGATACACCAGACAGATACCCTTCGGCATACATATCCCAAATAAAGTTTTCCAGTGTTTCAATAACACGATAGTTTAAACCGATACGACCACGATGCATACCTTTGCGGTCAATATCGTCATTTTGTGTCCAACCCAATGATACATACGCACCAAAACGGTCAGTAATACCATAACTAAAATCTTCGGTAAAACGCCATACAGGAAATTCTGTGGCACCGTCATGATTTTTACGTTTCATTGCATCTGTGTCATCGGCAACTTTGTACATTAAACCGACACCAGTTTTTGATGCAAATTGACCCGCCGCAGGTATAAACAGTGGGTTTTCCATGTTTTTTGTGACACCAGCCATCGCCCCCGTTGTAATCAACGATG
The DNA here is from genome assembly GCA_045593065.1 of Candidatus Enterousia sp. GTDB lineage: Bacteria > Pseudomonadota > Alphaproteobacteria > Rs-D84 > Rs-D84 > Enterousia. The sequence goes on from JAZNVZ010000007.1 coordinate 87,366, forward strand.
CTGTGGCGATTGCCAATGTTTTCAAAGTTTTTTTCATCTAATCACTCCTTATGTTGTGATGAAATTCCTGACCCCCATTATTGGCAAGACCAGGGTTATTGCCCACACCACCCATTCTTGGCAATAGTGTGCTTTGTGGCATAACAGTAATAATTGTCCTACATATTATCTTGGATGTCAATTTATTCTTTTATGTCTGGCTGATACTTGAAAAATGTCCAAAAATACCTATATCAGTATCGTGGTTGGGGAATCCAATCGTAATTTGAACCAAGGAGGTGCGGATATGACACAGAATAAAACCCCTGGATTAAATCAAAATTTGGTCGAAATGTATCGCGGACTGGTTTTTATAAACTGGGCCAATGGTACGGATACTAAACTGGGCGCTGCAAAATACAAGGCATTGGTGCAAATGCAGACGTATGCAAAAACAATCGATAAAAACAATCCTGTCGCAGATAATATAAATCTGCAAATGCAAAATATGTCTAAATCTGTTTCCAAACAAATTATGACAGAAAAATCGTCCAATGCAGTTCTGGAAAAATCACGCGCGCCTAAATACAAAGAATTTGGTGAACAGTTGTTCAATCATAACAAAAAAATGTTGGACGAAATTATTGGGCGTGGTCAAAAATCAGCCAATATGAACAAGGCACGCGCAAAATTAGATTTAATTAAAAACGCATCTGGGCGGCAAGATATGTCAATGAAACAAAACGCACCACAATATCGCGCAACAAAAACGAATGTCGCACAAAATGCGCCAAAACCATTAACACCACATAAACTGAGCCAGAACGAAATCATGCAGTATTTGTGGAAAAAACAACGAGAAAATGTTGCTTAAAAAAAACGCCCGTTTGGGCGTTTTTTATTTATGTTTGTATGCCAAAATATATTCTTGCATTTCTGGTAAATATTTTTCTGGAATCAAATTAATCGGTATCAGGCATGCGTTATTTTGTCCCGCCGACATCTTGGGCAATATTTCACCATTTTTCGCGTTTATAATTTTATCTAATTTTAAGTTAAATTTATCATGCGGCAGTAAAAATGTTATTTCGTCCCCTGCCCTGATTTCGTTTCTTAGTTCGAACACGATATTTTTATCGTCCACCGCGGTTATAACACCGGCGGCGTGATACGCAGAATCTGATTTTGTGGTTTGGTAATTATGCGCGGTATCTGGCAACGGCCCGTCAAAGAACGCAGTTGTGTATCCACGCGATTCCAACACCGCCAGGTCCGCCATAAATTCGTCTGGATTAAAATTATCAGGGTCGCGCGCCCAAGTGTCTATCGCATTACGATACGCACGAACCACAGAGCCCACATAATATTCACTGCGGTTGCGACCCTCGATTTTCAATGAATCAGGCGCAGATTCCAACACTTCGGCCAGACGGGGCATCAGGCACAAATCTTTGGAATTCAAAATGTATGCGCCGTGTTCATCTTCGTCAATCGGCATTTCGACACCACTTTCCACCTCGCGCAATATAACATCGTATTTCCATCGGCACAGTTGCGCACACGCACCACGATTTGATGGTCGCCCGGTTATATAATTCGACAACAGGCACCGCCCAGAATACGCCATACACATTGCACCATGAACAAAGATTTCCAATTTTATATCTGGGCATTGTTCCCGAATAGAACAAAATTCACGATGCGAAACCTCGCGCGCAAGCACACACAGTGATGCACCCGCATTTTGCCAAAACTTTACCGATGCAGCCGAACAAATATTCGCCTGGGTCGAAACATGAATTGGCATATCTGGGAAATTTTCACGCACCCATGTCATAACACCAGCATCGGCGACAATCAGGGCATCAGGTTGCAAGTATTCTATCACTTCGGCCACGCGCGGCATGTTTTCAAAGTCCGTGTCGTGCGCAAACAGATTAAAAGCCAAATAAACCTTTTTACCATGTGCGTGTGCAAATTCGATACCTTGTTTTACACCTTCGACATCAATTTTTGCACGCGCCCGCATAGAAAACCCGGGCAATCCTGCGTAAATCGCGTCTGCACCATACAGTATGGCGGTTTTGAACGCGTCTAATGTGCCCGCCGGCGCCAAAAGTTCAGGTATTTTTTTCATAACCTGTATGATAACAGCATTTTTTACGATTTCCAGAAAATTAAAAAACGGGCATTTCGCCCGTTTTTATAACTCCTTTATTTTTTCTAATGCCTGCATTGTTGCCATTTTTGTCGGTTCTTTGACTGATTTTAATTTATTCAGGCGCCCCATATTTTTTGTTGCGTGTTCAAATTGTTTGGCAATAACATCTTTGACCGCAATCTCTTGACTGCGTTTGAACAACAAATTATAGATACTTTTTCCTTTGTCGAACCGCATTTGTTGTGATTTTAGTTCCTTGCCCCTTTCCAGGGTTGGTTCTAAACAATTTCTGGCAAATATAGTTTTTCCATGTTTATCCATAACGGTAATATCAACAATTTCAGGCAACTTGCTTGATACTTTGTCATTGATTTCGACTTTGCCATAGGCAGCATATTTGATAAAATCGTTATCGAGTTCAAAAGACACGCGTATATCAAAATTGTCAAATTTAAACAAACGGCGTGATAAATATTTTGTTCTGGGCGCCTTGGACACAGACATTTCTTTTGATTTTTTAATTTTATCAATTAACACATTGAATAATTCGCGTTCTTTGGCCAATTCGTTATCAACAACCATATATTTTTCCCCTTTTTACTGTATAATGTTACCACAAATGTCAAAAAAACACAACTTTTGAAAAAAACACTTGAAATTATGAATAAAAAAATATAAGATGATTTCACATTGCCAGTTTAGCTCAGCTGGTAGAGCATCTGATTTGTAATCAGAGGGTCGTTGGTTCAAGTCCGACAACTGGCACCAGAAAATTACCGCCGTTTGGCGGTTTTTTTGTTAATTTTCTGCACAAAATTACTTGACAAAAATCGCTCGCCGTGTTAAATATACTATTAATAAAAACCCGGGTAAAAACATGGATATAAAAAAACTTAATTTATTTGGAAACCCTGAACCAATACAACCGCTATCCGAAGCGGAACTGTTCCGACAATTAGGCATGTCCCATTCTGAACTGGAGGCAAAAATTGCCGAACAGGCAAAAACAATGCCAAAAAAAACAGCCGACACCAAAAAACAATTTATAAATATTTATTTTGACCCGGATGCAAACCCCCAAGATGCGACTGATGTGTTGTTATATTTGAACGCTTATGTCATAGCCCCCAGCATTATGGAAACAGAAGTAAACGGCAATGTCACCGGCAATCGATACTCGTTTATAACAACTGTACACGATGTCAACAATTTGGATTTACCCAATTTGCCTGATAATGTTTTTAAATTATTGTTGAGTTTGGTAGCAAAAGAAGATTTACCACAAATACTGCAATACAGACGAGATGAAAATATTGTTGCAATAATCCGCGAAGTTAAACACCAAGGGAAACCACTGATGCAGTCAGCCGACTTGACAGATACGGACAACCAAATTATGTTGAAAACACAGAATTCTATTGCCGACAGCAGAAAAGCTATTTTGTCCCAAATATCAAATGCGCATGACGGAATAAACTTTTTATATTCTTGGTTTGATGACAACTGTCGCAACATTGGCTCTATTGAACCCCACAACGAAGAAATTTATAAATGTTTTCTCCGCAAAAACATTGAACTGATTTCGTCTATCACAAACCCTGATACCCAAAACAAAGTGTTTACTGTACTGATGAAACACTTGGTATTCATGCCTAACGAATTCACATATAAATTGAAACAGTTTCAAAATGTTTTGGGTGTATTAAAAAATTCTGAATCTTTATCTATGCCCCTGGTTTTGGATGACGGGACACACACAGATTTGTTTAAACTGGACACAACAAAAATGCACGATGTTATGCATTCAATCAATGTGTCAAAAACCAGTGAATCAATCGATTTGTCTAATTTGAATATAAACGGCGATTTGATATGTTCCAAGGCCAAAGCCGCAATCGGTATGCCAAACAAAATTAACGGCACATTAGATTGTTCTGGGTGCAAATGCAAAATTACCAAGATTCCATTTGGCACTGTCCGCGTCCAGGCCGCCCACACATTTAACAAAATCGCAGAATTAAACACATTAGAATTTCCATCAACTGTGCGTGAAATTTTATTGGCACGATCTGTGATAAAAAACGCAACCACAGATTCCACTGAACTGGGGCATTTTAGATTGTTTGCTGCGAAATACCCGAACATTGAAATTTTAGATGACAGAGGCGTATTATCTGTGCGCGATGCGTTGGAACAACAACTGGAAAAAATCGAACAGAAAAAGCAACCCGAAAAAGCAAAATCTGAAAAACCTGTGGCACAACCAAAACCCCAGATTCCAGAAAAAACAGCAGACCTTTTGTCGCGCAAAGAAATCGCAGAACTGTGCAAAAACGATGCAAGATTTATCGATACAGATATCGATAGATTGATAAAACGCGCAACACCAAAGTTTTCTAAACTGATAGAAAATAGAATGTTTAATGGCACATCTGTGGTTTGCGTGCATCGTGATAATTTGGAAACACTTTTGAATAATATGGTGCAAATACTGCAAGAAGATTTGAAACGCGTTGCCACAGAACAACCAGAAACAAATCAAATTGTCGCAGAAAAAATAGACGAAGCAAAACCCGCACCATCAACTGTGCAAAAACCAGAACCAGTTGCAATCGAAAAATATTTTTTAAAATCTGTTTGGAAAAGTATTGAAACATACTGTGGGGACAGTTCCCAAGTATTATATTCAGTATTGGAAACAGCAAACCAGGTAAATCAACTGTATACAAATCAAAAATCTACCGAACCTGTTTTGTACTTGAATGAAAACTATATTTTACAACCAGTACCTGGAACATATGTTAAAACCGGCAAAGCTGCTGCTCAAAGAATTGGTAATGATAATGGAACGCGTATTGTGTGGACATTGAATCCAGATGATAAAATTATGGTCGCAATCGCATTTTATGATGACCACACACCAGGAACGCGTCAAAAACAGTCTTATGATGATGTTGCCATTCCTGCTGCTGCACGTGGCTGTTTGTTGAACGGCAAAACCAAGGTTAATGCTGCGTTGGTTAAACAAGGAAACTATTTAAATATTCGCGATTTGATGGATGAATATAAACCAACACAAAAAGCTAAACCAGAACAAGAATCTAAACCCAAAAAAAGCGCAACAAAAGCGAAAATTGCACAACAAACTGTATCGACACCATCTGTGGATACAAAACCAGAATCAAAAACCACAAAACCAAAACCAGAACCTGTGGTTGCACCAGTATCGAAACCAGTCGTAATACCAGACAGTCAAAAAATCGATTTGAGTCAAATCGATAAAATGGCTCATGACCCGATGACACCACGCAGAAATTTTGTTGATGTAAAAACTGTCAGTGCTGAAATAGATGCTTTAGTCGCAACCATAGACAGAGATATAAACAACCTGGTACATGAATTGCAAGATGCACAAAACAATCCTCAACAACAATTAGAGATTGCACGGCTGATTATTCATCATGTAAATAAAAAAATTACTTTGCTGGGTAAATAAAGAACCGCCCGATTGGGCGGTTTTTTGTTCGTGGCAAAACAAAACTTTATTTTTTCTTTTTATTTTTTGGTTTAGATTTTTTATTTTCGTCATCACCTAAATCCCAATTTTTGCTTTCTGGCAACATGTCATGCAATAAATTCTTTATCTTTGGATTTTTCGCCAAATAATAACGAATACCGTACAATGCCGCAACTGTCATGTAATGTTCAATGTCGGCGCGTGTCATGTGGTCTGCAACCTTTTCACGAACATTATCCAACATATCCATTGCGGCACCACGCGCACGCCGTAAAAATCTATAACGATACATACCTATAATCGTTTCAACCCACATCCATATCAGCGATACCAATCCAGGAATTACGATGCACGCAACAAAATAACGAAACCAATCACTGCACGCTGTTTCCCCCAACATTGGTACGCACATGTGTTGACAATGCAACAACATCACTGCGAATATTTCATATACAAATAATACAGAAATATAAATTTTTGGTTTTAATAACATTGTGTCATCCTTTGTTTAATACAAACATAGTTTGACACAACACAATAAAACATTCATCAAGAACGAATGCCTAAGAAAAAACCCATGAAAAAATTCATGGGCAAATATTTATTGATTGTTTCCAGAATTTCCTGCACGCGCAGATGTTTCAATTTGCAGCAACTGGTTTTCCAGTGCGGTGCGTTCCGAATGTTTATAACCTGTATCAGTGTCGGCCTTGACCGTGGCGGACGATTTGGTGTTGGTCTTGCCGTCTGTTTTTTTATTCGGTTTAGATTCCGCCGATTTGCGCGGTTCACCATTTTTGATATCGTTCATTGTTGATATCGCAGGATTGATTAAATTTTTATAAATCTCGTCCGCTTGTTTAGTACCCTCGACATCACGCGCCAATAATTTGTTTGCGTCCCCCGGCACAAACCAAGAATCCAATTTCACAGCCGTTAATTGCATAACCGGTCGCGTACGCGCATTTTCAATCCATGACGGCATATGCGGAATGTCAGAATAATACCACAATGCCACCCAATATACAATGCCCATAATAACAACACCACGAATGATACCAAATATAACCCCCAATGTATGGTCAGTAACATTCATCATAGATTCTTGAATTTTGTCGCGCAGTTTTTGATTTATAAAACCAACAACCAATAAAATCACAAAAAACACAACAAAATATGATGCAACCAATGTAACAACCGTGGAATCATTTAATTTAAACCATGATTGCAAAACACCGTCCAGCCACGGGGATGCAAATCGCGCAGCAATCGCCGCCGCCACCCATGACAGAGTCGCGATTGTTTCATATACGCCACCACGAATTGTCGCCCATATCGTAGACGCCAACAACACAATAACATATACATAATCTAAACTGGTTAAATCAAACATGGTTTATTTTTCCTGAATTTATTTTTTTGATTTTCTGCGCGACACAGCAACACTGAACATCAACAACACAAACGCCAATATGGCAATCGTCCATGATGCAGTTTTATTGTCAGATGCACCCGCAACATTATCATCAACATTTTCATCATTCGCAGGAACGATATATTCTGTAACCGTTGCAGCATCGTTTGCATGCGCATTGCGATATTTGTCGCCATCAGCCGCAATCGCCTTTTTAACACCAGCCGCCGCTTTTTTCGCATCGGCATCTAAATCAATTTCAATCGCCGCACGTAATTCATCCGCCATGGATTCACCAAAACCTTGGAAACATTTTTCACCGATTTTAATCACAGGTACCCCACCAGATGAAAAATCGCATGATTTCAAAACATCCATAAACAATGCACGATGTTCAGGCACAGTAACATCAACCGTTGTAACGCGCATCATTGGATATTCATAGATAAAATTATTGTTTGTAAAATCTTTGACATGATGACAATGTGGACATGTTGGCGAATAATAAATTGTCATGTCTGCGGCGGTTGCAACACCCATAAAACCAATTACAGCAAACAATGATAAAATTAATCTTTTCATATCAATCTCCTTTTGTGTTTTCCATATCGCATTGATTATAGAAAATATGATATAATTTAAGCAAGATGTTTTTATGAAAAAATTTATTAATTTTTATCGTGAATTCATTAATCGCACATCATCAAATTCTGGATGCCCAATCAATACACCCATTGCAGATGGACATATGGTTAAAATCTTGCGGTGTTGTGTCCGTGCCAAATCAACCACACGCGCAACCAAATTAAATTCTATGGATGTTTTTGGATAATTGTCTGCAATAAATGTATGGTCAATCATCAGTTTATCTATACCGATTTTTACAAAGGTTATTTCGCCGATATTTTCACCATGAGATTTTGCACAAAAACCACATCCGTTTGGTAATATTTCGTATTCAATCATATCGCGTGTCATAAAATATTTTCCTTGGTTGTATATGACACCACTATAAAAACAAAATTACACAGAATAAATACGATTAAAATCCATTAAATATGATTATAATTTTTGCGAATGATACGCGCACTGGCGCGCAAAGCCGTGCTTTCTGTAGATGACAGTCGGGGCATAATCACATTTATCACGCCATTTGCACCAACAATGGACGGCAACGACATCGCCAGGTTTGTTTTCGGCGCGCATGTACTGACCGTCAAAATGCGTTTTTCGTCATTGATAATACAACGCAATAAATCATTTACTGCCGCCGCGATTCCGTCCCATGTTGCACCACGACCCGTTATTATTTCGTATGCAGCCATGTGAACACGATGTTCTATGGTTTTACGGGTGGATAGCGGCAACGGCAATCTCATGACGCGGCAAAAATCATTTAATGGAATTGCACCAATGGTTGCAGATTCCCAATTAACAACCGATGCATCACCGTGTTCGCCCAATACATACGCATTTATTGACATAGGCGACACATCCAAATGTCGCGCCAGTATGGTACGCAGACGCGCAGAATCCAACATCGTCCCCGTGCCAATAACGCGCGCAGACGGCAACCCAGACAAATCACGCGCCAACATTACCATAACATCCAATGGATTGGTAACGACAATTATTTTAACTTTTTTAGAATCAACATTTGCCATAACGCGCGGAATAATATCACGAATAACATTTGCATTTGCCGCCAATAAATCTGTACGGGACTGACCGGGCTTTTGATTTGCGCCTGCCGCAATCACAACAATTTCAGAACCACGAATTTCACGATACGAACTGGCCGCAGTTATTTTTACATCAAAAGAAAAAGCCGCTGCATGCCCCAGATCCGCCGCCGCCGCTTGGCTACGAACCGCATCGCGGTCAAACAAAACCATTTCATGCACCAGTCCGGTATTTTTAATTGCAGTTGCAACCGCTGAACCAACCGAACCCAAACCGATAATCGCGACTTTCATATCTCTCCCCTTTTTATTGGTTTTATTATATCAAATATCAGCAATAAAAAACAGGGATTTTCATCCCTGTTTTTTTTATTTATGACCTAATGTTTTAATTAAATCTTGAATATTTTCAACATAATTCTCCAAATCAATCTGTCCTGGTAAATTAGTTGTATCGTAATCATTCACACGATATTTGATTTCCAATTTGTTTTGTTCCAAATTCTTTTGCGACACAATTACACGAATTGGTGCAGCAATCAAATCTGCATCAGCAAATTTTTCACCAGCACGATTATCACGGTTATCCAATAAAACCTCTATATCCGCCTTTTTCAAATCATTATAGATTTTTTCAGCCAATGGATATGTTTTATTGTCTTTGTCTGGTAACCCAATTACTTCTACTGCAAAAGGCGCGGTTTCCATATTCCACACAGGGCCATTATCATCCGCACTCTCTTCGATAATTGCCGCCATTGTACGACCAACCCCAATACCATAGCATCCCATAATTGGTGTTTTTTCACTGCCATCTGCGGCGGTGTATGTCATATGCATAGAATCTGTATAAAACTTACCCAACTGGAAAATATTACCGATTTCAATACCACGAATCTTTTTCAATTCTTTTCCACATTTTGGGCATTTGGTTGTATCGGTATCTTCCAACTCTTTATTGGCGCGAAAACCACATTCACAGATGTACAAAGTGTCTTCACCCATTTCGTTAATCAGTTGGAATTCATGAGCAAGTTTGCCACCCATATCACCAGTTGAAGACATAACATCGGTAAAGTTTTTCAATCCACAACGGCGAAAGATTCTGTAATATGCATCAAAACATTTTTTATAATATTGCTCTAAATCTTCTTGGGTTTCATGAAAAGAATACGCATCCTTCATAATGAATTCACGTGTCCTGATTAACCCCGCGCGCACACGCAATTCATCACGGAACTTTGTTTGAATTTGATACAACATAAATGGTAATTGACGATACGATGTTAACACAGAACGCGCATAATCGGTCACAACCTCTTCATGAGTTGGGCAAATTAGATAATCTGTCCCTGATGCACCTTTAAATTTAGCAATAACACTCATAGAATCATAACGACCTGTTTCGCGCCATAAATCAGCCGTACATACAACAGGCATTAAAATTTCTTGGCCATCAATTGCATTCATTTCATCACGAATAATATTTTCAATTTTATGAACAACGGACCAACCAAGTGGTGTCAAAGTATAACCACCCTGAAAAGTTTGGTATATATATCCGCCTTTGACCGCGATTTTGTGTCCGCGTGTCGTTGCGCCCGCAACATCACCATATAATCTATTTACACATAATTGTTCTATTTTCATTTTTTTATCTCTTTATCTTTTAATTCCATATATTTATTTGATACGATTTCGTGCAATTTTTTTGCGATTTCTTTTCTGTCCATACCCGAAACGGGCGCGGGGTCCAAAGCCGTGATATGTACCGTCATACCACCTAATTTTGCAACATGAAATATTTGACCAAATGCACTGCGTTCCACCCTGCAACGGGGACCTGCGGTCTGTTTCGCGTTATCAAAATACGCGTATTCGTTTGCCAGAACCTGGTCATTGACGCATTTATTGCGATGCGTGCGATATGTTATAACCATCGGTTGAATCATTAAATCAGGCACCGCTTCGACCATGTTAAACATCGCAGATTTAAATTCGCGAACATATGCGCCGTTTGTGGTGGTACCTTCGGGAAATATTACCACAGGATAACTGGCAGTGTTTAATTGTGCCGTCATATCTGCCAATGCTTCGACTGCGTGGGATGGGCGTCTATCAACAAATACGACACCAAATTTTTTCGCAATCCAACCAACCAATGGATACGATGCAATATCAATTTTACCCACAAAAGAACAACCATATCCCACCGGCATAGACATTAATTCAAACACAGAAATATGATTACATATGCACAACAACGGTCTGTGTTTTGATAATTTGCCATGTGTACGAACACGAACCCCAGTGGTTGCGCATAATGTCCACATAAAAAATCGCATGTATTTAACAGAAAAACGTCCACGCGGTATCAACATAATAATTGGAACCTGGGCAAATACCACAGCAACAAACAATGTCGCACGAACAAATGCAAACACAGTTTCAAAAATATTTGATTTACATCTATCTGCCAACACTTTCATTGTTCATACCTTTTTATTCTTCGTATTCAGTTTTATCTGCATCATTGATGTATTCAGCATCCGCCGCATCTTCGCGCAATAAAAACGCAAATACAGAACGCGCAACCTGGACCGCGCCCTTGACAGGCGATGTTATGATTTTACCCAATGTTTGGATAAAACTGGTTGGTAATTCGAAATCTTGACCTTCGAATTTTTCATCTGTGCCAAAGAAATGTTTTTTATACACCGCATCCATGTTTTTAGTTTGCAGCATAACAAACACATCATACGAATTAAACGGTTTATCAATAAACACACCACGACCAAATGTTGCATTGATACGCAAATAGCCCTTGACCAATGGGGTCATTTGACGCATTGCCTCGGCCCGGTCAACAAACACGCGTGGCAATATATTCATACGGGTCAATTTTGGATTTACACCGTCAACCAATTTTGTTGTATCAACCGTTGCACGCAATGCCAATGGCGACAAATGATTGTAATACAAATAAGAAATCGCCTGGGCAGACATAGCCGGGTTTGTGCCAGGCCACGATGCAACACCAAACACAATTCCAATTTTATTACGAACAATATAATCACCTAAACCAACCCACAACAATCGCATAACCAATGAATTATCGCGATATTCTGGGGCAACGCACGCACGCGACATTTCGGCAATATTTGCACCAGATTTTTTAATTTTAGAAATATCAAATTCGCTTTCTGTGTAAAAACCACCCATTTTTTCCGCAGCATCACGATTTATAATTCGATATGTACCAACAACCGCCCCATTGTGAAACACCGCCAAATATTCGGCGAAACGGTCATAAGAGTCATATTCTTCGCGTAATTGTTTTTGTTCTTCGGTGGCAGATGCGCCTTCTTCTTCGACAAAGCATTTATAACGCAATGCGCGCACCTGGCGGCGTTCTTCCTTGGTACGAGTCATACGAACCTCGAAATCGCGAACTTTTATAGTCATTTCTTGTTTATCCTTTTATCAATATAGATTACAGATTAGCAAAGAAATGCCCACATAGCAACAGTTTTATTTTAATTTATTAGACAATTCTGCAATCGCGATTGCGTACCAATTTGAATTATTCCATTTTTTAATACGATAGAAATTTGGGTATGTTAAATATGCAACCTTGTAAGATTGTGCATCAACATCGTTATCAGGCGATGACACCATATTAAATGCACCAGTATCATTATTATCTGCAACCAAACCAACCACAATATCTGTGCGATTTAACGGGGTGCCATCGGCGCGCACAACACCCATATCTGCCCATTTAGAATACGAATATTTTTTGTCGCCGTTTGTTAAACCTGTATCAAAATCCGCGGGAATCAAAACTTTTTGCACAATCGGTTCGTTTGCCGCCCAGCCCAATTTACCCAGATAATTGCCGGCACTGAACATTGCGTCACTGACATTGTTTATAATATCAATTTTGCCGTCACCATTACCGTCTGTGCCGTATGCCGCAAGTGTTGTTGGAATAAATTGGAAATGCCCCATGGCACCTGCCCAACTGCCATGAATACTGTTTATATCCAACTGATTTGTATCGGCAATTTTCATCAATGCCAACAGTTGTTTTGTGAAAAATGTTTCACGCCGTCCATCATACATCAATGTAAAGAAAGCGTCTTTTAATCGATATGCAGATTTTACCGCGCCATAATTGGATTCCATTCCCCAAAACGCCAGAATTACATTTTGTGGCACACCATATCTGGCAAAAGTTTTATTCAACAATGTTGGATATTTTTTTGCCATTGCACGACCAGAACGCACGCGTTCGGCACTGACTGTGCGCCCCAGATAATCGTTTAATGTCAATTTGAATTCACTTTGGTTTTTGTCGTTATAAACGATTTTTGGAATAAAGACCGGCCCTTTTAATGTTGCATCGATTGTTGCCGCAGAAATGTTATCGCGCTGTGCGGCTGTGCGAACAGAATCTTGCAATTCATTCCAACGGTCAAAATCAAAATCACCATTTGCCGATGCCACACCAGACATCATGGCAAACAACGCGCTATAAAACAATACGCCAAATTTTTTCATATCATAAACCACCTATTTATTTCTAGAATGAATATTTTACACCCAAATGCAAGCCAAAAGAACGCCAGGTCGCTTCTTTTAATGCGTCTGTTACGTGTTCTGTGGATGCGGGGTATCTTGTTGCAACAATATCATAATCATTGTTACCAACGGGCACCTCGGTATATTCGGTATATTCTGCCCAATAAATTTCGCCACCAATTTTTCCAACATGGAAATAATTTGTATCGGCCTTGATTGATAAATGTAATCTGTCAGACAATTTCAAATCATATTCCATTTCCAATGAATATGCCAATGCACCGTTGTCGCCTTCGTCCAAGAAACTGGGGTTTTGTTGCCAATCTGTACGATTTGGCCATATACCTTCGGATGAATATTTCGGCATACTGATTTGACCATAGAAACGCAATTTATCGGTCAATGTCATTTGTTTTTCAATTTCTAATCCAATATAAAATCCAGACCATGTTGTGTTATATTCATGCGTTTTCCCAGATACCAAAATTGGGCCATCACCACCAATTACAACACATTCGTCTGGGCCTACACCCCATGGCACATAAGGATTCGCCGCATCATACACATAATCAGACACGGTTAATGAATTATCAACATTTACATTTGCAACCTGAATTTGTTCGGGTGACACACAGACCTGGTAATAATTATCAACATAGTTTTCGGCCTGGTCCACAGGAATTGAATAATAAACACTCAAATCATTCGGGTCGCCAAACACATAATTTCCGTCTGCGGTCATTAATGGAATATAGACACCTTGGTTTGGATAATAATGATTACCCATTTCCAAATTATGTTTGAATATTTCGTATCCAATAATTGGGGTCAATTTCCAACCAGCGATACTCCAAATATTTCGTGCACCAACACCAAAACGCATGTGATGACTTTCGCCACTTTGGTCGCCAACAGAAATTGTAAATATACCATCGTTTGGTCTGGAATCATCATACGGTCGCAAATCATAATCCATCGACAAACCCCCAGATGACATCTTGCCGTATGTATATTCGCCAAATGCAGTTAAATCAAAATTACGCACAGTAAAATTATAACGACCACCAACCTGGAATTCGTTAAACATCATGTCGTCCCATTCCAGAACAGAATTAACACTGGTGGTAAATTCAAAATCTGCGAAACGGCGGTTATACCCACCATACACATAAAAACCGTTATTGGTCGCCGCCGGTTGTGCAATTCCGTTCGCCGTTACCATACCCGCATAACCGGGAACACTTGTACCTTTTGGAACGCGGTAAGAGTATGTATTGGAAGAAACAACCTGTTTGTTGGTCGGCAAATAACTGGCTTGGGACACATTTTGATAATTCGAACGCGCCACAGAACCGTAATTTTGATAATAAGGCGGCACCCCTTCGTTGCTGGCCAACGCGGGCGATACGGCGCAGATTCCCAATAAAAATGCAATACTATCCTTCCTCATACACTCTTTCTATTATGTGATAATTATATCATAAAAAACACCCATAAAAAAGCATTTTATGATTTACTGGATTTTTTTATTCTTTGGATTACCATACACATTACTATGATTGCCCATAATATCTATATTCATGTGCCTTTTTGTGTTTCAAAATGCAATTATTGCGCGTTTTTTTCACGCGCAGTTGCCCCAGATTGGGAATCTTATCTGGGTGGCATTTGCCAAGAAATCGATTTTTGGGCAACAAAATTAGGGCAATTTTCTGTCCCAACTGTATTTTTTGGTGGCGGCACCCCCAGTTTAATGCCAATCAATGTGTTTGATAAAATAATGCAACATTTGCGCAAAAATTTCGATTTATCTGGGTGCTGCGAAATTACATTAGAATCAAACCCAGGTACAATTACCCCGGAAAAACTGCGCGATTTTATTAGTTGCGGTATCACACGGTTGTCCATTGGAATACAATCACTGAATGATGATGAATTGATTTTTCTGGGGCGGCGACATGATGTAAAAACAGCATTAAATTTGCTAGATGCGGCACAAAAAACAAATGTTGAAATCAGTGCAGATTTTATTTATGGAATGCCAAACCATGGCGTTAAAAACATCGTATCAATGTGCAATCAAATCAATAATTTGGGGTTAAATCATGTGTCTTTGTACGAATTAACAATCGAAAAAAACACCCCGTTCGGGCATATGAATTTACGCATGCCAACAAATGAAGAAATGGCAGATATGTATATTGCTATTCAAAACAATTTAAATTTACCCAGGTACGAGGTTTCTAATTATGCCAAGCCCGGCCACGAATGCAAACACAACCAAAACATTTGGGATGGGGATGCGTATATTGGCATAGGACATGGGGCCATGGGACGCGTGTTTATGGATGACACATGGTACGAACAATCTGGGGGCGACATACAATATTCTGCAATTTCAAACGATGTGCGCGCCACAGAAAAAATTATTACTGGGTTGCGTACCACGCGTGGGGTTGCCATGACCCCAGACATACAAAATGTTCTTGATATAAATTTTATAAATTCACATAATTCATTGGTTCAAATTAAAAACAATCGACTGTGCGCAACAGACCAAGGGATGATGATACTGGACGATTTGTTGGTGAATATAACAAGGTAGATAAACATGGAACATAAATGGATGAACATTATTGGAATTTGTGCGGTTGCACTCTGTTTAATTTTAAGTTTTTTTATTACACACAAGGAGAAAAAAATGCAAATTGGTATTGATTTGAAAAACATGGATTTGACCACAATCGCAGGTGATGATTTTTATGATTATGCAACGCGCGGTTGGCGTGATGCAAATCCGTTGCCAAATGATTATGTGCGTTATGGGTCTTTTGATGTTTTGGCAAATACTAATTTGGAACGCGTGCGCGAAATTGCAGAACAAGACAGTGGAAAAATTGGCAAACTGTATAAAATTGCAATGGATGAAAAAAAATTAAATGCCGATGGGGTGGCACCTGTACAAAAATATATCGCCGAAATTGATGCGATAAAATCGCGCGATGAAATACCTGGGTTTCTTGGGAAATTTCACTCTTATTGCGGTGGTTTTTTTCATGATGGTGTCGGGTTAGACGAAAAAGACAGCGAACATTATTTATACAACATCGGTCAAGGCGGAATTGGTCTGTCGCGTGATTATTATTTTGATACCGACAACAAATCAAAACAGGTTCGTGAAAAATATATCGAATACATAAACAAACAAATGGCGAATTTTGGTATCCCAGTTGACGCTAAAAAATTATATGCCCTGGAAGAACGCATGGCAAAATCTTTCTATAAAAAAGAAAAATTACGCGACCCGATTGCAAACTATCACAAAATGAGTATTGATGAATTGCGCAAAACATTACCTGGATTTGATTGGAACGCATATTTTGCCGCGCGCGAAATTGCACCAAAATTTGTTAATGTAAATCAAATCGAACCAATCGCAGAATCTATCAAAATTATAAATGACACAGATTTAGATTTGTTAAAAACATATCTAAAATTACGTTTGATAAATTCATCTGTGGGTGCATTAGATGACAAAACATACGACATTGCATTCGATTTCTTTAACAGAACAATGTCTGGTCAAGACCAGAAAAAACCACGGTGGAAACGCGCCGTGGGAATGTTAAACGGCAGTTTGGGCGAAGAAATTGGCCGTCTGTACACAAAAAAATATTTTCCCCAATCTGCAAAAAAACGCATGGAAAAATTGGTTAAAAATTTGCAAGCAGCATTAAAAATGCGTATAGAAAACCTGGGGTGGATGTCAAACGAAACAAAACATCAAGCATTAGAAAAATTGAGCACATTCCGTGCAAAAATCGGGTATCCTGATGTTTGGCGCGATTATTCTAAATTAGAAATTAAAAATGATTCTTTGTTTGAAAACATGGTGCGTGTTGATAAATTCGAAGACAGATTTTGGTTGGATAAAATCGAACAGAAAAAAGACCCAAACATTTGGTACATGAATGCGCACGAGGTTAATGCATATTATGACCCAACAACAAACGAAATTTGTTTTCCCGCAGGGATTTTACAATACCCGTTCTTTGATATGGCGGCAGACGATGCGTTTAATTACGGTGCAATCGGCAGTGTTATTGGACATGAAATGACACATGGATTTGATGACATGGGGCGACAATTTGATAAAAACGGAAATATGCGCGATTGGTGGACAGAAAATGATGCAAAATCTTTTACCGAGCGCGCAAATGTTATGCGGGATTTTTTCAACAACATTATTGTTGCGCCAAACACACATGCAAATGGTGAATTTACATTGGGTGAAAATTTGGCGGACTATGGTGGCATTACTGTTGCATACACGGCATTCACAAACTTTGGCACGCGCAGCGATATGGTTCACGATTTAACCGATACCCAGAGATTCTTTATCGCGTACGCCATGACCGAGGCCGGCAATATTCGGGACGAAGAAGTTTTGCGCCGCACAAAAACAGACGAACATTCTTTGTCGCGATGGCGCGTGAATGGGATATTACCACACATTGATGCATGGTACGATGCGTTTGGGGTTAATGACAAAAACAAATTATATGTCGCCCCAGAAAAACGCGTCAAGATATGGTAAAAAAAACCTCGCATTTTAATGCGAGATTTTTTTATTTATTTCCAACGCGTTCACGAAATTCTGTACTGGGGCGGAAAGATGCCACACGGCGCGCAGAAATCACAGCCGGCACACCTGTTTTTGGATTGCGCCCGATACGCGCAGATTTTGTTAAAATCTTGAATGTGCCAAAACCAGAAAATTTGACATCTTCGCCATGCGCCAATGCGCCGCCGATTTCATCAAAAATTATATCTATCATTTTATAGGCATCTGTTGCAGTTAAACCAAATTTATCACGCAAAACATTTGCCAAATCATTACGAGTGATAGTTGCCATTTTAAATTTCCCTTTGTTTTTTCTTGATTATTATACAATGGCGCACATAAAAATCAACCTTTATTTGTTTTTAATGTGGGGGTATTGATTTTGTTTTTTTATTGGGTTAAAATATTGCCTGTCTGTCCCCATAGTTCAACTGGATAGAACGGGGGTTTCCTAAACCTCTGATGCAGGTTCGATTCCTGCTGGGGATACCATCCGCTTGTGCTTACGCCATGGCGAGATGTAATGAATGCAGTACACGAAAACGAACATCGTGAAGTTTGAGTGATAACAAGTGCCACGCAGGGTTTCGTGGCACATTGAAAAAAGGAAACCGCATGAAAAACAAAGCCGTTAAAATTGGAATTGTTGCAACTGTGTTGCCACACTTGTTTTGCTGTGTATTACCAATCATATTGTCAATCATCGGTTTATTTGCCCCAGAGGTTGCACACGATTCACACATATTGCCAGAATGGTTGGAACCATGGATTTTTGTTTTTTCAGCATTAATGTTGGGGTTGTCTTGGATTTTTGTTTTGCGCGATTGCCCATGCAAATGCGACCGTTGCCACCCAGAATCTAATCACAGACCACAAAAAATTATTTTAATGGTTATAACTGTTTTATTCGTGATTAGTATTGCGCTGCATATAATGGCACACCATTAAATAAACTGAACATGAATTTATATCAAAACAACGCGTTATTTTCGCGCTGTTTTTTTATTTGTTTTATGACCTAAAATATGATAAAATATTTATAAAAAGTAGGAGTGATATCGATGAAAAGATTAGTTGTTGTTTTAAGCAGTTTGTTGGTTTTGCCCGCATTTGCAGAGGTTGCACCGTCTTTCTATGATGAAGAATTGGTGTTCGCTGATGCAGAATTCGGTGATGTTGACCCAGACATTGCAGACCAAGACCAAGAACCTGTGGCAAAACCCCAGGCCGCAAAAAAGCCCACGGTGGCAAACGCACGCAGCGCGACAAACACCCGCGCAACAACCGCGCGTACAACAACAACCAGATCTGGGGTATCTGCACGCGTTCCAACAATACGCGCAAATACCACGACATCACGCGCAATATCTGGTCGTACATCATCTGCAACAACACCTGTACGCGCAACACCTGGGGTGTCTGCACGGCGTACGGGAACATATGGAAACACAAATGCACGCAGTGGCACCAAGGCACGTGCTGGGGTCGTTAACACAACAACCAGATTATACAATGCAAACAATGCAACCGTGCAACAGCGCGGCAGTTCTGTTGGTGTCAGTGCCAGAAACAATACAATGCGTGCCGCGACATTAACAACAACCACAACCGCAGACGATGTCATCGAAACAACAAATAATTTGGATACATTAAAATCTTTGACCGAATATTGCCAGACACAATACGCAACATGTATGGATAATTATTGCAATGTGTTGGACGATAACCAAGGACGTTGTTCTTGCTCTAAGAATTTATCAAATTATGAAAAGACCGAGGCCGCATTGCAATCTGCAACCGAGGCATTACAAGATGTCGCACGCGCAATTCAATATATCGGTTTGACATCCGAACAAATTACAACACTGTTTGACGAAACCGAAGCCGAATTGACAATGAAAAACCAAAAAGACAATTCCGCAATTCGTTCCGATTTGGACAAGGTTAAACGCATGATTGTTGATGTTAAATCTGGGACATCTACGGCATCTGTTGACACAGGTGGATTGAATCTGGATTTGTCTGGATTGTTAGATTTTACTATCGACAGTACCGGATTTGACCTATCTTCATTTATGACCAATACGACAAACACAAACAGTATTTCAAATCAACGCGGCGAATCTTTGTTCAAAACCGCAACCGCGCGTTGCAAGGCATCTGTGTTGAATTCTTGCGTTGCCCAAGGGGTAGATGCCGCCATGATAACAAATTCTTATGATTTGGAAATTGACAAGTCATGTTTGGCATATGAACGCGCATTAAAAGATTCAAATACACAAATGACACAAACAGTTGCAAACGCAAAAGAAGTTTTGAAAAAAGCACGTTTGATGGTTGCACAAAATAAAAACGCATACGATTTACGCGGATGCGTCAGTGCATTGGAATCATGTATGCAAGATGATTATGTATGCGGCAGTGATTACGAAAACTGTTTAGACCCAATCGGCCAATACATTGTAAACGGTGCCGTGGTCGTAGGTAGCATGCCAGGAAATAATACAGAAGGCGAAGACATCAGTTCAAGTTATTCCAATGATAATTTATTTAGGACATGGACTATCAATGCACAGAATCCTTGGGTTGCACAAACAAACTCCTCAAGTACTGATGCTAGTGATGATAATCCTAAATACAGCTCATTAGCAGATTATGTAGAAAGTAATGTGACTGCGGCGGCACCAAAGAAATCTTCTGACAAAATGATTAACTTTTTGCAGAACAAAATTGGTTGGCACGACAGCAAAAACAACAAAGATTATGGTATGTGTATGAGTGTATTAAATCAATGCCAAAAATACACATACGAAACCAAGGGCAATAAAACAACATACAATCCTGAAAATGATGTTATCAAGAATTTCTTGCAACGCGCATTGGTTCAAATCAAGGCAAAACAAGATGAATTATTGGCATCATACGGCGAAGATTGTATTAGCGATGTTCAAAGTTGTTTGTCCACAAACAATTACGATGAAAATTTGCCACAAAGCACAAAAAGCCGTGCAGCAATCAATTCTTGCTATGCACAAATAAAAACATGTATGTCAATCAATGGCAATATCTATGGTTCGGTTACCCCGACCGAACTGCAAACATGGGTGACGGGCACATACAGTGCGATTGAATCAGTATCCACCCAGGCGGATTTAGATGCAGTGTGCGCTAACATCACTGACCCAGACACATGCAATAACGCCAAAGTATATGTTGTTAGTTGCACTGGCAATACCAGTACATTAACACAAAATGTTTGTACATATAACGAGACATCTGGGTCATGTTCCAGAAAAGTTACTACTACTAATAGTATTCCGACACAATGTCCGGAGCCGACCACGGAGCCGACCACGGAGCCGACCACGGAACCGTAAAAAAACGCCCCCGCGAAAGCGGGGGTTTGTTTTGCTAATATTTTGGCATAAAATTTTTATATAATTAAATTTGGGCGGGCAGCGCGCAGGTTTTCCAGTGATTTTTCTTGCACGCGTTTGAATTCGTCCGCATTCCAGATTTGAAAACTGTTCCCACGGCCGACAAACAATGCCGTATCCACTATGCCGGCATGCGCCAGTAAATCATTCGGGATAACAATTCGCCCAGTTACATCAAATGCCAGTGGACGCGCATCAGCAAATAACATTGCAGACAAATCATCGCGTGCACTGTCAAAAACGCCCATTTTATCGGTCGCCGCCGCCAAAGATTCCATACGCGACATCGACAGTCCTTCGATACATTTATGTGTGAAAGAACGATACAAAACAACACCTGCAAATCGTTCATCGTTTAACGAATTGCGAAAGGAAGCCGGCACAGAAATACGGCCTTTGCTGTCCAAACGATTTTCATAAGACGAGAGAAACAATGACATTGTTATTCCGTAATTTTGCTTTGTTAATTGGTTTCCTTGTCGCAGTCCAATGCCAATGTAGCAACATTTTTTTGAGTTGTCAATGACAATATATAATCAAATTATGGGATTTTATGGTCTAACAAGACAAATTAACAATATGAAAAATATTTTATAAATAATTATATTTTTTTCTTGACGGCCGATTCGTTTTTGTTCTAAGATTGTTGTATAGACAAAGGGAAAAAGATTCAAACCGCACGAAACCCCCGGGTTTCTGGCAAAAACAAATAAAAACAACCAAATGAATGCTCGCGATTTGTAAATACTAATGTAAATACAGCACAGGCAGTCATTTAAAAGCCCAAATGAAAGGAGGGACAACACCATGCAAAAAAACATCAAACAAATAATGATTGCCCTGGACCAAGTTTTAAACACCACTGTTTGGGTAAATCAAGATAGACAAATCATATCCTTAAGTGATGAATTGCACATTGGACACAACAATGCGCCCCGCTCTATCGAAGATTTGCCACGCGCATCATTGGTCGGTGCATATGTGTCTTTGCAAATTAGAACCGATAATTTCGAAGTAGCCGCCGAAACATTGGAAACACATGATTTGGCATTAAAGGTTAAAGAAATGGTTTTTGCCGAGGCCAAAAAAATTATGGATAACGCCACAGACAACACAGAACGTCATGTCAAGGCCGCGTAAAATCCAACACCAGTTTCCGGGAGACCGGAAGGAGAGGAGAAGCCGCCAGCAAGTAATTGCTGTTGTTTTTTTTCGTTTACCTGTCGTGATTACGCGGCAACATCGGTGTTTTTGTGTTTGGCGCCATGCCTGCGGCTTCTAATATTTTCATCAGTTTTGCCTGAGATTTTACCCAATGTTGCGCCTGATATTTTGCTTCGCGTTCTTTTTTGATGCTGCGTTTTGTTTTTTTTGTTTTTTCCATATCGTTATCCTTTGGTTGCATGCAAATTATAACCCGGTTTTTATAGATTTTGTATCGGGTTGTCAACCTAGGAATCCGTCTGTGCAAATCGCAGCCGCAATTTTTATAATTTTTGATAAATTGAATTATTTACACCAATTCGTCACGAATTTTGGACATTTGTTCGGCACGCGTTTTTATAACATCGTTGAAATCCGCATTACTTAAATCCACCGCATATCGTATTGCATTCGCAAACGCCAGCGCATCGCTGTTGCCGTGCGTCTTGACCGAAAACCCGTTTAATCCCAAAAATGTCGCCCCGGCATAAGAACGCGGGTCAATTTTATGCTTTAACCGCTTGAACACATGCACCAAGAAAAAAGCACCGATAATCGCCAGCACAGATTTCTTGAAATTATCCATTATAACGCGTTTTATTAACTTTGCGGTACCTTCGACCGTTTTTAACACAATATTGCCTGTAAAGCCGTCCGTAACGACAACCTGGACACGACCAGCACTGATATCGGTGGCCTCGACAAAACCGATGTATTCATATGGCAATTCATCACGGTGTTCAGTCAATACGCGATTTAATTCTTGCAATGTTTCATTGCCCTTGGTTTCTTCGGTACCAATATTCAAAATCCCCAGGCGCGGGCGCGGCATATGGCCAATAACATCAGCGTACACAGAACCCAATATCGCAAAATCAAATAAATTTTGCGCATCACATTGAACATTTGCCCCTAAATCCAGCACAACCACACGGGAATCACCGCCGCCCGATGGCAACATCGTGGTAATTGCAGGACGCGATATACCATCAATCGTTTTCAATGCCAATTTAGACAATGACATTAAAACACCTGTGTTTCCAGCACTGACCACAGCGGAAGAATTACCCAACCGCACATCTTTGATTGCCATAAACATAGATGTTCCATCCGCATGACGGATAACATCGCGCACTTTGTCTGTGCCACGAATTACATCAGGCGCATCGATAATCGTGCAATTACGCGCAACACGCGGAAATTTTTTCAACAGTTTCTGCAGTGTCCCAGATTTACCAAAAATACGGAAATGCACCTTGGATTCACCATATTGATACAAAAATTGGTTGATACCGCCCAAAACAACCTTTGGACCTTTGTCGCCACCAAACGCATCTATGGATATAACCTTGGTCATTTTTTTTCCTTAATAAAAAAGGCAGATTTATAATCCTCTGGAATTATACCACAAGACCATCAAATCTGCCAGATTTAATTTTGATTTATTATTTTGCGCCACATGCAGGGCAAACATGATGTGGACGTTTCTTTTCACCGCATGATTTGCACACACCGACCGGCATAATTTTCAACGCATCATGAGATTGACGTTGTGCGCTGCGGGCTTTACTTGTTTTACTTCTTGGTGTTGCCATTTTATAATCCTTTTTAATTCAACTTGTTATATTTTATTCCATTATTCATGTTTTGCAAGGAAAAGTTTGCCTGGGTCGGGGAATGCCCGACCCAACAATCTTTTTCTTTAAATGTCCAACAACTGCTGGTGTTCACCACCTTCGCGGGCAATCTTTTCAGCCCGTTCTTCTTGTTTGGCGATTTCACGCACACGGCGGACATACGCACCTGTTCCGATTGGAATCAAACGACCAACGATTAAGTTTTCGTTGATACCAACCAATTTATCAGTTGAACCGTTTATTGCAGCATCAACCAAAACCTTGGTTGTCTGTTGGAACGATGCATTTGATATAAATGAACGCGATGTCAACGATGCACGGGTTAATCCAACCAAAACCTGGGATGCCTCGGCTGGACGGCCACCATCGTGTACAACACGGGCATTTTCTTCTTCAAAGTCAACACGGTCAACAACCGCACCCATCAAGAACCCAGTGTCGCCAGGATTTGCAATTTCAACACGGCGTGTCATTTCACGAATCAAAATTTCAATGTGTTTGTCGTTGATTGTCACACCCTGCAAGCGATAAACCTGTTGAACTTGGTCAACCATAAATGTTGCCAATGCCTTTTGACCCAAAATACGCAAAATATCCTGGGGAACAGGTTCGCCATCGACCAATTTTTCCGCCTTTTTGACGACATCGCCACTGCGAACCAATAAATTTGTTCCTTTTGGCACAGCATATTCCACAGGCGCAGTACCGTCTGTTGGTTCAATACGGATGATGATTTTAGATTTTGCATCTTCTAATTCAACCGTACCGTCAACTTCGGCCAATAACGCAGGGTTTGCAGGACGGCGAACTTCTAATAATTCTTCGACACGTGGCAAACCACCGGTAATATCGCCCGTCTTTTTTGCTTGGACAGGGATACGCGCCAAAATATCACCCGCAGATACCTTGTCGCCATTTGCAACATTCAATACAGAATACACAGGCAACATGTATTGCGCTAATTTTTTACCGCCCAAAGATATTACTTCGCCTTTGTCATTTACCAAAGTAATAGATGGGTTTAACGCTTTCTTGGTATTTGTTTTCCAGTTAATAACCTTGCGCGATGTGATGCCAGTTGTGCCGTCAACTTCTTCTTGGAAAGAAACATTTTCAATCAAATCGTTAAAGCAAACTGTACCATCTTTTTCGGCAATGATATCGTTAGAATACGGATCCCATTCAGCAACCTTGGCACCCTTGTCGACAGTGTCGCCTTCGGCAACAATCAATTTAGATGCGTATGGCAATGCACAACTGAACAATTTATTGTCTTTGTCGTCAACCACGGCAATTTCACCGTTGCGCGACAAAACAATAACACGGCCAGACGCATTTTTAATTGTGTTAACACCATACAATTTGATGCGACCAGCGACCGGCATTTCGATAAAGTGGCTTTCTGCACTACTTTCTGCAATACCACCAATGTGGAAGGTTCGCAGAGTCAACTGCGTTCCAGGTTCACCAATGGATTGACCCGCGATAACACCCACAGGTTCGCCAACATGAACCAGCGCATTGCGCGACAAATCCATACCATAACATTTTGCGCACAAACCATCACTCTGGCATGTTAACACACTGCGGACATCAACAGATGGCAACCCGGATTCATTGATGGCCTTGGCCGCAGATTTTGTAACCAAATCGCCTTCTTTGACAATGACTTCTTTGGTCATTGGGTTAACAATATCGTGTGCCGCTGTACGACCCAATACCACATCACCCAATGGCACAACCAAAGTAGAACCTTGGTACACTGGTTTTGCAGTAATAAATTCGTGCGTTCCACAATCATGTTCTGTGATAACTGTATTTTGCGCCAATTCGACCAAACGGCGTGTCAAATAACCAGCCGTAGCGGTTTTCAACGCCGTATCCGACATACCTTTACGCGCACCGTGGGTGGATGTAAAGTATTCAGACATGGTTAAACCTTCTTTAAAGTTCGAAATAATTGGAACTTCGATAATTGAACCGTCTGGTTTCTGCATCATACCACGCATACCCGCCAACTGTTGAATTTGACCTTTGGAACCACGGGCACCAGACAATGCCATCATATACACAGAATTCCAATTATCACCAGATGTTTTACCCAATGTCGCATATGCCAAATCACCCAGTTTATCGGTTGTTTTCTGCCACAAATCAATCAGTTTATTGTGGCGTTCACCACCAGACAACAAACCGTTTTGATATTGTTCTTCGATTTCTTCGGCTGCGTGTTGAGCATTCGCAATCATGTCTTTCTTTTCTTCTGGAATCACGATATCGTTGAAACCAATAGAAATACCACTGCGTGCGGCCTGTTCAAAACCAGTATCTTTTAATGCGTCTGCCAACAAAATCATTGCCTTGTCGCCGCATGTTTCGTATGCGGTTGCCAACAATTTTTCGATGGCTTTTTTAGGCATAACTTTGTTAACCAAATCAAATGGCATTTTGTCGGACTTTGGCAATAATTCACCCAAAATCATACGACCCGCAGTTGTCGCATATGTTTTGCCATTCACGCGGGCATAAATTGGTGTATGCAATGTAATAACCTTGTTTTCCAACGCCAATTTAACCTCGTCCATGTTGGCAAAACGCGGAGATTTCTTTTCATCGTGTTCGCCATTTATCAACGAAATATAATAAATACCCAACACCATGTCTTGTGATGGCACAGTCATAGGATCGCCACTGGCTGGGGACATAACATTGTTTGTTGACAACATCAATGTACGCGCCTCTAATTGGGCCTCTAATGAAATTGGCACGTGAACAGACATCTGGTCGCCGTCAAAGTCAGCATTAAATCCTTTGCAGACCAATGGATGCAAACGAATTGCCTTGCCTTCGATTAACACTGGTTCAAACGCAATCAATGATAATCTGTGCAAAGATGGAGCACGATTTAACAACACAGGATGTTGATAAATAACCTTTTCCAAAATTTCCCATACAATATCTTCACCATTTTCAACCATTTTACGCGCGGTTTTCAAAGTGTTTGCATAACCACCCGCCAACAAACGCGCAAACACAAATGGTTTAAACAATTCCAAAGCCATTGTTTTTGGCAAACCAACCTGGTGCATACGGAGAGTTGGCCCCGGTGTAATTACTGAACGACCAGAATAATCCACACGTTTACCCAACAAATTCATACGGAAACGACCAGATTTACCGCGCAAAGAATCCGATAAAGATTTCAATGGACGGCGATTTTGCGAAACCATTGGACGCGATTTATGTCCATTATCAAACAAAGAATCCACGGCTTCTTGCAACATGCGTTTTTCATTACGAATAATGATGTCAGGCGCATGCATTTCCATAAATCTTTTCAAACGATTATTACGAATAATAACACGGCGATACAAATCATTCAAATCAGATGCCGCAACATGACCCGCATCCAATGTTACCAATGGACGAATATCTGGTGGAATTACAGGCAAAATATCCGGCAACATCCACGCTGGTTCTGTTTTAGAATCCAAGAAAGATTCAACCAGTTTTAACTGTTTAATTAACAATTTGCGTTTTTGTTCAGATTTGGTTTCTGCCAATTCTGCGCGTAAACGCGTGCGTTCATCGCCCATATCCAGGTTTGCAATAATGCTGCGCACGCCTTCGGCACCAATACCAACACGGAACGCATCTGCACCAAATTCTTCAACCTTGGCCTGGTATTCATCTTCGCTGATGACATCATACAATTTCAAACTGGTAAGTCCAGGTTCGATAACAATGTATGCATCATACGAAATAACCTGCTCTAATTTCTTTTGTGGTAAATTATTCAACAATACCGCAATTTTGCCTTCGCGTAAAAACCAAGTGTGCGCCACAGGCATTGCCAATTTGATATGTCCCATACGTTCACGGCGAACAGATGATGGTCCAACCTCTACATGGCATTTTTCACAGATAACACCGCGGTTTTTGATGCGTTTATATTTTCCGCATGCACATTCAAAATCTTTGACAGGGCCAAAAATTTCTTGGCAGAACAATCCTTCGGGTTCTGGTTTCAAAGAATGATAGTTGATGGTTTCTGGTTTTTTAACCTCGCCATGAGACCAGGACAGAATTTCTTCTGGGCTGGCGATAGTGATACGCAAAGCATCAAACTGTTCTTTGGTTTCGATTTGTCCAAATATCTTTTGCAACATATTTGTCATTTATTTTGCTCCTTTAAGTCGCTTTAAAGTGCTGTGGGTATGCGGTCATGGAATGAAAGCGATACATCCCATGCCGCATCCCCAATTAATCTACTTTCTTTGGTGTCATTGCCAAACCCAAACCACGCAATTCGCGAACGAATACGTTGAATGCTTCTGGCGTACCTGTTTGGATATCATTACTGCCGGAAATGATGGCCTCGTACATTTTGTTACGACCTACGATATCATCGGATTTAACCGTTAACATTTCGCGCAACAAGTGTGCGGCACCGTGTGCCTCGAGCGCCCAAACCTCCATTTCACCCAAACGCTGACCACCCATGTGGGCCTTACCAGACAATGGCTGTTGTGTTACCAACGAATAATTGCCCACAGAACGTGCGTGAATCTTTTCATCCACAAAGTGATGCAATTTCATCATGTACATAACGCCAACGGTTACAGGACGGGCAAATTTTTCACCAGTCATACCGTCATACAGAGTAAACTGTCCGGTTTCTGGCAATTTTGCCAATTTCAACATTGCCTTGATGTCGTCTGGGCTGGCACCGTCAAATGTTGGTGTTGCCATTGGAACACCATCGCGCAACAATGCGGCCTCGGCACGAACATCTGTGTCTGTCATTTTTTCTAATTTTTCAGCCACATCTTTGCCGTAAATTTTGCCCATGATATTACGCAAATCATCGGTTACGGCGCGTTTTTGTTTAACCTCGTCCAGAACCGCACCAATTTGTTGTCCCAAAGAACGTGCAGCCATTCCTAGATGTGTTTCTAAAATCTGGCCGATATTCATACGCGATGGCACACCCAGAGGATTCAAAACAATATCCACAGGTGTCCCGTCTTCCATGTATGGCATATCTTCGATTGGAACGACACGGGATACGATACCCTTGTTTCCATGACGACCCGCCATTTTATCACCAGGTTGCAATTTCATTTTATGGGCGATATACACCTTGACTTCTTTCAAAACGCCAGCACTGAGTGAATTGCTTTCTGTAACCTTGGAAACCTCGGCATCGGCTTTTTCGTTTAATGCCGCCAATTTGATATTGTGTTGTTCGCACAGTTCTGCAATCTTGGATTGGATTTCTTTGTTTTTAACAACCAATTTTTTGAAATCGCATGCCTTGATTGCATCAAACACTTCGTTGGTTAATTTTTTACCAACAAAAGGTTTCAAACTGCCTGTACCACCATCAATCGTTTCATTTTCCGCTAATTGGAAAATCTGGTCAGCAAAACCTTTTTCAATAATCGCGATTTCTTCACTGCGATCTTGATTGATTTTTGCAATTTTTTCCAATTCAATCATTTGTGTACGTTCGTCTTTTTTGACACCATGACGCGTCAAAACATTTACGCCGATAACTGTACCTTCTTCGTTTGGACCAACGCGCAAAGATGTATCTTTGACATTCAATGCTTTTTCGCCAAAGATATTACGCAACAACGCCTCTTCGGGGGTCAATAATGTTTCAGATTTTGGCGAAACACGACCAACCAAAATGTCGCCTTGTTTTACACGCGCACCAACATAAATGATACCAGATTCGTCCAGGTTTTTCACGGCTTCTTCACTGACATTTGGAATATCGCGTGTGAAACTTTCTGGTCCCAGTTGTGTATCACGAACCTTGAATTCTTTTTCCACGATTTTGACAGATGTAAACGCGTCTTCGCGGGAAATGCGTTCAGAAATCACAATCGCGTCTTCATAGTTGTATCCACGCCATGGCACAAATGCAACCAACACATTGCGACCCAACGCCAATTCACCGTAATTCATCGAAGAACCGTCCGCAATGATGTCGCCCGCTGACACACGGTCGCCAACCTTGACCAACGGTTTTTGGTGAATAATTGTTTCACTGTTGGAACGTTCAAATTTTTCCAAATTATAAATATCAACGCCAGTCACAACATTACGCGAATTCATACATTTAACCACGATACGATTTGCATCCACAGATTCAACAACACCACTGTGTTTTGCAACCTTACCTGTTCTGGAATCACGCGCCACTTCGCGTTCAATACCCGTACCAACCAATGGGGCCTGGACACGCAATAATGGAACGCCCTGACGTTGCATGTTTGAACCCATCAAAGCACGGTTAGCGTCATCGTTTTCAACGAACGGAATTAATCCTGTCGCAATAGACACCACCTGACGCGGTTCAACGTCAATCAAATCAATTTCGTCTTTTGGAACCATTGTAAATTCGCCGTCAACACGCGCAGTCACAACATCAATCGCCAATTTACCATCAGCATTTGTTGGCGTGTTTCCTTGGGCAATTTTGTGTCCCATTTCTTCATCAGCAGTCAAATATACAATTTTGTTTGTAACCTTGCCATCTTTGACCTCGTAATACGGTGTTGTGATAAACCCATATTCATTAACACGCGCATAAGATGCCAAATGGTTAATCAAACCAATATTTGCACCTTCGGGGGTATGAATTGGACACAAACGACCATAATGTGTTGGATGCACGTCACGGACATCAATACCCGCACGTTCGCGATTCAATCCACCAGGCCCCAATGCAGAAATACGGCGTTTGTGTTCCAATTCTGCCAATGGGTTATATGCATCCATAAATTGTGATAATTGTGATGTTCCCAAAAATTCTGCAACCAATGAAGACAATGGTTTTACATTAATAACATCTTGGGGTTGCATGTTTGCAATGTTTGGAGATGATAAACTTTCACGGACCAAACGTTCAATACGCAACATTCCAGTACGGAAAGTTTGTTCCAACAATTCACCAACCGCACGCACGCGGCGGTTAGACAAATTGTCGATATCATCAATAGTATCTTTGTGATCAATAATGTTTGTTAATGTTTTCAACACCGCCAAGAAATCGTTCTTGGTTAACAAACGTTCGTCTTCGGGGCGTTTGCCAGAATCAATCTTTAACCGTTTGTTCATTTTGAAACGACCAACCGCAGACAAATCATAGTATGCAGCATCGAAACCTTGACGCAAGAATAAACTTAACGCGGCCTCGACCGTAGGACGTTCGCCTGGTCTAATAACATTATAAATTTCAATCAATGCATCATCGCGCGTTGTAATTTTATCGGCAGCCAAAGTATTGCGCATGTGTGCAGTAATTGTTGTGTTATCAATCGCGATTAATGAAATCTTTTTAACACCCATTTTGTCTAAATCAGACAAAATTTCTTCGGTGATTTCTGTACCCGCAGGATATACAACATCACCCGCAGATGTAATTGGTTCAAATAAATATTCGCCAATCAAAGATTCCGGTTTAATACCAAACTGTTTTGCAGATGCCGCCAATTTAGCATATTTTTTAGCGGACAATCTGTCGCCTTTGTTTGCTAATTCTTTGTCGCCTTTGACAGATAACAAATCATAATTCAAACGATATTTATCTAAACCTTCAAAACTGGATGTGTCGCCGACCCAAACCTTGCCATCAAAAGACAATGGAATAGATTTATAGAACGCAGACAAAATTTCTGTATCAGACATTCCACGAATGTTTGCCTTGCGTGGGTCCGCAGCCCATTTCTTTTCGTCTTCGGCGCATGGCAAGCAACGCAACAATACTGTGGCTGGAATCTTGCGGCGGCGATCGATACGAACATAAATAACGCCCTTGGATTCTTCAAAATCAATCCAAGAACCGTGTTCTGGGATGATACGCGCAGTGTATGTTGTTGGATTTCCTGCGACCTTGGCCTCTTTGGTTGTTGCAAAAACGACACCTTGGGCACGATGCATTTGCGAAACAATAACACGTTCCACACCCGCAGCGATAAAACTACCACGTTCTGTCATTAATGGTACTTCGCCCATAAATATTTCTTGATCTTTGATATCACGCAATGTTTTTTTGCCGTCTTCGGCGATATCCCACAAAACCAATCTCAGTTTTAATTTTAATCTGCGAGAATATGTTAAATTGCGCAACATACATTCTTTTACGTTATATACAGGTTTTTCCAGTGTATATTCAACAAATTCCAAGTCCGCGATTCCGGCATAATCTTTGATTGGAAACATAGATTTGAAAACGGCCTGCAACCCTTTGTTTTCGCGATTTTGCGGTTCGACATCGGCCTGCAAAAAATCTTTGTAAGAGTTGTATTGAATTTCAACTAAATCGGGAAGTGGAGTTTGCAAAAAACTTTTGCCAAAAGATTTTCTAAATTTCTGGATGACTGCCATGGGTATAAATCCTTTTTTTCTGTGCGTTTTGCAAACAAAACTGTTTGTATCTTGTTTTTCGCCCTAAACCCACCAGAATATTCATCCTGGTGGGCATGGACTGGTAATCGCAAATCCGTGCGATTAGCGGTTTTGTAAAAATTATTTCATTTCTACTTTTGCGCCAGCGGCTTCCAAAGTTGCTTTCATTTTTTCAGCATCTTCTTTGGCAACGCCTTCTTTGACGGCCTTTGGTGCAGATTCAACCAAAGCTTTTGCTTCGCCTAAACCCAAACCTGTAATGTCTTTCACTGCCTTGATAACAGCCAATTTGTTTGCACCGGCATCAGCCAACACAACATCAAATTCTGTTTTTTCTTCAGCAGCCGCCGCCGCAGGACCCGCAGCAACAGCAACCGCAGCAGCAGCACTGACGCCCCATGTTTCTTCTAATGCTTTGGATAATTCAACAGCTTCCAAAACAGTCAATTTTGACAATTCTTCAACTAATTTTTGAATGTCTGCCATTTTTTTACTCCTTACTTGAGTTTTATTTTAATTTTGTTTTTTTCCATACTCTGCTGAAACACGCGCCAAACGCGATGCAGGTTCGACCAAAATACGCGCGATTGTACCACGAATTTCCAACAGGGAAGGAAGCTTGGATAATTGCACAATGTCATCTACTGCCAATACATCTGCATCCATTTTGCCGCCAACGATTGAAAAGTTTGGATGTTCATCAGCAAACTTGGCCAATACTTTGGTAACCGCCAACGCGTCTGTTGCAATCGCAACCGCAGTTGGACGTTTCATCATGTCGGATACAGGTGCGAAATCGGTATCTTTTAATGCCAATTTCATCAAACGGTTTTTGACAACTTTGAACAATGAAACCAATGGACGTAATTCATTACGCAATGTTTCCATTTCTTGCACTGTCAAACCATGGTTTTCAATAACGAAAACACCGTTCGCAGATTTCAAGGATGACTGCAACGCTGAAATCAAATTTGATTTTTCTTCGCGTCTCATCTATCTACCCTTACTTCTTCTTTTGTTTAACTTATCCATCCATGTTGCCATGGGTGGGGCTCTTTACTTCCTGCCCCAAAGAATTTTCTTTGTCTATGATGGAAATTAAGTGTTGCCACACCATCAGTCATGGACAGAAATCTTGTTATCAAAGTTCAAAGTGCAAAGTCCAAAGTTCAAACTTTGCACATATAAACCTTGAAAAATATTATTTTGCTTCAACCTTTAAGCCCGGGCCTTGGGTTGTTGCAACACTGCACCCCAAGATATATTGACCCTTGGACGATGCAGGTTTAACCTTTTTCAACTGATCAATCAATGCATTTGCATTTTCAACCAATTTGTCTGTTGTAAAAGACATTTTGCCAATACCTGCGTGAATAATACCATTTTTATCCGCACGATATTCAATTTGTCCTGCCTTGGCTGTTTTGACTGCTTCGGCAACATTTGTTGTAACCGTACCCAATTTTGGATTTGGCATCAAACCCTTGGGACCCAACACACGCGCAACCTTGGACATTTTTGGCATCATATCAGGTGTCGCAATTACACGATCAAAATCAATATTGCCTTCTAAAACTTTGGCAATTAAATCTTCGCCGCCAACAACATCTGCGCCGGCCTTTTTGGCATCGTCTTGGCTGTTTTCAGTAAACACAGCAACACGGACGGTTTTGCCTGTGCCATTTGGCAAAGACAACATACCACGAATGTTTTGATCGTTTTTAGTAACATCAATACCCAAACGAATTGCGATTTCCAATGTTTCATCAAATTTTGCTGAACAATAAGGACGCAATGCATCAATAGCATCAGCAATAGAATAAATTTTTTCTTTATCTAATGCTGTTAAAACTTTTTGTCTTTTTGTCTGTTTCATGATTAATCCTCCACCTTGACGCCCATAGAACGGCACTGACCCGCAACAATGTTCATTGCAGATTCAATGGTAGAGCAATTCAAATCAGGCATTTTGTTTTCAGCAATTTGTTTAACTTGATCACGGGTAATGGTTCCAACGAATTCACGACCTGGTTTATGTGATCCTGATTTTAACTTTAATGCATCTTTGATAAAGTATGACACAGGTGGCAATTTCATAATAAATTCGAAACTGCGGTCTGTATAAACAGTGATAATACATGGAATTGGCATTCCAGGTTTTTTGTCGGCTGTTTTGTCATTAAATTGTTTGCAGAATTCGGCGATATTAACACCCGCCGCACCCAAAGCCGGCCCGATTGGTGGCGCTGGGTTTGCTTGCTTTGCAGGGACGACTAATTTTACAATCCCTTTGACTTCTTTTTTTGCCATTTTGTTTTACCTCTTTGTTATTTAAAGTAATTTCCGTGGTACGATATGGCCATCTGCCACGGGTTTAACACTTTCGTGTTTTCAGTTTGGAACACCCAAACTAAACTCTTTCAACCTGACTGAAATCCAGTTCCATTCCTGTTTCACGGCCAAACACCAATACAGTCACATTCATTTTTTGTTTAACATTATCAACATCAGAAATAATGCCGTTAAACCCAGAGAAAGGACCATCGATAACATGAACCTCTTGCCCAACCTCATACGTGATATCTTCGGGAACGACAGAACCTTCTTCGACCTGTTTCAACAGGCGGCGGGCTTCTTCTTCGCTGACCGGGATTGGTTTATTTTTTGCGCCCAAGAACATAACAACCAACGGCATTAATTTGATTAATGAAAATGTTTCATTATTCAAAACCATTTGCACAACGATATATCCTGGGAAAAACTTTTTTTCAGAAACAACGCGTTTGCCACCCTTGATTTCTGCAACCTCACGCGTGGGGA
Organism: Candidatus Enterousia sp.; assembly: GCA_045593065.1. Classification (GTDB taxonomy): domain Bacteria; phylum Pseudomonadota; class Alphaproteobacteria; order Rs-D84; family Rs-D84; genus Enterousia. The sequence continues at coordinate 122,845 of JAZNVZ010000007.1, forward strand.
CCAAAATTTCACCAAAATATGCATTCAAACGCCGTTTATCAATCTGTTCCCGTAATTGACGCGCGACCTTGTCTTCGCATCCTGTATGAACATTCACAACGAACCATTGCATTTTTTCTTCCATTTTATTACATCCTTTTGGTGTTTTGATTAAAAAATCCAGTTCACAAGCGCGTTCAAAATACTGTCAACAACAAAGAAAAACAGTGCCGCAAGCCCAGAAACAATCAAAATCATAATAGTAGAACGAATGACCGTTTCGCGCGATGGCCAAACAATTTTGAACCATTCTGCCCGCACAGATTTTATATAATCAAATACTTTTTTCATAAAGCATCCACTCTTTTTCAATGTTATAACCCGATTGTTTTTACGCATGTTTTTCGGGTCCGGACATCCACAATTTCGTGGCAGGGGCTAAAGGAATCGAACCCTTATCCGCGGTTTTGGAGACCGATATTCTACCGTTGAACTAAGCCCCTACAAACCCGTTTTATGCGCATAACACAACCGATATTCTGGCACAGGTTAGCACACGCCACATAAAAATCAAGTGAAAAATATTATAAAGATTTAATTATTTTTTAGCAAGCAAAATCGTACCACCACGCCCCGGGACAAACACAAAAACACCCGATAAAAATTTATACAAACGATATATAAATTTTATTTTTTGTAATTATATGCAAAATTATCACTTTTTTACTTGCGCAACCATTATTATTTTGTCTACAATCCATTTGATAAATGGGGAGGAAACCTTTGCAAGAACGCATAGAACCGCCAATTTTAATGTCTCGATTAATGGCTTTTGTTATGGCAACGGCGGCGGTTGTGCTGGTTGTGTTGTTGATTACATTGGATAAAATGTTTCCATTAAATCGGCCACAGATATTCTTTTTAACAACCCAGGGTATTAATGACAAAGAAATAACTTTAACACAAATGCCCGAAGATTTAGATGGATATAAACGCCAGTTTATACGGGAATATATACGATATCGAAATGAAATTATCCCAAATATTTCCATTATGCGGGCCAGATGGGCGCCTACGCCAAATGGAATTATTAAATCTCGTTCAACTGATGCAATATTTGGTAATTTTGCCGATACTGAAATGGTCGCAATCATTCGTCAGGGCGATTTAGATGAACCGTTAACGATTTCTTGCGATGTTGAATTTCCTGCAAAAAACGCTGTCGTATCCAAGGTTGGCGAACCAAACACATATGTTGCTAGTTTTGATTATGTTTGCGAATATGGCGATTTGGCACCCCAGAAATATGTTCAAAAATACCAAATAATTGTAAAATTAGAATCAACAGAAAAAACGGCTATAAAATGGGCTGAACGCATGGAAAACCCATTGGGGTTCCGTGTGAGTGGATATACAGTGGCAAATGGACAAAGCGACCCTTTGAACTGGACCCAAAACGAAGAATAAAAATAAAAAAGGAAGGAAGAAAATGTTAAAAGTGTTTAAATTTAGCGGTTTGATGTGCGCACTGATGTTTTCTGTGGTAAATATTGCGTTTGGCGCCCAAAAGGCATGGGAAAACCCAAATGCAAACATGACCGCGGGCAGTGTTAAACCTGGGTATGCACAGTTGGCGTGGGCCCCTGGAACCGTATTGCCATTAAAATTGCGTTCTGGGATGGTAACAATGGTGTCTTTACCAAACGGTGAACAAATTGCTGATGCAGTTATTGGCGATACTAGCGCGTTTGACATCAATACTACCCAGGGCGATAGAATTTTATATATTACACCCGCTAGTGACAATACCGAAAACGACACAAATTTAATTGTGTTGGGACAATCTGGAAATAAATACATATTCTACTTAAAGAGCTCTGGGCTTGAAGATGATGAAATTGCATATTCCCAGGTTGATGTCGTTTTGGACAATGGCGCATCGTTGGCGGGCGCAAATATTGCATCTGGGGCCAGAACATCTGGGGGCATGAATTCAATATTTAGAAAATCTGCATCAACCAGCAGTACCCTTGGCGTTGATGGCGAAGATTATGCCTGGATAAAATCTATGAAAATTGACCCGTCTGAATTTAGATTTGATTTGGATATATTTGTTCCAAATCCAGACGATTATGTAATTGCGCCTGAACGCGTATGGCGCGACAAGATATTCACATATATCGATTTCGGCGATAAAGTTATCGCGATGACACAACGCCCCGTGGTATCATTGATGGTCGAAGGTGGCGAATCCCCCGTGGGATTTCGTACAGATGGTCAAGACGGACGCTTATTAATTGTCGAGGCCGTTGGCGATATGGTTTTGCGCAGCGGTCAACGTATTGTTTGCATTAAAAAACGCGAAAAACCTTTCTTGATTGCAGATACGGCATCTGTAATGGCATTGGCCGAGGCAAATGTAGCACAAAGTATGATGTCTGGGCAATCGTTGAACAATATTGCGTATAATGCGGATATGTCGGCGGTAAATGCATCTGTGATGGATTACAGTGCGACACCAATGTATATGTCCAACACCCCAGATACAACAGGTACTGGTGTATATGTGCCTGCGGGTTATTCTATGACCCCAGATACGCAAATGTACGGTAATTCCGGGGCATATATGATTCCAACAAAACGCGAAACCGCCGGGTCATATTTGCCACAATCAAATATACCACTGATTACATCTAATCAATCAGGGGTTGCAGTTGAATTAGCATCCGATACAAAAATGAAACCGTTGGATGATTATTGGTCTGAATTATTGGTGAAATTCAGTGGCGATGGTGGCAATGGGTTGTTGACACCATATCAAAACAAGGTTTTCTTTGCCGTAGATTCCCAAGGTGTTGGGGATTTGGGCGCGACATCAACAACATCTAAATTGTATCGTTTGCGCATTGGACCAATCGCGGATGTGGATACTGCGCAAACATTGTGCGACAAACTGATGAAATTCCAGGTTTCAGGATGTCGTGTGGTTAGAATTCAGTAATATGTTATAAACAAAAACAATGGGTAAAGTGTTATGGCAAACACAATAAAAGAAAAAATTAAAGAAACATTTTATGATACCCCTGTGGCAATTCGTTGGATGCTGTTGGGTGCGGCTTTTATTGTCGTGTTGATATTAATATCACTGGTAATCAACAAACCAAAACACCAAAATAAAATCGTATCTGCTGATAAAAATGTTAATTTAATTATCAATCCAGATTCTGCTGAAATGTTGGCGATTCCTGTGGGCGGCAAAGAATCCAGGGTATTTAACATCAAATCAACTGATGCCGTTGTTATTGATTCTGTCAAAATCCAAGATTCTGTTGACGGTTTTTCTATATTAAACGCATGTCAAGGTGATGCAGGGTCGATTAATCAAAACATTGGATGTAAAATAACCGCGGTGTTTGCACCCGCAAACGCAAACATTTCGGGGCAAGTCAAACTGATTATCACATGGCACGACAGCGAAGATTTAGGCGATTTAAACAAACGCACAGACACAATAAATGTAAATGTGGGTGTCAAAGCCGACCCAGAACCAATTAATATACAACCGTCAAAACCGGCGGTATTACCTGAACCAGAACCGGAACCCGAATTGGAACCGGAACCGGAATTTGAACCAGAACCCGAACCCGCACCGGTTGGAACGAAACCTGTTTTAGAAAAACCTGCGCCTGTAGAAAAATCTGCATCTGCGCGGAAACGCGTGGAAAGATGTTCCGATTTTGCTATGCCAGGATACAGTAATGCCGGCGCGCAAATTGGTTGGATAAAACCAAATGCGGGACGTTATGAATTTCACCCTTTTTCCGACAAAGAATGCAATAAACCCACAGGAATTTACAATCCAAATACAGGTATAATTACCAGTATCGACAGCGGTAAAAAAATTGGAACAGACGCAGATCATGTGGCCAAAAATGTGGATTTGACGGTTGTACCAGCATTAACATCAAAACCAAAAACCACTGGGACAAGTGCATCGACCGGCACCCCACGCACAGTTGGAAAATCTCAAAATTTAAAAAACGAATTTGCCACAGAACCCGGAATGCACTTGATACAAAAAACAATAAAAGAAGAAACATTAAAGGGTTCTGCAGATACGACAGAGGCGGTAATCAATTCACGCCCGTACGACAGAACATTTATATTGCGTCAATTTAAACCAATTCCTGCAACAATAGTGTCCGAGGTTCGCGCTGACCCATCTGTGTACGGATGTAATAACAAGGATGCCAATGGCAGTTGCGATGGTGGCAGTGGCATTCCTGTCCGCGCAACGGTCGACAGAAATGTTTATTCTGACAATGGACGCACAATTATCATTCCCACAGGCACATTGTTAATGGGGTATTTAACTGGGGATTTACCGGGACCATATAAAACCATTGGTCGTATGCAAATCAAATGGTATCAATTTATTCGTCCAGATGGTGTGGAATTTAATTTTAGCAGTAATGACCAAGACCCGTATTCTGCCGATTCCCAAGGGCGCGTTGGGGTTCCCGGATATGGCAGTACGGATTATATTGAACAAATGGTTATGCCTTTGTTAACCGCGATGGTTCCTGCGGCCGTTAATATGATTGCGCCAATCGCTGACACATTCGTTAATCAAATCGATTTAGATAACAATACTGTTGTGCAATCCGGCAAGGTGCGTTCATCAGAATTAGCCAAGAACGAGGTTATAACCGCGTGGAATCAGGTTGCACAAAAATTAATCGTTGATGCATTAGATAACACAGTGCCACCATTTTCAATCGCTGCGGGCACCCGTATTACCGTATATTCGCCTGTGGATTTAATCGCCACATGCGACAAAACAGAAAACGCTGGCAAAAAATGTGCATTTGAAACTTATAACGCCAATCCACGCCGTCCTTGGAAAGGTTTAAAAGAGCAAGTAAAGGTGGATTGGAACGATTCATCATGGACAGGGCAAGTGCGTTCGTTTAATCTAGACCGGTTTTGTACAGGTGATGCCAGCAGCGGCAAAAGAACCGCAGATAACACCCAGGCAGCCGAAATTTCCGCCGCAGGGTATGATTACAGAACCGTATTGGCATATTGCCAATCCCAAAATTATCAGGCAAAAAACCAGGCAAAATACGATGCGTATTATCAAAATCTGACCGCTAATGCCAAGAATACGAATAAGGTCGAAGTAAATGAAAATGATGGAAAACTTTCTGTCAAATATAACGACGAATTTAATAAAAATGTTCTGGGGTTGGAATACGAAACTGATGAAGAGGGAAATGAAACAGGTCTTATAAAGAATCCATTTGAAAAATCTTCGTCTGTGCCTGCAACAGAATCTGTGGGCAGTTTGGATTGCGATGGCACGGCACCTGATGCAAATGGATGTTGCCCTGGGGAAACATATACCGATATGGGCGACCAAGGATTTAACTGTTGCCCTGCGGGCGGCGGCGATTGTTTCCCACCGTTAAATGTAAATTAAAACGCGTGGAAAATAATAAAACCCAAAAAACACACATCGAACGATGTGTGTTTTTTATTAAAATAAATCTATTTGTCGATTCGAATCGAATTAGGAAAATATTGCTAAAATGTCTGTTTTTCGATTCGAATTTCAACCATCGGTTGAAGTATTTGGCATATATATTTATTTTGTTATATAACAACAATGTATAAAAAACAAAAGGAGAATATCATGAACAAATTACAACAACAGACCCCCAGTAATATGGAAAAATTTCACAACGCAGAACAAATGTGGTTTTGGTTTTTATATTCTAAATCTGTACAATCCAGATTTTCAAATAATAAACCAAATGGGTCAAAACACATATGCGAACTGTTAGATGTTGAAACATTAATTACTAAATTATATTTATCAGGAAAATTAACAGCCGAACAACTGCAAATCATGAAAAAATTCGGCGATCGGCGGCGCGCACCACACCAATACATCTGGGCAGAAAATCATGCCGCATATTTATGGGCCAGTGCCATGGAAACATTGGGCGATGCCGCACGCAAAAATGGTTGGATAGATTAAAATAAATAAAAAGGCGATATAACAATGACTATTATTGGGTTTGCAAAAAACACTTCGAAATGTTTACCACGCATATTGTGCGGTCAATTCAAACATTGTGCACTGATTACACAACACAACGATAAATTTGTTTTGCATCAATTTGTAAAACGAAAATGTATTCGGCGTATTACAATTACAGAACGCGGACTGACCCAACTGGAATCGAATGGTTGGGTTTTTATTTATACAAAATTGCCGATACAATCATTTAATCAAAATGCATGGACATGTGTGAGTTATGTAAAACACGCAGTTGGAACGCATAATTTTTTAATTCAAACGCCAAATGGGTTATATAAATATTTACAAAAAAATCTGCAAAAAAATCTGACATAAATGTCAGATTTTTATTTTATTTCTGTGCCTGTTTCTGCATTAAATTTTTTTCGCCCAACGGTTATAATTTTATTTTCGTATTTTGGTGTTTTTGGTCGGTCAACATCAGTGCGCCAATATATCGCACCATCTGTTAATCGAATCGCGTACAGCGCATTATCCAACCCCATAACATACGCAACATTTTCTAATACAATAAACGGATGACGGGTTCCCACAGATGTACACCATTTTTTATTTCCGTTTGTTGTGCTGATTTTACAGAAAGCGTTCCCCATGCCGCCTGCATACATCCAATTTTTATCCAACACCAATGGCGCAACAATATCAACAGTTGTCGCACCACCCGTCATGTTCGATTCGCTGTACACATCAGCCATCCATATAATATTGCGTGATTTCGATGCAATTTTTACAACATTGCCGGTATTTAATCCCGCATAAACATTATCGCCATCGCATAATGGTTTCGTTTCAACATCCACAGAATTTGGTGATGCAAAACCAACAAATATTTTACGCCCATTCGCATCACGAATCGTGTTTGTATTGTCGATAGTATATTCACATGCCGCCGCCGTTCGCGTTGGAACGGTATCCGGCAAATCAGGTACCGATTCGTTTATGATATTTTGATTTGTGTTTGGTGCAAATATCGCAGTTCGCACCCCGGGCAAAATCGGGTCGTGTGTATCACACCCTGATACCAATACCGTCATCAAAATCAATAACGCATATTTTTGCATTTTATTATCTCAAAGTTTGGGCAACACCAGAAATTTCAGCAGGACAACCATCATCACTGATGATTTTATCCAACCATTTATTCGCAGCATCAGGATTGTTTTCTGCCAAATATTTTTGGGCGATTGTTAACATCGCGGTATAATAAAATGGCGATGATTTCGTATTTAATTCTGCCAAATATTTTTCAACATCTGCACCTGACATTTTATCACCATTTATACCAACAACATGCAAACGCGCCAAATCACGCAAATCACGCGTTTTACCGTTTTCAGCCAATTTTTCTAATTTTGCGACATCTGGGGCAATCATGTATGACTGGAACAGTGCCAAATCCGCATTTGCACCACGACCCGATTCGCCAATCGATGCCAACGCACGCGCATCCGCACGATCCAGCGCAGTTTCATAATTGACCGCCATCGCCATTTGATTTGCACGATATGTACGCACGCCAATTTGATACCCAGCCACAATAATCAATAACGCCAACGCACCACCAATCATCTGTTTAGAATATTTTTTAAAAAACGCGATGGTTTTTTCGTTGTTAACATCTTCCCAAACCTCGCGATAAAGGGCGTCTTGGGCGTAATCTTCGCGTGTTTTTTTAGGTTCTGCGGGTTTTAGGTTTTTTTTCCGCTGTAAAATACTTGCCATTTTTTATCTCCTGTTCTTGATAATTTATAATTTATGATATACTATAAAAGTTATGAAAAAGCAAATCAAGAATACTTTACCAGCCACACAAAATACCAGCATTGTCGCCGCACGCGGTGTCAGTGATGAATCTGGGTTGGCACAATATATTCAAAGTATTCAAAAATACCCAATACTTTCCGCCGAACAAGAATACGAATACGCAACACAATGGACCAAACACCACGATTCGATTGCCGCAGAAAAATTAGTGGCCAGTCATCTGCGATTGGTGGTGTCTGTGGCATACGATTTCAAAAACTATGGTATTCCGGTGGCTGATTTAATCGCATCGGGAAACATGGGATTGATGCAGGCATTACAAAAATTTGACCCAGAACGCGGGTTTCGGTTTTCAACATATGCAATGTTCTGGATCAAGGCGGAAATTTACGAAACAATTTTAAATAATTGGTCTATTGTGAAAATCGGGACTTCGGCAAATCAAAAACGCGTGTTTTTTAACCTGGCACGCGCAAAGCGCGCACTGGGGATTATGGACAACAATTTAAATGACGAACAAACAAAACAAATTGCTGAATTTTTAAATGTGCCAGAAACCGATGTTTCTCGTATGTCCCAACGCATCGGTGCGCGCGATGTATCGTTGAATGCACCCGCACATAATGACCCAGATTCTCACGAAATTCTGGCCAATTTAACAGATGATAAAATCGGTATCGAAGAAAGTATCGAACAATTAGAATTCAAAAAAAAGGGTTATGAATTACTGCGTAAACATTTGGCCGAATTACCTGAACGCGACCGCGAAATTTTACGCGCACGGCGATTGGGCGACCCGGCTGAAACATTGGAATCTTTGTCGCAAAAATACGGGATTTCACGCGAACGGGTACGACAAATCGAAGAACGCGCATATAATAAACTGCGCGATGCAATATTAAATGAAACAGATGGGGGAAAATAATGCACAAAATTGCTGTATTGGGGATTTTAACCGTGTTGGCAACCGCAAATTCCGCAAATGCCTTGCAATATTCAACAGGACGCAGCGCATTCCGTTTTAATGCATCTGGCACAGCCGGCGTATTTGAACCAGATTTCAAAGATACTTTGTTTTTGGGCGATTTTGAATTGCGTGCCCAGTATAATTATGCCATTGCCGCAGGTCAAACATTCGGTTTGATTTATGAATGGGATGGCCACGCATTGGATGAACGCGATTGGGCGCACGATGCGTTCGCATTATGGGAATTTCGTGATGTCGGCCGAATAGAGGTGGGTCTCACATCGTCTGTGGCACATAAATTAGGGGTTGGAATACCTGATGTTGGCGGATTGCGTGTAAATCATAAACCGTTGTTTTACAAAAAAATTCGCCCACAAGGAAATGTGATTCCTGATACAACAGTAACAACTGGGCATGATGCTGTGCGTGTGAATTTGGTAACTGTGCCAACTGCATTGGGGCAATATGGTGTATCAGCGGCTGGATTTACCGATGAATTTGATTACGCGGTTGATGGCGGTATCAAATTCAGGTTTCCAAACGGCAAATTAAAATCGGCATTGTCGTTGGGCGGCTCGTTTATGGATAACCCACATAATTATAATTCAACATCATATACACCAGATATTACGGCTGATTGGCGCGCCCAGGGGTCAATCGGGCTGAATTTGCAATATAACAGTTGGATTGTTGGGACATCTGTGTTGGCAATATACGACAAAAACCCCGTGGGGACGGCTGGGGACGGCATTTCTGGCGGAATCGGGGTCAGTTATGATTTGTTGAATTATTCGGCATCGCTGTCTTATATGTATTCAAAAACAGGTATTTGGCACAACGATATGCCTGATTATGATGACCATACGGTTATTTCGTCTGTGCGTTATAAATACAGTGAAAATCTGTCGATGTGGACATCAATAGGTTTAACCACAAAAACACCGTTTGTGTCCGCCGCAATTAAATTAGAATTTTAACAAAAAATGCCGGCAAATGCCGGCAAATTATTGGGATAAATACACACCACCAGGAGAGACCATGAAATTTATAATTTTTGCCGGCATTTTTTCTGTTTTGGCCGGATGCAGCAAAATAAACAACATTGCAACCAATCAAAAAATAAATACCACACAATCCAGCGATTCTGTGCATGACGAACAAACCGAGATGCGGGTATTGGTTCCATGGTCGTTAGTTCTGTAAAAAATCAAAAAAACACCGGCAAATGCCGGTGTTTTTTTAATCTTTATTAATGTGTTTGCGTACCCATGCGTAATGACGGAAAAATTCAATCCCAGGCCCCGCCGGATAACCCATCGCCTTGGTATTAGCAGGGATATTTTTAAACACACCACTTTTTGCGCCGATTTCCACATCATCACCAATATGAATGCCGTTTGAAACACCAACCTGGCCGCCCAATAATACCCGGTCGCCAACCACCGTGCCGCCCGCTAATCCAACGCCAGATGCCAAAAAACATTCTTTGCCGATAACCACACCATGCGCAATTTGGCACAAGTTGTCTATCTTGGTGCCTTCGCCAACAATAGTGTCTGTCATGGCACCACGATCAATACAAGTGTTTGCGCCAACAGATACCCTGTCGCCCAGGACAACGCGTCCAACATGCGGAATAAACACATTGTGTCCGTTTTGACGCGTATAACCAAAACCATTTTTACCAATTACCGCGTTCGCGTTTATCACACAATCTGCGCCAACTGTGGCATTTTCAATATGTGCGCCACTCATCACGATGGTCCCTGGCCCCAATGTAACATTGCGCCCAATATATGCGCCAGCATAAATTTTTACGCCTGGTTCAATAACTGCGCCGCGTTCGATTGTTGCGAATTGCCCAACATAATTTGTTTTACGCGAACGAAAAAACACACCGCGTTCAACATGGGCATCTGCACTGATACCAAAACGCGGTTTTTCGCGATAAATTTCAGCCAGTATTTTTACGATATTTCCACGCGGACTGTCTGTTATTAATAATGTTGCGCCATGTGGAGCATCCTGGATTTGTGCAGATTGTAATAAAATTACACTGGCGCGAGTATTACGCAAAACATCGATTGGTAAAATTTTAAACGCACTGCTGTTTTGTTCAGTAGAATAAAATGCCAGTTGACCAGGCCGCGCATCCGCAATCGGCGCAACCCCACTGACCACTGTGTCTGGGTTGCCCTGTAATTCCAGACCGAATTTTGTCGCCAATTCGCCCGCAGTCGTTTTAATACCACGTGGGCCAAAAATCGCCTCTATAATTTTCAACATATTTTGCATTCCTTTGTTTGTTATTTTGATTTGTGTTTTAACCACATCATTTGCCCAATACCAAATATATTAGATACAGTCCAATACAACACCAATCCCGCAGGCATCCAAGCAAACATTATAGTAAACAAAATTGGCATCCATTTCATTGTCTTGGCTGTTTGTGCCGCGATGTCGTTTGGATTTGATGTATCTGGTTTATTCGATTGCAGGTATTGTTGCAACCACATTGTCGCACCCATCAAAATCGGCAATATAAAATACGGGTCCATTGTCGCCAAATCATGTATCCATAAAAAGTTCGCATTACGCATTTGCACAGAAATCAACAGCGCTTTATACAACGCAAAGAAAATAGGAATTTGAATCAACATTGGCAAACACCCAGACATCGGCGATGTTTTGTGCGTTTGATATATACGCATCATTTCCAGTTGCATCCGTTGTCTGTCGTTCGCATATAATTTTTGAATCTTTTGTAATTCTGGTTGCATTTTTTGCATTGCCAGCATCGACACATAAGATTTGCGGGTCAAAGGCCACATTAAAATACGAATCAATATTGTAAATATGATAATCGCCAACCCATAATTCATAACAAAACCATGAATGGCATTAATGCACCACAACATCGGTTGCGCCAAAAACCAAAACCAACCATAATCCATTGTTTCAACAATGCCATTAATTGTGGTATTTGCATTTTTCAAAACATTTGCATCACGCGGACCTGCAAAAATATTCGTTGTGATTTGTTGCGCATTACCCGCCGCAACATTGACAGGTGCCGCAGCAGATACAACCTCGTACAAATCGCCCTGCTTTTTCATACGCATTGTTTGGTCTGGGGTATCCAGATTCGCGATTGTTTCCCAATACTGGTCAGCAAAACCAACAAATCCGTTTGTTGTTGTGTATGCAAATGATTTTTTATCCATTTTGCCCCAATCATTATGTTCCACATCATTATTTACATACGCAATCGCACCGGTATAAACCGCCCCAGATGCGTTGGTATCTGCGGCGCGCAATAATTTTACATATGGCGCAAACGCATAATCGCGTTTAGAATTGTTTTTAATTGTATCTGTGATTTTTATTAAATAATTATCAATCATAATCGTGCGAGAAAATTCAATACCGTCCGCATTTTTCCACACCATATTATCCCCAGATTTTGTCCATTTTGTTGTCGCCGTTGGCACCGTGGTCCCAGATGCGTTCAATCCAACCTCTATAAAACCGTTACCGTTAATCAATGTAATTGGGGTATTGTCTTTTGTGCTTTTGGCAAAATTTTTCAAATCTATATTTGAAATACGCAAACCGCGAACATCCATACCAATCATATCGCCGTTCATTTTTTCCACAGGCACATTTGACACATCAACCGTAATCGCCGCATCCGCAGGCGCAGCCACATGTTGTTCTGGTTTAGGACCAATAAACAGTCCAACAATCCACCACGCAACCAAGAACAAAAATGTCCACCATAAAAATTTACCAAACCTGGATTGTTTTGGTGCGTTTTTATTTTGTGCCGCCATCCATGCATTAAAACCAGAATTATTATTCAAATATTCAACCATTATTTTTCCTTTTTACTTTTCACCATATAAAACCAAAATATACCGCCTAGAACCACGATTGTGATGATTAAATGCGAAATCTTAAATTCATTATCAGGGTAATCAATTATATACCACAAAAAAAACACCAGTAAAATAAAACATACAAATATTTTTAATGGTCTGCGTTTATTTACCGTTAAAAAATTAGACAACCACCGAGAAAGCCATGTTTCGTTTTGTTGTACCATTGTTTTTACCTTTTACTTTTTACGAAATATAGAATTTATTATAAACAAACCGACACCGATTACAATAAATATATCGGCAACATTAAATGCAGGCCAATGAATATCGCCCACATGAAAATCCAAGAAATCAATTACCGCACCGAAACGAATCCTGTCGATTAAATTACCCAATGCACCACCGATGATAAATGCCAAAGGCAGTTTTTCGTGTGTGCCTGCGCGCCTGAACATGTAATAGAATAAAAAACCAATCAATGCAGCCGTTGCCACAATAATAATCAACGGATATAATTCCCCAAACGAACGAAACAACGAAAACGAAGCCCCAGGATTCCATGTAAACACAATATTAAACCAATTTGTTATATGCGACATAATATACGGAAACCCAACCACAGACCACGCATTTCCATAAAACGGCACACCACCCGTTATGAGATATAACAACACAGATTTTGCGATTTGGTCCAATAACACAACCCCAAAAATCACAGATAAATATTTAAGTACATTTTTCATATTTTACCTTTTACATTACGCATTGGAAATATAGCAATATGCAACAGTAAAATCAAATGAAAATACATAGACAAAAATTATGGTGGCGGACCAACGAAGTTGGTGGGGTAATTGTGAAATGCTCTAAACTGATACTGTGTGTAATTGAATGATGAATTATAAATTAAACTGCCCCGTCATACCGCCACAGTTCGTATAGTCGTCATACCGCGGTTTCGGGCCCCGCCCTGCGGCGGGGTGACGATTCTGTGGGGATTAACAGTCCCGTCATACCGCGGGCGCGCGGTATCCAGTCCGCCATAGGCGGACTTGTGTAATAAGTGAGCAAGTTGGTGCGTTGCACCAACTGGATTCCGGCATGCGCCGGAATGACGATTGTGTGGGAATTAACAGTCCCGTCATACCGCCACAGTTCGTATATCGTCATACCGCCGTAGGGCGGTATCCAGTTTTGCGGAACGCAAAACTTGTGTCATTTTGCTTTATTACACAAGTTGGCGCATTGCGCCAACTGGGCCCCGCCCTGCGGCGGGGTGACGTTATTGCATCAATCGCATGCAATGCGTGCCATTGCCATTACAGAATTTTGTAAATGCACCTATCTTGCATTGTCTTATACTGGTTGCGCCTGGCTCGCCCTGAAAGGTTGGGTCGTGTATTGCTGTTGACTCAGGCGTAGTAACAACTGTCAGCATGCCGGCGGGACACTTGGTACAACCCGCGTAAGGATCGCCATAGGTATTTCCCTTGCACACACATTCATTATTACCCCCGACAAAGGCGTAATCCCCGCACGAGCGACAGGTAACAACACCATTGGTGCCAATGGTTTTATACCTGCCACTGGGACACCCCACTGTTGCACTGGTTGCGCCAGCATTTTCACACCCGGTCCAATCATTGCCGCATGATTGACATGTAAATGTATTGTCGATTAAACCACCATTTGCATTGGTTGTTTTATAATACCCTGATTGACATGTACAAGCATTAATATCGGTTGCACCTTGGGCACTGGTGGAATGTTCTGGACATTCGGTACATTCGCCGGCGCCGGTGTTTGCATCATACGAACTGCGGTAATAATTCATGGTGCATACCCACGGGCAATATGATAGACCAGTGGTATTATCGTCAGCAGGGTTAAAAACAGAGTTACCAGGGTGATCGGATGCGGTTTCTGCCCACGACCAAACACTATTATCATATGAACCACATTTTAGGCAGGAGCGTGAGTCGTTACCAGGGTTGTAGTAAAACGAAGCACATTGTGTACATTCTCCACCAAACATTGAACTGGATGCATTCCACTCCCACCCCGGACATACACAATCATTTTCGGGTGTGGACGACGTACACTCTGCATTTGCCATAAATGGCATAAATACCGCAATAATTAATAAAAATTTTAGTATTTTTTTCATTTCCCTTCCCCTTTTTGACCTTGCCAAAACTTTACACCAAAAAAAAAAAACGCAAGATTTTTGTTGCAAAAAATATATTTTATGACAAAATGCAGGTATGTATATAAAGGAGCCCTATATGAAATTAAACACAACATACAATTTAAAACGCGGTGCACTGGTTGGATTATTGGCATTATTACCATTTGCCGCATGCAAAAAAGAACCTGTGGAGCCAGAACCAACACCAACACCGGTTACGCCCGCACAACCAACCACACCAAAGGTTTACACATTTGTGTATGATGGCGATGGGATTCCTGCGGATACGGCACGTGCACATTTAGATGTAGATACATTTTATGTTGTGCCAGTGCGCTCAACTTTATTTCAAACCATATCAAGCAATGGTATACATAATGCAAGAAATCATTTGCAAAGCATTATTGACATCAATCCAAAAACACGTGGCAAAGGCGATTTGATTACAATCTATGCCAGTGTTGAAGATTCCGCGTGGTTATCACAATTTGGTTATAATGTAAAAAGGGAATACAGCAAATCCCGCTAAAAAAAATATAAACTAATAAAAATGCCCCAGACGGGGCATTTTTATTTTTCACCCAATGTTATATCGGCATCTAATTTTTCATAATTATTGGCACGCATTTCGTACAATAATTTTTCTATTTTCGTGTCGGCTATGCCTAAAAATTCTAATAGACCGTATCCCAAGAAAAACGATGATTCTATCGTTTCTGGGAATGCCTGGTATACCCCAGAACGCAATAAACTTTTTGAATCTGTTAAATTACGCGCACGCGCAAATATCTTGACACGCGGCGCAATCGCATGCGCAGACATTATCGTTTTTCGCGCGGTTTCCGTGTTATCCAACGCAATAACCACCGCACGCGTTGTACGCGCATTTAACCCAAATCCACGCAATACAGATATGTTCGACACATCACCGTATACCGCGTTAAACCCTTTTTCGCGTCCTTCCATAATTGCGGAAACATTCATGCCGATTGCAATATATGGAATATTTTGTTCGCGCAATAATTTTGCAATAATTTGTCCAACACGACCAAATCCACAAATCACAACCACAGGCGGTTTGCCACCGTGTTTCACAGTTAAATTTTTCGAACTGATTTGAGAAATTTTTCCCAATTTGCGCAATCTGTCGTAAACCGCCAGCATTATAGGTGTTATCATAATAGACAACACAATTATCGCTATTAAAATTTCTTGGTCCATAACAGGAATCGCATCAATCCCATTGTTGCGCATCATTTGCAGCATCAGCAATCCAAATTCGCCACCTTGGGCCAGCAATAATGATATAAACCCAGATTCTGGGACCGCATTTTTACGCACACGCGCAATCATAAATATCGCAAAGAATTTTACCGCAATCAATAATGCAACACCGCCCAACACCAAATACCATTTTGCATACAACATGTCTAAATTCAAACCCATCCCCAACACAATAAAGAATATCGCCAAGAACAATGTCGTATACGGACTGATTTCGGCAGAAACCTGGTGGCGATAGATTGTCTCACTCATTAACATACCTGATAAAAATCCGCCCAGTCCTGATGGCAATCCCATAAAATCAAACAGCACCGCCCACAAAATGATGTTTAACATTATGACCAATAACATCAATTCTTTGGATTTTAATTTCGCAACCATTTTCAGCATTGGATTCATAACAAAACGACCAAGAATCACCACACCAAAAATTAACATCACAGACAAAACCAAAACATCAATCAATGTCGCACCCAGGTTAAATGATTTGCCAGACAATACCGGCAACATCGCCAATAACGGAATCGACAATAAATCTTGGAATAATAAAACCGAGAAAATTTGACGACCAACATTTGAATTTAATTGATTTCTGTCGCCCAGTAATTGCAAATCTGTGGATGTAGACGACATTGCCAACAGCAACGATGCCATAATTGCGCCCATAACCGTCCAACCAGTAAATTCAAACAACACAGGGAATAACATTACCGCAACCATTAAAACCTGGGCGGCACCAAAACCAAATATCGTATTGCGCATCGCCCACAGGCGCGAAAAGTTTATTTCCAACCCTATTGTGAACCATAAAAACAATATGCCTAAATCACCCAAAATTTGCCATGTGCCGGTCAATTCAAATAAATTTAACATGTATGGACCTGATAAAATACCTGCAAATAAAAACGCCACCAATGCGCCAATCTTGGCAGAACGCAACAAAAACACCAACCCACATGTGATTGCGAAAAATGCTAAAACTTGTAAAGATATCATATCAGGTCCCCCTCTCTCCTCTGGATTACGATATCAGTATACAAAATCATAAAAAGTTATATCAATACTTTTTTTGCAATTTCTAAAAATTTTTCAGGCGATAAATTTTCTGCGCGTTCTGTTCCCAATAAACCAAATTGCGACCAATCAATATTAGGCATAATTCCGCGTATCATTTTGCGGCGCGTTCCAAATAATTTCGCCGTTAATTTTTCAACCCGTGTAATATCACCTAATTTTTTAATCTTGTCTTTGTTTGGAATTATTTGAACAACACTGGACATGACCTTGGGCGCAGGCGTAAATGCAGTACGCGGCACATTAAATAAAATTTTTGCATCCGCAGTCAGTTGTACCAATACCGCCAAACGACCATACGCATCGGTATTTGGGTTTGCTGTGATGCGTTCGGCAACCTCGCGCTGGAACATTAGGGTCATCGATTTTATGGGTTCACCATTCACAATTTTGTGTATCCATTGTATCAATAATTCTGTACCGACATTGTACGGTAAATTTGAACAAATCGCATATTCATCAAAACCAAATTTAGAAAAATCTGTCTTTAACGCATCACCATACACAACCGTCAAACGCCCATTAGACGCCGCCGCAACACGCGATAAAATCGGTTCAGTTGTTTTATCCATTTCAACCGCAACAACGCGCGCGGCCCCCGCCAACAACAACGCCCGCGTCAATCCAGCCGGCCCCGGCCCAACTTCGACCACGGGGGTTTTTGTTATGTTTGGAACAGCGCGTGCAATACGACCTGTTAAATTCAAATCAAACAAAAAATTTTGCCCAAATTGTTTTTTCGCAATCATAGAACATTCGCGCATCATTTGTGCAACTGGTGGTAAATTTGCAATTTCGTCTGTCATAGTTTTTTACGCCCCCCGAATGCCAATGTCAATGTTCCATCATCTATGTAATCCAGTTCGCCACCCAATGGCACACCAGATGCCAGTTCTGTAAATGTAATATTTTTATCGTTCCCCAACGATGCCATTATATAATTCGCAGTGGTTTTACCTTCAATCGTGTTAGGCAATGCAAATATAACCTCTGTTATTTTTTCGTTTTCAATTCGCCCAGGTAAATTTTTAACATTTAAATCCCCAGGCGTTATACCATTTACCCCAGACAACACACCACCAATTATATGATAAGAACCGTGAAACACACCAGATTTTTCAAATGTCCACACATCCGCCATATCGCGCACAATACACAATGTCCCATTTTTACGCGATGTATCCCGACAAAATTCACAAATTTCACCGTCTGTTAAAACACCACAATTTGGACATGGATGAATTTCATCTGCAACCTGATTCAGTGTTTCGGCTAATTGGGTCGCGCGCCCTGATTTATCCGCCAACAACGCCAGCACTATACGCGTTGCCGCACGATTTCCAACACGTGGCAATCGTGCAAATTGTTTAATCAACTTTTCAATTTTTGGGTTCATCAACCACACCCCATATTTTATTTAATGAAATACAAAACTGTCAATCCCGGCATTCGTGGCCGCATTGCGCAATTTTTGCGCCGCAGTTTCCGCAATATTATTCACACGCACACGAAATAGACCGCCGGATGCCGTCTCGATTGTTGCGGATACACCCAATGCCTGTTCCACATTTTTAACCTGGCGCATTGCCGCATCACGCGATGAAAATGCACCAAATTGAACCCCGGACATACCGCTTGCTAAATTATTATTTTTTGGTTTATCTGTTGTATATTTTGCCATTGGGTTATTTTCATTTATTGGTTTTGTCGCATATGTTGGTGCGTATGTTTGATTTGTTGTCGCCGCAGATGTTGGATTATGCACAACCACAGGTTCTGCACCATTTTCCAACATTTTGAATCCACGATTTAATAAACTGGTCGCAACAGTTGAACGCACATCTTTGTTTTCTGCACCCAACACAACCGCAATCAAATGACGACCGCCCCGCGATGCCGTTGCCACCAAAGAATATTTTGATTTGTTTGTAAATCCTGTTTTCATGCCATCGCACCCATCATATGATGTCAGCAATCGATTTCCATTGGTATATGTTTGACCATTATAGTTCCAACTTTTAATACCAAAATATTTCCAATATTGTGGAAAATGTTTATATACCGCAACCGACAATAACGCAATATCACGCGCAGTCGATAAATGGTCATCATCCGGCAGACCAGACGAATTTTCAAAATTTGTTTGTTCCAATCCAATTTCCGTTGCAACCTGGGTCATGAGTGATGCAAAATTCCCTTCTTTGCCACCTTTTAAATTTTCAGCCAACACACGCGCAACATCATTCGCACTGTGCACCGCAACGGCCTTAATCGCATCTTCGACCTTGATTTTAGACCCGGCCGGCAGTCCCAATTTTACAGGTTCTGCATTTGCCGCCGCATTTGACACAATCAAATAATCATCCAAATGTAAACGCCCGTGTTCCAACGCATTAAATGTCAAATACAATGTCATGATTTTTGTTAAACTGGCCGGGTAATTTGGAACATTTGCATTTTCAGAATACAAAACACGACCAGAATCCATATCTGCAACCAATGCCGCACGATATGGCGCCGCATGCGCAAATCCGCACATGAACAAAATCGGCAAAACAAGTAGGATTTTTCTCATCATGATATTCATGTTAGTAAAAATTATTGCCATCGGTCAATTAATTTTATAAACCACGCAAACTGATATTGCCGTCATCAACGACAACCACATTCCCAATGCGGATACCAAAAGATTTTGCCGCGGCAACATTGTCCCGGCGACCAAAAATTTCTTCATCAAATATTGTAAACACGCCACGATTTATACACAACTGATTTGCAACCGTTTCATCATTACACACTGCAACAATAGGCATATCTGGGCGGCGACAAGATATTTCAGTCGTGGCAACACCGTCCCTGTCGAATACGATAATCGCAGACGCATTATTCAAATGCGCCATAGATGCCACCGAACGCGACCAATTATTTTCTGGCAAATGTTCTAATCGTCCCCAATCATTTGGATTTGCAATACCGTCAGCATCAGCATAAGATAAAATACGAGCCATCGTTTCAACCGCATGCACAGGATTTATACCTATTGTGGTTTCTTCACTGGTCATTGCGGAATCTGCGCGCAAATATGCCGAATTTGCAACATCACTGATTTCTGCGCGGGTGGGGAATTCGCCATCCACCAAAGAAGCCAACATTTGCGTTGCAACAATCACAGGTTTGTTCATTTGACGACATACGCGAATAATATGTCGCGAAATCGCCGGCACTTGTTCAAATGGCATTTCCACCGCCAAATCACCACGCGCAATCATTATCCCGTCTGCGGCAGATACGATATTATCAATATCGTGTACAGCGTGTGGACGTTCTATTTTCGCAATAATTTTGATTTTATGTGCCGTACGCGCAGTTATAAAATCACGAACATATGCAATATCATCTGCACTCTGCACAAAAGATACCGCGACAAAATCTGGATTTTTCGTAATTGCGTATTCTAAATCTGCACGGTCTTTATCAGTCAAAACATCCGTATCAACGAAAGTATCAGGCAAGTTAAATCCACGGCGCGACCATATTTCATTTCCACGAACAACTGTGGCGATGATTTTTGTGGATTCTGCCCTGTCAACACGCATTTCGATTTTGCCGTCATTTAATAAAATCCTGTCGCCAGCATGCAGAGACGCAATCACATCAGGATGTGGCAAACACACGCGCGAAGAATCACCAGGGGTTTCATCGCTGTCGAATACGAACCTTTGCCCGATGGTCAGTTTATATTTATCTGGGGTTGCAAAATTGCCAATGCGATGTTTGGGGCCTTGTAAATCAACCATTACCGCCACAGGCATTTTTAATTCACGCGCAACATCACGAATCGTATCAATCTTTTTACCCTGGGTGCTGCCTGTATCATGACTGAAATTTATGCGAAAAACATTTACGCCTGCACGCACCATTTTTGTTAAAATCGTGCGGCTTTCCGATTTAGGACCAACAGATGCTGTAATTTTCGTGTATTTGTGCATTAAAATCTCTCCCCTTGATTTTTGTCATAAATAATATATTATATTATTACAAATTAAACAAGGGGAAAACAAACATGAAAAATGCAAACCATGGCGCATTGGATAATCAACAATTATTGTCTATTATTGAACGCATTGAAAAATTAAATGAAGATGCTGCAAATATCGCGGCTGATGTCAAAGAAATTTATAGCGAGGCAAAATCTGCCGGATATGACCCAAAATACATTCGCCAAATGATTCGTTTGCGAAAATTAGACCCAGATGAATTAGACGAAGCAGACGAACTGACCAAAATGTATCGTGATGCGTTGGGTATTTAATTTATGAAACGGTTTACAAAATGTATCCAAGATTTTAACTGCGCCCATTGTGGCGCACATGTTCAGGGCAATGGATATACCAACCATTGCCCTGAATGTTTGTGGTCCAAACATGTTGACAACAATCCTGGCGACAGGCAAAGTGATTGTGGCGGCATGATGGAACCAATATCTGTTGAACAATCTGGGGGCAAATGGATTGTTGTGCATAAATGTGTCAAATGCGGCAAAATAATTCGGCAAAAGACCGCGGAAAATGACAATATTGATGCAATTATTGCCCTGGGGACGAATCCTGATTTTATATTCGGCAAACAATAAAAATATATTTGCATGCCTAAATTTAGAGCATATAATTCTGGTATGCAAAAATTCCTGGATGAACAAAATCAATTTTTCTGGGCACCGATGATTACGGCATTCGGTGCGGCATTTTATTTTGCGTTGTCGTTCGAACCAAATATATTGTATGCCGTGATTGGTTTTATTGCATGTGTTGGTGGGCTGATATTTTTCAAACGTAATTTTATACTGCGCGCATTGGCATTATTTGCAGGTGGATTTTTATACACTATGTTTTATACACATTATCTTGTTGCGACACCTGTGTTAAAACACCAATTACGCAACACAGAATTTAATGCGACTGTTATTGATTTAGATTTTCAAGACACAAAAACACGCGTTGTATTATCTGTACCAGGCGACAAATTGGGCATGTCGCGTGATGCGATTGTCCAGGTCAGCACCGCAGACAACGCAGATTTACAAATCGGCGATATAATTCACACACAAGTATCATTGTTTCCACCAAACACTATGGATGCCCCAGAATCTTTTGACTATGCGCGTTGGGCATATTTTAACAATTTGACCGCTACTGGTTTTATTCAAAGTTATAATGTGATAAAACACAACAAAACGAACAATATAAATTCTGTACGCAATACTATTCATAAAACAGCAAATTCATTTTTAACAGACGGGCTGATATTGGGATATAAAAACTCTGTCCCGAAAACAGACAAAGACACTTGGACGATTGCGGGTGTTGGTCATATTTGGTCAATCAGTGGATTTCATATGACATTAATCGGCGGTTGGCTGTTTGCGTTTTTCTATTTAATTTGTCGCAGTATTGGTTTTATCACACGCCGCGTACCCGCCAGAATAATTGCAACCATTTGTGCGTGGATTGTTTTGTTTGCGTATGTTTGTATATCTGGAATTGGGGTGGCGACAATGCGCGCGTTTTTGATGACATCGTTATTATTCATCGCGTTATTATTGGGGCGCAACGCAATATCTATGCGAAACATTTGCATTGCATTTTTAATTTTGTTTTTTATAAATCCGCATTTTATAACACAAAGCGGATTCCAATTATCTTTTGCCGCAATATTCGGTTTAATTTGGTTTTTTGATGACAAACAATTCACAAGCGACACAACATTGACCAAGGTAAAAAATGTTTTGTATTCCTCCACCATGACCGCGATTGTTGCAACATTATTTACACTGCCATTTATTGCAACTCATTTTCGATTGGTCCCGTTATACAGTTTATTAGGCAATTTGATTTTGTTGCCTATATTTTCTGTGGCAATTATGCCATTGGTTATCATTGGTACAATTTGCGCCATGTTCGGCGGGCATTTGTTTTTGAATTTTGCAACCAGTATTTATAATTGGACATTACATGTCGCACAATATATTACCAGTTTGCCAAACGCAAATTTAACAATACCGCATATTCCAAATTCTGCATTTGTGTTGTTTATTATCGGGTTATTGTGTTTGATATTTATAAAACCAACACACGATTCCAAATATTGGATTTTACGCAAAGCGAATTATGCACTGTGTGCAATTTGTGTTTTAATTGGCATAACGATGACCGCCGTGCGCGAAAAACCTGTATTTTATATAACACCTGACCACGAACTGATTGGAATGGTTTATGACGGAAAATTAGAATTCAACAAGGCACGCGCATCAAATCATTATTTTGCGTTTGACGCATTTCGTAAATTAAACAACGAACCAAACAGTGATACAAATATTCGCCACAAATGTCCAAACGGCGTGTGCATATATGAAACAGAAAAATTCAAATTGGCATATATTCAAAAATTTGTACCACTGATGAAAAATTTTTCAAATCTGTGTCGCGATGATAGTGTTAATTTTATCGTGTCTTATTTTGATATAGATGCCCCGCGTTGCAATCATAAAATTTTGCATAACGGTTTTGTAATTTATAATTCAGGTAAAATTAAATTCACACCAACGAATCGTTGGTGGAATAATCCGCACGAATAAAATATAATCCCCCCGCCGGCGCAGTTGGACCGGCGGCACTGCGATTGCGTGCATTTAATATTTCATCAATGTCGTATGGTTTACCCAATCCTATTTCCACCAATGTTCCAACGATATTGCGCACCATATGATGTAAAAAAGA
The DNA here is from genome assembly GCA_045593065.1 of Candidatus Enterousia sp. Taxonomy (GTDB): domain Bacteria; phylum Pseudomonadota; class Alphaproteobacteria; order Rs-D84; family Rs-D84; genus Enterousia. The sequence goes on from JAZNVZ010000007.1 coordinate 146,864, forward strand.
ACGCGCGGATAATTCAAAAATGATTTTATCGCCGCATGTGGTGATTTCGATTTTATCCAATGTTTTTATCGGGCTTTTGGCCTGACACTGGGTCGCACGAAAAGATGTAAAATCATGATTGCCAATCAGTTTTTTTGCCGCCGCACGCATTGCATCGACATTTAATTTTTGTGGCACCCACCAAACACGATTTTTATCCAACACAGGTGCCGCGCCACGATTCAACACAATATATTTATAGTGTCGCGCAACACATGAAAAACGCGCATTAAAATCATCACTGACGCGTTCACAATTTAATACCGACACAGGTTCGTTTATCAAATAAAAATTCAATGCGCGTTTAACAGTTTCTGGGTCGGTATCTTTATCTAAATCAAAATGCGCAGTCATAGAAACCGCATGCACCCCAGCATCCGTACGCCCCGCCCCAGTGATTGTCGGGCGTTCGCCACAGAATTTTTCAATCGCATCCATTAAAATTGATTGCACAGACGGACCATCCAGGTTTTCTTGCCACCCAATTAAATTTGTTCCATCATATTCCAGTTCAACTTTATAACGCGCCATTGTTTTATCTTTGGTTTTCGTTGGTTATTTTTATGCAGTTTTGGCAAATCAACGCACGCAATTCTTCGTCTGTGCATGGATTTGTTTCCAATGTATGCCGCCATCCGCATGGTTGTTTTTCATCGCCATTACAGCCCACGCAATTCAAACAAGGGCAATTTATATTGTATTTAGAAACCATTACCTGTTGTTCGTTTATGCCACATGTTGCAATTTTTCCACAATCTCTGCTTTCCATTTTTATTCCCCGTATTTTATCGCTGCACCATGCAATCCATTTACAAAACTTTTCCAATCCATTGGTTTTTTGCCGCTGGGTTGAATTTGTAAAATTTCCAATTCGCCATTTGTGATTTTTGTTTTCAAAATTTTTACATCCGTGCCGTTTATTTTTGTGCGCCCCGCCCCCAAAGCCCGCACAGTGTTATGAATTTCAATCGCAGGTTTTGTCCAATCGATGATTTCATCTGTGCCAGAAAATTTATGCGTAATGATGGGCGCACCATTTTGCGGCACAGCATTATATTTTTCAGGTGCTGATAAAAATTCATTTAACATATCAGCAGCAATGACCGATACTTTGTTTTCCACAGTTTCATTTGTATCGTTTATATCAATATCAAATTCACGCCGCATATAAATATCGCCTGCATCTAATTCATGCGCAATTTTCATCAAACATACCGCTGATTTAGTGTCGCCATTTTTAATCGCCGTTCGTATCGGTGAAGGCCCACGATATTTTGGCAATGAACTCGGGTGAATATTGATAAAATTACCCTGCGCCAAAATATTATCTGGGATAATAACACCATAAGAAATCACAACCACAAAATCTGCATCGGCATTTGCAAATTCACGAATTGAATTATGTACAGGAATCCCATTTTTTTCTGCCCATGCTTGCACAGGCGATGGGGTTATAACCTGTTTGCGTCCCATTGGTTTTGGTGCGCGGGTAAACACAGATATAATTTCGTGTTTCTGCGCAAGTGATTCAAAAATCGGCACAACAAACGAGTTAGTACCCATCAAGATTAATTTGCTCATTTTTTATGCCTCCGCACCTTGCGCATAACCATTTCACGCCGCGCCCCAGACAAATAATCAATAAATAATTTTCCGTCCAGGTGGTCTGTTTCATGTTGCACAATACGCGCCGGCACACCCGACATTTCCGCCGATAATTGTTTGCCGTTTTCATCTGTCCATTCCACAACCACAGATTCAGGGCGCGAAACATTTGCATAAACCGGCAAATTATCGCCCCCCAGTACGGACAAACATCCCTCTTCCATCACGCAGGTATTTTCACTGCGCGAAATGATACGAGGATTTATCATTTTGAAAATCTGTTCGGTGTCGGGCGACATCATAACCAAAAACCTTTGTGTGATACCAACCTGGGGCGCGGCCAAGCCAACGCCACTTTGTTCGCGCATCATCGCGACCATCGCATCCATTGTTGCGCGCAATTCATCGTTAATTTCGTCCACTGGTTCACATGTTGTGCGCAAAATCGGGTCACCACAAAGTTTCATTTGCAACATTTACAAAATCCTTTATAATCTGTTTATACATTGATTTTAGCAAAGGAATTTCAAATGACAACTTATATTTTTGCACTTTTAGTTGTGGCGGTATGTTTGCTGTTGGTATTAGTGTTTCGCAAAAACACGATTGATTTATCCGCCCTGCGCGAAGATAACACACGCCTGCGCGAACGGTTGGCAGAACGATTGGGGACACTGTCTCAAAATGCCCAAGAATTAAAGAATATCAGCGCAGACATTGCTAATTTCAAAGATATTTTAATGGGCAACAAACAGGCGCGTGGAACATTCGGTGAACGACAGTTGGAAGATTTGGTTCGCGACATTATGCCGCCAGAAACATACGAATTTCAAACTGTTTTGGCATCTGGGGTGCGGCCCGATTGTGTAATTCGCCTGCCGTATCCACCAGGAGACATGATTATAGACAGTAAATTTCCACTGGAAAGTTATAACCGTATTTTGCAAGACAAAAACGATATGGGCGCAAAAAAGCAATTTGAATTAGATGTTCGCAAACATATTGACGCGATTGCTGAAAAATACATTATTCCTGGAACAACCGCAGAAAGCGCGATGATGTTTATCGCATCCGAATCTATATTTGAAGAATTGCATACCAGTTTTCCAAACACGATTGATTATGCAGCACGCAAAAAAGTGTTTATTGTTTCGCCGGCAACATTGTGGGCGACACTAAATACAATTCGGGCAGTTTTGTCCGATATAAAAATAAAACGCGTGGCAGGACAAATTAAACGCGAATTAGATTTATTACTGGCTGATTTGAACAGATTAAATGAACGCGCAACCCGCGTATCGCAACATTTTGGTATGGCACAAACAGATGTAGAACAATTACAAACATCGCTGTCCAAGATTGCACCACGCGCAGAAAAATTACGCGATATGGATTTCGGTGAAGATTAACGCAATAAAACACACCGCCCATCTGGGCGGTTTTTTTTATTTCGGCAAACCGGTTTTGCGATTTATCCAAACGGGCGTATCTGCCAATGCCATAATGTATTTATCTGAATCACTGTCGCCATAGGCACGCACGACATGCGGGATAAAATCATGGCGCGCCGCCCATTTTTTTAATGCAACAACCTTGTTCGGTCCCCAGCATAAAAATTTATATTTCCACGGGTATTTCGTTTCCATTTGTGATGATATTACCGCGTCAAATTCCATATCAGCCACCAACCCCGGGATTAAATAATCTGGACTGGCCGAAATTAACAAACATATATTGCCGGCAGCATGTTCTTTGGCAACCTGGGATTTTGCCCAACCGAATCTGTTGTTTTTATGTTTAGCAATAACCGATGGGGCAAATTTGCGCACCATGCGCGGCGTTAAAAAGCGGCGCATAATCTGGCGTGCAGAAATACTGCGCTTGTTTAATAAATGTATCAACATGCCCGTTAAAAACATTGGCAAAAAAATCCACGCCCGCACAGAATGCCCAAAACAATACTTTCCAAATTCTAAATTCGAATCAGATGCAGACAATGTACCATCAAAATCAAACACCACAACATTTACTTTTTTTGCCATAATTTTACCTTTTTGAAAAATGATACGCGCTTTGCCATAATCTTGCAATATGAAAAGTTAAAAAAAATCGGCTGTTCGCCGTTTCTGGTCCAGATTTTTTAATATCGCCCGATGCACCCCAGGTATGAATTTCCGGTTGATTCCAAAATGTTTATAAATTTATTTTGGTTTTTGCCAGAAAACAAAGCCAAAATTGTTCCTGCATCGGTTGCCAACATATCCGCCACAGTCGCAATCGATGAATTCATTTTTTTGAAAAATCCACTGGTTGGGTAAATTTCAGCCGCCAACAACTGATTCGTTCCGCGCGAATTAGCGTTTTTATCTGATTGAATCACCATTAATTGACATTCCGGGGAAATTATCAGTTTATCTACGACAACCGCGCCCGCGCCCAGCAATTCGCCCCACCATCCAGTCGAACCACAAAACACAGGATAATACACCACTGATTCGGCATTTTCGTTCATTATGGCATCAATATCCAGATTATCGGTTATCACGGCGGGCATACTGCCAATCGCATTATTTATAACCTTGCGCGCCATTTGATATTCCGCGTCATCGGTGGTTTTGCGTGGCCAATAAAGAATCGGATTTTGTTTCATCACGATACATAGTATATCAGATTCGGTCGGTATAAAAAAGGGGGCAAATGCAAATAAATTACTTGATTTTTATTTTTTTGCGGCTTTCCACCACTTTTTCGCACCAGACCACAATGTTGTTAAATCTTTTTTCGCTGTTTGATAATAATTGTCAGATATATTGACACTGAACAATGACTTTATCAGTGCAGGTATCATCACCATAAACATAACCATAAATATCCCCATCATAACCAATGTTATAAATGATTGCATTCCTGTGGTTGAAACCAATGCGTCTATTAACATGCCGGAATTATTTTGTTCGATTGCCTGTTGCAAGATATCTGCGCCTTGCCAACTGCCAAATGCGGCATTTAATGCCATAATGGAAAATGTTATAAATATACCCGTCATTGCCAATCCCAAAACCCCGGACAGTACATCATTTATCGTTTGTTGCAAATTGCCCTTGCCTGATGGAAATATTTTCCAATCTTGAAACAGCCACGACAACAAGGTTAACGGCAATAAAATAAAATCCATAGATAATTTGACAAATATCTCTAAGAAATATAGTGGTATCGGCAATAATGCCGCAATGTATAATACCAACAGTAATCCACCCATTATCAGCAACGGAATATTAGGTGCCAAAGGTATGCCCCACATTAATTTATGCATCCTTTGATGTTCAAATGCAGAATTCAACATAACCCATCCAACCGTCATACCCAACGCCGTCATTTGATGAACATTGGCAATTTGACATGTCAAATTATGACGAAATCTGGGTGAAAACGCGTTGACTGTGTCATGAGTATTGTTATCAACCATTATATTGCCCATGTCTGCAAATGTGGTTGCAACAATACAATTAGCATAATTATTGCGCGCATTTTGAGCAGATATACTGTAATTCATAGACAGACCGATATTAAATGCGGGCTCTATAATCGTGGACGATATCATTCGTGGCAACGGCACCGCCAACAATGCAGCCACCATCAATAATTTAACAACATGGGTGCCAAATTTTCCACCAATAGACCATCCGTTGATATTGCCACCCCCAGATGTTATATACGGCTTTAATAATTGCCATGCAAACCATATTGCCGTTAACACCAACGCAAATGGAATAATTATCACAGACAATGCCTTGTATGACACGGGTAAAATCTGGGCCATTTTACCAACAACATCCGAAAATAATTGACAAGACCAACATGTCGAAAAAAAAGTTAACGCATCACTAATGTTTACTGGTGATATATTACGATATACCGTAAAACCCAATATTCCAACACCCGCACCAATTCCACCAATAACCAATGGCGACAATGCCCCTGCTGAAAAAGGCAAGAACGATACAAAAGTTATCCAAAATTTTTTAAACCAATTCACATTTTAATTATAACATAATTTTATCAAAATGTGGTATAATTAAAATCGTATCGATACAAAATGAAATTTATACACAAATTCTTGACCGCGTTATTATTAATGTGTGGTGCATTTGCACCCAGTATGGCGTTTGCAGGATGGGGAATTTTATCAGTTGATTCTTTGGATATATCAAAACTGGTACCTATTGTAATTGATTCTTTTATGTTTGTTGCAAATGGGACATACTCTTATTTTGTTGGCACAAATCATGATGGAATTATTTACACACTGATTTGGTTGTTTTTTGCGGTGTATATCGCGATATATTTGGTTAAATTATATGTGCCTAAATTTTGGATAACAATATTTGGATTCAAACCAGGTGATTCTATTGATAACACGGGCGGTATGAAAATCGCAGAAAATTTATTAAAACCTGCTATACGCGTATTGGTTGCGGTTATATTGTTTTTGCCAATGCGTCCAGAATTTATAACAAAAAATTTAATTAATCCATTTTTGCAATTCGGTTCTATATACACCACAGAAATTATCCGTATTTCTGCCGCCAACAATATTAACATCAATAACAATGTTGAATGTCCCGACACTCTGTTGGCCCAAGGGTGGTTGGACAAACCGTCTTGTCAATATATCATTCAACCAGTACATGTGTTATCCCAGGCCAATAACATGTTTATCAAACGCGGATTTAGATATTTATCAAGCGGATTAACATCATTAACAGGACTGATGGTTCATAACGGCGGTCAAAGTTTTATGAATATTATTACAGGCATTTTATTGATTACAACATTCACAATATGCAATATATTTATGGCTTTATTGGTTATCCAGGCCATATTTAATTTTGGAATGGCATTGATTTTATATCCATTCACGGTCGCCGCATGGGTCGCAAAAAAAAGCAACAGTTGGTTGGATGTATGGCCCGCGTTTTCCGGGATTATTGAATCATTAAAACAAATTGTTATCACAATGATTGCATGCGCATTCATATTGTGCGTGAACATTGCGTTGGTGTCTGCATTATTTCAATGGAATGGCGCGCAGTTCGTTGCGGCATCAGGCGGCACGGCATATTCAAACTTGCCAAACACAACAGCATTTTCCACGGGTTTTGGCGAACATTCGTTGTTATGGCTGTCTTGTTTGTTAACGTTCTTTTTAATGCAAAAAATATTTGAAATAACACAAAACAAATTAAAAGAATATGTCGGCAAAGATGCAACCGCATTATACGATACGGTCAAAGGCGATGCAAAAACAACATGGAAAATCGCAACTGCATTGCCAGGCAAGGCAAAAAACATATGGGGAACAATCAAGGGCAAATAAATGAACGCATTAATGCAATCTTTTATACACAATACGGCACAATGCTGGTCTTGCCCTGTATTTGACCATATGTTCCAGGTTGTATCCAATGCCGCCAGTAATCTGTATCCGGTATTTGTGGCGATATGTTCTGGATTGTTTATTGTTATTTTGGCATTTTATATTTTGGGCGCAGTATGGAAAAATATTACAACAGGATTTCAAGACGGTTGGTTTAATAAATCTTTGCGACCTGTGTTAATAAACTCTTTATTTGTTGTTGCGTTTTTGGGGATGGGGACACAATTACCCAGATTTATAACAACTGTGGCATTTGAACCTGTGGCATATGTAACACAAACTTATGCCCAGTCAATGGTTAAATTAACCCCCGAACAGGTTGATGAACACATTTCGTATACACCACAACCAATGAATGACGAACAAGGAATATTCCGTAAACAGTTGCGCGATGCAACAATTAATACCGCCAAAATTACATTAACATTATTCCAATCGTATATGACATTGGGGGCCGCGATGATAGATTCTGCCCTGTCGTGGGAGATGTTTTTTGGGGTTGGTGCGTTGGTAAAACATGTGTTGCTGGCGATTATCGGGGTTGTGTTATTTATAACTTTCTTTAAAATGTTTTTTAAATTTTTGTGTTATTTTGCCGATGTTATTATCGCAATGGCGATGTTCGCATTTTTCTTTCCTTTTTCTATTGTTTCGGCTGCATTCAAAGAAGCCAATGATTTGCCGTCTTGGCTATCTTGGGTTAAAACACTGGGCAAAGGCGTTGGCGTAGAACAAATTAAAAATTTGGTTGGGGCGATAATATCACTGGGGGTGGCGGTTATTACATATACCGTAATTTTGGTTATTTTATCAAAATTCTTTACAGACCCTGAAACTGGGGCAAATGGGTTGAATGATTTGATGGCGTCTATTATGAACGGCGATGTGTTTGGACACGATTTAAACCAAATAGGCCCGAACGATTTGGCATTAACCAGTGTAATCGTTTTAGTGTATGTTTTAGGTTTTATATACAAAAACATACCGAAAATCACCGATTCTATATTAAAAATGTTTGATGTTTCCGCAGATAAAAACAAGGTCGGCAACGAAATGGGCGATAGTATTATGAAGGCAACCAAAAGTTTCTTGGATGGCACAGGCAAGGCCGCAAAAACTATTATAAAAAACATAAGGTCATAAGGTACGATATGAAAAAATTACAATGGATTTCTGTGGGATTAAAAATATTGGGAATTGTAATTGCCTTGTGGTTAGGTGTGTGGTATTTATCGTCTGCAATTAATGGCGATGCGTTAACATACACATCTGTAGACGGTTTTTTGAATTCTATTGGCGCAAAAGAAAGTATTGATAGTACAGGAACATTATTTTTGGGAAAATATGTTGTCGATTTATTAGAAATGTTGGGGAAAGCGTCTACATTATTCTGGTCTGGGATTGTTGATAATTTGTGGATTTTGATGTTGGCAGGGTTTGCTATTTATATGTTTATATCTGCAATTAAGTATGTGTGGGACAAGGCCAAGAAAAACGCTGAATATTCGGCAAACGCCAACGATATGGATTTTAAAACTTGGTTTGACCCAGTTTGGAAATTGGGTCTGCGCGTTTTAATCGCAGGCGTTGCAATCGGCGCATTAAGTATGGGGGGCACAGATTCGTTAACAACGGTATCAACCATCATTATAAACCCGATATTATATGTCGGTTCGGCTTTATCCATGGCCGCGACAGGCATAAATTCTGGCACAGATTGCGCGACATTGATGGGGGCAGCAAATTTGTCTGGGGCGATGTCTGCGGTGTCTGGGTCATTTATGTGCGTGATGGGGAATTTGTATTCTATCATGCTGGCTGGGGCGGCAGGCGGTTTCGCGTTAATGAATTATGCTGCATTGGGATTGGGTGGCGGATTTATAACATGGGTTTCTGGTCTGGCGTTGGTGTTGGGATTTTTAGTTGTTGGATTTGATTTGTTCTTTCAAATATTTTCTGTATTATTCCAGGTTGTTTTTGTCGTCATATTTTTACCGTTGTTCTTGGCGGCGTTGGCGTTCGAAAAAGTATGGTCGGTTGCATCCAAGGCCGCCCGCAAATCATTTGAAATCGTTATCAAGGCAGCAATTTCGGTGGTATCAATTTCATTAAAAATTGTTGTTTTATTTTCTATTGTTTTTTATGCTGCTGATGCGATGTTTCCTGGGCCTGTGGACGGATATACCGCGATATTACCACCATTGTTTGAAACAAAAATTACTCAAAACAATTCGCCAGAAACAGAATCTGTTATACATGCGTTTGCTGTATGCGAATCTGTATCACTGGATGCAGACGGCAATGTTGATGCAGATTTATTCAAACCGTGTTTTATTGAACAAAAACAAATTATTGAACAAGAACATCCTGGGGCGTTTGACTTTTTGAAACACACATGGACTTTCTTGATTACTATGGTTGGATTATTATTGTTATACTATCTGGTTGTGAACCCAAAAATTGATAAATTGTTGCCTGCGGGTCAGGTTAAATTACCAATACCTGGCGAAGATGCAGATGTTTCATCAGGCACACAATTTGATATTGGAAAATGGACACACGATTTAGGGCAAAAGGTATGGCATGCCCCACGCAAATGGTTTGACGCAGGTGTAAAACGATTAAAAGATGGCGGATTTATAAAATGAAACAACTGGGACGGAATTTTATACACAAAATTTTAATTGCGGTAATCGCGCTGTTTATTGCGATACCTGCTTTTGCACCTGATAATACCGTTAACACATCCGCACCCACAGAACAAACCACTAACAATTTGGAAGATATGGGACATTCTGGGGACATTGGTGATTATGGTCGATGGTCCACACCCCATAATCGCGATTTAGTTGTCGGTAATATTACCCGCGAATTACAATCTTTTGGTCCTACAGCAACCGATATTAACAACAGTTTCGTTCCATTAGATGCTAAATTAGGGCTGGCGTTCATTGGTGGATTGACCAATATTGGCATACCATTGGACCGCGCTTTGACACGATTCGCAATTATATTTATATTAATTGCTTATGCGTTTTGGGTCGCGTTCGAAGCATATAATTTAATCGGTTCTGGGACAGATGCCAAAGAAACTATAAAAAATGTTTTATTAAAAGGATTGGTTATTTCCGCATGGTTGATTGTGCTGGATTTTGGTATCGTAAAACTGTTTGCGATGATAATGATGCCTGTGGTGGAATTAGGAACATATATATCCCATACAATATGGCAAGGTATTACCAGTGTCGTTGGATATAGTGTGCCAGACACATGCGATGCAATTAAACAATATGCCATAACAAATATCGCAAACACATTACCAAACACACAAAACGAAACTATTACCAGTGGATTAATTGACAGTTTAAAAGACACTTCAAATTCTACCGCAGGATTGTTGTGCATCCCGTCCCAAATGTCTGCATTTTTCGTTACAATTATTGAAATTGGTTGGAAAATGCTTGTGTCTGGCATAGGGGTCAGTTTACTGACATTTTTGTTGGGTGGATATATCACATATTTGGCACTGAAATGTATTTGGAAATTTTTGTTTATAACATTGGGGGTTGTTGCCGATTTGTTTTTAGGATTGTTATTATTGCCGTTTACGGCGATTGCAGAAACCACCGCAAAAACAAAATACAAGGGTGTTGCAGGCGATATATTTAATTCGTTCTTGGACATATTCAAAACAGAAAAAATTAGCACACAAATAAATCGAATTATTCAAGCGATTTTATATTTTATTTGTTTGGGAATTGCCATTGGGGTATCTATGTCGCTGCTGAGTTTTATTGTAAACCCTGAAACAGGCAAAGTGTTTGAATCTATGCAAATCGATGGATTAAACGGAACAATCATTGTGATTTTGTCATTGTTGTTGGTGTGCTATATGGCCGACAAAGCAAAAAGTTTGGCCGAAAATTGGGGCGGAAAAATCAATACTGAATTTGGCGACCAGGTTAACAAGGATGTATCGCGCCTGTGGACACAAACCAAGAAAAATTGGCAAACATTTCGTAATTTAACCAAGAAAAAATAATTATATAATTTCAACAAAATCACGGGCAATTTTTTTGATACCGCGCGCACCAAATGCGATGGTTAATATACCTGTGCCTTCTTCGATAATCACGCCTGTGCCATATTCACTGTGGCGTGCCTGGCGACCAACCAATGTTTTGCGCGGTTCTGCCGTATGCTTTTTACTGTACTGATTTGAACTGTATGTGGATTGATGCGAACGCATATTAGAATTGCCAATATTCAAATACGCATTGTCTATTTCACTGATAAAACGACTGGGGGCGTTATATTGGCGCGTACCATACATCAACCGCGACACTGCATTTGTTATCACCATGATTTTTTTTGCACGCGTTATCGCAACATATGCCAGGCGGCGTTCTTCTTCCAAAGAACCGTCATTTATAGATTTTTCATTTGGAAACACACCTTCTTCGGCGGCAGGCAAAAACACATTATCGAATTCCATACCCTTGGCGGCATGTATCGTCATAATGTTCACAGCATTATTATTTAATACATCAGGTGCATCATTATCATCTGTCATCATTAATGCGGCCTGTTCCAAAAAATCCTGCAAGGAATCATATTTCGCAACCACACCAGATATCAATTCGCGGATGTTTGCCAATCTGTCGGGGGCATCGGCATCTTTGGATTCTTGCCACATTTTGATGTACCCAGATTTATCCAACAATGTTTGTACCGCATCCCGCGGCGACATGTTTTCCCAATCAAAATCAAATGCAGATAAAAATTCTGTTGCCGCTTCTTGCTGTTTTCCTTTGAACGGACATGCGCGCAATCCAGTCATTAAATCCGTTCCAAAATTACGCAATTTATCGATTGCAGATGGGCCAAATCCACGCCGTGGCTTACCAATTATACGCAAAAAAGACATATCATCAAACGGATGCACCAACAGCCGAATATAGCAAACAGCATCGCGAATTTCCATTCTGTCATAAAATTTAGTTGCACCAATCAAACGATACGGAATCCCGCGGCGCGCAAATTCTTCTTCGAATAAACGCGATAAATTACCAGAACGAATTAAAACTGTATTTTGGTTATAATCTTGACCACCTTGGATGATGGCATCTGCGATAAATCGTGCCTCGTCCAAATCGGTTGACAATGTAAACACATAAATCTTTTCACCATCCCCACCGGCAACCGTGGTTTTCAAATTCTTGCCCAATCTGTCGTTATTATGACGAATTAAAGAATTTGCCGCCCCCAATATATTCCCAGTACTGCGATAATTTATTTCCAACCGAATGATTTTTGCGCCTGGAAATTTCTTTTCAAAATCTAAAATGTTTTTAATTTCTGCACCACGCCAAGAATAAATAGATTGGTCGTCATCGCCCACACAACATATGTTCGGTTTTTCAATACCACGGGTTAATAATGTCAGTAATTGCATTTGTGCGGCATTGGTATCTTGGAATTCATCAACCATTATGTATTTAAACCGCTGTTGATAATTTGCCAAAACCCCAGGATTCGATTCAAACAATTTCAATGTCATTAATATAATATCACCAAAATCCACCGCCCCCATTCGCAACAATTCATCGTTATACGCATTAAAAACACGGTTCTGGACATCGTTTTGTGTTATTCCGCGGTCCTTTATCCTGGAAAACTCTTCCATGTATTCAGCGGGCTTTTTAGCGGTTGTTATATTCAAATCAGCTAAAACTTTTTTAATAACATTTTTTTGGTCGTCTTCGCCATAGATTAAAAAATCAGGCCGCAATCCTGCCGCTGCGTAATTCGAACGCAAAATACGCAAACAAATTGAATGAAATGTTCCACACCAAATATCACGCGCAGAAAAAGCCCCATCGCCCATTACATCCAGACGATTTTTCATTTCGTTTGCGGCCTTGTTAGTAAAAGTCAGCGCTAAAATTTGCCATGGCGCCGCCAATTTTTGCGACAAAATATATCCAACGCGCGTGGTTAAAACCCGCGTTTTGCCAGTTCCCGCCCCCGCCAATACTAAAATTGGGCCGTCTGTTGCGTATACTGCCTGTAATTGGGCATCGTTAAGATTTTCTAGATTTAATTTCACGGGTTTATTATAATACAAAAAAATTGACTATCTCAATCTATTTTTATATGGTGAAATTATGACAAGAATTATTTGTTTTGATATTGAAACAACTGGGTTTGAATGGGCGCGTGGCGACCGTTGCATTGAAATCGGTGCGGTGGAATTGGTTGATGGCAAATTGACGGATAACACATTTCATGAATATATAAATCCCGAAGGAAAAATCATTCCGCCAGAAACATATATGGTGCATAAAATTTCAAATGCGTTTTTGGAAGACAAACCTAAAATGAGCGAAATTGCACCAAAGTTTTTACAATTTATTGGTGATGCCCCGATTGTTGCACATAATGGTTTTGATTTTGACTTTCCATTTATAAATTTTGAATTATCGCGGTTGGGATTACCACAAATTTCGCGCGAACAACAACGCGATTCTATTGTTATTGCGCGCAATCGTGTATTTGGTCCAAAGGCATATACTTTGGACGCATTGGCAAAATGGTTTGGGGTGTCGCTGACTGCGCGTGCAGATGCACACGGCGCGTTAATTGACGCAGAAATTCTGGCCAAGGTTTATTTAGAATTGGAAAATACTGCGCCTGCGCCAGATATTCATGATGTAATTGCCGAACAACATGCCGCATTATTAAAACACCCAAAAATCGGCGGAAACTTTCCACACCGCCATTTCCCAGCGCATGCGGATGAATTAGATAACCACAATAAATTTATGGAAAAAATTTTGGCAGATTAAAATTTTATTCGTTTACACTGCAAGAATTGGCTTCTGTTCCTGCGACTGTGTCTGCACCACTCAGGGAACCATTGTTGCATTCTGTACACGAACCTAATTCACTACGATACTGGTCATCTGGGCATGTTGTTACGCACGAATTATTCCATGTTGAATATCCGTCATTGCATCTGCATTGCGTGTTTGCGCAACCATTTTTGACACGATTTTTGATTGATTCTTCGGCGCAATCGCTATCGTATGTAGAATTTTCTGGACATAACAACGATTGATAGAATATTTCAGAAATACCTTCGATACATGCCGCTTGATGGTTGGCATCACATGGCGTGCATTCTTCATTATTGGCTGTTGTGGTTGGGCTGTCTGTTGATTGCAACACCCAGTTTGTAGCATTTGCCATACCCTGAGTAATTTCACCATTTGTAGTGCACATATTATCGAATACCGCATACGCACAAGTTAATGCAACATTACGACATGCCCCAGTCATAACACCCTTGATACTGTTAACAGATGCCACAGACGACCAAGAATTAACCTGGGTCACCTGTTGATTATAACAAGTTGCAACATCGGTCATACAAGTTGATGCGTAATCAGAAATAATTTTTTGTTGAAACGATTTAATATTTACCATTGCGCGTTGGACATAGTTCACAACAATATCATTATATGGGTTATATTTTTCCCCAGATAAATTATATGTATGCTGTTGACATTTATCCAACACCGCACGACACAGCCCACCGTCTTTGATGGTTGCGCCCGTGCCAATTTTTGATAACAGATATTTAATCACGCATGCACCATCATTATTATTATTTGATTTGCAAGATTCTTCATTTATACTGACAGACTGCACACCTTGTAATTTTGAATTATCAATCGCAGCATTGTTAAACCTTGTCATAAATTCCGTGATGTTTGTAATATCTTGGCCCAAAACAACATTACCATTTTCATCGATGTATCTTTTGGTTGGGTCTAAACATTTTACATAATCAGAACCGCACACCATGTCATCGGTCATACATGTTTCCAATGCAGCGACACAGCCCTTGGGGTCGTATTGATTTTTATTTTGCATCACCGCCAAACGCGCCTTTTGCAACATTAAACCAGCACTGCGCACATTAGATTTCAATGTTTCGTTCATTTTATTCAAACCCTGTTCGTACGCAATGCAATCTTTATCAATCGCCAATTCGTAATTCCCAGTGATTTGATTAGATGTCGCACCAACATCAACGCAAGTATTCAAAATGGCCTTGCAACGTTTTTTTGCGGCATTGTATAACGCCGTGCCGCGTTTACTGGAAATACCGTCATTGTTGCCGTCCAAGAAATCCAAACTGAACATATCGGCAGTATCGCCAGAAAAATCCAAGTCCAAATCCAGACCAAATTCGTTATCACCAACCAAACTGACATTTGTTGTTGGGTCTTTGATTAATTTTTCAATATCACTCAACATACTGCGCGTTTCTGATGTATCTTTGTTTTTATCCAGGGCGGCCTCGGCCTCGGTCTCGGTCATGATGGCACGGATTTCATCTGCAGATAATCCTACATAACGAATTCTTTGCGCCACAGAATTTAATTCGTTGTTTGCGTTTGTAACCGCCTTTTGCACATTGGCATATTTGGATAGATTTGCAGAACAACTGCACCGTTTTTGATTTGTATCAACCACCGCACAGAATTGGTCCATACATTCATTGTATTGTTCTTGACAAGATTTGTTCAAAGACGATGTTTGTTCCATAACCTCTTTGACATTGGCAATATCCGCCGCAGAAATCTTTTTGTCCTTGGTATTGGTTGCGGCACGATTTGCCACAATCCGTTCAACTGTTTCGTTGCGCATCGTATCATTAACAGGTTCCGCCACAGATTCGATTGTGTGCGCAACATTTGATTGCCTGCGTTGCCTTACATTATTTTGTTGTCCCCTGTCCAGAATACGTGATACAACCGATGTTGCGCGTGTATTGCGCGACACAGTGTTTTCCGCACTGCGCCCAGAAACAGACCGTTTCCCAGAATCCATTTGTGGACGCGACACAACATCCGTACCGCGATTCCCAGATTTTTCTGTTCTGGATGTACCGACATTGATGTTTGAATTGGCACCAGAACGTGTGTTTTTTGTTGAACGCGTTGCTGCATTGCGTGATGCGTCAAATGTCATGTCATTACGATTCGTGGCGCGTGCCGATGCCGTCCCCGCCGCAATCAAATCAGCGGGTGCAAATAATAACACCGTAAAAATACATAAAAAAACATTCCTCATATATGTGATAATTATATCACAAAACAAAGACAGAAAAAAGAGCAAAGTACATAAAAAAACCGCCCGATTGGGCGGTTTGGATTATTTTGCTTCATCCGCAGGAATAACAGAAACCGTCTTGCGGTCATTTAATCCGCGTTTGAATTTCACGATACCCGCAATTTTTGCAAATATTGTGTGGTCTTTACCCATACCGACATTCAATCCAGGATGAACCGCCGTGCCACGTTGGCGAATAATGATATTGCCAGGAATAACACGCGCGCCACCAGATTTTTTAACGCCTAATCTGCGACCCGCAGAATCGCGTCCGTTCGAAGTAGAGGTACCAGCTTTCTTGTGTGCCATAGTTCAAACTCCTTAGCCCTTGATTTCCTTAATCTTCAATACGGTCAGGTATTGACGATGTCCACGTGTACGACGATAGTTTTGACGGCGTTTCTTTTTAAACACCAAAACCTTGTCATCGCGTTTTTGTTCAACCACAGTTGCAATAACACGCGCGCCTGCGACATATGGGTTGCCGATTTTATCGCCCAACATCAAGACCTTGTCGAATTCGATATCGCCATCGGCGTTGATTTTTTCGACCTTAATCGTATCGCCATTTTGCACACGGTATTGTTTGCCACCTGTTTGAAAGATTGCAAAATTTGCCATTTTTTAACCTTTACGCTATTTGTTCTTGTTTTTGTTTTGACGGTTTTGTCTAAAACTTTATGCAAATCTTAACATTTTTTATATATATGTCAAGCATTTTGTCGAAAATTTTATGCAAACATTCGTATAAACAAAAAACACGGATGTGTTTTTGTATACCCCCGCCACTGCTACGCGCCCCCATCCCCACGGGCTGACACCATGTGGCGGAACAAAAAAATGAAATTAAAAAACCCGGCAAATGCCGGGTTTTTGTTTGTTGATTTTAAACTGGGCTATTCCGCAACGCAACCAGTGTTATCCGTGTTAACAGCATACCCGGTATCACACCATGTTACATGGCATTCGCCCCATGCAGTTCCAGTCCATGTTTGTGTCCCCAATCCGGCATGCTCTGGCATTGGGTCACAATTTCTTGTGTTTGGCACACAAGTATTGTTTTCTTTATGATAACCACTAATACATGCCTCTATCTGGCAAGCAGTCCATGCAGTGCCATTCCATGTCTGTGTCCCGGTTGCAGCATTTAATCCATTCAAAACACCTGGGGCACAGTCAATGGTATCAGCAACGCATGTATTGCCCTGTTTTGTATAATTGTCCTTACATTCTTGTAATTGACAGGTTGTCAGCACACCGTTATCCCATGTTCTGTACGCAACATCCGCACCAGTGATTTCATCAGCACAATCAACATTGGCAAATACACAGCTATTGTTCTGTAAAGCATAACCTGTATTACACGATGTTACATATTCGCATGATTGGGCGCTGGATGAAGTTTTATACCCGGCCGATGCATTAGGATCCAAGTTACGCAATTCTGTCAAAGTGCATCTGACATTGGTGTTTCCAATAGAATCCAATGACCAATCACGAATTTCGCCAATTCCGGCATCCAGCAAGCAACGTTCACGGAATCCCGCAGAATTACCCGTGCCGCCCGCCGCAATCAACACAGGCGATACACCTGTACCTTTGAGAATTTCATTCAATGTAACAATGTTACGACATGTATTGTCTTTGTATTCTTGGCTGTTTGAACAAGATGTGCTATCTTGAACATCAATAATCGCCTTGAACTGTGCCGTTGATGGATTACAAATCATTTCTTCATAACAATGCGGAACATTGGAAACCTGGGCACAATATGTTTTTATGCGTGCCTCGGTCCATTTAGCACCACTGGATGTACTGTTATCCGCGTTGGTTTCATAACAAT
Organism: Candidatus Enterousia sp.; assembly: GCA_045593065.1. Lineage (GTDB taxonomy): Bacteria > Pseudomonadota > Alphaproteobacteria > Rs-D84 > Rs-D84 > Enterousia. The sequence continues at coordinate 164,971 of JAZNVZ010000007.1, forward strand.
CCAAAATTTCACTGATACATTCATCAAAGTTTGATGCTGCAGCAATCGCATTATTCAAAATCGTTGTTTCTTCTTCGGTATAGAATTCCAAACGTTTTTGGCGCAATGCCTGTTCAGCCGCAATTTTTTGATAGTTGATGTTTTGTGCAGTATTTTTCAATGCCGCACCGTATGTATCGCATGCCGCATTAGAATCCAATAAATATTTCTGCATAATTGAACGGCGGGCATCAGCCACAGGCCCACGCAAAGATGCGTATGGGTCGCCCGATGTATTGGTATAACCAAAGCATGTTGCCGAACTGGATGTTGTTGAACCGGTTACGCCACGTTCGTTTAATGTAACATCGTCCGAACCATCAACAGTTGTTTTTACAGAAATCGCACTGTTGTAATTATATGGGCAAGAACCAGATGCGCCGTTTGCGCATTTACCGATTTTATTGCCCGCAGAATCTGTACCAGACGGCGGGGTTCCGCACGCCTCGTATATACCGTTAAAGCACGAATCCAACACGCGACCACAAACATTGTTGTGCGCGTATTCAAACAATTCATAACCCCATTTGTTTGCCAATGTATCCAATGCCGCCTGGGACGCATCAGCCGTTGATGTTATCCCCGCCAATCCATTAACAACACCGGAAACCGTGGTATATTGACTCAACAAATTATTGGTATCACTGGATATAAATTGTTTTGCCAAATCCTTGGCATCTGCCCATGCCTTTAACGATGCCAAAATATCACTGGATGAACCATCAATATTATTTATATTAAACCCATCCACCGTGTTATCTGTACAATATGATGGCTGACTACAATTATCGGTATAAAAACCGTGTGCATAACACCAATCGCGCACCTTGTTCGGATCAGCCGTTGCAGACCCAGAGCCATATTGTGCAATCATATCTTTGTACGATACACAGTTCATAACCTTTTCAGCATCGGTTAATTTGAATGCCTCGCTGACATCTTTGCCCTTGCTGGAAACCAATAAAGCCAACTGGCCCGACAACTGAATTAATTCTTCGTTGGCGCGTTCCAGTTCGGCCTCGGCCTTTAAAAAGTTTGTTGCACGACCCGCACAAGAACACCGACCCTTGGTATCACTGCGCGCGGTGCAGATTTCGTCCATACATGTATAATAAGATTCCAAACATGTACTGTATGCATCGGCAGAAATCATCCCAGTTGTAGAATCAATAATATTGGAATAATTTCCTGTATACAATTTACTGGTCAAATAAGAAACATTTAATCCTGTATTTGTTGAATAACGCATACCTGTACCAACAACACCAACACGCGCAGATGTGTTCGCCGCACGCGCAACAACACGACTGTTGTTACGCGCAGAAATTCCGCGCATTGTTGTATTATTGTTAACATTGCCACGCGATGATACAGAACGCGTTGCACCAACTGTCGAACGACCCGCCACAGGAACAGTTGCGATATTATCATTCACACTGCGTACACTGACACTGCGGGTTCTAATACTACGTGATGGGGTTGTGCGCTGTTCGTTATTTACCACAGCAGCACGCGATGTCGCCGTACGCGCCGTTGTCCCACGCGATGAAATTCTGCGCGATGCAGTTGCGCGCGTATTTGTTGCCGTACGCCCAGATGCAGCGCGCGCCGGCGCAACACGCGATTGTGTCGCGTTTGCAGGCGCAATCGGGTCCGCCAACACCGTGCGCATAGACACCAGTGTTGAACAAATAAAGAATGCACCAGCCAACAAAAACATTGTGCCGATTGCATTTTTGCATGCGTTTGCCACATTTTGATTTTTCATCAGTTTCTCCCCAAAACGGCATATTTCTGCCATTTTTTTATAAAAATTCCTTCACTTAAAACAATTATAACATTTTTCGTTCGGCCATGTAAAGAGCAAATTACAGAGTTCAAAGTTCATCCACTTTCACTTTGTTACAGCGAGATTTCAAATACTATGTCGGCAATGCCGACAAAAAAAACGCCCAAATGGGCGTTTTTTATTCTGTAACAATGGATTTTACAGATTTTCCTGTTTCAACCGCATCGTTTTTAACAGCCCTGGCCGCATCTTTGAATTCTTTGCCTACCGCCTTGGCATTTGCCTTGATTGTTGCCTTTTTTTCTTTGATTGCCTGTTTAGCCGCGGCATTTTCTGCCTTTTTTTCATCAACCGCATTTTTCACAGTTTCAACCTGTTCTGTTGCAGTATTTACCGCTGTGTCTTTTTGTTCCAAAACCAAATCTTTGTTTTCTTTGATAGATTTTTTAACATATTTCGCACATTTTCTGGACAAAGATTTTACATTTTCGCCCAAGCAACCCGCCAATGTTTGATCGCCTAACAAAATATCTGGGCATACAGCCGTGATTTCATCAGAATTGCAGGCCTCGCTCAAAGTTTGTGGTTCGGCATCTTTTTTGAACAAATCACTGAACCAACCAGCGTTCGCAGTTGACATTGCGCCCATTGCGCAGATTACACTCGCCAAGAATATTTTTTTCATTTTTCCATCCTTTTGGGTTAAAGATTGTTTTCCTACGACACAATCATAGAACTTTATAAAACGAACGGTCAACTATTTTTCTTGTAAAAATCCGCCTGATTGCATTTTCCACAATTTTGCATACAAACCACGCTTGCGCAATAATGCAGTATGAGTCCCAGATTCAATAACGCGCCCTTTGTCCAATACAATAATCCGATCCATATTACGCAAAGTCGATAATCTGTGCGCAATAACCAATGTTGTATGACCCGCAGACAATTTATCAAATGCGTTTTGAATTGCGACCTCGGTTTCACTATCCAGCGCAGATGTCGCTTCGTCCAAAATCAAAATTGGGGCATTTTTCAAGAATGCACGCGCAATAGCAATTCTTTGACGCTGACCACCAGACAACTTGATACCACGGTCACCAACCATAGAATTATATTTCTTCTCGGTTCCGCGTATAAACTCATCGGCAGATGCCTCTACGGCAGCGGCCTTGATTTCTTTTAATGTTGCACCAGGACGACCATATTCTATATTTTCCAAAATTGTTCTATTAAACATTGTTGGTTCTTGAGGAATATAAGAAATATTTTCACGTAAAGAACTTTGCGATACACCTGCAATATCTTGACCGTCAATCAAAACCGCACCATTATTTGGGTCATAAAAACGCATTAACAAATTCACCAGTGTTGTTTTACCTGCACCAGACAACCCGACGATTCCAACACGTTCACCAGGTTTAATTGTTAAATTAAAATCTTGTAAAACATTTTTCTTTTTGTATTTAAAAGACACCTTTTTAAATTCGATTTTACCTTTATCTACAATTAAATCAGGCGCATTATCAATATCAGACACAGCAATCGCACCAACTAATTCGCGATATGATTTTGCTGCGCTGCTGATTTTATCGATAATATCTGGAATTTGATTTATCAACATTCCAATCGACCCCATAACAGAGAAAAACACACCAATCGTAAACACAATGTCTGCGATTGTCATTTCACCACGAAAATACAACATGGAACAAAAGAACAATGTTCCACCAAAAAAAATACTCCACAAAGCGCCGGGGATTCCCCAGAACAAACGGTTCAAAAATGCGAAACGAATTGTTGTGTTGATTTGTTTTTTACGATGAGTTTCTAGGTATTTTTCTTCGCGTTTTATCCCAGAAAATGATTTTACAATCGCATAATTGGCAAGACTGTCCACCAATTTACCAGATAATGTACTTTGTGCGTTTGCTTTTTCTTCGGATGCGTTTTTCAATTTTTTACGCATTCTCCAGGCAAACAAAACGCGAAAAGCAAATGCAAATAAAAACATTATTGCGACATATAAATTTACACGAAATAACATCCCAGAATTTATAATAATCATTAACAAAGAACAACAACACCACCATACAACATTCATCATATCTGGAACGGCCTGGATATAATTAATTTGTTGATTAACTTTGCCAGGCAATCTGGATACCCACCAAGACATACTTTGTGATTGAGTATAATTTGTTAATACAGTTGATATTTTTTGCGTGACTTGGGGTGCCCAATGTTGAAAAAACATCCACCGTAATATCAGGCAAAACATTAATGTTATATCCAATACGACAATTAAAATAATCGTTGGCAAAATATGTTCCAACCATGTTGTTCCGTACGGAATTGGCGTTTCCAAGGCATTTACTAACCACTTTTGATAAAATGGGAACAATACATTGTCAAACATCATTATCAATACCACCAACGCCCATATACCAATTATCCAGCCATATCCACGAAATGCGTATTGTAAATAAAACTTCCAAAGCGATGTTGGCAACATTTGTGTTTTTTTGTTTATCATGATTAAATTCCCTTGTGATTGCGCCTGTATATTATAACAAAAAACTCTCACTTTTGTGAGAGTTTTTTTGTTTCTTGCCATCACAATTTTATTTTTTGCGTGGGAATTTGACCGCCGCTTGCGCCGCCGCCAAACGCGCGATTGGCACACGGAACGGACTGCATGATACTGAATTAAATCCGCATTTGTGGAAGAATTCAATAGATGCAGGGTCGCCACCATGTTCACCACAAACACCCAAGTGGATTTTATCGCCTTTGACACTGCGTGCTTTTTCAACCGCATCTTTGATTAACAAACCAACACCCAGTTGGTCCACAGATGCAAATGGGTCAGCAACATAAACACCACGTGCACGATATTCATCCAAGATTTTACCAGTATCGTCACGGGACATACCCAATGTCGTTTGTGTCAAATCGTTTGTTCCAAATTCAAAGAATTCGCAACTTTCCGCGATTTCGTTTGCCAACAGTGCAGCACGCGGTAATTCAATCATGGAACCAACTGTGTAATCAACACTGTCGCCGGTTTCTGCGAATAACGCCGCCGCTGTTGCATCGATAATTGTTTTAACAATATCAACTTCTTTTTTAGAACCCACCAATGGAACCTCGATTTCTGGGAATACTTTGACACCCGCCTTTTTGCATTCGATTGCCGCAGACAAAATTGCGCGTGTTTGCATTTCACAGATTTCTGGATATGTAATCGCCAGGCGGCAACCACGATGACCCAACATTGGGTTGGATTCACGCAATGCTTCGCTACGCGATTTTACGAATTCCAAAGATTTACCAATATGTTTCGCCAATTCTTGCATTTCTGGTTCAGTGTGCGGCAAGAATTCGTGTAATGGTGGGTCAATCAAACGAATTGTAACAGGCAGCCCATCCATAATCTTGAATAATTCAACAAAGTCAGCGCGTTGATATGGCAACAATTTATCTAATGCTGCACGGCGACCGGCCTCGTCATCAGCCAAAATCATTTCGCGCATATCTTGAATTCTGGATGGGTCAAAGAACATGTGTTCTGTACGCGCCAGGCCGATACCTTGGGCGCCAAAATCACGCGCTTGTTTTGCGTCTTTTGGCGTTTCAGCATTTGCCTTGACAGCCAAATCTTTGATTTCATCAACCCATTGCATCAATGTACCAAAATTACCTGTCAATGATGCAGATACAGTTGGAACTGCGCCCAATATAATTTCACCGCGCGCACCATCAATAGACACCCAATCGCCTTCGTGGATAACAACACCAGATGCACAAGTCATCGTTTTAGACACATAATCGATTTTGATATCCGTTGACCCAGATACGCATGGTGTTCCCATACCACGGGCAACCACCGCCGCATGTGATGTCATGCCACCACGCGCAGTAATCACACCTTGGGCTGCATTCATACCAGCAATATCTTCGGGTGATGTTTCCAAACGGATTAACATAACCTTTTTGCCGTCTGCCGCCCATTTTTCAGCATCTTCGGCATTAAAGACCGCCATACCCACCGCAGCCCCAGGGGATGCAGGCAACCCAGTTGCAATAACTTTCTTTTCTGCTTTTGGGTCCAACATCGGGTGCAACAAGTGATTTAATTGGTCGGCACCAACGCGCAAAATCGCCTCTTCTTTGGTGAGCAATCCTTCGTTCACCATTTCAACCGCCATACGGACAGCAGCCGCCGCCGTGCGTTTACCGTTACGGCATTGCAGCATCCACAATTTACCATGTTCGATTGTGAATTCCATATCTTGCATGTCTTTATAGTGCTTTTCCAATTTTTCACGAACATCGCACAATTCTTTGTAAACTGCGGGCATTGCTTCTTCTAATGAAACACGACCAGAATCGTCTTTGCTCATTGGTTGTGGGGTACGAATACCCGCCACCACATCTTCGCCTTGGGCATTAATCAAATATTCACCATAGTATTTGTTTTCGCCAGTGGCCGGATCGCGCGAAAAACACACACCAGTTGCAGAATCATCACCGGAATTTCCAAACACCATTGCCTGGACATTAACCGCAGTTCCCCAATCACCAGGAATGTTATTCAATTTACGGTATGTGATTGCCTTTTTAGACATCCAAGAACCGAACACCGCGCCAATTCCCAATTTCAACTGTTCCCATGGGTCTTGGGGGAATACTTTGCCAATTTGATTGCCGATTTCTTTGAATTGTTCAACCAATTCTTTCAAATCATCGGCGGTCAATTCTGTATCGACCTTGTAGCCCTTGGCCTCTTTCATTTCTTCTAATTTGTGTTCGAACAAATTGATGTCTGCACCCAACACAACATCACTGAACATCATAATAAAACGGCGATAAGAATCGTACGCGAATCTTTCGTTTCCAGAATGTTTTGCCAATGCCTGGACTGTTTCGTCATTCAAACCCAAATTCAACACAGTATCCATCATACCAGGCATAGAAACACGCGCACCAGAACGCACAGATACCAACAATGGATTTGCCATATCAGCAAATTTTTTACCCATAATACTTTCAATATGTGCAACACCGGCACGAACCTGGTCCATCAAATCAGACGGATATGTTTGCCCGTTTTCATAATAATATGTACAAACATCAGTTGTTACCGTGAACCCCGCAGGCACCGGCAAACCAACCAAATTCATTTCTGCCAAATTTGCACCTTTGCCACCCAGCAAATTACGCATATCGGCGCGACCTTCGGCATTACCATTCCCGAAAGTATAAACCCATTTTTGACTCATGGTTGCTCCTTTACTATCTTGTATTATTTTTGCCAGGAAATTATGCACGGCAACAGGTGTTTTTGCAAGCATTTTTTTATACGCCAGACAAAAAATTTCCCGGCATTTTTATATACAATTTTTATCGGCAAAATATAAAAAAACGCCGGCATTTACCGGCATTTTTTTATCTTTGTAATAATTTTCTGCATTTTGCACAAATATTGGCAACCAAATGTTTGTCCAATGGAAAATAAAATTCACGTCCGTTTACAATGTATCCAGAAACATATTCATTGGGCACCATTGGTTGAATAACAATTTTTTCGGTGTATTTTATTCCATCCAATCCTGCGACCTGTCTGGACAAATGAAATTCATCACCGCGTGCAACAATATTATATTGTTCACACATTTGTACCAAAATTGACGCATATTGCAACGATTGAATATCTGTCAAAGAATTCCAATTTGATGGAAATTTTATATCGTTCATCCTGGAATCCCCGTTGGTATTATTTTTGGTTTTGTGTTGCATTAAACACAACTGTATCTTGGACCGCATTTACAGAATCCACAGCAGTTTTGGCTTGTTGTTCACGAATGTGTTTAACCTCTTTATATTTATTAATACCGAAACCTGCACCAATAATCGCAGCCGCCAAAGCCAACCCACCAAATGTGATTAAAAAATCTGATTTATGATTTTCCCAAATTTTGCTTGCCATTTTTACATCTCCTTTTGTGTTTTTGTTCATGTAAATAAATCTGCCATTTTGCGGCAGATTTATCAAGAATTTGTTTTTATTTCAAATCACTGTCTGCAATTTTTTCAATATCAATGCGTTGCGCAGGAACAACAATCGGTTTTACTTCTTCAACTGGTTCATCTGCACCGCAATCACAGCAATCATCATCACAATCGCAACAGTCATCATCGCCACAATCATATGTATAAACGACTGTTTCGACATATCTGGTCATTGGTTGTTCTTGGACACGGTACATTGGTTGTTCAACGCGTTTTGGTTGTTCACGTTTTGCCTGGTGAACAAAAACTTCGCTGGTAGTAACCTGTTCCATTTTAACATCTTCGACATATTCAAAATAATCGCCACCATTCATCATTGATGGGGTATCGCATTTAATTTCTGTTATAACAGCACGATTTTCAGCGGTTGCATTGTTTAATTGATTCATCATTGCATCCAAATTGCAATTATCACTTGTATCTTGAAAACGTGTTGCAAATCCAGGTGTCGCAACCAATCCGCACAATACAGAGACCAGAACAATTTTTTTCATTTTTTTGTTTCCTTTTTTTGTTGTTCTCTCTCTGTTGCCCCCCAATTATAGAATAGATTTTCCCAAATGCAAGCAAAACCGCAACATTTACCTGGTGGCATATTCTGTGTTGCGAAAATTGATATACATTGGGGTTAATCCCGCCCGTTCGGCGACAAATTGTGCACGCGCCGCGCCACAGTTTGCCAACCATTTGATTTCTTCGAACATACCGTAATCGGTCCCTCCGCGTTCGATTTCGATAATTTTTTTATCGCCGTTATAGTATTCAATCCAACTGTCTGATATTTCACATGTTGTGGCAAAGTTTGTTTTGCTGGATTCGTATCTGCGGCGAATAATATCCACAGGAACATCATGTCCACCCAGCGCAACGCGTTGTTGAACACGCGCCACATTTTGATCTAGGGTTGCCAATGCGACATACGAAAAGATAACAGAGTATCCTGCATCATGCGCCATACGCAAAAATTTCTTTTGATACCCCCCAGACAATGTTGTTTCCCAAATAAACGAAACCCCTGTATCCAGCGCATTACGCATTTTGTTTAATACAATGCGTCCTGCGTCAATAGAATTTAATCCGCATTCTGCCGCAATTTCATCGGCATTCATAAATTGCAATTCAGGATACTGTTTCAATAATTCTTTGGCCAGCGTGGTTTTACCACTGCCATTTGCACCGCCTATTAAATACAACATTTTGTCATTCATTGTGTATTTTACCCTCTAACTGAGATATAATATAATACTAAAATTTATATTTGTCAATATGTTTGTGTAAAAATTTTGTGAAATAGTACCTGTGGCACATTTAATTAAAATACTGCATAATATGGGTGTCTTGATGACAACACAGCCGACCCAAAAGTATTGCTTAGGGCACGGGGGTCAAAAAGACCAGCAATGTCCCGATAACCCAAGTGTTGGTGGCGTTGCATGAAAAACCGCCTGAAACAAACCTTGCTTTCACAAACTTTTCGAAAGTTAGGCCCTTTGGGCGGTTTTATTTTTAATTACGACCTATCGTGGCTTAAGTTTATCCACAATTTATCTCTTAACATTTGTCTGTATTCTGCTACTTCTTGTTCTGTATGGCCGGCTTGTCGGTATATTTCCACCTTTTTTTCTATTTGCTTTTCTTGAAATTTTATGATTGGCGCACCGATTGCTATTGTTATTCCACCAGCAATCACAATGCCAACCGCAAATTTTACTAACAATTCGCCTAGCATACTCATGTTATTTTTAAATTTTTGATTCATAGCAGCCTCGCTTTATTTAACCTTTGAAATTTGTTTATCTGCCAGCATCGCAGCCTTTTGGTTAATTTGTTAAAAGTAAAACCGCCCAATGGGCGGTTTATTTGGTTTAATGTATCATTTGATCAACGGCATAATCTAATAAACTGATTTTGGTGTTGTGTGAGTTTTGGTAAGCCTGGTCAGCCTTGATCAAACCATATCCTCCGCCCACAGATATTCCCAACATCAACATCACACCCAGTAAAACACTCATTGTGTCTGATGCTTCCTGTTTTCTTTCGGCTTTCGTCTTTTTGTTCATACCACATCCTTTTGGTTTTAGCGGTTGTTAATTTTTCGAAAATAAAAACCGCTGACAAAAGTCAACGGTCAATATTTATCGAAACTGGTGCAAAACATGAATTATTATGTTTGCTGATTTATGAAATACAACTTTGGTTGTAAACCCGCCCCCAGCAAATTTTGCCTCTACACATGGGACCCGGAATGCAAGCAGTCGTCTAAACATGCCCAACCCCTTGGTTGTTGTATTTACAATTCAATCTTAACAAACCATGTCGTGTTGTCAAGCCGATTCGGTACAAATTAGCGCTGCATAATATAACTGCAAGTTTTTGCCTGTTGCGCGCGGTTTTGGGCTTGTTCGTATTTTGTAATTTCTTTATCTATTTCTTGCATTTCTTTTTTGTATTCAGATTCCGCATACAAATAAGATAAAGCATACAAACCACAAAAGGCACCAACGCATGCCAATAATGCTGCAGTTCCATAACGCAAACCATATTTCACATTTTGATTCATTTTGTTTTTCCCTTTTGTTTATCACGAACCAAAATATACGCCAAAAATGATAATTGTCAAGTATTCTATAAAAATACCACAAATAAAAAAACCGCCACGCGGGCGGCGCGTTAAATGGATTCTGGGGTTATTGTAAATTCTGGATTATTCATATCGCCAGACATATATAAATTGAACAATTTTTGATATGTATCCATATGCAAAAATTCGTCCCCTGGTACAACCGCAGTTAACATGTAATCTTGTGTACCCTTTTGTAATGCATCTATAAAAGAACCTGGTTTTAAACTGGTTTCGATAAAATGCACACGGCGACAACCTGCATCAAACACACGCAAAACTCCGTCTATTTCAATCGCATTCAGTTGATGACCATTATTTATTGTTTTATTACTATCTTGCCGGGCAGCCATCCAATCATCATATTTCGCAGTACATACAACAAATGCTTTAATTCCACGGTCTGCGGCCAATTTGCAACATAACTTTGCAATTCCAGTACAACCAACAACCCGGGCTGGAATTTTATCTGAAATAATTTGTTCTGGGGTTAGTCCAAAATGCCAATCGCGGCTACTGGCACCTATACTTTGCATATATTCACGACGGTCGTTTGGTCCAACGGACTCAGCCAATATCTTTTGAATTTCGTTTAAAATTTCTTGGATTGTTTGTTCTGTATTCATGTTGTGAATTGTATCAAAAAAACTTATGTTGTAAATAAAAAACCGCCACACGGGCGGTTGGATTATTATCTTTGTTTTCCTTGCTTTTCCAGATAAAAATATGTGGTATTATTAGTCTGTTTATTTTGTTTGGTTTTCTTTGCCTCGATTTCTATATACATATTATTTTTTTGAAACCTTTTAATAACCGCACACAATGCTGCAGAACCTAATAAAACCATCAACGCACCTATTACTATCTCTTTTTCATATTCACGCCATGTGCCGATTTTATTTAATTCGCGGTCAACATCCCGCATTTTCATAATTCTGTTGTTGTCCAGATATACATTTGACATTTTTATCCCCTTGGTTTTTGATTTTATTGTAATGTACGCCAAAAAATTTGCAATAAAAAAACCGCCCGATTGAGCGGTAAATTTCGGTTTTTATGTCCAACTGGACTTAATTCTGGCGACGACCTACTCTTCCGTGGCTTAAGCCAAAGTACCATCGGCGATACGGAGTTTCCCTGTCTGGTTCGGGATGGAACAGAGGGTGACTTCCGCTCTATAATCACCAGAATTAAATCCAGCACATCGTAATTTTATAAAAAATCAACAATCTCTTCAAGCATAATTACCGTTTGAATAAACAAACGATAAGATAAAAAGTCAATCGTTCGATTAGTACTGTTAAGCTCAACCCCTCACAGGGCTTACACACACAGCCTATCAATGTCCTAGTCTAGAACTGAACTAATGGGGATATCTTATCTTGTGACCAGCTTCCCGCTTAGATGCTTTCAGCGGTTATCTGTTCCGGACATAGCTACCCTGCGATGCCGCTGGCGCGACAACAGGTACACCAGAGGTTCGTTCGACCCGGTCCTCTCGTACTAAGGTCAAGTTCACTCAAATATCCAACGCCCACGGTAGATAGGGACCTAACTGTCTCACGACGTTATTAACCCAACTCACGTACCGCTTTAAATGGCGAACAGCCATACCCTTGGGACCTGCTCCAGCCCCAGGATGCGATGAGTCGACATCGAGGTGCCAAACACTACCGTCGC